>JAWLEO010000090.1:0-2722 GCA_041686075.1 Bacteroidales bacterium | reverse complement strand
TCATTTACGAATAGTAAACTCCTTAGCTTCAAAAACTTCGAAAGCCTTGTATTTGACGCTTTCTTATCAAAGACTGAAAATAACTTAGTTTTCTTTCAATCACTAATTAGGAACGAAATATATTACAATACAAAAGTATTTACAATTTATGCACACCCGAATTCCTTCGTTTATTGGCTCAGAGAATCCGTAGTAATCATAGTTAGTCAATTTTGGAACCGAACAGCATGAATCCCGAGCATGCGGGATGATTGCTGTGAACTCGGCGGCACATGGGCACAGGTCTGGAGACCTGCGCCAGCATTTAGCCAGACTCGCGCCAGCGAAGCCTCTTAGCCTTAGTCCTATTCTTTTTTTTGTTTTCGATGTTAATATCACTAATTTTGATGGCCGTATTTTTTGACCTGACACATAAGAACATGGGTGATAAAAAGAAGCTTAGGCCTTACGGTGACAAGCAAAAACAGTTTGATAAGCGCTATCTTAAGATGGCAGGTATATGGGCTGAAAATTCATACTGCAAAAGAAGACATGTCGGAGCCCTTATTGTAAAAGGGAAAATGATAATCTCCGACGGTTATAATGGCACCCCTGCAGGCTTTGAAAACATATGCGAGGATGATAATGGTGTAACAAAGCCTTATGTATTGCATGCTGAGGCAAATGCCATAACCAAGGTGGCCAAATCAAATAATTCAAGTGAGAACTCTACCCTTTATGTTACTACTTCTCCCTGCATGGAATGTGCAAAGCTCATCATACAATCTGGTATACGCAGGGTTGTGTTCAGTGAAAAATACAGGATGTCTGATGGCCTCGAGCTTTTGAAAAGAGCAGGCATTGAATTAATATATGTTGACCTCGAAAAAGATGAATATGAAATACAATAACAGCCCCAGGAATAGTATATTACCTCTTATAATAGCCGTTTCTATTATTGGAGGTGTTCTTATAGGAATAAAGATGCCCGGCCGGACATCCCTGCCTCCCCTATCGGTTAAACCGAGAACAGATAAAATAAGCAAAGTACTGAATTACATTGAGGCAAATTATGTTGATTCTGTCAATCGTAGCAAGCTTATTGAATCGGCTATTCCTGTCATGCTTCATGACCTTGATCCTCACTCGGTGTACATCCCTGCCAAAGAGGTCACAGCTGCCAACGAACAATTACAGGGCAATTTTGAAGGCATTGGTATTTCTTTTAATATGCTCACCGATACAGTTTTAATAATAAGCACTATCCCCGGAGGACCTTCCGAAAAAGTTGGCTTAATGCCCGGTGATAAGATAATTTATGTAGGTGATTCACTGATTGCGGGTCAGGGTATCCCCGAAGATAATATCGTGGGAATGCTCAAGGGGCCACGGGGTACAGAGGTCGATATTAAAGTTCTTCGGAAGGGTGTAGACGATCTCTTATCCTTTACCATAACCAGGGATAAAATACCTATTTATTCAGTTGATGTAGCCTATATGATTAATGACAGTATTGGTTACATTAAGATAAACAGGTTTTCAATGACTACTTATGACGAGTTTATTCAGGCCATCAATGAGATGAAAGCTAAAGATATGGGAAAGCTTATACTTGATCTACGGGGTAATGTAGGGGGTGTGATGGATCCTTCGATAAAAATATCAGATGAGCTTCTGCCGGCTGATAAGCTGATTGTATACACAGAAGGCCGTACCAGGAAAAGAGAAGAATATCGTTCAACAGAAAATGGTTCTTTCCTTGAAGGAAAGCTTGCAATACTGATTGATGAATGGAGTGCATCAGCCAGCGAAATAGTTGCTGGCGCCATACAGGATAATGACCGCGGTGCAATAATCGGAAGGCGTTCATTTGGCAAAGGATTGGTTCAGGAACCCATAATGTTCAACGACGGATCAGCCATGAGATTAACGGTAGCCAGGTATTACACACCAACAGGGCGCTCGATACAGAAGCCCTACGAAAATGGTTATGAAGATTATGTTGCTGACCTTAACGAGAGATTTATGAGGGGTGAGCATCAGAATATTGACAGTATTCAATTTGATGATATACAAAAGTTTGAAACACCCGGGGGTGATACGGTATATGGTGGAGGCGGGATAATGCCCGATGTTTTTGTGCCGGCTGACACCTCTGGTCTTTCGATGTTTTTTGCCAAAGTCAGGAACACCGGCCTCATTTACAGGTATTCATTGACATATACAGAAAACAACAGGAAGAAACTACAGGAATTTCAGGAAGTTAGCGACCTCAATAATTATCTCAAAAAGCAATCCATCCTTGAAGATTTTATCCGGTATGCAAGGGGAAACGGGGTGGTATCAAGCCGCGAAGATCTTCAGGAATCAAGTGACATAATCGACATTCAAATCAGGTCATATATTGCAAGGAACATCTTCGACAATAAAGGATTTTATCCTATCTGGCAGGAACTGGATACCACGCTGAAGGTGGCAATTGAGTACCTGGAAGAATAAAATATTTAGGCTAAGGCTAAGGCTGAGGCTAAACCTTCGTCCCGATTGCCCGGGACTACGGCGGACACGGTAAGGAATTGTGAAGTATTAATTATGAATTATGAGTTGATCCTGAGCCGGCATACACAAGCCGGGATTCGCTCCAACTTTTTACTTCTACGTTAAAAAGCAAATCTTTTTATATTTTTTTCATCATAAATGATGATTATTATGTAATGTTGAAATGTTGACAACTCGCAGAGTT
>JAWLEO010000089.1:0-2812 GCA_041686075.1 Bacteroidales bacterium | reverse complement strand
CCTTCCGGGCAATAAGAAATTTCATTATCCCGAAGGACAGTGCCACGATAAATATCAGCGCCGATATAATTATTATTCTCCTGTCAATTTTTTTCATTTTTGCTTTCTGTTCATTTCAATCATTACGTCATTCCTATCATTGTTTCCCAACCATAATTACAATATAAACACTAAAAGTATCATTGGGTTCATTGGTCAATCCTGACAACCTGCACAGGGAATCACCAAAAAAAATGCCCCCGTATAATAATATTCATCACAATCTGCATATATTAGTTGTCTAACTCTAGAAGTTAAAATGGACACTAAAAAGAAAAAAGGATTCGGAACGGCTCCCGTTTTTTTTACAGCAATATCCACCATACTTGGTGCAATATTATTCCTTCGATTTGGTTATGCTGTAGGCACTCTGGGCTTCTGGGGGGTTATACTGATCATCTTTCTCGGGCATATGGTAACCATACCAACTGCCCTTGCAATATCTGAGATCGCAACCAACAAACGGGTTGAAGGTGGAGGGGAATATTTTATTATAAGCAGGTCCTTTGGCCTTAATATAGGGGCAACCATTGGTATTGCCCTGTTCCTGTCCCAGGCCATCAGCGTGGCATTTTACGTTATTGCATTCACCGAATCATTCGATTTCTTTTTCCGCTTCGTGAAAGATAAATATGATATTATGCTGCCCCGGCAGGTAATATCCATTCCGGCCATGACAATACTTGCACTTCTTATCCTCACAAAAGGGGCCAACATGGGGGTGAAGGCACTCTATGTTGTTGTAGCCATACTTGCTGTATCAATCACCCTCTTCTTTCTGGGGTCAACAGAACATGCATCGGAGGCCTCTTATTCCCTTGAATCAGCTGCATTCAGAAATAAAGAAAACTTTTTCCTTGTCTTCGCTATTATCTTTCCGGCATTCACCGGGATGACGGCCGGGGTTGGATTGTCGGGGGATCTCAGGGACCCGTCAAAGTCAATACCGCTGGGGACCACATTTGCCACTTTCTCAGGACTGATAATATATTTTTTCATCGTCTACAAGCTTGCCTCTTCAGCAAGCGTAGATGACCTTATCAATAACCAGTTCGTGATGGGTAAGATAGCAATAGGAGGAGCTGTAATAATCCCATTGGGACTGGCAGCATCAACCATTTCATCAGCACTGGGTTCCGTGATGGTTGCTCCACGTACATTGCAGGCCCTGGCAGCCGACCGTTCCTTCCCTTCACGCGGAATTAACTGGTGGCTGTCACGCGGACGGAAAAAGGATCGGGAACCTGTACATGCCTCAATTATCACAGTAAGCATAGCAATGATATTTGTTGCCCTGGGGAATGTCAATGCTGTTGCCGGTATCATTTCAATGTTTTTTATGGTAACCTACGGAACATTATGCCTCATCTCTTTCCTCAACCATTTCGGGGCCAGTCCGTCCTACAGGCCTTCCTTCAAATCAAGATGGTACTTCTCCCTTCCGGGTTTTATAATATCCCTCTGGGTAATGTTTAAGATAAACGCCACCTACGCCCTGATAGCAATAATTGTTATGTCTTTGCTGTATGCCTATATAAATTATTATAATAAAGACAGGCAGGGGCTTGAATCCATTTTTGCCAATTCCATATTTCAGCTTAACAGGAACTTACAGGTTTACCTGCAGAAAAGAGCAGGAAATAAAACATTTACAGAATGGAGGCCCAGCGCCATCTGCATATCCAAAAACTCCTTTGAGAGAGACACTGCTTTCAGATTACTTAACTGGATATCCTTCAAATACGGATTTGGCACTTACCTGCACAGGATAGAAGGTTATTATTCTAAAAAGACTCATGCAGAAGCACAGGAGATATTAACAAGGCTTGTAAAATCCTTTGACAATATAGAGAATCATGTATATATAGATACAATTATCTCTCCCTCCTATACATCGGCTATTGCCCAGGCTATACAACTGCCCGGCATCGCAGGAATGGAAAATAATATGGTTATCTTCGAGTACAGCAAGGACAAGCCCGAAGAGCTCAAGGAAATAATGGATAACCACGCACTTGTCAATGCCGGTAACTTCGACGTCTGTATCCTGGCCAGCTGCAAACGGAAAATTATATTCCAGGAAGGAATACACGTATGGATAAAATCAACTGACGAGTATAACGCAAACCTGATGATCCTTCTTAGCTTTATTATCTCAGGCCATCCCTCCTGGAAAAAATCAAAAATTAAAATATTCGATATCTGCAAACCCGATCAGTATTATGAGGTCAGGGAAAACAACAGGAAGCTTATCAAAGAAGGAAGGCTGCCAATCACTGAACAGAGCATTGAAATAATAATTGAAGAGGCCAATGTTAATCCCAAAGATCTGATTAATGAAAAATCAAAGGATGCGGCCCTGACAATGATAGGTTTCCGGGGCGAAGCCCTGAAGCACAAGGAAAAGATTTTTTCAGGCTACGATGAACTGGGAACCATCCTTTTTGTCAACTCCCATAACCAGAAAATGATAGAATGAGAGAAAGCAAGAGATGTAACTCATAACTTAATTGTCTCAAATCAAATTTGAATGTTCACTGGCCTTCAGGGCAACAGATTTAAGCCGTACATTTACCACTGACTGTAGAGGCCGGAAAAATTGTTATTACTATATTTACAATGATTACCGGTTGAAGAAATGCTGACCATACCGGTGGCGGCGATTAAAACCTGAAAACCATGCATGATATTTCTTTACCGCTGACAGAGCCCGTCGTTATTTTCATGGTGGTTTTACTTATCGTGCTGATTATTCCCGTTGTCCTGCGAAAGA
>JAWLEO010000088.1:0-2910 GCA_041686075.1 Bacteroidales bacterium | reverse complement strand
AATCCACCCTTAATCTCAATAAGTTCCTCTTTTGAAAGGGCACTATTATGTAAATCTATTTGCATTTCTAAGTTCATAACTAAAATATTTTAATGATACATAGTCATAGTTTCCTTATTTATCATTTCAAAGGCCGGGATTATTATCCCTAAATCTTTGATTCATAGTTATCTTTGTCACATCACCTCCTTTCTTTTTTGGGAGAAGGATGGGGGCCACCATCATCAGACTTATTCAAAGTTCGGAAATTCAGTCCTTTTACGGGCAGAAATTTTATGCATTCTTCTACATAAAACTACATTCTTCTGCATTTTCCTGCATTAATCTGCATCCCATACACGGGAGTGGAAAACTAACTAATCGTTTTTCAATACAGATTTAACAGGTTCTATTAATCCAGAAAGGAAAGATTTTTCATCTGTAATTATTTCCATAGTTCCGCTGATTTCCTGGATAAAATCAAGGTCCTTTCCGTAAGTTGTTCTCATTCCTTGAGGCAAACCAATATTCGCCACATATCCTTCTTCGTCAGGAACAAGCGATATGCTTTCAATAATCCCGTTCAATTTCCCATACTCCATATATGGGTACCCAGGAAGGGTAATACTCACATTCAAACCAACCCTTACAGCACCTATTTCTGTTACAGGTATAAATGCTTTGCCTATAATTGAATTGACCCTGGAGGGTACCACTGAAGCAATTAAATCTCCTACATTTACCGTCTGATTATTACTCCAGTAACGGGTGTATGTTACTATCCCTTCTGCAGGGCTTTTCAGAACATACTGCTCTTCCCATTGATCTATAGACGATTTTAGAACTTTTAGCTTCTCATCAAGATTAATCCTGAACTGCATCTTTTCCTGTTCAATCTGCATCTTCATTTGTATAATGCTTTCCTCAGTCCTGAGCCTGCTCAGTTCATTATTTATCATTGAAGCCTCAAAGCCTTTAAACGCCGATTTTTTCTGCACGATATCGCGTTTTGAACGTTCATATTCAGGTATGGTAGTATAGCCCCCGGAATAGAGTAAAGAGTCTCTTTCAAAACCCTTGATTGCTAAGTTCAGTTCATCTTTTTGATAGTCGTATTGCTCAGTAAGTTTATGTTTGTACTCATGATGTTTTACAAGCTGCTGCTCTAATAATATGATCTTGTGACCCAGGAAATCCTGCTTAAGGTAATATCTGAACCTGTCAAATTCTTTTTGAAATGAAATATAACTTAACTGAACTTCTCCTAATGACAGGTTTGTACTAAGTTTTTCGACACCGACCAGATTGTCCCAACTTTTATGCTCAATACTCTCTATTATAATCTTGAGTGTATTAATGTCTTCTGTTCGGGCCCTGTTTTCAATAACTGCGATTAAGTCGCCCTTGCTTACCTCAGATGATTCACCCGGTACAAGTATCTCAATATTTCCTGCTTTCCTGGCTTTTATAATTGCAGGTGGATTATCTGAGGTTAATACAACGGGAATGGTTACTTTGCCGGGCGATTTGAAAAAAACACCACCAATAGTCAGTATGAGCATAAACACAATAAAAAGAGCTATTCCCCAGCGGATTAAACCACCGGGTATGCTTTTCATTATCTCATTTGTTTCAACGCTGTATTTACTTTCCTGTCTATGCTCCGGCATTACTTAAACCTCCTTGTACTAACCATTAATTTCCAAGCTCTAATTGATCCTTGATAAGATTATAATAAGCCCCTTTGCTTTTTACCAGCTCTGTATGTGTACCTTCTTCAATTATTTCTCCTTTTTCAAGCACAATTATTTTATCTGCTTTTCTTACTGTACTGAGCCTGTGCGCAATGATTACTACTGTACGTCCTTTGAAAAACCGCTGAAGGTTTTTCATAATTATCTTTTCATTATTTGCATCCAGGGCATTTGTTGCTTCATCAAAAAACAGGTAATCAGGGTCTTTATAAACAGCTCTTGATATCAGTATCCGTTGCTTCTGTCCTGTGCTCAGACCATGCCCCTGGTCACCAATTACAGTGTGATATCCCATTGGCAAAGACTCTATAAACTCTTCGATATTGGCAGTGCGTGCAGCTTCAGAAACCTTTTCCGGATCAGGTATGTCGTCTATTACACCAATGTTCTTCATTATTGTATCCGAAAAAATATAACCCTCCTGCATTACTACCCCGCACCGTTTTCTCCAGTTAGACTCACTGTATCGGGCAAGTGATATCCCTCCAAGATCAATCTGTCCCTCAATGGGAGAATAAAACCTCAGCGCCAGTTTCATCAGGGTTGTTTTACCGCTTCCACTTGTACCGACAATGGCGGTAACTTTCCTGGCGGGGATTACTGAGCTTATTGAACTAAGCACTTTTTCAGAATGAGGGCCTTCATACCTGAACATGATATTGTTCAGGTAAATTTCTTTCCCCGATGGTATTTCCTTAATCTTATTATCCTCAGGTGTTTCTTCATCCTCCTTATCGTGTATCTCTCCAAGTCGCTCCAGGCTAATTCTGGCATCCTGTACTTCCTGGGTAAAACCTATGAATTGTTGAATGGGAGCATTCAACTGCCCTATTATATATTGCACTGCCATCATCATCCCCAGGGTCATATCCCCCGTAATAACCGCTTTTGCTGACAGATACGATATAAAAAGGTCCTTTACCTGGTTGATAAGTGTTGCCCCGAGCTGCTGGCTCTGATTCAATGCCAACCCTTTTATGCTGACACGGTAAAGCCTTGCCTGTATACCTTCCCACTCCCATCTCTTTTGTTTCTCACAGGCATTCAGCTTTATTTCCTGCATACCGTTTACCAGTTGCACGATATTACTCTTATTGGCCGACATTTGCTGGAACCGTTTATAATCGATTTCCTTTCTTTTTTTAAGAAACAAAATTACCCATAAGATATACAGTAT
>JAWLEO010000087.1:0-2924 GCA_041686075.1 Bacteroidales bacterium | reverse complement strand
TTTTCCGGGTCTGAATTTTTATCCGGGTCCTCTGCAAATACCATTGATGCACTCAAGGTAAAAATTGTCACGAATACTAGAAAAATAAATTTTTTCATTTTGTTTAATTTTAATATTAATATACTCAAAGATACCGGAGATAATCACCTTAGCACTTACATAATTCAAATAAATATTTACATCATTCACATATTTTTCGCAACTATATATTATACCACACGTATATCTCTTAATATCTGACGGAGAAAAGGAATCTATTCTTAAAACAATCATTATACCATGATATTGAAAAAATTATTGTTTGTTTTTGTACTGCTATTACCGGTTTATGTAATAAGTCTGCGGGCATATGCCGGGGACCATGACAGCATCCCCCGCAGTAATGCAGATAAGTTCATGGCTGTAAGGGCAGAGGACAGTTCTGTTCTTCCTTCCAAAGACTTACTTAAAACAGCCCTGGCCGGTTATGAAATACTTATTGAAGAGCAATCAATAAGTCGTCCCGGAATAATTACCATTATTGATTTTAGTCTTCCTTCCAGCAAGAAAAGGTTATGGGTACTTGACATTACCAATGAAAAAGTTCTTTATAACTGCCTGGTTTCACATGGCGTAAATTCCGGTGAGCTTATGGCGGAGAATTTCTCCAATATCCCCGGATCAAACACCAGCAGTCCAGGTTTTTATTCCACCGGCGAAACCTATACTGGCAAGCATGGCCTGTCACTCACTCTTGACGGCCTTGAGGCGGGGATCAACGACAAGGCCCGTGCACGTACCATTGTCATTCATGGTGCTCATTATGTCTCACCTGAATTTGTCAGGGAAAATGGCAGGCTTGGCCGTAGTTTTGGTTGCCCGGCTGTCCCCCAGGAGCTGAGTAAGGAAATTATTCAAACCATTAAGGATGGTTCATGTTTATTTATTTATGCAGCAAAAAAAAGCTACACATCAAACTCGGAGATTATAAGTAAAATTTCTTCTCCTCCGGAAATATAGTCCTGGCTTTAAATAGTCCCGCTTATTGATTTAATGCTGTCAGCACCATCCCGTCTCTCTGGTAAACGTCGCGACGAAATTGTATCCTGTCTTTCCCGTCAGTCCAGGCTGTCAGGTAAATCAACAACACATCAACAGGTTTTTTCAGGTGTACTGCCTGTTCCTTTTCCTGTTGCATGGCAGTGCGAATATGTTCAGGCGACCAGTCTGTTGTATCAGACAACAAAAGCAGGGCCAGACCAGAGGGATTTTCCACCCTCACACAGCCTGCACTGAGAGCCCTGTTGTCACTGCCAAAAGATCTGCCTGAAGGGGTATCATGAATATATATATTGTATGTGTTCGGAAACATAAACTTCACCCTGCCCATTGCATTTCCGGGTCCAGGTTCCTGCCGTATTTTATAGGGAAAATTGTTTTCCGATACCTCTTTCCAGTCAATGTCACTATAAGCCATCTCTGAACCATCATCCCGGAGTATTTTCATATTCCTTTTCTCAAGATATCCCGGACCTTTGAGTAATTCAGGCATTACATCATCTTCAAATATTGTTGGGGGGATAGTCCAGCTGGGGCTAAAAACAATATATGACATCTGCTCATTAAAAACGGGCGTCTCCCGGGTTTTCTTTCCAACGATTGCTCTCATCGAGATCAGGGTATCTGTTCCTTCTATCAGATCGAGCTTAAAATTGGCAATATTCACTATAATATATTTCTCCGGCATCTGTAAGGGAAGCCACCTGAACCTTTCCATATTCACTCTCAACTGGTTAATAATCTCTCGGGGTATATTGTTTAAGCCTTCCAGCGTTGCTTTACCAATGACACCATCAGTATTTAAGCCCC
Source organism: Bacteroidales bacterium (assembly GCA_041686075.1). Lineage (GTDB taxonomy): Bacteria > Bacteroidota > Bacteroidia > Bacteroidales > VadinHA17 > UBA9300. Next base: position 1,076 of record JAWLEO010000087.1, on the reverse strand, counting down.
GGTCGCGCTGAAATAACTTTAAATGTTTTTGAAGTTCCTCATCATAAAATACAGAAATACTGTCAGATAATTGATAACCCAGTTTGATAAGTCTTTCACGTATCTCCTGGAGCACCGGATTTGATTCTCCGGGCTTTATAAGGCAGGAAGACTGTATCAGCGGCCATATTTGCTCATTCAGCTCAAGAAAGAAAGCAAGCTGTTCTTTCATCATCCAATAAGAACGATACCTGGGAGCCAGCATATTAAGAACCTTGACCGGGTTGTTGTCTGCCAGCGCCTCTTCCAATTTCAGATCGAAAAGCAGTGCAGTGTCTTTACGTTGCATATTCCAGTTGGCTCCTTCCCTTTCAGGATCAACTTTACCATAATAAAGATGCGAGCCCAATAAGAGAAAAGCATCAGTGAGCAAAACATCCAGTTTCATCATATTTTCTGCATCCACTGTCTTAAACAAGAGTGTTTTCCAGACATACTCTTCAATCAGGTCCAGATGGTAATCCCCGGGTTGTAAGCCATGCTGGTCAATATGGCGGATATAATCCAGGAGAGCATAGCCATTATTGCTTATAGTCTCCTGGTAAAACCAGGCAGGAGCATAAGCTCTGTTAACATAAAACAGTGAAAGCATAGCGCCTGAGGAAATAGACTCATTGTCAATTACATAAGCCGAATGAGACGGACTGTTATCAATATACTGCCTGATGGATTCGGATGGCATACCAGCACCTGATGCAGATATACCTGACAGAATGAATAGAATAATAGCTGTCCTTTTCATTTTAATAATTCATGGGAATTTCACAAATACAACCTGCAGTAAAGGTAAGGGCAGCCTGCGCTTAAAGCATTACATAATGAATTATAAGACTTACATTATTCACATATTCAGGATTCATCTGGACAATGACCAGGCGGTTTTGCTCCATCCATAAACGGCGACTCCTTAATTAACGGGACCGGGATTTCAGAAGAGTGTCCTTCCGCCGTGTCAATCATCCAGTCCGGGCCGGATGAAACTCCTGGTAGCAGGAAACCGTTTCTCGGTCTTTGCTATCACCCTTGACAGTTTTATA
>JAWLEO010000086.1:0-3078 GCA_041686075.1 Bacteroidales bacterium | reverse complement strand
GTAACCACTGAGGAGTCGAGTCCTGCCGATATCAGCTTATCCCTTGCCATTTCGGCATAAGAGACATTATCATTTTTCTTCCTGTTTTTTCCACCCGGTTTACCGATGTCATACACAGAATTATACTGGTAGGGTATCACATGCTTTTTGTCAATGGTAACACTCCTGACATACAGGTTCCTGTCGCCAAAATCCCCATGCTTATCATTTATAAACTCTATACTGATGGAATCAATAGCATTAATGACGCCATACCACTGAAAACTATATTCCTTTTTCCTTTTTTGAGTGGTAAACTCAGCACTTAAAGAGTCATTCACCCACACATTAAACCGGGCAGCATCTGAACCGTGCATTTCACTCCGGGCATCAACTTCAATTATATGAGCCTCAGGGTCCGGTCCGGGCTCACTGGTAAAAGGATTGTAAAAGATAAGATTGCCATTCATTGCCATCAGGAAATAATCTGGTGATTTAAGTCCCGATGTATACACATGACGATAGTCACCCTTTTTGTATTCAGAGTATGATAATTCAAGTGCATACCGGGGCATCCATCCCTCGACTATTAAAACACTTGCATCTACCCTGACAGTTTTAGACAAATAATCATAAATCTGTGAATTGAATAGTAAAAAGAGTGAACTGATTGCTAAAACAACTGTTATACATAAGTGAAACCATAAGCCTTTAAATAGTCTTGACATGCCTGATAGTTATAATAGCAAATATAGGGCTAAATGTTAAGGATTTTGAAAATGAACAAACTTGATTCTGTATGAAGAAGACCGGAGTTGATACTGGGGTACCAGAAATAATAACATTGTGGAAAGAGAGTGGTAAACTGGAAGCACAGCTTGATGGCTTACCACTGACCGCCGATGCAAGAGAATTTGTAGACAATAACAGTGACTCTTTTGCAAAATACCTAATAGGCAGTAATAAGAGAATACGGACATATCCCTTGCCTTCTAACCAGACAGCCCTCTGGTTTTTGCACCAGATGGATCCTTCGCATATTTCTTATAATGTTGCCATAGCTGCCAGGCTTAATTCCGGGCTTAATACAGAAATACTCTACAAAGCACTCACAATGCTGCTTGACAGGCATGTGCAGCTTCGCAGTTTATTCGCCGGATTGAAGAGTGAGAATCATTCCTCTTATATTATTGAATTAGAAAATGCCAGGCCTTTCCTTGAGGAGATTGATGCAAGGGATACAGACCCTGCAGGTCTTGATAAACTTATTAATGACAAATACCTTATCCCCTTCTCACTGGAAGAAGGCCCTCTTCTGAAGACTTATGTATTCAGAACAGAGGATCATGATTACCTGCTGTTCAATATCCATCATATAATATGTGATTTATGGTCCCTGAAAATCATGATTAATGAATTATTCGAGATTTACAGGTCGCTTCTGCAGGGTAAGGACCATGATCTTCCGGATACTGAATTTGATTATGCCTCTTACGTTATCGATCAGTATAAGATCATTAAGGAACCTGGATTTGAAAAAAGACTGGAACAATGGACCAAAGAGCTGCAGGAATACCATAATCCGCTTATTCTTCCATATGATTATGACAGGCCTAAAGTACAAACATTCAATGGTTCCACCCATACATTTTCAATAAGCGGGGATCTGTTTGAATCTGTCAATAAAATTGCTGTTGAAAATGGTGTGACCCCCAATGTGCTGTTTTTTACAGCTTTTGAATTATTGCTGGCCAGGCTTTCAGGCCAGGAGAGATTTTTAATCGGAACCACTGTTTCAGGAAGGACAAAGCAGAAGTATGAAAAGATCTTTGGCTACCTGATAAATATTCTGCCCCTGAAATGTGATACAGGGAGCGATAAAACTTTCTCACAATACCTTGTGGAAAATAAGAAGAGTTTTTCAGAACTAAGGGAAAACCAGGATATCCCACTGCCACTGATAGTTGAATCTGTTTCACCGCGACGCGATCCTTCACGGCCTGTCCTGTTCCAGGTGCTTTATAATTTCATTAACAGGAGAACAGCAGGAAACTTATTGCATCTCCTGAATGCTGATAATGATAAGCCTGTAAAGTATGGTGGACAGAGTGTCAGTCCCTATCCTGTCAATGATCAGGAAGGCCAGTTTGATATGACCCTCGATTTAATACATGATATCAAGACCTTTAAGCTGATACTTAAATATAACACTGATCTTTTCAGAAAGGGATCAATCTTTGAATATGAAAAATTGCTTCTGGGGATTCTTAAGGAGATAGTATCAGACAGTAATGCCATACCCTCATGGGTGGAAAGGAAGGAAGACAAATCAGAGAATGCTGATGTTTATATAACCGGCACTTTTACGGTTGAGCCTCTCTCTCCTTACCTGGAATTCTGGAAGGAAAAAGCGGGTTTGCCCGTTAATTTCGAATTTGTCGGCTATAACCAGGTGTTTCAGCAACTGTTAAACCCCTCAGGTGAATTCAACACAAACAGGGGCGGTTATAATATTGTGCTTCTCAGGTTTGAGGACCTGGCGGAAGAACTATCAGCTGACAACAGCCGGGAGCTGCTTGACAGTAAGCTGAATGAATTTATTGATGCACTTGAAACGGCTGCCGGGATCAACCAGAAAGGAAGGTATATAATAGCAATTACCGCCCCTTCAACAAGGTATGCCGATGATCCTGATATACTCAAATCCCTGGCTGCCTGGGAGGATAAGTTAGTGAGCAGGTATCGTGACAGGATGAATATCTTTATAATCCCGTCAGGGGAAGCATTGTCAAAGTATTCGCTTGACGATTACTATGAGCCCCTGGGAGAAGAACACGGGCATATACCTTATAAGGATGATTATTTTGTATCGCTGGCCAGCATTCTTGCCAGATATATACATTCTTTCAGGACCAGTCCTCCGAAAGCTATCGCCGTAGATTGTGATAATACACTCTGGAAAGGAGTGGTGGGTGAAGATGGCTGGGATGGTATAAAGATTGGTGCAGCCGAACTGGCTATACAGGAATTTCTAATAGAGCAGCATTCACAGGGAGTGCTGATCTGCCTTTGCAGCAAGAATAATGAGGATGATGTCTT
>JAWLEO010000085.1:0-3116 GCA_041686075.1 Bacteroidales bacterium | reverse complement strand
ATAATGCGGCATTATAGGCGCAACAGTTCCTGCTTCTATCTCACCAGGATAAAAACAGGACGCACTGCGTCAAGTATTCCGATAACCCCTCTGTTTGCCTATAATAGCATTATGTAAAATAGCCACACAGCCCACCCTCCTTAGTGCTTCCAGAAGGGCAATCAAAAAAAGTGTAGCAAGCTATGCGGGCTCCCCTTCAGGCCCTGCGCTTATAAAAATGCAAGGGTAGTACAGAGTTTCGCTTCGCTTCACCCTTGCATTTTTTCCTCGCCCACATGATCAGAAGGCTTTCTTTTTTTTCCTTTTTTCTTTTGATTTAATGGATTCTTCGGGATTCATTTTAACCTTGCAGTGCGGAGATTGACGGCTTATCTTGCCTGAGCCGGTGTTTAAGGTGTTATGTGTACCCGCTACCGCGGGCAGGCAAAGCAGCAGCAGGGCCGGCGTGGGGAACAAAACAAAAGACCGTGCAAGCCTTGAGCGCAGCGAGAGGCGGGGATTTTGTTTTGTGGGGCTATTTCTTTTCTGGAGGTTTGAAGCCTATCTGTTTTCTTGGTTCCGGATTTTCTTGCTTCTCTATAAGTTCATCCAGATAAGTAAAAACAAGCTCTAAATTCTTATCCTGGTTATCTAGCTTCTTTTTAATCTCCTCTATCTCAAGTCGAACACTAAGGTTGTCCATTAGTATCTCCCTTATCTTGGTAAATACTCTCATGATCTGGATATTGACCTTGATAGCTCTTTCACTATTTAATATACCTGATAGCATTGCAACACCCTGTTCAGTAAAGGCATATGGAGGTGTTCGGCGACCTCCCCAACTTGAGGTCGCAAATTGCGACTTCAAGTTTCTTACCAGGTGTATCTAACCACAACTCTGCTTTAGATAAACCATCAGATTGGGTGATCTCTCCTGTTCCAGGGCTAGGAACATCAGGCCCAAATGAAGCTGCTTGTGCTAGTGTGAAAGTTTCCTTACTATCTTTGAAATTCACCCAAAGCTGATCATTTTTTGCAATCACTGGAGCTGTCTCGTTGTCAAACCATTGCATATCCCCGTTAAGGTTTCTGTAACCATCAGGAACAGTTCCATCAGGGTCAATAGATCTGATTGGGTTATTGAAGGTATAATTATAAGGCGACCATGTCTTCATTGATTCCGCCATCGGATCAACCACATGCCACCTGCCGATCACCGGATCATAAAACCGTACACCGTAATCATACCAGTTATTTTCTTCAAAAACCATTCTTAAAAATAGCGATTTTGAGAGATAATAAAAACCCGGCATGTTGGCCGAGTTTGTTGTTTGATTTTAGAAACTAAAGTTAATAGTAGTTATCTGCAGCTCTTTTTCTTTTTCCCAGCGAATCCATCCAGAAAAGCCTGAACTCCCATATAGTTCAAAATCAGGTTTCACACTAACCCATTCACCCTTAAATTCAATTACTTGAAAAGACTCAAAATTGTCATGACTGCTTATAATTCTAGAGGTGTCATTTGGTTGTTCTCTAATAGCATAATCTTTGCTGAGTTGAAAAGACTTATTTGCAATGAAGTCTTGATAGGAGCGATACTTCAACCTGTTATCACTTTTATTAACATATTTGCTAGAACCGCCAATTTGTATACAGTAAAATTTATCTGTTTCTGATATACAGTCAGTAATTAAAATATCATATTCTGGATAAAACCAACGCGCCCCAATTTGATTTTTCAACATTTTTTCATCACTCTCCTTAATGTTATAATCAGTTCCTCCAATTTTAATTGTGTCACTCGAGATTTCAATATATTTTGAACCATCAGGATTGTAGATTACTAAAGGATAGTTATCTCGCGTAATTTTTAGCAGATCAAACTCAATTACTCCCGTAAGCTTCTCAAAATCTTCAATTGGTATATCAATCTCGTTTAATGGCTTGATATCCTTAGGCGCAGGATTGTTGCATGAAAATAATACAAGCACCAATATTAATAATAGCTTTATATTCATTTTTTAGTAATCTCCTCTAAATTTGGTTTAAATTGAATAGTTCCTCCATACATTCCTCCAACATGCAGGTGATGATAGTGACGAGCACCTGATTTGGCATAATTAGTTGTGCCCCATAGTTTATGAGTATTATCTCTATAATAATGGTTCCTGAAAGGTCCTATTGTTCTAGAAGTATGCTCAGAAAGCATTTTTGTCCATCCAAAATTATTAAGTGATTTGTTAAACTGATTTTGTCTATTGAAATCAATATCTGGACTCCAAATATTAACAGCATTACCGCTCTTATCTTTTCTTAAATATCTTAAATCAAGCCCTGTCCCCTGCACGTGTGATTTGCTAGGTGCAGGGGAAGTTCCATCAGAGTTACTTGCACTTATTATTGTTAAATCAGAGGTATTATTATCTACCAGAGCTCCAAACAAGCCAGCCATTGACTCACCTGACACATAGCTCTTATCTTCATTGCCCGGCTTAACACTATATCCAAATTTGATATCTCCAGACTCATAAGAGTACTCACTTTGTAATTTTATGTACCCATCCTCATTCTTTTTAAAAGTGCCCAAAGAATGACTATTCCCATTTTTATCATTATATGTGAAAGTGTCCGATTTGTCATTTGTCCTTTCAACTTTTATCCTTCCATCCTCGTAGATATTATAATTATCTGGAGTCATCCCGGTAGGATCTATGAAATTAATTGGATTATTGAAAGTATAATTGTAAGGTGACCAGGAACTCATAGATTCTGTAGCGGGATCCACCACATGCCACCTCCCAACAGCCGGATCATAGAACCGTGCTCCGTAATCGTACATCCTTACGTGAGTTTTTGGATACTCACAAGAGCGATATACGCACCTCAGGGAAGGTTTCTTAGACTCGATATGTGCTAGTTTCAGACAGCCCATTTATTCGTTTATCACCCCTAAAATAGCTTCTTTTTTCTTTTAATTGAAGCTTTTAACCGGTCATTTTGGCAGTTCCATGTTTTACGACAAGTAAATTTTCAGTTACAAGAAAAATGACAACCGCCATACAGGCAGGCACAAACGGACCGGCCTGGGAACAAAACAAAAGACAGGGGAAGTAAGCGAATCGAACAGGCTTAATTAT
>JAWLEO010000084.1:0-3400 GCA_041686075.1 Bacteroidales bacterium | reverse complement strand
TTACAGGAGATCATTGTCCAGGCCCGGCATATCACGCTTAAATCCTTATATGTCAATGAATGGTCCGATGAGCTTAACAGGGGGGAATCCTGACCTGAATAAAGAATTAATAAATGATTTCAATATTGACTATTCCCGGACTATTGGTAAAAGTTATTTATCTGCAGGGATATTCTGTAAAGGTGTTCAGGATGCAATAAATCAAATCACATATATAAACAGTGATAATCTTTTTGAATCAAAATTCTATAACATGGGTAACATCTTTAGCTATGGTATAAAGTATTCATCCTCATTAAAATTAGGTGAAAATGTTTCTCTTAATTCATATCTGCGATTATTTGGTGTAAGTACCAGGGGAAATGAATTAGCCGCAGCGTACAACATAGAAGGTAAAAACAAGATTGGATTTGAATCAGGATTGTCGGCTATTCTGTCCCTTAATTACGGGTTTTCAGCGGGACTTGATTTTCAGTACAATAGTCCTGTATACGAGATCCAAAAAAAGTATTTCAGTGATGCATTGTATTTTGTGACCATCAATAAAGAATTCAGCAAAAAGCTTAAAGCAGGTATTAAGTTTGCACTTCCTTTTCGCAGTTCGTTCATCTACAATGGTAGCAGCCTGGAGAACAATATTTTTGCAAGTAATTATGAAGGCAAAATTCAGATTCACGGACTGGCTGTAATGTTAAATCTGAAATACCGGTTTAACTATGGCGAAAAAACAGTAAACACCTGGAACAGAAAAACGGACAATATTGATTTACAGAAAAGAGGTTTTTAAGCGATTGTTAAAGAGTAAATACTGATATAAAAACTTTCAGGCAGCCCGGGGTTTAAAATTTATATGATAATCCTATACCCAGCATTTCTTTAAATTGAACCCTGGGTCCCTGTGAAACACCCTCGTCATCCGTATATGCAACATTATCATCATATATAATGTGTGTGCTGATATTTGCGGAAAGGAACTTATTAATCTTCATATTCAGCATCGCTTTCCAGCTTACATCTATATTCTGCGGCTTATCAATATAATTTGAGAAAAGATCAAGAGTAGATGATAAATTAACATTCTCCATTATTTCCCTGTTCAGTCCAACTCTGACCGATCCTCCGAATTCTGCCCTCATGTTTTCACCGGGATCAACACCGAAGCTGCCTGCTGTTGAAAGGCTATCATCTATAATAATCGTAATCTTGCCGGTGAGAGGAGAAACTGAAAAGAAGAATGAGTCATCCTTTTTATATTCCATGCCAAGGGAGAGCATAATATAACCTGGCGAAAGGAAATCAGATATTACAATCTTTTCCGTTTCCGTCTTTTTATAGCCTTCAGTGAACTGTGTTTTGAAATTAAGCATACCACTGTAGAACCAGTTGCCTTGTGTTTTTCGTCCGTACTTGGAAATCAGTTCAAGATGGTCGTCGGTCTTGGTTGGGGACTCCTCTCCAACCTTCTGTATCCCGTAACCCATATCAAGGGAGTTGGCCCATGAATTATTGTTTTTATTATAATTAAAGTTAATAGCTGAAAGCCCGTTTATGGCATAGGAGCTTTCACCTCCCTGGGCCCAGTTAGTAAGACTCACCTGGGCAAAATTCAGGCTTGCCATTCCGTCATATTTCCATGGTCCTTCAACCGTGGTTGTGTCTTCCTGTGCAGATAAGGTCAACATAATAAGAAGACATGTAAAAAGAGTTATTGTTTTTTTCATTTGTTTAAAAATTTTAGCTCGTAAACCCGGTTCATGGTCGTTTCATGAGGGTTTAAAAAAAATTATTATATATGATCCGGAATTACTGTAACTGCTATTTCCCTTTTTTCTCTTGGGCCGTCAAATTCACAGAAGAATATATTCTGCCATGTGCTGAGCATCATCTTCCCGTCTGCCAGGGGTATTGTTTCGGAAGGGCCTACCAGTCCCGACTTCAGATGGCTGTCGCCATTACCATCCTGCCTGTCATGCTCCCACACACCCTGTGGAATAAGCTTTGCCAGCAGTGTTATAACATCAGTCTGAACCGATTCATCCCAGTTCTCCTGTATCATTATTGCAGCCGTGGCGCCCCGGGCAAAGACTGACACAAGCCCGTTCCTTATACCTGAGTCCTTAACAATTCTCTCAACCTCACGGCCAATATCATACAGTCCGTTTTTCTCTTGTGTACTGATGGTAATTGATCCAGTCATAATTCCTTTTGTTGATTACTAAATATATAAAAAAATTATTTCTTTTTTTACCCTGACTAAATACAAACGTATTATAAGTAGAAACGAATAAAGAAAGATTTTGAATAAAGGGTATAATATAACTGAAATAAGGGAGGGAAACCATAACGAGTTCAGGAAACTTATGGATGATAATATGGATGATCTTTATACTATAGTCTTTCGGATTACGTCCAGTAAAGAGGATGCCAGGGATATAGTGCAGGATACCTTTATCAGGTTATGGGAAAAAAGGAAAACTTTGAAAGAGAGTGGCAGGGTGAAGTTTTTACTGAGGAAAATCGCCGTTAATAAGAGCTATGATTTTTTACGTAAAAAGAAAAGAAATAATACAGACAGTATGGACATGTCAGTTTTTAAATTGCTGGGAGGTGGTGAGGAGACTGATTATGAGCTGAACGAGAGAGATATATTAACTATTCTCAGGTCTCTTGCTTCTGGTTTAAGTCCAAAGCAAAGGATCGTATTTACCATGGTTGAACTGCAGGAAATGAGCCATAATGAGGTTGCCGGTATAACCGGCATGACAAAAAGTTCGATAAAAAGCAATCTAAACCATGCAAAAAGGAAGATGGAAAATCTTGTTAGCTATTATTTAAAATAATTATTAGAAGACGGATATGGAAGAAATGGATAGAATAAAAAAGTATTTGAGAGCGTATGAACCGCAGATGAGAGACAGGGATGAGTTGAGTGAAGGTGTAATAAAAAGGATAAGCGGCAGAAGGAGCGGAATGGATTATGTGTTCGGCTGGACAGAAATAGTCTGGTTACGGAGATCCATGACGGTAGCTTCAGTGCTTATCGTGATACTGTTCGGTATTCAGCAGTTATTTATGACAAAAAGAATTGAAAAACTGGAAAATAGAATGATCAGTAATAATACAGATAAAGTACTGGAGTACCAGAGGGAGAAGGTTATAGCTAGTTCAGTTCTTTTCACTGATCGTGACAGAAAGGATATGAACGATAGTATTAAAGTGGCAACCGGAGATCTTCTTGACCTGGTAAAGTCATATCGCTCCCTGCAGGCAAAATATGAGGAAATACTCGATAAAGCCAGGACTGACAAGCTGGAGAATAAAAAGCAAAAACTATAAGCCATGAAAAGGAAAATTAACATAAGCATCCTGATGTGTGTCATGATGTTATTCTCATCATGCG
>JAWLEO010000083.1:0-3566 GCA_041686075.1 Bacteroidales bacterium | reverse complement strand
TTCAGGATTATCAAGTAATACACCTGAACCTCCGCTTGATTCATTGCGGTGCACATTCACCCTGTCTGTTCCCTGTATGGTATCATAAATATCGTTATATACATTGGTAGCTACATGCAAACCAATGCCTATAATCAACACTATCAGAAAATTTAGCAAATCCAGCCTGCCGTTCAGATGAGCAGCCAGCAGGGTTCCCAATATTATGGGAGTGATAATTGAGGTCAGAAAATGTGCCCTTATCATTTTCCCTATTCCCGGTTTCTTTTTCATAGCGGTTTCTTTCATTATTCATCTGGCATGAAGACATACAATATTAAGAAGTTTTTTGCTCGTATCCGCACTTTTAATATAATAAGCCGCATGATTACACTACTGCCCGGCTCAGGTTTTTAATCTTTTGCCATCTTAAATTAATCCTCTTAAATACACTGACAGACAGCAGAAATTAGTAAATTTATATGTTGAACGGAGTTTTAACGACGGAAAATTAACACTACTGGTGTATATACGCGCGGAACAGTCAGAATTTCTCAAAAAACGGTAGGAGAGGAGGCAGAAGGTTCCGGATGTTAGTACTTAATTAAATTTCAGCTATTGAAAGATGAAAAAAGATAGTAAAACCCATAAGACTGATAAAATTTCTAAGGTAATTGTAATAGGTGCATCTGCTGGAGGGCTTAAAGCATTAAAAAAGCTAATCAGCCAACTACATAATGACCTCCCTCTGCCGGTACTGGTTGTTCATCATATTTCTGCTGATGCTACGGGAAATGTACTCTTAAACGAGCTTAATGAGTTAGATATCCTAAAATGTCAACATGCAAAAAGCGGGAACAGTTTGAAACACGGACATTTGTACCTGGCCCCATCAGACCATCACCTGATGATTGGGGAAGACCGGAAAATACTGGTGACCAAGGGAGCCCAGGAAAACAGGTATCGTCCTGCCATTGATCCCTTGTTTCGGTCTGCTGCCGTAAGGTTTGGACCCGGTGTTATCGGGATATTGCTGACCGGTTATCTTGATGATGGAACGTCAGGAATGAAAGCCATTAAAAGATGCGGAGGAACTTGTATTGTTCAGGACCCTGACGAAGCTGATTATCCGGCTATGCCAAAGAATGCCCTGAATAATGTGAAGGTAGATTATTCTCTGCCTATATCTGAAATGGGCGATCTGCTTTACCGGATCATTCCAGAGAAATTACGAAAAAGCGAACCTGTTCCGGACGATATTTTAACAGAGACGAAAATTGCCGAACGTGTTTTGAGCGATTTGCCTTCAGTTAATAAAGTGGGTGATCAGGTTCCATTTAACTGTCCGGGTTGTGGTGGTGTTTTATGGGAAGTAGAAAAGGATAGCAGCGCACGGTTCCGTTGCCATACAGGGCACGCATACACGGCAGCTTCCCTTTTAGCTGAACAGACAAAAAAGATTGAAGAAACTATGTGGACTGCACTGCGTATGTTCGAGGAACGTAAAAACCTGCTGACTGAAATGGCAAAAGGAACAAAAGGTGCCGGTTCTAAATCAGCCCTTGAAAGGGCAGAAACCTCCCAGGTTCACATTGACCGGATTAGAGCAATCCTGAAAACAGCTAATGTTGAAAGCAAGGATGATATGTCTGCCTGATGAAAACGGCAGCTTGTTGTATTGATAGCTCTCTGTGTGTTTAGCTGGTAGTTATTTGTATTTAATAGTAAGCGTTGGGGGTGGCAGGCTGCGAAACTTTCAGCCTGTGTAAAATTTGGGGTGAAGCTTCTTATGTTGTATAATCAGCTGCACCCCAATATTCTATTCGCATTATTATTCTCAGGCCTTACTGCACTTAATTATTATCTAAACGATTTCTCATAAGCATTAATCGCAAAGCCGATTGCTGGTTCATTTTAAGTCTACAATTACATTAATTTTTGACGATTAAATTATAAGATTGAATAGTTTTTATGATTTAAGCGCTAAATGCCTGGTCTACCTGGGCTTTTGCTTTCCTTGAAGCAACCTCCTCAGAAACAGCTCTCGAAACGCAGGTTTTATTTACCGGATTGAAGAATGTCCCCAGTGACTTTGCTAATACTAAGGCTACAGGAATACCTACTATTGTAATAAATAATGCGGCAACCTGGAGTACAGTTACAGCGGCTAGAATTAATCCAAACGGGAAATAAAGAATTCTCACAATTGTCCCAAAAGTCTTCCACGCCTGGTTTTGATTCGGATTAATATCCCTTTTGTTAATCATTCCACATGAAAACGGGGTTAATAAAAATTTAGATAGTTGTATAAGGCCTAAGCCAATTGGTGCACCAACTACTGTTATTACAAATAAACCTCCAATAATAAAAGTTACAAATGCGTTTAGAAATCCTAAAAATGGCACGTGCCATAAAATGTTACCTAATGTTCTCATCCTGATTGGTTTTTAAAGTTTATAATAAATATTTGGAAAGAAATTTGGAAAGTCAGAAGGGGATGAATTATATGGATGAACCACTTTTTGTTTTGAATTAGAATGCCCAGGTAATTATTTAAATTTTTGTTTAAACTCATTCCAATTTAAATGTTAGAATATTGTATGTCTTTGAGATGTGGTCAGACCTTTCGGGAAGAATAAACCTATTTTAAAATTCAGGTTTGGCGGGTGATATATCCACTGCCTGTTTCCCTGGAGGGTGTTTTGATTTTTCATAGAAATACTATTGCAGTATGAAAATAATTAGAAGATCAAAGAATTGCAAATTATCATTAAAAAAATTAAGGGGTTAAACTGCATTTGTGTCTCTAAGGTATCCGTCAGCTCTACCCCGCTGAAGTGCGCAGCCTGCATCGGGTTTTTTTGTTGCATCCGGCAATGGCCACAGCCAGGATGATGCCAGGGGTAATAAGAAAGCCTGTCTTTGCCATAAAAAGAATTTTTTATCAACTACTGCAAGATATGCGTTTCCCCTCCATGCTGCAATTTTTCCCGGTACTTGTATAGCAGGCAAAGGAGGCTGGTAGCTGGGGGTTTGGATGCTGTAAGGGTGTAGTAGAGAGGAGAGTTCTGAAAAACAGTTGCTTAATAAAATGTAATTAAGTAAATTGCAGTAGCAATACATAAAATCATGATTCTGAGCATAAATATTCCCGTGCACAAATATGATAAGAACATTTCTCAAAAATTAAATCTCATCTAATATGAAAAGAAAGATTATTATTAGAAGTGCTTTATTCTTCCTGTTAGGAGTTTTTGTATGGTTAATAATTGATTTAATTTTAGATTGGGAAGGAAATATTGAAAGTTTTAAAGAGGGATACAATGATGCCAGAAAAAATTATACAGAAGAACATAAATAAAAGACTGGCTATAACAGGCTGTATGTGTAATTGCACAGCAAGCCTTCACGAACACCCGTGAATAATATAATATTGTGTAATCCGGAAATACCAGAAGAACCTTTAAGCCTGTTCCACCTGAACGCACTGGCAAACTTATTCAGACGGGTTAACCACCCATTCCAGTATGCCGGTGGCGCACCTGTCGTGCCGTTCGGCTACCAGCCTCAGTGAGGTGGTTCTGACA
>JAWLEO010000082.1:0-3782 GCA_041686075.1 Bacteroidales bacterium | reverse complement strand
TAATATATTCATTTTTTCAATTTGTTTTTTCTCATTGTGTCTCCGTCTAATTCAATTCGATGTGAAGAGTAAACAATACGGTCCAGTATTGCATTGGCATTATGCGAATGTTAGCATAATGCCAATTATCCTCACTCTTTTATTATGCTAAGTAATAATTAGAAATGTTCTAATAATCAATCGCATATAATTTTTTAATCATCATTTTGTTTGCATAATAATTTCCTTTGTAATCTGGGTATAAGCCCTGATAACAGGTTACACTAAACATTAATATTATGCAAAAGAATTTTGATTATGAAGAAATTACCTCAAAGGCATATAATTACCTGAAAGAGGAATTTTCTTACAAGTATGTTACGCTTCGGCATTACCGGAGCCGATGGCTTCCTGTCAAGGAATATATGGGAAAGCGTAAGCTAAAATTCATCAATCCCTCAGTGTGTAAAGACTTCATGCTCGAGTTTTATAAGGGTAGAACTCATGGAGAACTAACTGATGAAGAAAAACTCATTGAAAAGTCTGTTTCGGTACTTTCCGAGTATATGGAGAACGGTTCCATAATACGAAAATGTAAGATCAGGTATTTGGATGGTTCTATCGGTCTTATGATGAAAGATTTTCTTGCTTATAAACGATCCTTTCGTTTAAGGGAAATAACGATTGATAAGATTGAAAGTCACATGAGTAATTTTAATTTCTGGCTTTCAGCGAATGGCATTTATAGTATTCATAATATTAGGCACCATCACATTATCACCTTTATTAAAAGTCTTGATATCAATAAAAAAGCTCTCATACACGATACTTTAATGGATTTACGCGGGTTTTTCAAATTTCTTTATGAAAAGGGGAGCATCACCACCAATATATCGACTTTCATACCAAAGAATAATTATCAGAAGCAGGCCAAATTACCGTCTTATTACACGGAAGAAGAAATTGAAAAGCTACTAAAATCTGTTGACAGAGGAAATATTGTAGGAAAAAGGGACTACGCTATATTAGTACTCGCTGCTTATCTTGGATTAAGGGCATCCGATATTGCACGTCTCCGGTTCGAGAACTTACACTGGGATCAGAACACAATCATTCTTAGGCAATATAAAACTGGAAAAAATATCTCACTTCCTTTATTACCGGTGGTTGGAAACGCTCTTCTTGATTATATCCAATATGGGAGGCCCAAGTCTGATGAACAGTATATCTTTTTACTTGTAATATCTCCTTTTCTTCCCATTCGTCACCACACTATTGCTGGTATGATAAATCGCAGATTTTCCAATGCTGGGTTTAAATCAACTAAAAGGAGACATGGTGGCCATGCTCTCCGCTATAGTCTTGTTAAGGAATTACTTAATAATAAACAGTCCATTCCTGTGATCAGCGAGGTTCTCGGTCACAAAAACGCAAGCTCAACCAGGCATTACATAAGGATAGATACCGAATCACTTGCCCAATGTGCACTGGAAGTATGTCAGGTTAACCCTCTCTTTTACGATCAGAAAGGA
Source organism: Bacteroidales bacterium (assembly GCA_041686075.1). Lineage (GTDB taxonomy): Bacteria > Bacteroidota > Bacteroidia > Bacteroidales > VadinHA17 > UBA9300. The sequence continues at coordinate 2,271 of JAWLEO010000082.1, read as the reverse complement.
GGTATACTATGGTCATGAGCAGTAAATCATTCTGGAGTATATATGCTCCATACATCAACGACTTTATCAGTCTGAAAAGAAGTCTTGGCTATAAATATAAAGAAGAGGAAAGGCTTCTTTATAGATTTGATCAGTTTATACTGGATCAAGGCCATACAAGTGTTGTATTAACTAAAGAGTTATCTGATAAATGGGCTGATGGACACCATAATGAGGCTGAACTTACCATCTATAGTAAAGTAAAAGTGGTAAAACAGCTGGCGGAATATCTACTTGATCAGGGAATCAAAACCTATGTTCCCCAACTTCCCAAATACCGAAGGGGGACATTTATCCCCTATATCTATTCCCATGAGGAGATAAATGCAATTTTTCGTGCTTGTGATAGTTTGAGGATGAAAAACAGGAGTGTTGATTCCTGTATGTCAATTATGCCCTGTCTGTTACGGCTACTTTATGGAACAGGTATTCGTATCAGTGAGGCTTTATCTCTTCAGAATAAGGATGTAAATATTAGTGATCAATACCTGACCTTAAAAGAATCTAAAAATGGAAAAGACAGATTGGTACCTATGTCAGACTCGCTTACTACTGTCTGTAAAGATTACCTGGCACATCGGGATAAGCTTCCAGTCAATGAATTGAACCGGCAAAACGGCCCATTCCTTGTCTCATTGAATGGTGGAGTTTGTAAACATGCTGCAGTACATCGTTGGTTCCGAAAGGTACTTGAAATGGCGGGAATCCCTTTTACTGGTGACAGAAAAGGGCCCAGAATCCATGATATCCGTCACACATTTGCTTGTCATTCTTTTCTCAAACTCTCAGATGAAGGTGTGGATCTGTATTGTTCATGGCCTTACCTTTCAACTTATCTAGGGCATCAGTCGCTGGAATCCACCGAACAATATATAAGACTGACCTCGCAAATGTATCCAAAGTTGTTGAGAGATACCGACGGATTGTATGTAGATATTCTACCGGATATTCCGGCAATAAATGAAAAATAGCCATGAAACATGTAAACGATTTTGCCCGACTACTGTCAGGCTTTCTGAACAACTACCTGCCTCATGAAAAAGGAGTTAGTGAGAATACAATAAAATCATACAGCTATACCTTTATCCTGTTGATTAAATATTTACATGAGAACAGGAAGGTGCCTGTTACCAAGCTGTCATTCACCCATCTTAATAAGGATCTGGTAGTAGACTTCCTTGATTGGCTCCAGAAAGTAAGGGGCTGTTGTGATGCTACACGCAATCAACGTTTAGCAGTTATATCTTCTTTTATAAAATATGCAGAATATATGAACCCAGGGCATTTATTCGACTGTCATCAAATATTATCCATTCCTGTTAAAAAGACAGATAGCAAAGTTTTAAATTATCTGAATATTGACGGAATTAAACTGCTGTTACAACAACCAAACACTCAGAAAGCCAAAGGACTTCGCGACCTTGCCATGTTATCATTGATGTATGAAAGTGCGGCAAGGGTTCAAGAGATTATAGATCTGACTCCTTCTTCCCTTTTCACCACAAACAAACCTTTTAGGGTTATACTGCATGGTAAAGGTAACAAATACAGGTCAGTACCTCTTCCTGATAAGCAGGTAGAACTGCTTAGGCAATATATGACCCAAAGCGGTCTTTTAAACAGGGCGAATGCACAAAAACCTTTGTTTCCAAATTATCAGGGACAGAAGATGACACGTAATGGGATTAATAATATCCTGGTTAAATATGTAAAGATAGCCAACGAAAAAAACCCATCTCTGGTACCTGATCATTTAAGTTGCCATGCCATTAGGCATTCAAAGGCAATGTATTTATTGGAATCAAAGGTTGAATTGATGCATATTAGAGACTTTCTGGGACACAAATCAGTATTGACAACAGAAATATATGCTCGAATGAACCCTAAATTTACATTTGAAGCGGTGAAGAACGCTTATAAAAATATAACTGCAGAAAATATACCAGTCTGGAAGGGTAATAATGAATTAATGGTGATGCTGAAAAATCTTTCTAAATGAGGTTAAATATTATGCGAAGTAATTGGCGGAATTAAAAGAGTTAAGTCATTGGGTCAAAACCTATACAATCTGGTTACTTCACATAATAAAAGAGTGAGGATAATCTGCGTTATGCGAATGTTAGCATAATGCCAATGCAATACTTGATCGACTGGTTAATGGAGCCAACAGGATAGATTTAAAGGGAGAAAGTCTTAGAAAGAAAAAGTAATTTGATTAATTTGCTGCCCGTT
>JAWLEO010000081.1:0-3974 GCA_041686075.1 Bacteroidales bacterium | reverse complement strand
TTAATCATTCGGATTTTTGAGTGAATATTTTTTTTTAAGCGAGCCAACTTATTTATATCATCTGTATAATTCATCACACTTGATAGCTGGATTATTTATGACCTGATTCATTCTTTTTTGTATTGCAACCGCAATTTACTTAATTACTTTTTATGAAGCAACTGTTCTTTATCACCCCTCTTAACAACTCCTCCAGCACCTGTAAATATCAGCTATCAGCTGATTTAAGACAAAAGACAATAGTATGCGTAAAGCGTGATGTGAGATGAGGAGCTGTCAGCTATTTCCGGTTTCGGGCTCCGGGTTTGACTTTATTCAGCACCTCCGGCGCTGCAATATAATAATTTGTATCCTTACCACAGGTGGGACTGTGGCTACTATATATGGCTCCTCCGAAGCCATATTGCATAGGTTCCTGATCTATGACCCATGTACACCTTATCACCTTATCAAATACCACTTTATCAACTTTGTCAAATCCTATATACTCTAATCATCTTTAATTAAGCTATGACCATCCGTCATTGCTAAATAACAAGAACCTGCCCTTGAATTAACAAATTAACCATTACACGAATTAAGGCCGGCGAAGCTGGTTACCGGACAGATGGTCATTAATTCTTTCTGTATTATCTTTAGCAATCGATAAAAATATAAACCTGCGAGAATGGACACACATCCGTTTATGTATATACTGGCCGGACTGGGAACTTTCAATGGAATCGTCTTTGGCATATATCTGGTCGCCGGTGGCATTAATAACAAAAAAGCCTACATGTACCTGGGCTTTTTCCTGATCTTAATCTCAATACGTATTTTCCGGTCGGTGCATTTCTATTACGCCGGCCTCAATCTGCCTGTATACTACGCAGGTCACTCCGCCTTCTTTCTTGCTCTGCCCTTTATTTATTTTTATTACCGCGCATTTTTCAGAAACCGGGAAAAACTATCCTATAAAGATATCCTTTTCTTCCTCCCTGGTATTATACTGGCAATACCCCATTTCCGAATAGTAAACCTCACAGGATTTACTGTTTTTATGTTTTATATATTACTGTCTCACAGGGAACTTATCCGGTTCAGACAACGAACAAACCCTTCTTCCAGAGTGCTACAGGCTTATCATTACCATTTACATCGTAACATAATTCTTTTTCTATATGTTATAATCTTCTTTACTGCCCTTAACCTGATATATCGCTTCATCCCATATATCACGGGGGCTTTATCATACTCTTTCCTTCTATACCTGATGGTTTTCTTCTGGAACCGTAATCTGAAATACCGGCGCAATGCAAGGATGCTGGAAAAATATGATAGCAATATCATACCTGATTCCACGATTGAAGCTCATATAAAAAAACTTCTCGACAGGATAGAAAAAGAAAAGCTCTATACCGACAGTACACTAACCATGGTTAAGTTGGCTGATCTGCTTTCCATTCCTTCCTATCAGCTAAGTAAAATACTTAATCGTTACCTGCACAAGAATTTCCCTGACTTTATCAATGAGTACAGGGTCAGGGAAGCTGAAAGACTGCTTACTGACCCTGCCAACCACAGGGAAGCAGTAGAAAATATAGGCTATGAGTCAGGCTTCAACAACCCTTCCTCCTTCTTTACCGCCTTTAAAAAATTCACAAACTCAACACCCGCAAAATACAGGAAAGAGCAATCCTAAGACAGATGAATCATTATTTTCATCACTGTCCTGTCTAATCACAAGCACTAAATAATTATAAAAAAAAACTATGGATTTATAAATCCTGAGTCTTTTGTCACACTCAATGGCTTTCTTGCACCCAAAAAAATTACCAATTAAAACAATGAATAGAATGAAAAAGTTATTATTAGCTCTGACCCTGTTATTACTGATAAGCTCCCCGGAGTCAGAGGCGCAGGAATTGTTCCAGGCCATACAGGAAGGCGATGCAGGATTGTTTAAACAAATCATTGAACGGGATGACTCGCTGGTGCATATTACAGACCCGTCAGGAAACAGCCCTCTGCATATTGCCGCCTATTTCAACCGGACAGAAATGGTGCAGATATTACTAAAAGAAGGAGCGTCAATACAGGCCAGCAACAGTGACCAGCGAAATGCCCTGGTATTTGCTGTAGCAGGCAATGGGTTGGAATGTGCCCGGATATTACTGGAAGCAGGCATTGATGTTTCAGCTAAAGACAGTGAAGGCCGGCAGCCTGTTCACTGGTGCGCGGTACAAGGATCAGCCGGAATGGCAAGCCTGCTGCTTAAATATGGCGCTAATATTAATGCTCTGGACCATCGGATGCGAACAGCTTTGCACCATACAGCCGGCAGGGGCAATATTGATGTTGCAGAAGTACTGATCAGGAATAGGGCCCTGGTGAACGCAGTCGATTATCATGGACGTACACCACTGTTTACAGCATCATGGAACGGACACCTAAACCTGGTTAAGATGCTCATAGAAAATAAGGCTGTGGTTGATGCACGATATATAGGCGCTGCCTCACCACTGACCACCGCTTCGGTGGCCAACCATACAGAATTGTGCAGATACCTGGTATCAGAGCATGCTGATGTAAACCTGGTTTGCAATATGCTGGTAACTCCTATCTATCCTGCAATACTTAATAATAACAAGGAACTTGTCAAACTGTACCTCGATCATATGGCCCAGGTCAATTACAGAGACCTGGCCGGAAGAAGCCCCCTGTATGTGGCCGTTCGCGATGGCTATACCGATATTGCAAAGATGCTCCTGGCAGAGGGCGCGGATCCACATTTCCGCGAAGAGACAACCGGCAGAACCCTGCTTCATATAGCTGCATCAAATGGCCGGAAGGATATTACAGAGATGCTTATTGCCAGGGGGCTTAGTGTAAACACTGAAGATAAAAAGGGCTTTACCCCTCTTGATTATGCAGTGAAGCACGGCTTTTCAGAATTGGCCGCGAGTTTAGCCTCGAACGGCGGAAAGAAAAAGGCCTCCCCCTTAAAGCCTGAGCTTAATGATATTACAGCAAAGGTAAAAACCGGTGATGCATACGTAACTAAATTGCGCACCAATACCTGGAGTGTGAACACCAAATCGGGTATGATAGTGTTTGGGTATGTGGAGGAAGGTGAAACTCCCGGCGAAGCCTCTTTAATAAACGGTAGCATTGTCACGGAGGAGCTACAAACCCAAGCCATATATCATTTCGACGGAGCTTACTCAAGCGAAGCCGTACTGTTTCGCAAACAGGATGAATTTGACGATATAAAGTTTATTTGCAATGCCGCTGCACAAAGAAGTTACGCAAGTCAGGACTATTTTAACAGCGAAAATATGTTTTTCCCCGGTCTGCTTGAGACAATGAAGATAGACCATATGGAAGTAACTGCCCTGCCCGGCTACTACAGCTCTCACCAGTCTTATCTTATCCGGACTGACGGACTCAATATTCTTTGGCTTTGCTGGCAGTCGGACCGGTACAAGCCATGGGAAAAAGACATCCGGGCTGTTGAATATCTGCAAAAAAATGATATTCCGGTGGATCTGCTCTTTGTGGGTGTGCCATATTCCGATATGGGACCTGAATGGATCAGCATAATGGAGGTGGAATATGAGATAGCAAAAGAACTTGATGCTAAAGCTGTATTCCCGGTACCCGGATGTAAGATGGGAGAATATTTTTATCACGAACGCCAACGCAAAGGGGACGGTCAGGATATTCTTTATGCCATCAACCCCGGTGATGTCTTTCACTATAAAAAAGGGGAAATTGAAAAACTATGAGCCAATAACGAATAATCCCTTTTTCTTAATCATTCGGCTCATTTGCCATGAAACTGATCATCCGGATTTAACTCCAGGCTGATTGGTTCCAGGTATTCATCCGGCTTTGTATACAATTATTATTTGATAGCTTATTTTATTGCATGCCCTTCAGGTATTTGTAAAGTTCGCTGTCGGTTGAAAGGATAACCGTGGTGGTGGAATCGA
>JAWLEO010000080.1:0-4020 GCA_041686075.1 Bacteroidales bacterium | reverse complement strand
CCACTAAAAAGAGCTATCCAGAAATATCTTGAGGATCCTATGGCAGAGGTCATAATTGAATCAAGTGTTGAAGTGGGTGATATTCTTCGTGTGGTTAAGGATAAGAATGCCGACGACATAAAAATAAAGCTCAAAAAGGCTAAAGAGATAGCTAAAACCGGCAATAAGAAGTCATTGCCAAAAAAACAGTAAAAATTAAGCTGCTAATATTTATGAAAAAGAGGCATAGTACAACTACGCCTCTTTTTTTTATTCCTTCTTACTGTAAACTACAGCCCCTAAAATAAAAGTTATAATTATTGAAAGCCAGAAAAGTATATTACCTCCGGGCCATGCCTGCACTTCCCATAAAAAAGCAGCATAGAGAATAAGCAGAGTTATACCAAGCATGGTCATTAAAAAATCTCTTCTCTTAATAAATAACCAAAGGAATCCAAGGATGATGAATATAACAGCACCCAGAGCAAAGAGAATTCCTGCTGCAGGCCAATGCATAATCTTAAAGAGGCTACCTGCAAGCACTACTATTAAAGCAATAATAGAAACAGAGCCTAATATTTTTTTCATATCTACGGTTTTTATTGTATACAACAAGGTACAAAATTTATTGCAATAGACTTGCCTCAAGATCATATTCAGTAGCGCCGGTAACCAGAACATTACATAAGTCGCCTTGCTTCAGATTATTTGTAGCCGCCTTAATCAGTACTTCCTGGTCAATATCCGGACTGTCGTATTCGGACCTTGCCACCAAATATCCCCCCTCCTTCCGGTCAATTATTACACGCATTTCTTTACCAATAAAGTCCAGGTTTTTCTTCAAGGAAATTTCCTGCTGTAAAGCCATAATATCATCGGCCCTTTTTCTTTTGAGCTCATCAGGAATAATATCTTTGTATTTTCTGAATGCCAGGGTTCCTTCTTCGTGAGAGTAAGTGAAAACACCAAGCCTTTCAAACTTGAAATCATGTACAAAATCCATCAGCTTGTTGAAATCATTTTCCGTTTCAGCTGGATATCCTGTAATAAGTGTGGTACGAATAGCTGCTTCCGGAAGGTAGTCTCTGATGTATGACAGCAATTTTCTTGTCTCATCTTCAGAATGATTACGCTTCATCGCTGACAATACATTATCTGATATATGCTGAATGGGAATGTCGATATATTTGCAGATTTTAGGACTGTGCTTAATTAAGGGCATCAGATTAGCCGGTATGCTTCCGGGGTAAAGATAATGAAGCCTTAACCACTCAATGCTTTCAATGTTGATTATTTCATTACATAAGGCGGTAAGCATGGGTTTCCTGTAAAGGTCGATCCCATAATAGCTGAGGTCCTGGGCTATAAGTATTAGCTCTTTTACTCCTTTTCCGGCTAATAAATGAGCCTCATCGAGCAGTTCTTCCAAAGGCCGGCTTTTATGTTTCCCTCTTATCCCGGGTATGGCGCAAAACGTACAGTTACGGTTACATCCCTCGCTTATCTTAAGATAGGCATAATGAGGTGGTCCTGTAATTACCCGGTCAATTCCAACAGAGGTCTCATAGCCTGCTTCAAGGTATTCTAAAATTTCTGCAGGTTTATTTACCCCGAAATATTGATCTACTTCCGGTATTTCTTTTTTCAGTTCATCTTTGTACCTGGAAGACAGGCAACCCATTACAAACAGTTGTTCAATATCTCCCCTTTTCCTTGCCTCTATATAATCAAGTATTACATTAATTGATTCTTCTTTGGCATCATTGATAAAACCACAGGTGTTTATTATTACTATATCTGTTTTTCCGTCATTTTCATCATGGCTAATATCAAAGCCGGCATGCTCTAATTGCATGAGAAGCTTTTCAGAATCCACAGTATTCTTGCTACAGCCCAGGCTTATTATTTTTACGGTTTTTGACATATATACATTTCCGGATGGTACACTTTGTTCATCGAGCTGGGGCCGCTTTGTCTTCCTCGGTTCAAAGGGGGATCTATTGTGAAAAGAGAGAATCGACAAACTCATAGCGGTTGAAAACCTGAAGGTGGTCAAGCTTCTCACCTACTCCTATATACTTTACAGGTATCTTGAACTGGTCTGATATACCTATAACAACTCCCCCTTTGGCAGTTCCATCAAGCTTTGTTATGGCCAATGAAGTCACATCTGTTGAGGAAGTAAACTGGCGGGCCTGCTCAAAAGCATTCTGGCCGGTCGATCCATCGAGTATGAGTAAGACCTCATGAGGGGCTTCGTCCAGAACTTTTGACATAACCCTCTTAATTTTAGCAAGTTCATTCATGAGGTTTGCCTTATTATGCAGTCGCCCCGCTGTATCGACAATTACTACATCTGTATTGGAAGTTGTGGCTGATTTTACGGTGTCGTATGCTACTGAAGCGGGATCGGAACCCATTGACTGTTTAATCAGTTTAACCCCTACCCTTTCTGACCATATCTCTAGCTGTTCAATGGCAGCAGCCCTGTAGGTGTCCGCAGCTCCGAGAATAACCGTTTTGCCGGCTTTCTTATACTGATGCGCCAGCTTGGCTATGGTTGTTGTTTTACCCACTCCGTTAACACCAACAACCATAATTACATAGGGCTTTGCAGGAAGCTCTGCACCAAAATCATTAAGTTCACCTGATTTATTCTCTTCGAGCAAGGCTGCTATTTCCTCACTGAGGATCTTATTCAGTTCACTGGTATTGAGATATTTCTCCATTGCCACACGTTTTTCTATTCTTTCTATAATACGTAATGTGGTTTCCACCCCAACATCTGAACTTATCAGTATTTCTTCAAGCTGATCAAGTACTTCATCATCGACTTTGGCTTTGCCGACGACTGCTCTTGAGAGCTTTTTAAATACGCTTTCCTTTGTTTTTTCCAGACCTTTATCAAGATCCTCTTTCTTATCCTTGCTTATAAAACCCAGTAGTGCCATTTTCTTTTATTGTTGTGTGGCTATATCAAAAGGGTAAAGTTAAAAAAAGCTTCCCTCATGATGAAGAAAGCCCTTTCCAGTATATGTATCCTTTTATTATCTGTTAAAAAAATCGTTTATATGGTCATTATGAACCACTTGTTCTTTAAATATATAGGCACCCGTCTTTTCAGACTTTACCATCTTGATGCACCTGGTAAACGCTTTCCCCTTGCCTGATTTCAATGTTGCAACAACTTTCTTTGCCATGATATATAATTATTTTGTTTCCCTGTGAAGTGTGTATTTCTTAAGTATAGGATTATACTTCATTCGTTCGAGCCTGTCAGGTGTGTTTTTCCTGTTTTTTGTTGTGATATACCTGGATGTTCCAGGCATTCCGCTGTCTTTGTGTTCAGTACATTCAAGAATTACCTGCACCCTGTTGCCCTTTGCTTTCTTTGCCATAATCTATTCTTTTAATACTTAACAATATATCCTTTTTCCTTTGCATCCTGGATTACCGCATGCAAACCCTTCTTGTTGATAAGTCTTATCCCGGCTGCGGATACTTTTAAGGTGATCCAGCGGTCTTCCTCAGGATAATAAAACTTCTTGGTGAAGAGATTAGGATAAAATTTCCTTTTTGTTCTCTTCTTGGAATGAGAGACATAATTGCCTGTCACTACCTTTCTACCCGTCACTTGACATATCCTTGACATTATAATATCTTTAAAATTTCTGTGTATAGATAATAATATTCCTAAAATCGAAGCGCAAAATACGTGATTTTTATTCAATTATCCAACACTTTGAGTGGGAATTTTTAATAATTTGTTTAGAAGTTTAGCGGCTTAGGGGGTTTAGATAGAGTCGCTCATCATTCACATCCACCTCCTTCCTTAGCCTTAGTCCCGAAATTCTTTCGCCGGAATGGGGATTTAGAATTTCGAGGATCCCCGCCCTCCGGTCTCCGGCGGCCATAGCCTTTGGCGACGGACGCAGGCAGGCTCGAAAAAGCAAAGCTTTTTCGGGACCTTAGTCTTACCGCGTCCGCCGTAGCTTGGCACGGATCGGGAGATCCGCGCCAGCGAAGGTGGAGCCTTAGCCT
>JAWLEO010000079.1:0-4033 GCA_041686075.1 Bacteroidales bacterium | reverse complement strand
AGCTTAAAATCGAGAGCCAGGAAATGAAAAATCCGGCAAGGATAGTAGTTACTTAACCGGATTTTTTGAAATCTTGCCTATTTTGCGAATATCCCTAATTAAAGCGCTGAGAGGTGAGAGATGAGCGATGAGAGATGAATTAAAAAGTATAAATTATAATATAAGCCCTGCTGGAAAGTGGGGCTTTCTTTTTCAAATGAATGCTAGACGGTGACAACTATGGACCCGTAGTCGACACTGTTGAAGCCAATTACTTTGTAACCAGCTTGTGTTAGTTCGTTTCTTATCTCTTCTTCAGTGAAAAGATGAACATATATCGATGTTAATCCATCTCCCAACTCTGTTTTTGTTCTCTTGCAAAGTAATCTAAAAAAGTCCGATACTCTTTTTACTATTTTTTCTTGCCTAGTTCGCTCCTTTGCATATAAAAAAGATATCATCATTACTCCCTCTCTGGCAATAAAAGGTCTTAGCTTTTTAAGGAAAGATATTCTGTTATTACTTCCCCGGATATGAGTATATGCACCCCAACCAACTATAACACCATCATATTTATTATCCTCTTGAGGAGTGGTGTCTCTGGGTAAATATTCTATAGTAGCTTCTAAGCCGTTTCTTTGAAGAAACTGATTGCCGTATTCTACGAGTGCTTTGTTACATTCATAACTATCGACTTCAAAACCCATTCTGCTAAGTGCATAGGTCTCCCTTCCACCTCCTGCAGCCAATAATAAAATACTCCTGGCTTTTGAGAAATATTTTTCTATTGCAACCTTTTCCCACCTGAATAATCCTGATTTATTATAGCTGTCATCAATATATTTGCTGCTTCGCTGGTAGTGCAAATCATCTGCCTGGTCTAAACTTTTATCACCCATAACACCCAACCAAAAACCCGTCAGTACCGCATTCATAAAGTGATACACCTTTGCCATGCACTGTAATGACGAACCCGACATTTTAGCTATAAACCTGTGATATCCCATACTTTGAGCATTTATCAAATTAACCTTTTGCCAACCCAAAGTTAAAATAATAATGCATAGTGAACCTACTATGCTGTAAGTATTTAACAGTTACATTCCGCGCCAGCGGAATAAATTACGCGAACGCAGTGAGCAATTTACGCGACCAACGGGAGCAAGTTACGTCATGCTTTAGCATGACAAATTACGCCGAACGCAGCCCGCCGTCGCTAGCTATGGCGGGCAGAGTGAGGCAAGTTACGCGACCGAAGGGAGCAAATTACCCCTTGTTCTAGAATTCCCTTTTTCTTAACTTACCCCATCATTTATCAAAAGAATGAATAATCCCATATCAAACCTGAAACAAGAAGAAAATATCCTTCTAAAACTCTGCCGCCTTTCGTTCAACAATGAACAGAAGAACACAATAAGTGACCTTGTTACAGATATAAATGACTGGGATTATTTTACAAAACTGGCAAACGAACACGGGATTGTATCACTGGTTTTTTACAACCTCGTACAACTTGATTTAGCTTCCTCCATCCCTGAAAGTTCATATAACACCTTACAAGCATTACATCTTCAAAGCCTTGCCCGTAATACTTTCCTTATTGAAAAGTACATTGAACTAAAGGAAAATCTTGATGAAATTGGAATAGACCCGGTGGTGCTGAAGGGAATGGCCCTCGAACCTTCCATTTACGGCAATAAAGGCCTGAGGCAGATGACCGATATCGACCTGTACATCCCGGGTAAAGATGAATGCCTCAAAGCATGGAATCACCTGGTTAACTACGGATACAAGCCGAAACCTTTGAAATCGCCTCTCTATAAAAAGATACTGGTTGATTTCGGAAAGCATATGCCTGATCTCTACAAAGACGGTATCTCAATAGACTTGCACCACAGTCTATTCGATAATGGTTACCGCATTAATACCATAGGTATTTCAACAGATAAATTAATGCTAAAAATCCCAGAATATGATATACATTTTCTTTCCCTGGCTAAGCATCTTTCCGACCATGAATTAAGGGGCGAATCTCAACTAAGGTTGTACATAGACCTTCTACAGATAATAATTAAAACGGGACTTGATATTAACTCAACAAATATTATAAACCTGGCTGAAAAATTAGGATTGAAAAATATCCTCTTCGAAAAATTATTCCTGCTCCATAAGTTCTGGTCTGTGCCAGTCAAAGAAGATATATTAAATCAACTGCCTGACAAACAAAAGTCCAGGGTAACCGATATGTTCCTCGCCTTCCTCCGCAATCCTAAAGGCCGTGAAGGAGCAAACAAAGGCACCAACTATCGAAAAGCCCTCCGCAACATCCCAACAATGCGAAAGAAACTTATTTTCATCATTGGCGATCTTTTCCCCTCACTCTCTTTCATGCAGAACCGCTATAACACCAAAACGCGAATTGGGGCATGTTTTTATTATCCGCTGCGCCTCGGGAAGTTACTGTTCCTAATTATACGCTGATTACACAGACTTAATCAAGCGATGAGTGATCCTCCTTCGCCCTCGATTCCTCGGGCTACGGAGGATACAGTGAGCGATGAGCGATGAGAAGGCAACTTCATAAGTTTTAGGCTACTTATTCTTCACTTATTATGCCGGGTCGAGTTGTCAGCAATGCGCTGTTATATAGCTACTGGGTGCAGAACTTTTCGGGGTTGTTGATCATGGATATCAACATACGTCTAACCTCGTCATATTCGGTCATTAACCTATTGTGAGTGCCCAGACTGATATATTTGCAGTCTCTTGCTTGGTCAAGCCAGTGCTCGGTCTCATATTCCTCGCCGAGTGAATCTGTAAGCTTATACACAAAAGCTCTGGGATACCTCTTTTTGGCCCATGCTTCTGCAATGGTACCGGGCACCGACCTGGATGAGCGACGTATCTGATCTGTTAATGCAAACTTTTCTTCCTTAGGAAAGAATTTTGAAATTTCAAATATTTCCATTGAAAGACTATACGCTTTTTGGTAGACAATTAAATCCCTGAAACTGTTAATTTGACTCATGAGTATAGTGTTTTAATTATAGGTACAGCTCCACAAAACACTTGAAAGAGATTCTATAACGAATAAATATACTGACTCACCGCTCATCTCTCACTTCTCATCGCTTAGAAAAGGATCTCCTCCAAAAAACACAGCATTATAAATTTACTATAAAATCAACTAATTGCAAACTTTAAAACTCACCGCTCCTCCTGAGCAAAGTCGAAGAGCTCACTTCTTTCCTTTAGAATAAACCGCTCCTGCTGCGAGTCTTTTATGCCAGAGAACTGTGTCTGTCATAAAAGCCCTGTTGCTCAGTCGTTCCTCCCTCGCAATGTAAAAGGCTCCGCCTTCCTGCAGCAGTCGCTTCTCAGTCGAATTACAGATTTACCAGTCTATTCCCCATTAACCCAACTATTTGATCAATCCCATTATTACTACTACTTGGATGCTAACTCACCGCTCATCGCTTGTCCTGAGCGAGCCTCTTGCCCTGAGCTTGTCGAAGGGGAAAGGCGAGTCGAAGGGCTCACCGCTTTTCAAGTCCTCTCCCCTTGCAGATTTTTCAATAATATCCTATCTTACACTAATCATGAAAAACCTCCTCAACTACCTAAAACCCCCGCCCCAATGGCGCCTGCCGGTGATAATAGCACTCGGTATATTCACAGGATTAACATTATTCGCATTACATATATCACGTGCTCCTTCCTACCTTTCCGATAAACCCGAAGCATGCACCAACTGCCATATCATGGCTCCCCAGTATGCCACATGGAGCCATAGCTCGCACCGGGAGTGGACGCATTGCAACGACTGCCACGTACCGCATAATAACGTGATAAACAAATACTACTTCAAGGCAAATGACGGTCTTCGCCATGCCACCATCTTCACGCTCCGCAATGAGCCACAGGTGATACAGATACGCCATGCTGGCATCGACGTGGTGCAGGATAACTGCCTTCGCTGCCATGAACAGATAGGGCACGGATTCAAATACCTGGGTGGCGACAGCCGCCAGTACGAAGAATTCACCGAACGCCT
>JAWLEO010000078.1:0-4146 GCA_041686075.1 Bacteroidales bacterium | reverse complement strand
TCATGGAGCCTTGCTGATGAGTTTGAAGCAGGTGATCCACGCAAAAATGTAACTCTTTATGATGCAGAAACTGAATTGACTGATTACACAAGGGCATTTATGAATACCGGTTATTTCAACAGGAAGTATATGGCCAGAAATGACTATATTGGTTCAGGAGGTGATCCCAATCATAATTTCCCACGTAACTATATCGATATAAGGTATGCCGATGTTCTGCTTATGGCCGCTGAAGTATGGCTGGATGACAATCCTTCCAAAGCACTCGGCTATCTGAATGAGGTTCGCATCCGGGCTATGGGAGTATCAGCCGAACTTGGCTCCATTGATCTTGACGCTATATATCATGAGAGACGCGTTGAGTTTGGTGGTGAGGGCCTGAGGAAATGGGACCTTTTAAGACGAGGATTGAGCTATACTGAAACTATGATTAATGATAGTTTTAATGTGCCTTCGGGTATATCAAATCCGGAAGATTTTAACGGACGCAGCTTTGATGGTTATGATAGCTGGGGAATGTTCCCGGTACCTGCAAGCGAGATTAGAAATACCAATGATGGTGTTCTAATGCAGTATGTTCCTGCATACAAATAAAAAATGCTGTATTTATAAAATAAAAAGTTAATATCATGAAACAGAATATTATAAAAATAAAAATGGCAGTCTTTCTGGCATCCCTGCTTTTGATCACAGCATGTGAGCCGCAGATGCAGGACAAGCCTGAAATAGGTGCAGAACCAACAGCCGAACAACTTGAGTTTACGATAACTGACGGAAGTGACGATTTCCATGTCGTTTTAACCAATACTTCTTCGCTTACGGGTATAGCTCATTGGGACCTTGGCAATGGATCCAGGGCAACCGGACCCACAGTTGAAGCCAAATACTCCTTAGAGGGTGATTATGATATAAAAATGACACTCGTTACTAAGGGAGGAACGGCTTCTGTAAGTAAAACATATACTCAGCCGGAAACAGATTTTTCAATCTTTACCGATCCGGTATATGTTAATCTTAGTGGAGGACAGGATGATGCGGATGGCGTAACATGGGTTATGGATTCCACACAGGCGGGTCACCTGGGCGTGGGGCCGGCCGACGATCCTACAGCAAGGGTATGGTGGAGTGCATCACCTCTGGCAAAATCCGGCACAGGATTATATGATGATGAAATAACATTTAAATTAAATGATTTCGTCGTTGAATATGATAATAAAGGTATAAGCTATGTTAAAAATTACAGGGCAACTGATCCCGCACTATCATCAATATATCTGAACCCTGTGCAAAATGATGACGATTATGATGTTGAATATTCAACACCTGTAAGCGGAAGCTGGGCTATTAATGAGAAAGATGGTGAACAATACCTGGTATTGACTGGAGAAACACCAATATTTCCCTGTTTTGATGTCGGCGCAAAAGATAATGAGTACAAAATTGTACAGGTTACCGAGAATCTGTTGGAGCTGACGGCTATTGATGCTTATGACGGGAATAACTGGCATTACTTCTTAATACCAAAAGGTTATGAGAGACCGACAATAACTTTTGATCTTAATGCTTCAGAAGGAAGTGACAACGAAGTTTCTTTCTCTGTTATTAATTATTCAATACCTGACGGAGAGAGTGTTACCAATATTACATGGGATTTTGGTGATGGAAGTGATGAGGTAACAACTGCAAACAAAGATGAAGTGATTACTCATACCTTCATGAGAGCAGGTACATATACAGTAACAGCAAAACTGAATACCAGCCTTGGTGAACTGACCGAAACAGTGGTGGTTACATTGGAAAATAATAACTCGGCTTATGTTCCATTCCAGCTTGATCTGGTAGTTGTTTATAATGATTTCAGCGAGGTGCAGACACTGCCCGTACTGGGAGAGGATTGCTCGGTTAGCATTGTGGATAATCCGGATAAGGTATATCCTAATAAATCGAGCAAGGTAGCCTATTATGAAAAGACCGACCAGGAATGGGCTAATGCTTATATGAAGTTAGAGCCCGGTTACAGGTTCGATCTGAGACAGCAGCATGTCTTCAGCATTAAGGTATATGGTACCGCAGGTGACCAGATACTTCTTAAACTGGAAAATACCGACAGAGGTGGCAATGCATGGCAAACAGGTACCTATGACCTGATCTATACCATACAGGAATCAGATACATGGGAATATGCAGAATTTGATTTCAGTGGTGTAGGAGCAGGCTTTGACTGGACAGGCGATATTTATACAAGCGATGTGGTTGCTGATGACAATTTTAACCATGACTTTTATAATGTGGTCAGAATTATGTGCAACCCCGGTGTAGGTGCCGGTACTCACAGCTTCTATTTGGATGAGCTTTCAGGTCCGCATGTTGAAGGTATAACCAAAAAATAGAAGGTAATAAGATATAACAGGATTGTTCCTTAAGTAATAAGCTGAGGTTTATATCGGTGAACGGTGATGACGGGATATTATGTTCCGGCAGGGTTTAGGTAGAATTTAATTTTGTCACTGTTTGCGATTGTCCCCAGATGCTACCGGGATAAGTTATCCGAAATATATTCTTCTTTGGACTTATGGAACATCCTGTTTTACCTTTATCGTGGCCTGTGAAACTTTACAACCCTGAGAATGAACACTGTTCAAATAAGGGAATTTTGTCCTGAAGATTTAAATGTATTTATGAAAATGATGACAGTACTTTTTAAGATGCTTATAACAGGACATAAGGAAAGGAAGGGATGATTATGACAAGCAGAATCCTACTTTTTATTTTATTTATATATTTTATGCTTCCGGTTTTAAATGGTTGTGTTAAATCTGAAGAAGAGCAGGATTATCCTGACAGGCCCGGTACAGGCGATTATGTTCTGGTATGGAGTGATGAGTTTGATTATTCAGGTTTGCCGGATTCTTATAAATGGAGCTTTGATACTGAAGGAAATGCCGGAGGATGGGGTAATCAGGAAGAACAATATTATACCAGCGGGCGCATTGAGAACGCTCAGGTATCAGGAGGCACCCTTAAGATTACGGCCAGAAAGGAAGATTATGAGGGTTTTAAATATACTTCGGCAAGGTTAAGAACTAAATCAAAAGGTGATTGGTTGTACGGTCGTGTTGAAGTGAAAGCAAAGTTACCTGAGGGCAGGGGGATGTGGCCGGCAATATGGATGTTGCCCACCGACTGGGTCTACGGAGGATGGCCTGCCAGTGGAGAGATAGATATAATGGAAAATGTTGGTTATGATCCCTGGGTTATAGTTGCCTCGGCTCATACAGAATCCTACAATCATATGATAGGTACCAATAAGAGTGGAACAATTACAATCGAAGATTGCTATACTGATTTTCATGTTTATGCTCTGGAATGGGAAAAGGATGAGTTTAGAGTGTATGTTGATGATATTTTGTATTTCACTTTCAGGAATGAAGGCACCGGTTATAAGGAGTGGCCTTTTAATCAGAGATTTCATTTATTGATTAATATCGCGGTAGGAGGTACCTGGGGAGGAGTGGAAGGCATTGATAACCTGGCATTCCCAAGCGTTATGGAAGTAGATTATGTTCGTGTTTACCAGCGGAAATAGATATAGATCATGTTAAAAGTATTTAAATATCATATAATCATAATACTGATACTTTCATCCCTTTTGTTTTCATGTAATTTCAACAGGGGAACGGATGAAAAGGAAAGAGCTGAAGATATGCTTGCTGACATTCTCAGCCAGATGTCACTGGAGGAAAAAGTAGGGCAGATGACACAGATAAACAGTGTGGGACCTGTTAATGATGATCTCAGGGAAATGTTGCGCTCAGGTCAGCTGGGCTCCATGCTTAATGAGGTTAATGTTAAAAGAATAAATGAGATACAAAGGATAGCCCTTGAAGAAAGTCCTTCAGGTATTCCATTACTCTTCGGAAGGGATATAGTTCACGGTTTTAAAACGATTTTTCCCATTCCACCCGGGCTGGCTTCTTCATTTAATACAGAACTGGTTAAGGAGTGTTCACAGGCCGCCGCAGCCGAAGCCTGGTCATCGGGTGTTAACTGGAACTTCGGCCCTATGATAGATGTTGTCCGTGATCCGAGGTGGGGACGTATTGCTGAGAGCTTTGGTGAAGATCCTTTTCTTGTATCTGCAATGGG
>JAWLEO010000077.1:0-4165 GCA_041686075.1 Bacteroidales bacterium | reverse complement strand
TACCAGGATTTTTACGGTGTTTTTATCACAGGGATATGTGGGTCCTGGGGGATCTGCGATAAACCCTTTAACCAATAACGATCTGCTAAAGAAAATCCAGAATGAATGTGATAATATAGATTTCATTAACAGGGATCTGACAGAATCAGGATTTTCATTGAAATCAGCCTTTGAAGAACTGGAGAATTCAAAAGATAGCTTTGATGGTGTATTGATTATCGGTACTCTGAACGATTACAGGTTGGCATTTACAGGCTTACCAACTATAGTGGTTTATAATCTCTGGGAATGGGATAAGAATCCTTATAAACTCTTTGCTACAGGCAAGGAAGAAGATTGTGTCCTAACCGGTGGTCCGGAATACAAAAACAGTAGAATAATTACTGCCCAACTGGACAGAAGACGGATCTGTGATCCTGCAAAATCTCAGGCTATGTTCAATGACCTTGTTGATAAGATAAAACTTATACAGGCTGTAAAACGTCTCAAAGAATCCAGGATATTATCCATATCACCATATCCTTATATTGCCCAGGTTGATTACCAGGGTGATATAAATAAACATATACCCGAAGATTATAACGAAACCTATATTCGTGAATTAAAGGAATCATTAGGAGTTGAAATTGTCAGGCTTGGACCTGAGGAGTTTTATGAAGCCTATCGGGAAAGCAGCGAGATAGAAGCTGGGAAAATAGCTGAAAAATGGATTAAAGAGGCCGCAGGTGTTAAAGCTGCCAGATCTGAAATAATAAGAACCGCAAGGGCATATCTTGCTTTTGATGCCCTGAGGGAAAAATATAATTGTAATGCGGTCTCAACCCATATGCGTTCACTTACAGGCAGCGGGAGGGTGGAAGACCGGTTCTGGCCCGGCCTTGGTCTCGAATGTGGTTTTAAAACAAGAGGAATACAGGCTGTATGCCAGGATTATCCAAATATCTTAATAGCTGAGATGGTAGCATATTTTATTACCGGCAGGCCAAGCATGCTTGGTGATCTCATGATAGATACGGAAAATAACGTGGATATACTAACCCATTGCGGTGCTCCTATTAATCCTTTTGGGGATGACCGCAGGATGCCATATATTATAAGAACCCATGCTGAAAGCCCGGTAAGAAACACACTGGATCCTGGCTCTTCAACCGGGCTGCAAGTCGAATGGCCTGTAGGAGAGCCAGTTACAATATGGAAGTTCTATGTTCTTCATAAGAAAATAGGACTGCATACCGGCAGGATAATGGATGGCCATGCACTTTATAAAAACCTTGACAATATAATGTGCAGGACAAAATTAATAGCTGAAGTTGACGCAAGGAATGTACAAAAGTACTACTTCGCAGATGCATATGGCATTCACAGGGCGGCAACAATTGGTGATTTGAGGAAAAAAATAAAAGATTTTGCTAAACTGATCGGCTATGAGGTAATGGAAGAGGACAGGTGATTTGATTATTATGTATATATTAAAAAAGTTATCACTTTTGAACATTTTATAATATATCGAGGTATCTTTAAAATAGAAGTACTACGAAATAGATATATAAATTATGAAAGGAATACAGATAGGAGACCAGATACCGGAATTTTCCCTGCCTGACCAGGATGGCAATATTTTTAACATTAAGGATTATCTGGGAAAGAAAAATCTTGTAATATATTTCTATCCCAAGGACGGTAGCCTGAGTTGCACCAGGCAGGCATGTTTCTTTCGCGATCTGTCAGATGTTTTTGAGGAAACAGGATCAATTGTAGTAGGGATAAGCCAACAATCAGTAGAAAGTCATAAGAAATTCGCAGAGGCTAACAGATTAAATTTCAAAATTTTAAGTGATCCTGATAGTACTGTCAAAAAGTTATTCGGTGTCCAGTCACAATTCTTTGGCTTACTCCCCAGAAGGGTAACATACGTAGCAGATAAATCGGGTAAAGTTGTTTATATGTTTGGCTCACAGACAGATGTTCAAAGGCATGTGGATGAAGCTCTTAAGATATGCCTGGTTCTGAAAAAGGCAGAAAACGGAAAGAATGATGACTAATTCTTTCTTCACCCGGTTTCCGGAAAAATAAATGTACAGTTAAACAGAAAAGTTTTATGTAACTTTACATTCAGGCATCTCAAAACACAATTTTCCTTGAATAGTTAACCATTATATATCAGCGCAATGTTACAAAAAAAACAAATTCAAGAGTTATTAGGAGACGATTCCGACCTGCTGGAATTCTCCGATCCTAAGATCAACAAAAGTCAGTTAACCCTTCCCGGCAGGGACTTTGTGGACAGGGTTTTTACATCATCAGACAGGAAAAACCCCGTACTCTGTAATTTAATGAGGGTCTATAATTCAGGACGCCTTTCCGGTACCGGCTACCTCTCAATTTTGCCGGTTGACCAGGGTATCGAACATTCGGCCGGGGCTTCATTTGCAAAAAATCCTATGTACTTTGACCCTGAAAACATCGTAAGACTGGCTATTGAGGCCGGATGCAACGGTGTTGTATCTACTCTCGGTGTGCTGGGGATGGTTTCCAGGAAATATGCCCACAAGATACCTTTCATAGTAAAGATTAACCATAATGAGCTGTTGACATCCCCAAATACTTATGACCAGATCTTGTTTGCCTCTGTTGACCAGGCATTTGAAATGGGCGCATCGGCTGTAGGTGCAACCATATATTTCGGATCACCCGAGTCAAACAGGCAGATAATTGAAATCAGCGAAGCTTTTGAATATGCCCATCAAATGGGACTCTTTACTGTCCTGTGGTGCTACCTTAGAAACAGTGACTTCAAGAAAGACAAAGACTATCACGTGTCATCCGACCTTACAGGTCAGGCAAACCACCTTGGTGTTACCATAGAAGCAGATATTATTAAGCAAAAACTACCTATGAATAACGGAGGCTATAAAGCCTTGAACACCGATGGTAATAAGTACGGAAAATATGATGAGCGTATATACACCGAATTATGCTCGGATAATCCGATTGACCTGACACGTTACCAGCTGATGAATCAGTACGCAGGAAGGATTCCGTTGATTAATTCAGGCGGTGCATCAGGGGAAAACGACCTTGCCGATGCAGTGAAAACAGCAGTAATCAACAAGCGAGCCGGAGGAAGCGGTTTAATACTTGGAAGAAAGGCATTTCAGAAGCCTTTTGAAGAAGGCATTGCCATAATTGAAGCTGTACAGTCAGTTTATATGGACGACAGTATTACTATCGCATAAAACTGGAATATTTAGCTATAGATAGTAAGGGGGAGGGTAAAAAGAAACAACTATATGAGCAGTTTTAGGTGTTGAACCAGGATAAAAGACAAAAGACAAAAGGAAAAAGGAAAAAGGAAAAAGTTGAGGCGAAGCCGAAACCCTGACCGAGTAACTTGTGCTGAGCTTTCATTGCAGAACACTCTTTTTGTGAAGCGTAGCGAGCAAAATGGGTGTGGTATTGAACAGTTATTCTTTGGTTAGCTAACCGCTAGTAACTCATTAAGAGATATTTACACATGCTTGAAACATCAGTACTATTTACAAATATTAAACTTACCCAGTGGTATTTAAAATGGGGAGTATTATATTTTGCTATTTTTACGATGTATTAAACGTAATTTACTTTGGAACCCCTGTTTGTCGATCAGTACCCTAAAGCACATTTCTAGAATGATTTACGCAAACATAAAATGTTGTTTGTAAATAAACTAATTGCTATTTTTAGGAATCTGTCAAAGTAGAACTAATATTAATGAAGAAACTTATGCAGATAAATAAATGATGAATTTTACCAGTGATCTGAAATCAGAGGTTTTAAATTACAGGAACAATTTATTGCAACCCAAGTTTTTTCAAATTTGGAAATATTATTTATGGATCATCATTTAGTTTTTGGAGTGCTGATACTTGCCCTGTTTCTTTTTGCATGGGGCCGCATACGCCACGATCTGGTTGCCATTATTGCATTATGCATTCTTGTAGTTACCGGTATTATTGACCCGGAAAAGGCTTTTAACGGATTCGGGCATCCGGCGGTAATTACTGTTGCAGCAGTGCTTGTAATCGGAAAAGCACTGGAATTCTCGGGTGTGGTGGATTTACTTGGAAAATGGGTGATGAAGCTTGGTAAAAACCTGTTGTTGCAAATTTTTACCCTTTCGGTAATT
>JAWLEO010000076.1:0-4380 GCA_041686075.1 Bacteroidales bacterium | reverse complement strand
ATCTTTTTCTTCCTCCAGGTTATTGTACTTTTCTTTTGCCTTTTCAAGTATATCATCCCCTTCCCCCGAAGGTTCATAGTTTTCAATAATGCTCTTCAGGGTATGCCTGGCCTGAAATGAATCTTCCACCGCTTTGTAAACATCTGCCAACAAAACATAGCTCCTGGCTTTCCAATATTCCTGTGATGACTTCTGCTCGACGAAATCAAATATTTCCTCTTCAGCTGTTTCATAGTCATCCTTTTTGTAATATATCAGGGCTATGTGATATTTGGATTCTGCACCTTCATCACTATTGACCTCTTCAGCCACAATTTTGAATTCCTCCAGAGCCATATCGTATTTCTCTTCAAAAAACAAGGCTTTAGCCTTAATGAAATGTGCCTCTCGTTCTTCCCTTGCGTTTATATTCTCAGTATGTAGAACCTTATCGGCAGCCTCATGAGCTTGTTGATAATCTTCCAGCCTATAATTGGCCCGCATTTGTCCAACTCTTGAAAAAATAAGATTCTTTTGACCTTCAGCAACTTCTTCCAGGTCTTCCAACTGATCAAGTGCCTCATTGTAACGCTCCTTATCCATATTGATATGAGCAGCCGCATTTAATGCCTGTTCTGTAAAAGAATTCTGTGGCTGGTCGATGACATATTGATAATGTTCCAGTGCCTGATCCTCCCGATCTTGTCTATCGAAGCAATCAGCCATGTAATAATGGGCATTTACTGCAAAACTACCGTTTGTAAATTTATCCAGATATTCCTGGAATAATTCAATCGCATCTTCACATCCTTCCTCCATATAAATATTTTCAGCCGACATATAAGTCAGCGAATCCTGTTCATTCATGCTCACTTCGCCATAATCGCCCAGGCTGTTTACGTAATCGGAATATTCATCTACCTGATTCATATCAACGTAGATGTTTTTCAGACCTGTAAGGGCGTTCCTTGCCTGTTCGGTATTGGGATATTCGGTCAGAACCCGCTTATAATAATCAATAGCCTTCGAATTATTATTCTGGTTATAATGAATCAGACCCAGTTGAACCAACGATTCCTTTACATGATTGCTGGAGGGATAATCATCCAGAATCTTGTTGAAATAATCCATGGCATTCTGTTCCTGATCTAAAGTCATATAACTCCTGGCCATTTCAAAATAAGCATCATCTATATAACTTGATTCCGGATGCTTTTCTTCCAGGCGTTTCAGTGTAGCTATCTTTTTTTCAGGACGGTTTTGCAACCCTTGGGCAAACCCTTTCTGAAACAAAGAATAATCCTGACTCCTGATATCAAGCTCTATTGCATTGTCATAATAATTAATAGCCTGTTCATGATTACGACGTATGAAATAAGAATCACCGAGCCGAATATAGGTATCGGCGAGGTATTTACTACTTTCCGAATCGGTTACGCTTAAATATTTCCTAAACCATTTGATCGCATCAGTATAATCTTCAAGCTGAAAATGGGTATACCCAAGGTTGTAATGGGCCCTCCCATATACCTCTGTATCATAGGCTCCGGGGGATAACAAGAAACGGTTATAGCTCGCTGCTGCTTTTTCAAAGTTCGGAAGTTGATAATATGATTCGGCCTGCCAATATCTGGAAAGAGCAGCAATTTCCTTATTGAAATCTTTATATTTCATAGATTTAGCAAACATTTCCGCCGCTTCTTCATAATGGCGGTTATTGTATAACTCAAGCCCGCGGTAATACGCCACCTTTTGATAGGCTTCCCGGAGAGGGCGCTCCAGTTCCTCAAGTTCCTCAAGCGAATTGAGGGCCTCTTTGTAATTGTTTGAATTAAGATAAGCATTAACCAGATAATTATAGGCTTCAGTAGTGTTGTCCGAGTCGGGGTATTTGTCAATATATTCCTCAAAGGCTTTAATGGCATCATTGAATGGAGTATTACGCATTTCATAAGTTAGCTTGGCATAATTAAATAATGCATTTTCTTTGATCTTTGGATCAAAATCAAGTTGAGAAGCAAACTCAAAAGCCATCCGTGCGTTATTCTTTTCATCCTGCCTTAGGTAGCAATCGGCCAGATGATAGTAAGCATTCTGGCCAATTGTATCTTCCCGCCCGGTTACTTTTTCAAAATGTTCTACTGCTTTATTCAGACTATCGAGTTGATAGGCAACATAACCCAAGCGATAATGATCTTGTCGTTCCATTTCGTCACCCTTTTCCCTGTGCATTTCCAGATAGGTTAATGCACTGTCGTAACGCTCTAGTTGATAGTATGAATCGCCGATAATCCTGGCAATTTCCGGAAGCCGTTTTGCGGTTGCCGACTGCACAAGCTTAGGCGCATAATCTATGACTGTTTCATATCTTTCCTGGAGATAATAGATTTGGGTAATGTAATATGGCATGATGGGCGCAAAGGTACTGTTATCGGTCAGTTGCTTAAAACCTTCCAGTGCAGTTTGATAATTTCCGTTCTGATAGGCTATGTGCGAATAATAGTAGAGAGCGGGAGAAGCAAAGGTTGAATTTCCGTCCTTCACCTCATAAAAGGCCTGGGTAGCTTCTCTGGATTTTCCGTTTTGATAATAACTGTAACCGAGCTTAAAATAATATTCCCCGAGTTGGTCCCGGGTAAGTTTATCTTTATTGAGCCTGGAAAACCATCGTATCACCTCCTGATAATTTTTTTGCCTGTATTGAAATTCCCCCATGTAAAAATAAGCGGTATTCACTTTGGGACTTTCAGGATATTCGGAAATAAAACGATTCAACAGGTATTCGGCATTATTATGATGCAGCTCAATGGCACAAATAGCCATATAATACTGAGCATTAGCCTTAATTTCTTTCTCTGCATCCTCCATTTCTTCCAACGCCTTATCAAACTGCTGTTGTGCAGCTGCATATTTCTCCTTATCATATAACTCTATACCTTGTTGATAGGCCCGATAACCGGACGAAATACTTTCTCCCTCCTGGGCATTCAATGCCAACGGAAAAATAAACAATAAAAGTAACAGATACTTGAAAAACTGCATAAAATGGATAATTGAATTTCGGCTAAAATTAAAACAAATCAATGAAATAAGCATCTTTCCATCATTCTTTTAATTAACATTTAACTGTTAATTTCCCAAAATATTTTATTTTTTGTCTAGATTTGTATATTTATATTACAAATAACCTGCCATAATAAGAGGGAGATTATGAATGAGGTGATAAAATTTGATGAGGCCCGGATCTATCAGAACGAAAACCTAATTCTTAAGGACATAGACCTTAAAATTCAGGAAAATGAGCTTGTCTATTTTGTAGGTCGCGTGGGAAGCGGTAAAACCACACTCATTAAAGTAATCAACGCCGAAATACCACTGCATGAAGGGGAAGGATACGTGCTCGACATCAACCTGAAAAAGTTAAAAAAGAAACACATTCCAAAATTAAGAAGAAACCTGGGAGTTGTATTTCAGGACTTTAAACTTCTTACTGACCGATCGGTATTTGAAAACCTGCAATTTGTGTTGAAGTCTACAGGCTGGAAAAACAAAAAGGAAATCCGTTTTCGAATCGAAGAAGTTTTGGAAAAGGTGAATCTCACTTACAAAGGCTATAAATTTCCCCATCAGCTTTCTGGCGGTGAGCAGCAACGTGTAGTAATTGCCAGAGCACTACTAAACGACCCTCCAATTATTCTTGCTGATGAACCTACCGGCAACCTCGACCCGGAAACATCGGAAGATCTTCTGAAATTGCTGCTGGAGATTAATGCCAATGGCAAAACAATTGTCATGGCCACCCATGCCTATGATCTGGTAAAAAAATTCGAAGCCAGAACACTGAAATTTGAGAACGGGAATATTTACGATACGGGAAACGCAGAGGAGATCGACTTCAGCACGCTCATTACATAATCCACTATGATTCCTTTGCTAATGCCTTTGGAGGCAATCAATATAAACTTAAAAGAAAAGAATTAAGAAATAAGAATCAAGAATTAAGAGACAAGATACAAGAGACAAGAGACAAGAAATAAGAGACAAGAAATAAAAGTAGGCAACAAGCAAAAGACTCAAGCAATAAGAAAAAAACAGATTTTTAACTCATAACAATTCTACATCTCTGAATTATATAAATTTTTTTCAACCTTCCTCTCAGTCTCTTGTGCCCTGGTCTCTTCTATCTTGTATTTTGTATCTTGATTCTTATTTCTTGTGTCTTGGTACCTTGTATCTTTTCCCTTTGTTTCTTAAAAACAATACTCATTCTCCCCGATCAGCTTATCGGCTATTCTCCTCCGCGCCTCTTTAACATTAAACCGCGGAATGGCAGTAAAATGGATAACCCCTTTTCTGTATTTCTCAAGATCTTCTTCCGCATCCAGAGAATATATGGCATCC
>JAWLEO010000075.1:0-4384 GCA_041686075.1 Bacteroidales bacterium | reverse complement strand
CGTTCATTTCCCTGTGTTCCATAACTTGTGCGCAATGTAAGGTTATCCAGCCATGCTAAATCATCCATAAAGGACTCTTCAGATATCCTCCATGAAAATCCGCCAGACCAGAAGTTTCCCCAGCGGGATTCAGGAGAAAACCTGGATGTACCATCTCTTCTATAACTTGCCGAAACATAATACTTATCCATGTAATTGTACTCTGCGCTACTCAGGTAACTTTCCATCCTGTGGTTATCTTCCCATGATCCATTACCGGTAAGATTGGACCCTGCACTTACCTCAATTAATGAAAATGTTGGGAAACCTGTACGCGAAGCGTCCACACCATGCCAGGTATATGAATATGCTTCATGGCCTGCAAGCAGACTGATATTATGATTACCAAAACCCTTTGAATAGCGAATAAGATTAGTCAGAGTGTACGTTATGCCTCTGTCTCTTCGTCTATATGAACTACCCCCCATATTTGTTGTATAGCTGCTCAGACCACTCCAATGCTGATAAAATGAATTTACCGCATAATCAACACTCAAAGAATTCTCAATGCTTAAACCGGGAAGGATGTAGAAATTAAGGAAGCCTCTTGTGCTGAGGTTATCCTGTTCTCTAATATCCTGACTATCTCTCATGGTTGCAAGTGGGTTCAGCCAATCCCATGTAGCTCTGTACCATCCGCCGGGCCACTCACTCTGTTTTTGTCCGTTATGATACAATAATTTATTACCATCCTCATCTCTTGCCCAGTCTTCAACAGTTATATCATATATCCAGGGTGGGTAGATATCTGGCATATCCGTTACAAAACGCGTACCACCGGCACCCCATGGAGCATCCATAATGCCGTGATTAAAGGCAGCATTCAGTCCTGCCTCAAACCAGTCATTTACTTTCTGAGACAAATTAAGCCGCGCGGAATATCTATCGTATTTAGAAGTCATTAAAACTCCCTTATCCTTAAGGTAACCCACTGAGAAATAGTGATTCAGTCCCTCATCTGTTTCGCCACTCAAACTCAGATGATACTCATGTCGCGGGCCAGGATTAAATAGTTCATCTTCCCATATTCCGCTTCCCCATCTTGGCTCAACTGAAGTATTAAAACTACCATCAGGATTTAGTGGGTATTCCTTGAAAGAATTATATCCTCCCAGCCTTGGAAGCAGGTTGTCATGAGCATAGGTTTCAGCTTCTGAGATGGGAACTCCTGAATTCCTGTCAAGGTATCCATTCTTAAGAGCCTCCCAGTGCAGCTCATAATACTCGGCATTATTAACTCTGTAATGAAGTGGCATTGCAAGTGATGACATACCATAACTGGTATTAAAGTTCACTTTAGTCTCTCCGACTTCACCCTTCTTGGTTGTAATCATAATAACACCGCCAGAAGCCCTGGCTCCGTATAAAACAGTTGCTGAGGCATCCTTTAGCACACTAATTGATTCAACATCATTAGGATCAATACTATTCAGGGATCCACCATATGGAGCTCCATCCACAACTATTAAAGGGCTTGCATCTGCATTAATGGAACTTATTCCTCTGATACGTATTGTTGGAGTTTCTCCTGGTTGTCCGGTACCCAACACCTGGACACCGGTTGTCACACCCTCAAGATTTCGTCCAATATTGGAAGACTGTATTTTTTTTATGTCTTCCGATTCAACTACAGCAGCCGATCCGGTAAATGAAGCTTTTCTGGATGTGCCATAGGCCACTACCATTACTTCATCCAAATCATAAATGGAAGATTCCATTTCTACATTTACTGTTGTTTGTCCGTCTAACGGAATTTCAACTTTTGTATATCCTACAAACGAGAAAACAAGAGTCTCCTCAAGTGACGGAACATCAATTGAATAATTTCCGTTTACATCTGTTACAGTTCCTGTTGTGGTACCCTTGATTTGGACAGTAACACCGGGAAGTGTTTGCCCATCCCTGGCACTGCTAACGGTTCCTGTGACAGTTTGTGCTACAAGGATCTGTAGTCCTGAGCACAAAAACACCAAAACATAAAGAACTAGTTTTTTCATATTTAGAATTTAAGATTAAGGTTAATTTAATCAGCAATTTATGAGGACATGCATTAATAATCAATCAACTAGTTATCCAAAATATATACTATGTTATATATAATCTATCGCTGAAGCAATCCAACCAACAAGAACTACTGGATGGTTACGCGGCTTTTTCCCATGGATTTAAAGAGACGATTGTTCTAAGCACTGGCTCAAAATTGATATTCTGAGTACCAGTGAAGAATCCTGTATTTGATTATATGTAGCTTATTATCTTTTTACAGGCAATACGATTGCTGACGGATAGTTTTCCGAATGATGTATGGAATTTATTGCCACAATGCCTTCTGTCTCATTGAAATTATCACCCCCGGTGTTAAGGTTCCTTGCAAATCTCGGAAAATTACTGCTTGATATTTCGATCCTTATTCTGTGCCCTTTTGCAAAATAATTACTGGTTGACAGGGGAGTCATGTTTAATTCATAGACCTCACCTTTTTCCATAAACACCTCTTTATCATACCCTTCGCGGTAGCGGGCACGCTGTATTGTCTCATCAAGGTTATAGGCCTGTCCGTCAGGATAAACATCGATCAGCTTGATGGTAAAATCCGTATCTCTCGCATCGGAAGATACGTAGAGGGTTGATTCTATGAAGCCACTCACTTCGATTCCCTCATCCAGGATATCAGATGTATAAACGAGAATATCATTTCTCTTCTCCATAGGTCTTTGATCAAATGAGCCCACATCTATAGCATTTCCATAGCAGCAGAAATTTCCGCCGTATGAAAGAACAGGATTTTCAGGATCATAGGTATAGGTATCCGGATTATCAACAGGTCCGGGTTTTTCAGTGCTTAACCTGCCATCCCCTTCCAGGCTGTTGGCCTCACCTTCACTCTGCAGATAAAAAGTTATCATCTCAGTACCTTCAGGAGGCCATTCATCAGCTGTCTGCCACTTGTTAATGCCCATGGTGTAATAATGAACATAGGGCAATTCTTCGGTAAAGGAATTATCCTCCCCTTTAAGCCAGTAATCGAACCAGCTGTATATCAGGCTGTCATAATTCATCCGGGCATCACCAATATATCTTTCACCTATCACGGTATTCTCCGAATCACGCCAGAATCCGCAATGAGGTGAAGGAGAGATTACCATGTACTGGTTATCAGCTATCAGGTCACTCTTTGCTTTTTCCCGTAAATGATTCACCAGTTCAATATTAGGACTGGTAGCTACATCATACCATGAAATAAACCAGAAAGAAGGCACCCCGAATGGCATATCATCATGGTAAAGACCTCCCTCATACCATTCCGGGTCATTGGGCTTCCTGTTTACCAGGTCGTCCCAAATACCTTTTGAAGCTCCAAGATAATCGAACATATCATTAAGTGGCAGGTGCCAGAATGCTTCTGACCAGTCAACATCCGGCATGGAGGGTTCCAGGTCATAGAACTTCTGTATTCTTAGCAGGTCTTCCTGTTGCATTCCCTCCTGTGGCCTGGGCCTGTATTTATCATGCTGTGTATCGTAGAGCCATTTTGTAAAGAGTAACTGATGGGCCCCTCCCCTGTACCAGTTACCCTGTTCATAATAATCACCTACCCTGCCCACACCGGCACCGAAACCCATTGGCACCATCGCTGCATGTGAGGGATGATCAAGTGAAGCCACGGTCATCTGCCACTCTGCTGTAGAGGAGCAACCCTGCGTCCCAATTTTCCCGTTGCACCATGACTGATCAGCCAACCAGGAAAAAGCATCATAGCCATCGGTCAACGGGATCCCAAGGATATCCCATTCACCTTCCGAATAATACCTTCCCCTTTCATTCTGTATCACATATGCATAACCATTTGTAACCGCCCTATAAATCGCAGAAAAATTTCTTGTGCTAAGCTCACCGTTTCTCCAAGGATTGAAATTATATGGTGTCCTCACAAAAATAACCGGGACGGGCCCTTCTGTCTTCGGACGGTATATATCGGTGCATAACCTTATGCCATCGCGCATTGGCATCATAACTTTTTGCTCAATAACGGCAATTTCTTCAATGTCTTCGAGTGTAACTGACTGACCGCTGACAAGCACGGGGATTAATATGAGCGAAAGACTTATCAGGAAGGATTTTACATTTCTCATTGAATACTAATTGGTTTATAATGTTCGAGGTATAAAATTAATCAATCTTATCCTATTCATAATTCTTAATTGCCCTTTTTACTGCTCTTAACATTGGTTCGGAACTAAGTGGCTCACCCGTAGCCTCCATCATCCAGAGGTCAGGAGTAAGTTTGCCTATGGTGCACATTCTAACCATCTCTTCTGCAAAATCCTTTCCCCCGAAATATTCT
>JAWLEO010000074.1:0-4672 GCA_041686075.1 Bacteroidales bacterium | reverse complement strand
CCAATTACTATCTAAAAAACCTGTTTCCGGAATCATTAAGCGGGAGAAAATTCCTCTTTGTTCTGCAACCTTTAAGTTTTAATGAATACCTTTTTTTCAATGACAGGATTGACAGGCCGGAAGCGGTCAACAGCATCAATTTGAAATCAAATTATTCATATCTGGAGTTTAAAAAGTATGAAACAGACTATCATTATTATCTGGAGTACGGAGGCTTTCCCGAAGTTGTTACTACTTCAGATGCTGATACAAGGGAGTTAATCCTAAAAAATATATTTGCTTCATTTTTTGAAAAAGGTATTAAGATATTATCAGATATTAAAGACATTCGCGAGTTAAGGGACTTAATCCTATTGCTGATCCCCAGGGTGGGTAATATCCTGGATATAACAAAACTTTCAAATGAATTGGGAGTGAACAGGGTCAAGGTATATAGCTATCTTGATTTACTTCAGGGACTATTTTTTATAAAGTTAATCCCAAGGTTCTCCAAAAGTATTGACAGATCTGTTGCAGGAGGTAGAAAGGTATATTTTACTGATACGGGCCTCCTGAATATAATTGGCAGAGTAAATGACGGTCAGTTATTTGAAAATGCTGTCGCTAATCAGCTAAGCAATTATGGTGAACTATCATATTATAACAAAAGGAATATCACAGAAATAGACTTTATTTTAAATAAGGAAATTGCCTTTGAAGTTAAGCTGAAATCCGCTTTAGCCGACTTGAAAAAGCTGGAGAAAAATGCAAGCACACTGGACTTAAGAATATATTACCTGGTCAGTAATAATTTCAGTGATACTGACAAAACCGTATTCCCGATGTTTTTGTAGGGACATCCTGTAGCTTTAACAATTATGATAATTTAAAATTATACTTTAGATTATCATGATAAATTAAAGTAGATTATTATTGCGAAAGGGATGCGAACCTGTTGATGCAACGAAATGATGGAAAAAGAACTGGTGGGAGGTGGCTCTCTTTCTTTTTGGCTTGAGACTCCACCTTCCCTAAAAGAGCTACGATGTACAGGTAAGTGATGAAGAAACTAAGAAACAAAGAAGGTTTAAGGGATATATTAATGATTTTAGGCTTTTAATATTTGGAAATTGCAATATGATATATTAAATTAGTGTTTTAGATTATCATGATAATCTAAAGTATAAGTTTAATCTGACATGTATCAGAGATTACAGGATTTTGCAGATATCGGTAAAGAAAGTGCATTCTTATGGGGACCAAGGCAAACAGGAAAAAGCACTTTACTGAAAATGTTATATCCTGATGTTCCTTATTTTGATTTACTTTTATCCAATGAATACGAAAGATTTTTACGAAATCCATCTTTATTACGTGAGATTCTGGAAGTAATACCGTCTGGTACGCCTGTAATTATTGATGAGATACAAAAGATTCCTTCCCTGCTCAATGAAATTCAGTGGATGATAGTAAACCGCAACAAGCAATTCATAATGAGTGGTTCAAGTCCCCGCAATATTCTTAGGTCAGGAGGTAATCTTCTTGGGGGCAGGGCATTGAGATATGAACTTTATCCTCTTGTTTACAAAGAGATTAATGATTTTAATCTTATAAAAGCCCTGAATAATGGGTTAATACCGAGACATTATCTTTCCGGGAATGCAGAAAGATTAATATCTGCTTATACCGGAAGTTATTTATTAGATGAGATTCTGACGGAAGCAAGAATTCGAAATATTCAATCGTTTTCCAGGTTCCTGGAAGTGGCCGCTTTTTCAAATGGTGAGATTGTCAATTACTCAAATATTGCTTCTGAATGCGGTGTAAGCGGTCCCACCATTAAGGAGTATTTTCAGATTCTTGTCGATACGCTTGTTGGTCGTTTTCTGCCCTCATATCAGAAAAGGCCGAAACGAAGGGTTATACTCTCTCCTAAGTTTTATTATTTTGACATTGGGATAGCTAACTACCTACTTAAAAGAGGCAAAATAAAACACGGCAGTGAAGCCTTTGGTCATGCATTTGAACATTTCATTTATCATGAGATATATTCACATTGTCATTATTCAGGCCTTAATTATCCCTTAAGTTATTGGAGAACAGCATCCGGCATTGAAATAGATTTCATTCTTGGGAACCATGAAGTTGCAATTGAAGTAAAATCTACTGATATGGCTCAAGCAAAGCATATGAGTGGACTTAAGAGTTTCAGCGAAGAATATAATGTAAAAAAGCTAATATTAGTCTCCAACGACCAATCCCCGAGAAAAGCTGGCGAGATACTGATTTTACCATGGCAGCATTTCCTTGATCATTTATGGCAGGGCGATATAATTTCTTAAGTTGACTATCTGATCAGTATAGATACCCACCTTTCATATTATAAAGGCTCACCGCACACTGTGTCCTCCGTAGCTTCAGCGAAGGAGGACCGCTCACCGTGTCCTCCGTAGCCCGAGGAATCGAGGGCGTAGGAGGATCTCTCATCGCTTATCCTTAGCCTGTCGAGGGGAAGTACTTAGCTCTTTATTATCTTACGTCACTGATCATTGTGCTGCCCCATGATTCATGTCTTTCCGCAGCTATTGAATCCCATCTCGGAACCACCGTTTCCAGGAAAAGCTTTTTCTCCGCGTTAAGCTTATCCATATCAAGGCCTATGAACTTCTGGGCTTCTGCCTTGGTATCTATTGGCGGGTAAGGCACTTCGCCTTCATAGCCCTTGCTAAGCAGGATGCGGGCCAGCTTGATGCGACCTTCCTGGATTATATCTATTGCTGTACCTATGACGCGGCTTATCTCGATAGGTGAGTGGAATGATCCGCCATGGGTTGCTGCGCAATAGTCCCAGCGCCACTGTGCATGCCTGATGGCTGTAAGCACCTCTTCCATCTCGCTTTCCGTGGCACCCAGCTCCCATGCTTTCTGAGCCTCGGTATGGGCACGCACAAGTAGCTTCTCAAGCTGGTCGCGGTTTTCTATGACCATATCCTGGCGTTCATAAACATTGGCTATAAGTTCCTCAGTTTCCTCGCGGTGACACACCTGGCAGGTGTTAGCGACATTATCCAGGGGGCTCCTGATATGATGATCGGCAAACTTCATCCCTCCTTCATTGATATAAGGCATATGGCAATCGGCACAGGCCACGCCACGGTCGGCATGGATACCTGTCATAAACACTTCATAATCGGGGTGCTGTGCTTTCAACATGGGAGCACGGCTCATTGAGTGTGTCCACTCGGTAAAATCGAAATTGTCATAGTATTCTTCCATTTCCTCAGCGGTCTGTCCATTATCCCATGGAAAGGTTAGGTAGTTGCCCTCTCCCTTAAAGTAATATTCCACATGGCACTGTGCGCATACCAGCAGGCGCATCTCCTGGTGGGAAGCTTTCGTAATATCTTTCCCGTTTCTTTCAAATGCCTCGATGAGGGCTGGTCTTGTTATTCTTAAGTTCATGGTTTCGGGATCGTGGCAATCGGCACAACCTATGAAGTTAACTATCTGTTCACCACGTGAAGCCCATGTACCTTTATAAAATTCTTCAGCCCCCACTTGGGCCATCACCCTTGGCACATCGGGGCTCTTGCATGTCCAGCAGGTGTTAGGCATGGGTCCATCGTTTGGACCTGTGGGTCCGCCCGTACGTAGTATTTCTCTTATGTCTTTTATCGCATAATAATGGCCACGTCCCTGGTTATATTCCTTTGAGAAAGAATAGCCGGCCCAGAGGACTGCTAAGCGCGGGTCGACTTCAATCATATCGATCCATACACTGCCGTTATACTTACTGGCAAATGATGTGTCGGCTGTCTTTAGGTACGACTGGTATTCACGTGGGAAGTTCTTTCCCCATTCCTCGTTACGCGGTTCAAACTCCGACAGTGCAACCTGAGGTGTGTATGCAAACTGAGCTTCAGCGCGGCGTTCCATTATTGATGATGCGAGGAGTCCGAGCAGGAACACCACTATCACCGTCACTATGAAAATGGCCCATCCGAGCCATGGCTTTTTGCTTATTTTTTCCTGTATTGAGGTCATTTTATATGGTTTTACACTGTTTGTTTAGCGGGTCAATGATTTGAGCCAGTCGGGTACCGGGCTTTCCGGCAGGGGCACCAGTGCCCATGGTGTGCTGGCCAGGCTGTTGACGCTTCCGTGGGGTACTTCGCTGTGGCAATCCCAGCAGAGCCGTTCCGTGGCTGCATCGTACTGCTTGCTTTCCCCTGCCAGGTATTTGAATCCCATCAATATCTGTTCATGGCATCGAATGCAGTTATCCTGCACTACATCAATACCTGCATGGCGTATCTGTATCACCTGCGGTTCATTGCGCAGGGTAAAGATTGTAGCGTGACGTAATCCGTCCTTTGCCTTGAAGTAATACTTATTCACGAAGTTATCATGCGGCACATGGCAGTCGTTGCAATGTGTCCATTCACGGTGCGAGCTATGGCTCCAGGTAGCATACTGGGGAGCCATTATATGGCAGTTGGTGCATGCTTCTGGTTTATCTGACAGGTAAGAAGGAGCACGTGATATATGTAATGCGAATAATGCTAATCCGGTGAATATACCGAGTGCTATTATCACCGGCAGGCGCCATTGGGGCGGGGGGTTGAGGTAGTTGAGGAAGTTTTTCATGATTAGTGTAAGATAGGATATTATTGAAAAATCTGCAAGGGGAGAG
>JAWLEO010000073.1:0-4695 GCA_041686075.1 Bacteroidales bacterium | reverse complement strand
TGGCGGAGTGGCTCCGCAATATTTTAAATATTTTATATCCATCAGGACGGCAAAAGTACTAAAATATATTCCTATCATGAAATACAGCTTAAATGTATTTTTAAGCTGCCGACATTAAATGCCTGTTCAAGCCATCACGGACCCGGTCAGGTAAGTGACTAGATGATTATTAATTATTTCCCTTCTTCCTTTTTGTTTACATCCAGTTTCAGAGGGTTTATTTCTTCTCCCCAGTAAACAGTAGTATGAGGGAACGGTATTTCAATATTATGCTCATCGAAGGCATATTTCAGCCGCCTGTTATACTCCCTGCCTACGGTCCATTGCTGGATTGGCCTGGTCTTTATGCGGGCTTTGAAAACAATGGCGCTGTCATCAAATTTGTCAAGGCCGAATATTTCAATTGGTTCGATTATTTTATCTCCGAACTCCGGATCGCTTTTAAGCTCATCACCAACCTTTTTCATAATATCCATTACCTGTTTTGGGTCCTCTTTATAGGCAACACCTATATTAAAGACCATTGCCGACCATCCTTTGGTCATATTCGAGAGATCACCAATCTTGCCATTCTGAAAAGTATGTACCACCCCTGAAAAATCGCGAAGTGTGATTGTCCTGAACTCCATCTTTTCTACCAGTCCGCCTTTACCGTTTATTATAGCTACATCTCCTGCCCGAACATGATTTTCAAGTATCATAAAAAAACCGGAGATAAAATCCCTTACCAGCTCCTGTGCTCCGAAACCTACAGCAAGTCCCACTATTCCTGCACCTGCCAGTATGGGAGCAATGTTAGTCCCGAATTTTTGCAGTATAATCATTATAAGGATAACCCACAGGATAATTAATATTATGCTGTGTATAATGGAGACAAGAGTGGAAATTCTTTTCTCTGCTTCATCACTGTCCACCTTCTCATTATTATCTGCCCTTCTGATAAGTGTCTTTTTTAATCTATTGAGAGAAAAGCGGATGATCCTGATTATAATAAAAAATAAGATGATAGTAATTATTAACCCGGGCAGCTCTTCAATCAACCAAGACTGAGCTTTATCAATAAGTTCTGTCCAGAATTCTGCATCAAGTAATTTTTCCATAGTAATTTGTTTATACTGTTTAAGAAATAGTTTATCCTGTTTAATCTATTTTACAATTTGGGTGTTCAAAATACAAACCTTCCGGCTTGTGTCATTATGTAGGCTGTATATATTCAGCGTGTTGTGTTTGAATACACTAATAACACGAATATACACAATTGTGACAAAAGTAATTAATTCAGATAAGATTTCCCCTGCCAACAAAGGCGTTGAAGAACATGCACAAAAATTACAGTTCCGGGACAGGCATATCAGTTGAAAGGCTTAACCATGGGCGTATATGCTTCTTCAGGAGATTTATCTGTCCGTGTTAATATCTGGGGAATTCCTTCTACACTTTCGATTATCTTCCCCACACTACCGGGCAAAATTGCACAGGTCTTTCTTCTTCATCCGGCATAAGAAGTTAAGAAGTTAAACTTCATTTTCTGCCCGCCCCGACTGCCTTTCCGCGTTCCGCATTTAATAATACCCGGAGGTGAACACAGGTCATATTATATAATGTTATTGAAGATATTGACGGTGGTATAATATTTGAATCTATGGTAGACATATCCGGGAAAGAGTGAAAAACACTAAACCGGAGAAATAAAATTTAATCAATATTAAATCAATTGAATATGGCTATTAAAAAAGTTTGGATTGAAGAGGGTTGTACAGGCTGCGGACTATGTTCCGATATTTGTCCTGAAGTTTTTGAGCAACCTGAAGATGAGGCTATTGTTAAGAGCGATGCTGATTTCAGTAAATATGAGGAAGAAATTAAGGAAGCTGCGGAAAGCTGTCCGGTAGAAGTAATAATTTATGAGTAATAAGTAAGAGGCATATAAGTCCTTTTACAACACAGAAGCTTTGTGGGTATCGTTATTAAACAAATTACTCATAGCAAAAAGTATAACTGAATCAGGAAATGATTTGAATTTTGATATTATGACTCCTAAAATCTTATTAAGTTATGAAAAACGATTTGGAAAAGATCAGAGAACTGCTGGGTAAGGAACTGGATGATCTGCTGGAACATAAAAGTAAAACGATCAGTAAAAAACTGATACATGCTCCCTCACCCTCATTTCTTGACAATATTTTTGTGCAAAGTAACAGAAATGCCATGGTCCTCAGGAATCTGTCAGCGATATTCAATACCGGGCGTCTGGCAGGAACCGGCTATCTTTCAGTGCTTCCTGTTGATCAGGGGATTGAACATTCGGGTGGGAGCGCTTTTGGCCCGAATCCAATTTATTTCGATCCGGAAAATATTATAAAGCTGGCCCTGGAAGGAGGTTGTAACGCCGTGGTTACAACCATAGGTTCACTGGCCATCCTCTCCAGGAAATATGCCCATAAAATACCCTTTATTGCCAAGCTTAACCATAATGAATTACTCAGCTATCCCAATACTTATGACCAGATCATGTTCGGATCGCCTGAGGAGGCCTGGAATATGGGAGCGGCAGCAGTAGGGGCAACCATATATTTCGGATCGGAAGAGTCGGCCCGCCAGATTATTGAAGTGGCGGAAACATTTGAGCGTGCACATGAAATGGGAATGGCAACAGTTTTATGGTGTTATAACCGCAACAGTTCCTTTAAAAAAGACGGGGTGAATTATGAAACGGCTGCTGACCTCACAGGTCAGGCTAATCACCTTGGCGTTACCATCCAGGCCGATATTATCAAGCAAAAACTGCCTGATGTCAATGGTGGTTTTACCGCAATAAATTTTGGTAAGTCCGGTCCGGCCATGTATGATGAGCTCAGTAGTAATCATCTTATTGACATGTGCCGCTACCAGGTGGCTAACTGCTATATGGGACGCATCGGGCTTATAAATTCAGGCGGAGCATCAAAGGGTGAAAGTGATCTGGCCGAGGTTGTTAAAACTGCAATAATTAATAAGCGGGCAGGCGGAATGGGCCTTATTGTAGGCAGAAAGGCCTTCCAGAGACCTATGGAAGATGGCGTTAATTTAATTAATCACATTCAGAACGTTTATCTTAATAAGGATATAAGCCTGGCATAATTCCTTAATCATAACAGTTACCTTAAGGTGGGGGAACCAGGTTATCGCCGGTCCGCCACCTTAAGGTAAATGTAAACTCTATACCTATTAATGTCTTGATAATATGTTAACACCTTATTAATTCGATTTTTCTGCTACTTTTTTGTTAAGCTCCAGATGAAGGGGTTTTATTTCCTCACCCCAGTAAACTGTTGTATGCGGGAAGGGAATCTCGATATTATGTTTATCAAAGGCATATTTTAAACGTGTTTTGTATTGCCGGCCAATTGTCCATTGCTGGATAGGCTTGGTTTTTAAACGGGCTTTGATGATAATGGCACTGTCCCCGAATTCATCAATCCCGAATATCTCTATGGGTTCAAGAATTTTACTGCCGAATTCAGGATCCTTTTGCAGATCGTCAGCAACTTCCTTCATAATCTTCATTACAGTCCGGGGATCTTCCTTATAGGCAACACCAATATCAAAAACCATGGCTGACCACTCTTTTGTCATATTCGAGATCTGGTTGATCTTCCCGTTCTGGAAAGTGTGAACAACCCCGGAAAAGTCGCGCAGGGTGGTGGTCCTGAATTCAATCTCTTCAACCATTCCGCCGGTGCCGTTTATTATGGCAATATCATTTTTGCGGATATGGTTTTCAAGGATTATGAAGAAACCTGATATAAAGTCTTTTACAATTTGCTGGGCACCAAAACCTACAGCCAGACCAACAATACCTGCACCGGCTAAGAACGGGCCTATGTTAATACCAATTTTTTGTAGTGCTGTCATAATCAATATTACCCAGAGGATGATCTTTATTATACTGTGCATGATAGATATAAGGGTGTCGATTCTTTTTTCTGCTTCATCAGAATCTGTATTATCACGCTTTTCAGCATGCTTTATCATAGATTTGCTTAGCCTTTTTAGTAAAAACCGGATTATTTTAAAGGCTATAAAAAATACAATTATTATAATTAATAATCCGGGTAGATCTTCAATCAGCCACATTTTGGCACTTTCAAACAGGTCAGTCCAAAAGCTTGCATCGAATAGTCGTTTCATAGTTTAGTAGTATTTTTCAGTTAGTTAAAAATATATATTCAATCTGCTATTTCTTATTCCCTGCCGGCCTGTTATTTTTATTCATGTTGCTAATAATACAATAACCGGGAATGTTTTCCCGGAGAGTATATAATAAAATTTATAATAAGAATTACTTGCCTGCAGGTATTAAACTACAATTTACAAAATTTACCACAGATATTTGCCGGTCAGGTCCTGGTATTTTTTTTTTCGGATACTTTCCGGATTCAGGTATAATTGATCCCGATAATTATCTCAACGGGCAGGCCGTATAATTTCATTTTTCCCTTATGATATATCCCGATGCCGGCATCCTTTAAAGCTTGTTCCGCATATATTGGCCGGCTTTTTCCAGTTTCTTCCTGCTTACATTTTTTCTTTGATTATCAGTTATAAAGCTGTCAATTATTTTAGTATGGAATATAAAGATACAAGGCATACCGGATTAGCAGCCGGTATATGCCTTTAAATGTCTTGAGTTGGGGATTATTGCACATACCTTGT
>JAWLEO010000072.1:0-5502 GCA_041686075.1 Bacteroidales bacterium | reverse complement strand
TTTACAACTTCCTCACAGGCTATTTTTGAACCTATTGCTGAGTGTTCAGCACTCCCTGCACCGTCTGCGACCACTGATACAGCCCACTCATTAATAAATGCCATCTCATAATGATCATCCCTTGCGCTTCCGACATTGGCGTGCGAGCGTCCCCGCCTACTTGCACTGATTATCCTGAAATTGTTGTTCTCTATTGTATTTGACTCGTTGTCAGGCTTATACACCTGTTTTGAAGGAATATCTTTCCACATGTTTTTTGGATCTTCATTGACATATAATTTCAGCCTGATCCGCTTCTTTAGCAAATATTCAAGGTAGACTTCCTGGTCTCCTTCCTCAAGTGGCATAAACTCTAGTTGCCGGGTGTCAGGATCGTATCGGGCATCTTTAATATTATCGCCGGTAATAAGTTTTATTCCTTCTGTTATCTCATCTGGTAAGTCAACTTCCTGGCTTGTCTTTTTGTAAACCCGGCCATTCTTAAGAGTCCTTTCCTCTTCAATTATTTTTACATTATCATTGCCGGCTTCTGATCCCTTAGCAGCATCTTCACTGTTTTCATCCCTTTCATCAGTTTTGCCGCTTTTGCCGTTCTGATATTTTTCCCAGAAACTTTTCAAGCCATTAATATCATTAATGAAATTGTGTATTTCCTTTTTGGATACCTTATTGATCCCTGCCTGCCTGAGCATACGTTCTATCAGAACAGTTTTTGAAAAATATATTGACATGATTGATTTACTTTATTTATTATTAATGAAAAAGAGAAAGGGGCAGAGCCCCTATCTCTAAAACAGATTCTCCTCATCAATAGGCTGAAAAGAAGGTAAAGAATTCGGACTTATGTTTTCGTCCGGGTTTGTCGGCAGCGATCTCGAAGCATAAGATATTGTCTGGGTCATGAATTTAATGAGTTTGGCAATTTCTGTCTCACTTGTAGATTCAAGTTCATATACGAACTCCTCTTCACCTGAAACTTTTATCAGTACATCCCTATCTGCATCCATTACACCGAAACTTATTATGAAGACTACGCTCTTCCTGTCGAACCTGTTCAAAGCTTCCTCCCAGTTATCGTTTGGATACCCGTCAGTTAGATGGAAGACAATAGGTTTATAATCTCCCTTTATTTCTCTTTTGGGATCGCCTATCTGAACATCATTCTTTATGCACTCCGCAAGCAGGTCAAGGCCGGCACCGAGACAGGTTGATCCACCAGCCGAGAATTCAGGCTCCTGTGCCTGGGGCAAATCTGTGAGTTCTGATACTACATTTGCTGATGAGTTGTACTCAATGAAACCAATTTTTACGGCTTCATTAACCTGGGCGTCCTTGCGTACTGTACGGAAAAACATTTTAACTCCATTATTTACTTGCTGTATGGGCTCTCCACGCATTGATCCTGATGTGTCAATTAAAATGTACACTGGTAATTTACGTTCCATAACTTTGATTTTTTTGGTTATTAATTATTTACTGCAATGGTATTTTATAAATAGTTATCTAAAGTTTCAGAGGAGAGTTTCCTCTTCTGAATTATCTATACTTATGCCTATATCATTGATGCTTAGCTCTATGCCCCGTTGCTCTCCTAAGCCTACAGATTTAGAATATGCCGGGATTGATTGAGAGACAAACTTGAAAAAAGCAGGTATGCCATTTTCAAGTTCACGTAGATCAACTACATTTTCAGGTCCTGATAGCTCTTCAAGAACATCCCTGTGAAAATTGCCGGTGCCAAAGGAAATTATCCTGGGACTGAATTCCTTTTTTAATTCCTTTAGTTTTTTCTTCCATGAATCTGATGATCCTCCGTCTGTCAATAAATAAATAACAGGTTTATAGTCCCCTTTAATTTCCGCGGTAAGATCAGGCCGGTTTATTTCTTCCCTGAGCTTTTCGGTCAGGAGACCCAGGGCTTCTCCCATGTTGGACCTTCCACCGGCTTCGATTACGGGAATTTCGCATTTCGGTAATGGTGACAATTGAAGAACCTGTTTAGCTTCCGTATTAAACTCAATAATACTTAAATAGAGGATTTCAATAAGCATAGGATCCTTTTTCAGAGTTCTGAGCAAATCCTTAAATCCATCATTTATGTATTGAACTGGTTTTCCTCTCATTGAATATGAGCTGTCTACTATGATATATACCGGTAATCGTCTCATGATCTATTTGATTTTATATATGCAATTATTTATAATCATTAGTTATCTGAAGTTCCCTGCTTTTATATCCTCAAGAAAACTCGCCCAGCCCTGTGATTTTAA
Organism: Bacteroidales bacterium; assembly: GCA_041686075.1. GTDB lineage: Bacteria > Bacteroidota > Bacteroidia > Bacteroidales > VadinHA17 > UBA9300. The sequence goes on along the minus strand of JAWLEO010000072.1, from coordinate 3,232 downwards.
TTTACTCTTGAGCTTCATATACCTTATACCGTAATCAGGGTCGCTGTTTATCTTCATCTGTTCATTCAGGACGTCTGCCAGCTTATTCTTTTTAAGTGAATTATATACCAGGGTAGATCCTATGTTACACAGTGCTTCTTCATATTTTTTAAGGTCTATATTGTGAGCAGCCAGCCACACATGAAGCAGTTCATGTGCCAGCACTCCTTTAAACTGGATTGCAGGAAGGTAGTCCAGTATAAAAATCTTTGCAGACAAGAATGATTTATTGAAGATGCCGGCTGTTTTACTTATACTTGCCAGACCGTAATTGTCTTTGTGTCCCGACTTCTTAATCATTTCAGTTCGGTTAACCAGCTCAATTTCAATATCAGCCGGGATATCACTGAAGCCAACGCCGTTTAAAAGACTTAAAATGTATATATTGTTAGCCTGTACCTGGTTTTCATCTTTCACTGAAGTGCTCAGGCATTCTCTGCAAATTTTTCTGCCATCATGATGTACGAAGCCTCCACCGGTTGTTTTCTGTGCAATAATTCTTCCGCATGAATCGCAAAGGTTATTATTATGATTAATATGCGATTTATTACCCCATGTATCTATAAGGTATCGACCTGAGATTGACTGGCCACAAACTACACAATAAAGGTTCCTTAGATCGAGGTAACATTTCTCATGATAGAATTTGCTGCCCTCCTTATAGAAAATCCCCAATATGATCTTTTTACATTTAGCGCACTTCATTATTCCCGGGTATTATATAATACTGAGGTATAAGGCTTTCATATTCTGGTTTACTGATCAAAGCCAGCCATAAGTATCCGGATTCTTTAAAAATGATCCCATTCGGAAAGGCTACTTCTAGAAACCTGTTTTCTGCGTTGCCATTATCCTTAAACTGAGAAAGCCTGATCTCGGTCCACGCATGACCTTCTATTTCTGTACTCTTGCCCAGGCCCAATCTGCAAAAGAAGCCCAGCTCCCTTGCAATAGCCATGTATACAACTGCTTTATCCTCACAATCGCCTCTGAATTGTTGTGTCCTGAACACCTTTTCAGCCCTGACAGGAATATCCTTACCAGGTTGGTCATTTTCGTAAATCCACCGGTGGTTTATGACTGCACATGCCATTTGAAGCAACTGCAATGTATCGCTGCAATTAAGTTGGTCGAGGTAAACCCGGCAAAAAGTACCGGGTTTGCCCGAACGTATCAGCTTATCAGCATAATTATCGATACTGTCACCAGATAAACAACCTGTAACCAGGAAAGCAAATATGAAAAGTCGTAAGTACATCATGAATAATTATTGATTAGCTTTTTACCCTCTTCTGAAAATTCTTTGAGCTCATCCAGGAGATCAAGTGCCCTGACGGTTATTGCTTCCAGCTCTTCAATATCTTTCCTGACCTGTTGCCGCAGACTGGAGGCAACCAGCACCCGGTAAAAATCATCTCCATCATGCATTACATCTTCAATCTTTTGTATGCTACGTGCAGCATCCTGGTAAGCTTTTGTCCATTGATCATGAACTTCTTTATTCCGTTTTGTCTCTACCGATCTGAGATTATCATCACCCACCCCAGCAACAAGCTCTTCCAGTTGCATAAAATATTTACCTGATGTCTTTCCCACATCATCAAAATCTTTTTTCAACCTTTCCAGCTTATGGGTTAGATTGCTCCACTTTTCATCCCATCTCTCGGCAATGGCAGGAACAGGCATATTATTCCCGGAGAGGTCTTCCGTGGTTTCAACAGTCACTGCTTTCAACTCATCAGTAAAATCCTGACGCTTATTATCGAAATCTTCAATGGCTTCGTTAAACTCCTGGCCATATTCGAGGTACTTCCTGGTCCTTGTGTTGTTCTTGCATATGGCAATAATCAGTATCACTGCCAGAAACAAGCTTACTGCTGCTATTAATTTCGGTTTCATGATTCTTTAATTTTTTTTGGTTTATGTTTCGAATAAATAATCTATTATGTAATCTGAAGTGATCTATTATTTATACACCTACTAATATCTTCTATTTGATATATGAATTTTTATCCCGTGGTTTTGATTTCCCGTTTCTTTGTTTATGGCATCAACATCTTGATAATCTAGCATATTACAGTGCCCAGACGAGCTCTGTGATGATTCATATTCAGATTCAAGGCTTCTTAAATTGGCTTCCCATATCCTTTTGTCTTTTTCTCTTCTCAATTGGGCTTGAAATTCCCGTTCCTCATAAATATTTCCAGGTTTCATATTGGATTTTTATTGATTCATGTTTAGCTAACATATGCCTCAAAAAGTTATTTTATGGTATCTGGTTCTCTCTTCAATCTCTGGTCCCATTTCAATAGAAATATTAATAGCCTGATTTTAAATCAGGTATATTAATACTGGTAGTGCATGATATTTGCTGTTGAACGGATAAGAGTTACTCTCTTATTGTAGATCAATGAAATTCTGCCGGGATCTTTTTCCCTTTTCTCTAGTGATGGATAATTCCGTTATTGAAAGTTTTAATGGTTCATTCTGAAAAGAGTATTTTAAGCACAATTTGGTTCTTCTCTTGGGAAACCACAAGGGTGAAAATTGAACAATGGAGATTAGAATATAATCGATTCCGACCTCACAGTTAGATTGATGAGAAAATATCTCATAAGGTGTTTGAAGAGTGTTTTAATAAGTCGAATTTCTCTGCTTTAGACCGTTGTGGTTAATGAGAGGAGGTCATATGGCACCTGTCAAAACGCTGTATTTCGCCAAATGTGCAGTGCTCTATGCATATATCTTATCATTGCTATCGCAAAAAAAGATATTAAATTTACCTGTCATTATATGCATTCTCTCAATTAAGTGGTATCACTCTTTTTGTGAAAGTGCTTCTGAATGAACTTTTTAGTGAATCATCAATTTCAGTCCCGATTGATAATTCTCCCAACTTGTTCATTAACAACAATATTTAACGGGACACTAATGTCAGGGTGTAATGGAAAATATATTCTTCCTTTCAATTCATAATGAATATGCAGAACTCATTCTGAGCGGAGATAAGAAGTGGGAGTTCCGCGAAAATTTAAATTTCGGAATTCTTGATAAAAAAAGATTGTCAGAAGGTGATATGTTTTTATAGTTAGTGCTTTTCGGTTGGTACGGAAACAGTAAATAGATACTTTGAACAAATCGCTAAAGAAATTCCAGGCACATGAAGTGATAATTAATAAATTTATAGGGAAAA
>JAWLEO010000071.1:0-6269 GCA_041686075.1 Bacteroidales bacterium | reverse complement strand
CCCTCATCACGGATTGTGATTATGGGTTTGTTATTATCCTGTTCTTCCACTGAAAGAAGTGTCTTTGATGCAGCATGTCCCTTGATAAACGCTTTATAGTTTTTTCCGGGACTTTTATTGAATTCCGAAATACCCCAGCCTGTATCATCTGTTAATATCCATGCAGCAGTATCGCTTGGACTACTCAGTATAAATCCTTCTGCACTAAGCGGTTTGCCATGAATATCAGATGCAAAGATGCTGCATTCGCCTGTTTGATCGTCATTTTTGTTTAATTCAATTTCCGTGAGCATAATATATATGCTGTCATTTTCAAATCTGTACTTTTCATCCTCCAGATCCCCTGGTTGGGCTACTCTGAACGATGACCATGCAAAATCATTTTCGGGGAAATTACGCATCCAGTTTGTATAAGCTCTCAGGTGGTACCAGCCGGTAGAAAGTTCAGGACGTAATTTTATCTTCGATGTGATCTGAGCACCTGATAGTACATAGTTATTTTGAAATATCAGTTCACCTTCATGGTTTATTAATTCAACCCTCAGGTTATTGCTCAAAGCTGATGGTTTATATGTGTCGGTTTCAAAGACTGATGCTTTAAAATAAATTTCTTCCCCGGAAACATAGATGTCTGATGTGGTTTGCAGCCAGACGGTTTCCCTTAACAGTGGTAATTGTGTATAAGCAGGCACTGCAATCAGTATAAGCAATGCCGGAAGTAAGATTTTTTTAAATACTCCCCTGTTATTGTTCATTTTATATATTGAAAATATTCTCATCATTCCTTTGATTTACTCCCAGAAAACCGGCCTTTCAGTTGTCCCTCCTCTTAAGCGGCAATCAAAACATATTAAAGTGGATGTAAGATAAGCACCCGGCTGATCTTCAATAAGGTATGCCCCCTCTGGCAAGTCGCTCCAGGGGAGGGTTTCTGTCCCAACCGGTTCCAGTTCACAATTCATTCTATAGATATTGAATTCTGATGGGCGAAGAAAGAAATCCCTCCTCTCAGATACTCCTGCCACTTCAAATATGCCCGTAACATTAAGGGATGGATCAGTAGTGCATCTTATATTCCCCTCGAGTCTGAAAGGTTGAGATTCATATAAACCCCCTGTCTGATTGATCAGCTTATCCAGGTCATTCCAGAAGTCATAAGCATTTTTGCTTATTGAGAGTTGCCTTGCATAAAGGCTGTACTTCAGGGACAGTGCATCACCATACTGATCAGTAAAACTTAATGGCGCATTGATCACTGCATTTTCTATCAATCCTTCTGTGGTGGAAATAAATATACCGTCAATGTCATAATCCTTCCAGCAATAGCTGATATCCCTGTTTTCGTGCATCACAGGGCTGTTGCCATCATATATATGAGTTGAGCTGTACGGCACATTGTACATATATGTGGCATCAAGTATCCATCTGTAATATGAAGGCGGCGGACTATCACTATGAGTACTTATAAAAAACTGCAATCCATCAACAAGGTCTCCTGTTTCTGATATTTTCTGCTTCGTGGGTACTGCATTAATACTGTCAATGGAGGGAGAGTAAAGAAGTTTTTCAAAATTCGATTCATAGGTGTTTTCACCATGATAAAGAATAAGTTTATAGGATTTACCTGTTTCACCGGTAAAAGCAGAGTTAACAGGCAAATATTTCCCACTCACATGCTCATAAAAAGGATACTCAGAGCCATCGTCACATATAATATATACATCGGCTCCTGAGACCGGCCTGCGTTCATCCGACTCCTGATCACTGCCTATGGGCTCTGACCTGGAAATTAACACTTCTGGAAGCAGCTTATCATCATTGGTAATCCTGGCCTCTATAAATAATATATCATCATAGCTGGTAGTTTCAGGCACGAAAGTTTCTATACAGGAAACGAAAATCAGCATTATAAAAATAATAAGCTTACTCAACCGCATAATTCCCTAGTTTAATATTATAACTGACAGTGAAAATTGGCACACCATATATCGATTGCTTAAATCCTTCGACACGTCCATTATCATTTTTAAAATACACTGAATAAACATTCTTTCTGCCGGTAAGGTTATAGACTGAGAACATCCACGAACCATGTGCGAATTTTTTCTTTAACAGGTTGCCCTCGACATTCAGTGAGAGGTCTATTCTGAAATAGTCAGGTATCCGGTATTCATTTCTCTGTGAATAATTTACTACCTGTACATCACCGACATAAAAGATCCCTGTTGGATAGGTTGTTGGCCTGCCTGAGCTGTAGACCACATTTGACGATAAACTTAAACGGCGCGAGATATTTAGGTTTCCCACGAAATTGAGTGAATGAGGCTTATCATAATTAGCGGGGTACACTCTTCCCTTGTTGATTTTTTCCCATGCTTCATTTCCGTCTACGGTTATTAATGAACGGGAATAGGTATAACTGATCCAGCCTGTAAGACGGCCTGCATTTCTTTTGATCATGAATTCGGCCCCGTATGAATCCTGGTTACCCTGCAGGACGAGGGTTTCAAAACGCGGGCTTGAAGTGAGATCCGCCCCGTCTTTATATTCAACCACATTCTGTCCGTTTTTATAGTAAAATTCAGCTGAAGTTTCTAGTGCAGTGCTATTAATATTTTTATATACGCCAAGGCTTAACTGGTCTGAAACAGGGGGTCTGATGTGATTATCTGCAATTTTCCACCTGTCGGTGGGCGCCACTGAAAAAGTATTTGTCAGCATAAACAAATATTGTCTCATCCTGTTATAGCTGAACTTAAGTGAAAGGTCAGGCTTTATCTCGTAATTAAATGATAATCTGTATTCTGGACCTGAATAATGTTTTATTGATTCACCGGTTCCATAGCTCACGGTGTCACGAATATTTTCTGTTTCCCGGGGCATATCATCCTGGTAGAGATGGACAGTTCCGGGACCAAGATAATTGAAAAGGCTGTATCTGATGCCGCCATACAGGGTTAACCTGTCCGTTATGGAATATTCATCATAGGCGTATAAAGCATATTCAATTGCATTCTCTTTACCAAAATCATTGCGTGCAAATAAGGATTCACTTCCAAAAGGTTTATAAACGCCCTGATCAAGGTTATGAAGTATGGCGTCAACACCAAAACCAGTCCTGTGTTTAAGGGCGGGGAAACCTGAAATTTTAACTTTAAGTTGTTGCGACCTTATCTGAAATTCGTGGCTATAAGCTTTTGAAAGCTGCTCGGTATTAGTATGGTAATTTGTGTAATCACTGAGAACAGCAGAAGCTTTCATCGACCAGCGCCTGTTGAGTTCCCTGTTATAGATAAGTGATGCACCCAGATTTTGATATTCAAAACTGTTTGTGCTGGCCAGGGTAAACCTGTCTTGACTGTAATAGGTAAAAAATTGCCAGGATGCCATGTCCCCTTTAAGTACATGCAGGCCTGCCATTATGTCGCTGAATGAGGCATTACTGTTGCTGATATCAGGATTGTCAATACGCTTCAGTATCCAGTCAGAATATGTTGACCGTGCAGCCAGTATTACAGAGCTTTGATCCTTAACAACTGGTGTTTCCATCATAATGCTGCCCGTTATAGGACTCAGCGCAGCCCTTGCACCAAACTCCTTCTTATTTCCTTTCCTTGTTGATATATCAAAAACCGAGGCAAGCCTTCCACCGTATTCAACCGGAAAATTGCTTTTGTACATGTTAAAGTCACGTATCATATCCGGATTAAAAGCAGAAAAGAAACCAAAAAGATGCCCGGTATTAAGTACGGGGATTTCATTCAGAAGGAAGAGGTTATTGTCGGATGAAGAACCTCTTACATTAAAACCTGAGGAACCTTCACCAACTGTTTGCACACCTGGCATCATCCCGGCCACCTTGAGTATATCCCTTTCACCCATAACGGCAGGTATATTTTTTAGTTCCTTCATTTCCATTCTCTGAAAACCCATTTGCATGCCATGCACGTTATCATGCCTGCCGGAGCGGACTATCACCTCCTGTATATCTATCAGGGCTTCTGTCAATTCTATATTTAGTTTGCCGGAGTAGTTCATTTCAACAAGGAATGATGTTTCCTTCATTCCTATGCATGATATGGTAAGGGTAAAGTTTGTCCCTGTTGTAACGCTCATGCTGTATTCACCATTTGAATCACTAATCACCCCTTTGTTTGTTCCTTCAATAACCAGGGTTGCCCCAATTACAGGTTCACCGGTGCTTGCTGACACTATCCTTCCGGAAAGAACACTTACGGTAGAGTGATTGGCAGCATTCTTTTCACCTATTACTACCTTTGTTACAGCATTATCATAGGAAAATGAACCAAAATATTCCTCTGCAATTTCCCCGGTATCGCCTGCACGCGATGATCTTGCCGTATCACTTGTTGCCCGTCCATCCCTTTTTATTTTTTCCTTGCCCGTAATAAAAAATTGCTTGTCTCCTCGCTTGATGAACCCTATACCGGCAGGGGTAAGTACTTTATCAAGGACATCGTAAACGCTCAGTGAATCAAGCGATGCCTCAATCTGTATATCTTTTACCCATTCCGGTTTATAATACAGGTATACATTATGTTTTTCTCTCAATTCACTGGCAAATGTGTCGAAATCAACTCCCCCTGCCTGACCAGACAAAGACTGACCCATCCAGAGGGCGCAAAGAAGTGACAGGTATAATTTTCTCATTGATTATTATATAGTAGGGTGTTGCAGTATTCTGTAAGTCGGCTCAAGTAATCAGGTCTCTTTTTGATAAATGTCAGGTTTTCCTGCCTGATGAATTTCTTAAGATCGTCTTTAAGATGGGGAAAAAGCCTGAACAGTGTTCTTCTGCTTTTGAATTTAAACAGCTTATTATTGTACTGAAGATAAGGATTATTGTATGTTTTATAACTAAAATCCATAGCCCCTGCATCGATCTGAAGTACCTTTTTTTTCAGTATCAGATATGACAGGGTATCCTCAACCACGGATTCAGCGAACCATCGTTCGGGACTGCCCTTTTCACCGGGGAAGGGGATAAAGCTACGTCCATCAATACCGAAGCGATTTGTTTTTTCAAGGTTAAGGCAGAGAAGGGTATTAGAATTACTGATACTGGCTGTATTCAGCACGAGTTTATTTTCAAGTATATCATAATTCAGCAGCAGGCTATCAAAGAGCAAGCTGTCAATGATCACATATCCTAATTTCCAGTTTTCATCTGTATAATATGGGTTGCCAGTAACCGAACCCTGTCTGGCTCCCCGGTACAATTTACCACTTACAAGCCTGGGATCGGGACCATAGACTTTTTCAAAGATGCTGCGGATATGAGAGGAAGAGATTGTTTCTCCCTCCGCCTGTGAAAAAAGCTGGCTGAAACCTAAGGAAAACAGCAACATGGTCAATAAGAAACAATTACGGTTCCTTTTCATTTTCAATTCTGATTCGGTATGATTAACATTATCCTTTTCAGGAGTAAATGGCATGTAAATTAAGCCTTTTTTTTTTTCACTTTCGGCGTTTTATGGATTTTTAACTTTTTTTTGGATTGTTTAAAATTCTTAAAAAGTTTATTATTTTTGCAGCACCTGATAAGGTATGATTGACCCGTGGTGTAACTGGCAACACATCTGATTTTGGTTCAGAAGAGTCCAGGTTCGAGCCCTGGCGGGTCAACCAGCAAGAAAAATCCTGGCATTGCCGGGATTTTTTGTTTGTGGTCCGTCGCGTTTCAGCCCTCCTTGGCTCATTTTTATATTTCATTTATTTAGAATAAGTTTGTCTTACCTGATAGGGTGATGGTAGCACTTAAGGGTCATTACTAAACAGGACATATATAACATTGAAAAAAAGACAGAAAATATTAAAAACTCATAATTTATAATAATCATGAAAATAAAAATAGCAGCCATAGTAATTCTCGCAATATTTATTAGCGGACCTGTGTCAGGTCAGAGGAAAAACAAAAAGAAGGTAGTCCTAACAGGAAGAATTCTCAACAGTGACACTATACCTGTAAGCAATGTAATGATATTTCTTGACGGCAATAAAACAAGTGAAACGACTGACGCAAAAGGCGAGTTCAGGTTAAAATTTAAACCCGATATTGAAAAAATATCATTCTTAAGTGCTGAATACGGCGGCTTTGAGATGGATTATATCGGACAAAAGCAGCTTGTAGTATTATTAGATTTTGAATCTAATAAACTAACTGTCACGCCTTACCATGATGAGGAAGTTGTTGAAGCGGGATATGGCAAGGTCAGGGAAGACGGACTTGTTGGCAGCGTTTCTTCAAT
>JAWLEO010000070.1:0-6424 GCA_041686075.1 Bacteroidales bacterium | reverse complement strand
TCCGCCTTGGTCTTTCTTTTCTTAAGTGCCTCAAGCTTATCTTTCTCAGCCTGGCTTATTTCTTCTTCCTTTTTCCCCTCATGTGATTTTTCTGTCTTACTTATTTCTTCCTCCAGTGAAGATATCGATTCAGACTGTTTTTTTATTGCTTCGCCTACTTCTTTTTGTACATCCGAAGCAAGGCCCTCTATTATAGAATGGTTTGTATTGATTACAAGGTTAAATGAGTCGGGTATATTACCGTAAAAATCCATACCCCCACCCAGTTTTGACATATCTTTCATTCTCCTCATATATTCCGACTGTGTGATTGTTACAGGTGAATCAGATTCTTGCATAGCCTCCGTTATGGGAATAAAGTTATCTTTACCTTCCAGTTGGCTTGAAAAAACCATCTTCAGCATTTCCTCTTGTTCACTGTCCAGTTTAGACTCTATTTTTTCTTCCTTTTCAATGAGTTTTTCAATAACGTCGGAGTCAACCCTTACAAAACGGCTATCCTTGAATTTTGCTTCCAGGTGGCTGATTAGATGCGGCTCGAGCTCGCCGTCCATTAGAAGCACATCGTAACCCTTGGCTTTTGCCTTGTCGATATAACTGTATTGTGAATCTTTATCAGTGGCATAAAGATATACAAGGGTTTTATTTTTATCAGTCTGGTTATCTTTTATGATTTTTTCATATTCATCGAATGTGAAATATTTACCATCGGTGTTTTTAAATAATGCGAATTTAACTGCCCTTTCATAGAATTTTTCCTCGGTTATCATCCCGTATTCTATGAATAGCTTCAGGTCATCCCACTTATTTTCAAAATCTTCACGGTTCTCCCTGAATATCTCGTGAAGGCGGTCAGCTACTTTTTTGTTTATATGACTTGATATTTTCTTTACGTTTGAATCACTCTGTAAATAACTTCGTGAAACATTAAGTGGAATGTCGGGTGAGTCGATCACACCATGTAACAATGTGAGGAATTCGGGAACAATGCCCTCAACTGAGTCGGTCACGAAAACCTGGTTACAGTAAAGCTGTATCTTATTTTTCTGTATTTCTATATTGCGCTTTATTCTGGGGAAATAGAGTATCCCGGTAAGGTTAAAAGGATAATCCACATTGAGATGTATGTTGAATAAAGGATCATCTGCCATCGGATAAAGCTCATGGTAGAAATTTTTGTAGTCTTCATCTGTCAGGTCAGCCGGTTTTTTTGTCCATGCCGGTTCAGTATTGTTGATTATTTTATCCTTATCGGTCTCAACATACTTATCCTTTTTCCATTCTTTCTCTTTGCCAAATGCTATTTTTACAGGCAGAAAACGGCAATACTTCTTAAGCAGTTCCTGGATTTTTGCTTCTTCCAGGAATTCCTCTGAATCCTTATCCATGTGCAGAATAACATCTGTTCCCACCCTATCTCTTTCAGCTTCTTCAATGGTGTATTCAGGACTGCCATCACATGTCCATTTTACGGCAGGTGCATCCTTCTGCCATGATTTTGTAATCACTTCAACCTTGTCGGATACCATAAACGAAGAATAAAAACCAAGACCAAAATGACCTATCAATTCATTTGCCCTGTCCTTGTACTTATCCAGAAAATCATTGGCACTGGAGAATGCTATTTCATTGAGATACTTTTTAAGCTCATCGCTTGTCATTCCCACACCATAATCAGATACCCTTATTGTTTTTTTCTTCTTGTCAACTGATACCCTGATTGTTGTGTCTCCCAGTTCTTCTTTGTATTCACCAACAGAGGCCAGCGTATTAAGCTTTTTCGTGGCATCTACGGCATTTGATATCAATTCACGGATAAATATTTCATGATCAGAATACAGGAACTTTTTTATTATTGGAAATATATTCTCTGTGGTAACCCCAATCTTACCTTTTTGCATTTTTATTAATTTTTATTGGTTTTACAATATATACACGACCTGATTTTCAAAGCTCATGCCAATCCAACTGCTATGACAATTCGTCACTTCCCCGTGAAAAAAGGGCAGGCGAATGGCAGGGAGCAAGGGGCAGGGAGCAAGGGGCAGGGAGCAAGGGGCAAAAATTACTATTGCTTATTTTTATTGCGCAGGTCTATATCCTCCACAAGTATCAGCTTACCGTCTTTGATCTCCAGGGCATCATAGGAAAAATCAGGACCATAATAGGTATACTGGCCTTCAAACTCTGGAGATGAAGGTGAAAGGTGATCAAATATTATCATTGATCGTTCGGGATTAAATTTCAGCATCATTGTGGCCAGTGGAGAATATTTAAAGATCATCCTCGTAAGGACCTTGTTCTTTATCGAAAATATTTTCTTGCCAAAAAGAGGTCTACCCTCTTCATCAAAATGCAATATATCAACAACCTTGGCATTCATATATATATTATCAGGGTCGAATCCAAGCAATATATAGGTCATTTCTTCTCCATTGCCCATTGCTTGTATATCATAATATAATGAACCATACCAATCATTGCTGATTATCACAGCATCGGTCTCAAGGTCTGCCAGCCCCTCATCGCCCCTGAGCAATATATTTGTATCAGACACGCTGTTGTAAATTATACAATTGAAGACGTTATTCCCTCCTGACACAGGGATGTTCCACGTAAATAATTTAATAAGACTGTCAGATGGTGTAATCTGGCCAAGGTATTTAATGTCTGGAATGTCAGTACCGATAATGTCATCATGTGATTCGAGGTAAGCTATTATGGTCTTTGTAAGTGAATCATTATATACTAATCTTTCTTTTTCATTCGGCTCATTTGCTATCATATCGAAATAATGGTTTATTTCACCAGCTGTCTGGCCAAAATTCACCTGAGTTACAAATACTAGTTGTAACAATAACAAAACCTTAGGATATTTCATCAATAACTTTGAGAATTGTATCAACTGCATAATCAATTTCTTCATTTTTTATTATTAAAGGGGGAGATATTCTAAATGAGTCCTTACAGAAAAGAAATTGATCAAGTATCAGACCATTTCTTGTTCCCAGTGAAATAAACTTACCGGCCATATCTGCTGATGATAATTGCACAGAAAGGAACAATCCTTCTCCTCTTATCTCCGATATATTTTTATGCTTCAACTTATCGCGAAACCTATTTCCTTTTTCCACAGCCGCCAGATGTAATTCATTGTCAGTAATATATTCCAGTGCAGCCAGTCCTGCAGCGCAGGATACCGGGTGACCACCAAAGGTTGTAATATGTCCCAGGGCGGGATTATCTGAAAGGCTTGCTATGATATTTTTAGATGAAACAAATGCGCCCAAGGGCATACCGCCACCGAGCGATTTCGCCAGGCATATTATATCAGGAACGATCTTATAACGTTGAAAAGCAAACAGTGTGCCTGTCCGGCCAAAGCCCGTCTGTATCTCATCAAAAATAAGCAATGCGCCTGCCTGGTCACACCTTTTTCTTAACTCGTAAAGGAAATCATCTTGTGGGGTAATAATCCCGGCTTCTGCCTGGATTGGTTCAACTATAACTGCAGCCACATCCTCCTTAATTACTGACAGGGAATCAACATTATTAAATTCGGCCTGTATCATGTCGGGCACAAGGGGCATGTAGCTCGACTTAAAAGTATTCTCGCCGTAGAGGCTCATGGCACCCAATGTAGAACCATGATAGGCATTTTTAAAGGAAACCACGCGTGAGCGCGAAGTATATTTCCTCGCTGTTTTTATAGCACCCTCCACAGCTTCAGAGCCGGAATTGACAAAATAAACAGTTTCAAAATGCCTGTCCAGGCAATCAATTAGTTTCTTAGCATAATCAACCTGGGGCGACTGTACAATTTCACCATAGACCATGAGGTGCATATATTTATCGATCTGCTCTTTTACAGCACTGATAACGTACTCATTCGAATGGCCTGCATTACTGACAGATACCCCCGAAACCAGGTCGAGGTATTTTTTACCTTCGGGACCATAGAGCCAGATACCCTTTGCCGAATCAATTTCAATCAGCATTGGTGCAGGCGATGTTTGCCCGAGATGTCTAAGGAACAAATTTCGTTTAGATAACATATAAGCCTGGAATTTATCGCATCATAACGTTTATCTCTTTCAACAGGCTTTCTCGGTAGGATTTTCCTATGGGTATATTTTTAACATCAACATCTCCCTTGATATCGATTGAATTATCTTTTATCATCACAATTCTGCTCTTATTAACTATATATGACCTGTGCACCCTGATGAAGATCAATGAAGGAAGTTGTTGTTCGATGGCCTTCATTGTAAAATGAATGGTATACTTTTCTTTGTCAGTATGCACCACCACATAATTTTCCAGTGCTTCTACAACTATAATATCGATAAGCTTAAGCTTAACCAAAGATGATGCCTTTTTTATAAACACTTCCTGCTGGCCAATATTTTCCCTGGCGCTTTTATTCTGGTATCTTATTACCTTATCGACTGCCTTACAAAACCTGGAATAGGTAACGGGCTTGACAAGATAATCTATCACATCCAGGTCATAAGCTTTCACCGCCATTTTTTCATTAACCGTCACCATTATTATTGCAGGGGGATTCTCAAGGCTGTTAATCAACTCAAAACCATCCATTTCCGGCATCTGAATATCGAGGAATATGAGGTCAATATCAGACTTTTCCGCGAGTAAATTCCTGGCATCTATTGCATTATCATAATCTCCCACAAGGGTAAGGAAGGAAGATCTCTTGACATGTTCAGTGAGTACCTTCCTGGATAATTTATCATCGTCTACGATAATGCAATTCATAAATTCCAAGTTTTATAACAGTCCAGGTAATCCAAAAGTATAAAAAAATTCTTTAACCTTTTACTTAAAACCGCTTTTCATATCCAGAAACTTTTTTTCGAGCAATTCTGATTTTTTTATAGATCTTCTCAACCAGTTTAATTTTGTGGTCAACCTGTCCTCTTCGCTCAATCGCCATGATATATCTGATTCGTGGAGCGACATAACCAGCCTGTGAATTATAATTGCAGCCGAGACTGATATATTAAAGCTCTCGGTAAATCCCATCATCGGGATTTTCAGGTATTCATCCGCCTCTTTTATAGCCTGTTCACTCAGACCCTGCATCTCTGTGCCGAAGGCCAGTGCAATTTTGCCTTTTCTGATGTCGAATTCTTCAAGGCTCACCTCATCTCCTTTATGGGGTGATGTTGCCACTATCCTGTAGCCCCTTTCACGCAGGCTCCTGTAAGCGGCAGCTGTATTATTTTTTGATTTATTGAACTTGTTTATTGTAAGCCACTTGTCAGCACCGAGGCTAACATCCGGATTTACATTGTATTTATTTCTGTTTTCTATGATGTTAACTTCCTGGATGCCGAAGCACTCGCAGGTCCTTAGCACTGCGCTTGCATTATGAGGCTGATAGATATCCTCCAGTACAAGGGTAATATATTTTGTTCGGTACGATAGTACTTTATCAAATAATTCCGCTCTTCTTGAGGAGATGAAATTTTCAAGGTATTGTATTAATGCTTCCTCTAACATAGGCATTAAAAAAGGGGGTGCGTCCACCCCCTTAAGCAACCATAGAATTAATTTCTTATAACTTTTCGCTAAGGCCCGGTGCTGCTTTAAATTTTACTACCTTCTTGGCAGGCACATTAAGTTTAGCTCCTGTTTGTGGGTTCCTTACTACCCTTGCACTCCTGGTGTCAACCTTAAAAGTCCCCATACCTGGTAACTGGATCCTTTCACCTTTTTTCATTGCTTCACCGAAAGCATCTACAAATGAGTTAAGTGCGGTATTTGCATCCTTCATTGAGAGACCTGCCTTATCAGCGATAGCATTTACTAATTCCTTTTTTGTCATGGTAAATAGTTTTTATGGTTAGTTAAAATATCTTTATTTAAATACAAATATATTTTTTTTTCTATGAAAAGCAAACTTTAAGCCCCATTTTTCCACGAACAGAGCAATTTTTAACCTTTATTTGTATTAAATATGAACAAATATCAAAACATGCATATCACTTTGGGGCTTCCAATTTTGTAAAATTAAAAATTTCTTATCTTTGCGCCGGAGAAATGGCAGAGTGGTCGAATGCGGCGGTCTTGAAAACCGTTGACCGTTTACACGGTCCGGGGGTTCGAATCCCTCTTTCTCCGCCAGAGCAAAATAAAAGCCATTCGCGGAAGCGAATGGTTTTTTATTTTCAGACACTGCGAGCCGAGCCTGCTCGAGCGAGCAAGTGCCTGAAAATAAAATTAATGGCCTCGCCATTGACTTTTATTTTGCTCTGTAGCTACCCCCTCAAGGGATCATGAGCGACCATCGGGAGCGAATAATCCCGGGGGCAGTGTAGCTACCCCCTCAAGGGATCATGAGCGACCATCGGGAGCGAATAATCCCGGGGGGAGTGTAGCTACCCCCTCAAGGGATCATGAG
>JAWLEO010000069.1:0-6718 GCA_041686075.1 Bacteroidales bacterium | reverse complement strand
TTTGTCTCTTTCCCCAACTTATAGATACCCGCAATGTACTGCAGGTATTCCCTTACATACATGTCGTAGTAGAGGGGGTTGTTCTCAGGCAGGTAGCCTATCTTCTTGCGTACCTCTATTGAATTAGCTTCCACATCGATATCATTGACAAAAACCTTGCCCTCTGTTGCAGTTATATATCCAATGATAATTTTCATCAGGGTGGTTTTACCTGCCCCGTTGGGTCCGAGAAAGCCGACGATCTCGCCAGTGTGCACTTCGAAGGAGACTTTGTCGAGAGCGCGCTGGGAGCCGTAGAGTTTGGTGATGTTTTGGATTTTGATGGACATGGATGCGTGTTTGTAGCAAAATTAGTCATTCGTGATGAATTGTTGAATTGTTGAGTTGTTTAATTGTTGAATTGGGATTATTTGGGGGTTGAAATGTTGAATTGTGTAATTGTTGAATTGGGTTGTTGAAGAGGGTTTTGTTGAATTGGGGGTTTGTTAAGATGTCTGAGAGATACATTAATTGCCCAGTTCAACGATTAAACCTTTTTTTTATTTTTTTACAGTAAATGCATATCTTGAATATTATTAATCTCGCTGTAAAATTATAAGTTATGAAACACAAATTTTCATTTGAAAAGCTTGACGTATGGAAGCAAGCCAAGGATCTTGCTGTTGATATCTATAAACTGACCGAAAAATTTACGGATAAGGAAAAGTTTGGCTTGCAAGGTCAAATCAGAAGAGCAGTTGTATCTGTATCTTCTAATATTGCAGAAGGAAGTTCCAGGTTTTCTGCCAGGTCAAAAAGTAATTACTACCAGATTGCCTATTCCAGTTTGATGGAAGTATACAGTCAGCTTCATATAGCACAGGATTTGAATTACATAAAGCTGGAGGAAAGGACAGTGACTGGAATAATGGCTGTTTCCAATTTGTTGAATAGTTTATATAAGAGTGTTCAGAAACGAGATTTTGGGGGTTGAAATGTTGAATTGTGTAATTGTTGAATTGGGTTGTTGAAGAGGGTTTTGTTGAATTGGGATTTTGTTAAGATGTCTGAGAAATAGATTAATTGCCCAGTTCAACGATTTAACAGTTCAACAGTTCAACAAATTTTTAAAAACATGCTGTAGAACATATTCAAAAAGTGGAATCTAATTTCATTCTGTACGAAATTGCATATACTAAATGTCTGTAATATATAGGGTCGAAATCTGAAACTGATGCATCCATCTGTTTTGTGCATACTACTCTCTTTTTTTAAGATACTGTTTTACACAGTCATACGCCATCGCGCGTATTTGTCCCCTTTAAACCAGCCGATGGAAACGGAAGAACCATCGCTATTAACGGCACCGGGCCTCTCACCCGCCCGGTTGCCGTTATTTTTTAAGAATTTTTATTGCTGTAAACATATTTATTAACCAAAAAATCTCGCTGCTATGAAAAAACAAATTTTCTTAACTATTTCTATTTTACTGATTGTTCTTATTGGCTGCAATAAGCAAGATCAGGGTATTGATAATAAAATACCTGTTTGTGACTATGAAGAATTTGCATTGGTTTTAAAAAATGATTTAACCCAAATTGGTTCGTTATTAAGAGATGCAGAATCTGATTTTACTAATAAGAAGGCTGTATTAAAAAGTGCTGAAACTTATTATAATGATTCTTCTGAAGAATTCATGAAATTCTCTCACGCTTTTAATGAAAAATTAATAAAAGGTCTTTCAAAATCGAATTTAAATAGTCTTGAAAAAGAGATTGTCCAAGATGTAGAAGATGCTATCCTATATAGTTTAAAGTTTGAAGACTTTCATTCTTTTTTAGATGATAAAATTTATGAATTAATGTCATCGGAGATTGATAATGAGAGAATTAATAATGTACTAATATATTTAGCATCAGTTAAAGCTTCTATTGAATTCGTTCATGAAAATCAAGATTTATTTCCACTTTCTGATTCATTTACCAAGAGCGATCCTGACGAGGAGGAAAGTTGGTGGGAAAGATGGGGAAGGTGTGCTGCTGCAATAGCGGGTGGGGCACTAACAGGGGCAGGATCTGGTATTTTGGGAGGAGCTGCAGTTGGAACTGTTGTATTACCACTTGTAGGAACAGTCTCCGGAGCAGTTGTTGGTGGGGCTGTTTTAGGTATCGGCGGAGGACTTACTGGTGCTGCTGCAGGTTGTTAAAAATATAATATTATGTTGTTAGAGTCTGTTAAAAAATGGTTGCCTTTATTTCCAATGTGGTTATTTTGTATTTTAAGTTGTGTATTTATTTTGAGAGTTTATACAAGCACTAACCAGACATGGAAAATATGGGCTGGTACAATAGGATTGCTAATTATTATTATTATGTCAATAATATTTACAATCCTATTTATAAAAAAGAAAAATGCTTAGTTATTTGGCTACACTGCTTCAGTCTAATTTTAATTTATGTCGTAGTCAAATAAAAAATACTTAAAGAGGCTGCATTTCTTTTGTGCATGTGCAACCCGTGTGAGGCACGTTTGCTCCCGGGGATTCCGGGGGCAGGCTGCCTTACTTAAAAGTATGATTTATTATGCGACCCCCAGCGGGGTCGGGAGGCGTTCTAAAAGATGCTGGTTTACAAATATTTGACCCCTGACGGGGTCAGGGAAAAGTTAATTAAAGTGTTATTATTGACTCCGTTAGGAGTCACATAATTGTAGAAAAAAATCAACCAAACCTACGACCGCAGCGCGGTCGAATCAAAAAATGGCAAATACATATACCAAATTATATATTCATCTTGTTTTCGCTGTCTGGGGCAGGTACTATCTGATTCATGAAAAACATGAAGAAGAGATTTATAAATATATGTCGGGCATTATTTCAAACAAAAGGAATAAAGTGATGATCATTAACGGTGTGCCTGATCATGTACATATATTGCTTGGTCTGCACCCTTCTGTTTCAATTTCCAATCTGGCAATGGAGGTTAAAAAGTCGACAAGTAAGTTTATTAATATGAATAAATTAACAAGACTGAAATTTGACTGGCAGGATGGATATGGTGCGTTTTCTTACAGTCGTAATGATGTTGAGAGTGTGTATAATTATATAGCTAATCAAAAGGAGCATCATAAAAGAAGATCTTTCAGGGAGGAGTACCTTGGCATGCTGAAGGCTTTTAAAGTTGACTATAACGAGAAGTATCTGTTTAGCTTTGAGGAGTAAATGTAGTGAGTATAGGCTACGAAATTATTATGCGACCCCCAGCGGGGTCGGGAGGTGTTCTAAAAGATGCTGGTTTACAAATATTTGACCCCTGACGGGGTCAGAGGTGTTCTGAGAATTACTATTGTATGAATATTTGGTCAATGGAGGGGTAAGAAAAGGTTCTTTGAATTGGAGGTTTACGGGAAAGAGAAAAAAATAAAATATTTAAAGAGGCTGCATTTCTTTTGTGCATGTGCAAGCCGTGTGAGGCACGTTTGCTCCCGGGGATTCCGGGGGCAGACGGCCTTACTTAAAAGTATTATTTATGAATTATTAATTATGAATGATGCGGATTACGCGGAGGGGAAGTTGAATAGAAAGTTGAATAAGGTTGAATAAAGTTGAGAATGGGTTGAGAATGAGTTTGTTATAGGTTTTTCAACTAACTTTTAACTCCTGCCTACGTCCTTCGCCAAAGGGCATGGCCGCCGGAGACAGGTCAGGCAGGGATCGTCGAAGCGAAGATTCGGGATTGAATAGATTTTAAACCAACAAATATAAAATTATGATGTTAGGTGGTGTTCTTGGTCCGGTGGGTGTTATACTGCTGGTTGTTGTGTTCCTTGTGCTGTTTATCTCAGCATTGATATTAATCCTTAAAAATGAAAAAGGCTGGCAGCAGATTGTATGGATAATCATAATACTGATACTGCCAATAGTGGGAGCAGGGATATATCTGTTAAAACATGCTATTGAGAGATGATTAGCGCGGATTACACTGATGAAGATGGATTTAAATAAGGAGTATAAATATTATGAGTGTCTCGCTGCTGCAGGTTGTAAGGAGTTTCTGCTATGGAAGGGGTGGAGCTCCTTACTTTTTAAAGTATTAAGTATTATTTATTAATTATGAATGACGCGGATTGCGCAGATTACGCTGAGGGAAAGTTGAATAAGGTTGAAAAAAGTTGAGAATGGGTTGAGAATGAGTTTGTTATAGGTTTTTCAACTAACTTTTAACTCCTGCCTGCGTTCGTAGCCAAAGGGTATGGACGGAGGAGACCGGTTAGGCAGGGGTTGTGGAAGCGGAGATTCGGGATTTGAAGAGTTGAAACAATTTTTTAAGAGATTACTATGGAAACGATTGCAGTTGTAATTACAATATTGATAATAATAAGCGTCCTGCTGTATGCCTGGGCGGTTTATGACCTGATTAAACACAGGAGTGAATTCAAGAAGAAAATATACCAGGGATTGTGGTTGATGGTGGTAGTGTTTTTACCTGTTATTGGGGCGGTAACGTATCTGTCGGTAAAAAAATCAATAAGATAGGAGGAAGCTGAGGCTGATTCAGCAGATTAAACAAATTATCCTAGAACTAACTATATAATTATGAATAAACAAATAGAAAGAATAATCTATGTTGTTGCCCTGGTGAGTGGGGCACTGAGCTTGTTTTTTGAATTTAATACGGTGCTGAGTATTTTGCTCTTCCTGTTCTCAATGGTGTACCTCTTCCTGGGATGGTTACTGCTGAACCCGGAGAGGACAAAGAAATTTGATTTTGTGTATTTTTTTGTGGGTTATTTCTTTTCTACATCTTTTATCGCTCTCCTGTTCAATATCCGCGACTACCCTCTGAAAGAACTATTTCTGTATGCGTCTGTTGGAATGCTGGTGTTTGCCCTGGTGCTCATAATGGCATTGGACAGGGCCAGAAAAAAGCCTGTAATCGAAAATACAGTTAAAATATTGTTATTGCTGGCAGTGGTTGTTTTAGCTGTAATACTGTGACGCAGATTACACAGATTTTCACAGATTGCGCGGAGGGGCTGTTTGGGAAAATTTGATTAGCTTTATAATATGAAGAAACAAACAGAACGAACAATCTATCTGGTGGCATTCATTGCAGGTGTTCTCAGTCTTTTCCTGAACTATATCCTCCTGCCCGTGCTCGTAGGTTTCCTGGGCCTGGCCTACCTGGCCCTCGGCTGGCATTTGTTTAATCCCGGTGAAGGAGTAAAATTTATCTTTCCCTATTTCTTTATCGGTTTTTCTTTTGCCGTAGCATTCGCCGCATTAGTATTTGATTATTACGATTGGTCAGCGGTGAAGGTATTCCAGTACGGGGCTATCGGCATACTGGTGATTTCAATCTTTATGATGACGGAAATCAAGAGTATAAAGGAGAAGGGGATTAACGAGATGCTGATAAAAACCGTCCTGCTCCTCGGGCTGGTTTTTTGCAGTGTGGTGCTTGAATAGGTGCGAAAAAATTAAATCTCCCAGCGGGCGCCTCTCTTGGTGTCCTTGATGGTGATGCCCAGGTCCGTGAGTTTTTTGCGGATGAGGTCAGCCGTGGTATAATCATTGACGTTCTTAGCTTCCTGTCGGATATCCAGGATGGCATCAATCAGCTTACCTGTGAGCTCTGTATCGACACGGTCCTCCTCGGGTTTTTTCAATCCCAGTACATCAAAAGCCATGGCCTGGTATAGCTTCTGTAACTTCTCCAGATCAGTATCATTGATTTTTTCCTTGCCATCGGCTACCGAATTGATCATACGCACACCATCAAATAAATGAGAGATCATAACAGGCGTGTTCAGATCGTCATTCATGGCTTCATAGCATTTATTAAACAGATCATCCACGTCAATGGTCGACTTAGCCGAAGCTTTGACTGTACCAAGCGTATCAATGGCATCCATCAGCCGGTTAAAGCCTTTCTCTGCTCCCTGCAGTGCCTCATTCGAGAAATCAAGAGTACTGCGATAGTGTGCCTGCAGTATGAAAAACCTTATGGTCATGGGTTCATATGGCTTGCCCAGCAGTTCATGCTCTCCCGTCCATAGCTCATCAAGGGTAATAAAATTGCCCAGTGAGCGAGCCATCTTCTGCCCGTTAATGGTGATCATATTATTGTGCACCCAGTACTTCACGGGCTGTTTGTTCAGTGCAGCGGTCGATTGTGCTATCTCGCATTCGTGGTGGGGAAAGATAAGATCCATGCCACCACCGTGTATGTCAAAGGGCTCACCCAGGTATTTCGCGCTCATCACCGAGCACTCGAGGTGCCAGCCAGGATAACCCACGCTCCATGGGGAAGGCCACTTCATTATGTGTCCGGGCGTAGCTTTCTTCCAGAGGGCAAAATCATAAACATTGTGCTTCTCATCCTGTCCTTCCAGAGTGCGGGTATTGCTCACCAGATCTTCCAGGATCCTGCCGCTTAAAATACCATACTCGTACTTTTCATTGTACTTGTCTAAATCAAAATAAACCGATCCGTTTGACTCGTAAGCGATCCCTGTATCCAGCAAGCGGCTTATGTACTCCTGCTGCTCCAGTATATGTCCGGTGGCCCTGGGTTCGATATCCGGGTCAAGACTGTTAAGCTCTCTTACATTCCTGTGGAAGGTGTTCATGTATTTCTGGACAACCTCCATGGGTTCAAGCTGTTCCTGCCTTGCTTTCTTTGCTATCTTGTCTTCCCCCTCACCAACATCTTCACTCTCCAGGTGACCGACATCAGTA
>JAWLEO010000068.1:0-8358 GCA_041686075.1 Bacteroidales bacterium | reverse complement strand
TTATGTCGTCGGCATTCTTATCCTTAACCACACGAAGAATATCACCCACTTCAACACTTGATTCAATTATGACCTCTGCCATAGGATCCTCAAGATATATCTGGATAGCTCTTTTTAGTGGCCTGGCTCCATACTGTGAATCGAATCCTTTTTCTGCAATGAAGCCTTTAGCTTCATCGGTAAGTTCGATTTTATATCCCAGCGACATTAAACGGTCGAATAGGCCTTTCAACTCGATATCTATTATAGCATAGATGCTTTCCTTTGACAGTGATTCGAAAACTATTACATCATCAATCCTGTTAAGGAATTCAGGAGCAAAAGTTTTATGAAGTGCTTTTTGTATTACGGTTTTCACATAACTATCCTTACTTGCTTTCTTGGTCTGGGTGTCAAAGCCTATTCCCTGGCCGAAATCTTTAAGCTGTCGTGAACCGATATTACTCGTCATAATAATTATTGTATTCTTGAAGTCGACTCTTCGACCCAGGCTATCAGTCAGCTGGCCTTCGTCGAGTAGCTGAAGCAAAATATGGAAGATATCGGGGTGTGCTTTTTCGATCTCATCCAGCAGGACAACAGAATAAGGTCTGCGCCTGACTTTTTCGGTGAGCTGTCCGCCTTCTTCATAACCCACATATCCAGGAGGTGCACCAACCAGTCTTGATACTGCAAATTTTTCCATGTATTCACTCATATCAATCCTAATAAGGTTTTCTGCACTGTCAAAAAGGAATTTCGCCAGCACTTTTGCCAGGTATGTTTTACCCACACCGGTAGGACCCAGAAATATAAAGGTCCCTATAGGTTTATTAGGATCTTTAAGTCCGGCCCTGTTACGCTGTATAGCTCTTACAACCTTTTTGATTGCGTCATCCTGGCCAATCAGGCTTTCTCTAAGTTCATCACCCATTTTGAGCAGGCGTGTACCTTCAGTTTGTGCAATGCGCTGTACAGGTACACCTGTCATCATAGCTACAACTTCAGCTACTTTTTCATCATCGACAGTTTCCCGATTTTGTGCAAGGTCAGATTCCCATTTATTCTTTTCCGCCTCAATCATGTCCTGCAGTTCCTTTTCTCTGTCCCTGAAACTGGCAGCCCTCTCAAAATTCTGGTTCTTCACAGCACTCATCTTATCTTTCCTGGCTTCATCCAGCTCATCTTCGAGCTTGAGTATTCTTTCAGGCACTACTATGTTAGATATATGAACCCTTGAACCTGATTCATCCATTGCGTCTATGGCCTTATCCGGCAGGTGACGATCTGTTATATACCTGTTGGTCAGTTTAACACATGCTTCTATGGCAGCATCAGTGTAGTAGACATTATGATGATCCTCATACCTGTCTTTTATATTGTTGAGGATATTTATTGTTTCATCGATTGTTGTAGGCTCTACCATTACTTTCTGGAATCGTCTTTCGAGGGCACCATCTTTTTCGATATGCTGCCTGTATTCATCCAGTGTGGTGGCGCCTATACACTGTATTTCTCCTCTGGCAAGTGCTGGCTTGAGCATGTTTGCGGCATCCAGTGAACCAGCTGCGCCTCCTGCACCTACGATAGTATGTATTTCATCGATGAATAGAATAATATTATCGTTCTTGGCCAGTTCATTCAGGATAGCTTTCATTCTTTCCTCAAATTGGCCACGGTATTTTGTTCCTGCCACGATGGATGCCATATCCAGTGTCACCACTCTCTTGCTGAACAATACCCTTGACACTTTCTTCTGTACGATTCTAAGGGCCAGGCCTTCAGCAATAGCTGATTTTCCCACGCCCGGATCACCTATAAGGACGGGATTGTTCTTTTTGCGCCTTGACAGAATCTGGGCAAGCCTTTCTATTTCTCTTGCCCGGCCAACAACGGGGTCAAGCCTGTTTTCTTCAGCAGCCCTTGTAAGATCTATTCCAAAATTATCAAGTACGGGTGTATCCGATGATGTTTTAGTGGAATGTGGTGTAGGGCCCTGCTGTGATTTACCCTGATCACCGCGGGAAAAACCAGTGTCTTCATCCTCGTCTTCTCTTGGGAAATCGGAGCGTGGAAACTGGTTTTCTGCCTCAGCCACGTGTCGTACTGTCTGGTAATCCACGTTCAACTCAGATAGAAATCTTGTTGCAAATGAATTTTCCTCCTTCAGTATGGCAAGAAGAAGATGCTCGGTATCTATTACATCGCTCTTAAGAGCCTTTGCCTCAAGATGAACAAGCTTCAATATCCTCTCCGTGCTTTTAAGCAAAGGCAATATATCATTATCAGAAACCTTGATTGGATTTTCAACCCTAATGCTTCTTTCGAGCGACCCCTTCAGCATGCTGAGGTCAACGCCCTGGTTTACAAGTATATCTACTGCAAGGCCTTCTCCCTCCCGCAAAATTCCAAGCAAAATATGCTCGGGGCTGATATGACTGTTACCAAGCCTTATTGCTTCTTCCTTACTGTATGTAAGAACATCTTTAACTTTCTGTGAAAATCTTGAATCCATATAATTATTTCCTCTTCTCTAATTTTCTATTTTTATAACGACTATAAACCCGGCTTAATTGTCGAAACCAAAAAACAGGGTTTAAGAATCTTCATTATTCAATTTGTTATTAATTAAACACCCGTAATAAGATTTGGTTTAAAGTCACTTTGTCATATATCATCAACAAAATTACATAAAAAACCTAAATCTTTCTATTTTTTAAGCAATATAAGAGGCTGCAAATAGCATGCCCAATTTCGAATAACAAATGTTGATAATTACACCATCCATTATACGGTAAATAGGGAATAAATCACTATTTTCGTAACCTGCAAATTTTGAGGAATAATTTTTAGAGACAGATTATTAAAATTAATCTTAAATGTCGGATAAAGAGAAGATTATAAAAATAAACATTGAAGAGGAGATGAAATCTGCCTACATCGATTATTCGATGTCGGTAATTGTTTCCAGGGCTTTGCCCGATGTTCGTGACGGACTAAAACCAGTTCACAGGCGTGTATTGTTCGGAATGTCAGAACTGGGTCTTTTATCAAACAAACCGCATAAGAAGTCGGCGAGAATAGTAGGGGAGGTGCTTGGTAAGTACCATCCACACGGGGATTCATCTGTTTACGAAGCCATGGTCAGAATGGCCCAGGAATGGTCCCTTCGCTATCCCTTTGTTGACGGACAGGGAAATTTTGGATCAATCGATGGCGACAGTCCTGCAGCCATGCGATACACAGAGGCCCGGCTGCAGAAGATAGCCGAGGAAACACTGGCTGATATTGATAAGGATACCGTTGATCACCAGCTGAATTTTGATGATTCGCTCAAGGAACCCCTTGTCTTGCCAACGAAGATACCAAGCCTCCTGGTCAACGGTGCTTCAGGTATTGCAGTGGGAATGGCTACTAATATGCCTCCTCATAATCTGGCGGAAATAATTGATGCTATTATAGCGTATGTAGATAATAACGACATTACGACAGATGAACTTATGCAATATGTCAAAGGACCTGACTTTCCGACAGGTGGTATAATTTACGGTGAACAGGGGATAAGAGATGCTTATGAAACAGGTCGTGGCCGAGTGGTTGTCAGGGCTAATACAGATATAGAGTTTACTCATTCAGGAAGGGAATGTATCATAGTGAATGAAATTCCTTACCAGATCAATAAGGCAGAAATGATACGAAAAATTGCCGATTTGATTAATGAAAAGAAAATAGAGGGCATATCATATATTAATGATGAATCGGACCGCAAAGGGATGAGGATAGTTATTATCCTTAAAAAAGATGCCACTGCAAACGTTGTCTTGAATACGCTATTTAAATACACACAGCTACAGACTGCTTTTTCAGTTAATAATATAGCACTGGTAAATGGAAGACCCCGAACACTGACACTTAAAGATTTGATTAGGTATTTTGTAGATCACCGCCTGGATGTCATTGTTCGCCGTACACGTTATGAGCTTGACCAGGCTGAAAAGAGAGCACATATACTTGAAGGATTAATTATTGCCAGTGATAACATAGATGAGGTAATAGCCATAATAAAATCCTCAAAGACACCTGATGAAGCCAGGGAAAGACTGGTAGAACGGTTTAAGCTGACTGAAGTGCAATCGCGGGCGATTGTCGATATGCGCCTGCGTCAACTTACCGGACTTGAACAGGAAAAACTCAGATCAGAGCATGTGGAATTGCTGAAACAAATTGACTACCTGCGAAGTGTGCTTGAAAGCAGAAATTTGCAGATGGGTATAATCAAGGATGAGCTCACCGAAATAAAAGAGAAATACGGTGATGAGAGAAGGACCCAGATAGTGCCTAATGCAGAAGAGTTTAACCCGGAAGATTTCTATGCAGACGAAGAAATGGTAATCACCATCTCCCATATGGGATATATAAAAAGGACTCCACTCACTGAATTTCGAGTGCAGAACAGGGGAGGTTTTGGCTCACGGGGAAGCACTACAAGGGATGAAGATTTTATTGAACATATGTTCATAGCAACCATGCATAATACAATGCTTTTCTTTACCAAGAAAGGTAAATGTTTCTGGCTTAAGGTATACCAGATACCCGAAGGAACCAGGGCATCCAAGGGCAGGGCAATGCAGAACCTGATAAATATAGAGCCCGGTGACACTGTGATGGCATATATTAATGTTAAAACACTGGATGATGAAGAATATATAAATAATAATTATATCATTCTTTGTACCTCCAAGGGAGTAATTAAAAAGACATCACTGGAAGCATACAGCCGGCCACGCCAGAACGGTGTAAATGCAATAACCATCAGGGAAGGGGATACATTGCTGGAAGCAAGGATGACCAACGGTAAGCAGTTCATTATGATGGCTGTGGAATCAGGACGTGCCATCAGGTTTCATGAGAATGCTGTGAGACCCATGGGCAGAACCGCTTCAGGTGTAAGAGGTATCACCCTTGGTAGTGATGCTGATACCGTAGTGGGAATGGTTGTGCTTGAGCCCGATAATTTAGAGCAGAACGTTCTTGTAGTATCAGAAAAAGGATACGGAAAACGCTCCCAGATTGAAGATTATCGCCTGACGAACAGGGGGGGCAAGGGTGTAAAAACAATAAACATCACTAAAAAGACAGGTTATCTTGTTGCCTTAAAGGCAGTTACAGACCAGAACGATCTTATGATCATAACCCAGTCAGGTACTGTAATAAGAATCCCCGTAATATCAATAAGGATAATGGGCCGTGCAACACAGGGTGTAAGGATTATTAACCTCAGGGAATCGGATTCAATAGCATCAGTTACAAATGTTGAAGTAAATGAAGAGGAAGGCGATATTGACATACAGGCAGGAGAGGAGTAATTAAGTTAAACTTCCTTAATTTGCATGAAAGTTTTGAAGATTAATAAGTAATGTTTTAAATTTGCAGCAATTTTATAATAAATAACCAAATGTATTTAGTATGAAAAATAGTATTATTTCTCTTTTGATTATAGCTGCCATGGCAGTTTCATTTTCCGGTTGCTCTGCCCTTGAATCGATGGCCCAAAGGGGTAAAGTGTCAAGTGCCCTGAACTATCTTGAATCAGGAGATCTTGAGAAGGCACAGGAAGCTGTCGAAGAGGCGAAGGATCACGAAAAAACCAAAGATTGGCCTAAAACACACTATGCCATAGGCCGTGTTGCCCAGGCAATGTGGGAAAAAGGATATCAGGATGATAACGAGAAACTGATGAATGAATATGATGATCAGTTGATTTACGCATACGATAGTTATCTCAAAGCGATTGAACTTGATGACAAGGATAATACAGAAAATCTTGTTATTATCCAGCTGCCAGCACTTGCCAACGATTTCCTGTCATGGGCTGCAATGGAATTCGATAAGGAAAATTATGATAAATCAACCCTTGCTTTTGAGAAATTACTGGAGATCCAGAAAAGTGATATATATATGGGAACTGTGGATACCGTTGTATATTTCAACACTGCACTGGCTGCCTATAATGCGAAAAATTATGAAAAAGCACATAAGTACCTGGACAAGAGTATAGAATTAAAATATGGAGGAACCACTCCTTATCTTCTTAAATATCAAGCATATATGGCTCAAGGTGATATTGAGAATGCAGAAATGACATTAAGAGAAACATTTGAAGCTTTTCCTGAAGATGAGCAGGTACTTTTAACTATGATCCAGTTTTTCATCGACAATGATAAGCGCGAAGATGCTATTGATTACCTGAATATGGCACTGGAGGATGCAGCGGATAATTACAATTTACATTATGCCAAAGGTGTAATGCATATGCAGGCAGAAGATTATGATAAGGCGCTGGAGTCATTGAAAAAATCAATTGAGCTCAATCCTGAATATTTCAACAGCCAGTACAATGCAGGCGTCT
Source organism: Bacteroidales bacterium (assembly GCA_041686075.1). Lineage (GTDB taxonomy): Bacteria > Bacteroidota > Bacteroidia > Bacteroidales > VadinHA17 > UBA9300. The sequence goes on along the minus strand of JAWLEO010000068.1, from coordinate 1,970 downwards.
GCTATTATAATAAAGGAGCCAACAAGTTGGAGGAGGCCAATGAGATAATGGATCCTGTTGAATACAATAAGGCTTTTGAAGAAGCCAAAGAAGTATTTTCCAAGGCTCTTCCATATATGGAAAAGGCCAGGGAACTTAATCCAGACGATATGGATACGCTTACGAGTCTAAAGGAACTCTATTATCGTCTGCAGATGACCGAGAAGTATGAAGAAGTGTCTGCCAAGATTAAAGAGCTGGAGGGAGGAGAGTAGAGATTTAAGATTTAAGATTTGAGATTTAAGATTTAAGATTTAAGAATAAAGAAGGAGGTGTATTTATTGCACCTCTTTTTTTTATGCGTGAATTATCGCTGATTTAAGCGAATTAACACGAATGGGTAATATTAATAGGGGGTATGGGTAAATAAATAGTGAGTGTATCAATAAGCTCTATTTAACATAATATTAATTATAGGCAAATACACTAACAAATTGCGTATCCGCCGCTCAGGCGGATTTAACATAATATCAGTTGCGGGGCGTTAGCACCGTAACGGCTCGATATTATGTTAAAGCAATTTGTGGTCTGTAAACGCAGTAAGCTTCTTTTTAATCCCCCCTAATAATCGATCGTGGTGATGCTACCAACGCAATTTGCTATCCCTCTCTACAATTCCTTATTTGCAGCTATAATTGAATATTATATTAAATAGAACAACGTAAGACAATGTTAAATCGTTGAATCGTTTAATTGTTGAATTGGGATTTTGAATTATGAATATCGAATATCGAATGATGAATTTCGAAGGTTTGCCCTTGCGGGCAATCTTGAAAGGAATAATGGATTGATGGAATGTTGGAATAATGGTTTACAATATATTAATGCCAATATTTCCGAGGAAATTGATACATCCTAACATTATCTTATTTAGATTCATATATTGGTATTAACTAACTGAATATCTGTTATATAGGTATAAATATAATAGTGTAATTAACTGAATTTCAACAACTTCTAAAATCTTATACCTTAAATCGATATTCATACTTCCCTAGCTCTTTGCTTATAGTTCGATACTATGTTAAATAACCCCTCTCCTTCACAAAGCCTCAGAATATCTGCTTTTGAACAAAAATTTACAAAACCACCTATTCTTCGGCTGCCCATTCTCCCTAACACTCGTTTTCTTCTTTCCCCTCCCCTCTTTTTTATACAGCCACAAGAGTATTTGCAAATTCGTGCCTCAGTTTGCAAATACACTTGTTTGCCATATCTTTTCAATAAGTCATGGTTTTTCAGTTGTTTTTATCTTAAACATGTTATAGAACATACGAATCTGTTGTCACAAATGTTAATGTTATTACATGGATTGATGAGAGCTCAAACAGTTTTGTGATCTCTTTTGTTACAATAGTCTATAGTCTATAATTCAAAGACCAAAGAAAAAATATATCTATCAGATTAGTTGTTGCTTTCTCTCAAAATTAAAACCGGTTTTGAATTTTGAATTTTAACTTTTATTTTGGGTCTTTTACAGCGGCCACACCCACATGATCAACGGTACGCCGATTGCAACAATAATTACTTCAAGCGGGAGGCCCATGCGCCAGTAGTCTGTGAATTTATAGCCTCCGGGGCCCATCACGAGGGTATTGGATTGATGCCCTATGGGAGTCAGAAATGCACTTGAACCGCCAACGGCAACAGCCATAAGGAATGGATCAACAGAAAAACCAAGACCTTTGGCCACACCAATGGAAACAGGAGCCATTAAAACAACAGTGGCTGTATTGTTTATAACATCGGATAAAAACATGGTTACTACAAGAACAATAGCCAGCAAGGCCCAGGGAGGCATACTGTTTCCTAAGTCTAAAACAATACCGGCAATACGTTCAGCGCCGCCACTGGTTTCCAGTGCGGTTCCAACAGGAATCATGGCTCCAAGGAGTACGATCACAGGCCAGTTAATGCTGGTATAAAGTTCT
>JAWLEO010000067.1:0-8465 GCA_041686075.1 Bacteroidales bacterium | reverse complement strand
AAATATATAGAATCATCATAAGCAAATTTTTATTAACACACTATTAATAAATATATAAAATAATAGTATACTTAATCTTAAAAAGTTGTTTTATACCTTATTATACATAAATATCCACTTTTTATAAGTTGCTCAAAGGTTTTTTCAATTAATATATTGGTTTTTGAGCGTTATAATTAAAAATTCTGCCTTTTATTCAATTATTTATTTAATTTTAAATATTCGATTGTTCAAATGCAGAAAAGGGTTAACATTAAAACTATAGCTGAACTGGCGGGAGTATCTATAACAACCGTATCGAGAGTTCTCAACGGTTTAGGTCCAAAGTACAGGATCAGCGCGCCAACATGCAAAAGGATATATGAGATTGCTGAAGAAATGAACTATAAGCCCAGTCTTGTAGCAAAGAGCCTTCGCCTGAAAAAAACAAATGCCATAGGATTGATATTGCCGGATATTGGAAACCCCTTTTTTGCAACGCTGGCCAAGATAATAACAATCGAGTCAAAGAAAAGAGGCTACTCAATTATTCTTGCTGATACAGAAAACAATAAAGATCTTGAAGAAGAAATATTACAGGTCTTGCTAGATAGGAATATTGATGCAATTATTATTGCCCCTTGCAGTAATAAAAGGTCACATATTGATGATGTCATGAGCACAGGTAAGAAAATAATCTTGGTCGACAGGTATTTCTTTGATGGGAAAATACCATATGTGACAACCGACAATTATTTTGGAGCTCTTGAAGCTACGAAATACATACTTGAGAATGGACACAAGCACCTTGCCTGTATACAGGGTGCAACTGATACCGCTCCAAACATAGAAAGGGTAAAGGGCTTCACTAGGGCTTGCAAACAATACGGTATAAAGAATTATAAAATAGTGGGTGACAGTTTTACCGTACAGAACGGTTACCTTGAAACAAAACTTTTGCTATCAGCAGCAAAGAACATGCCTACTGCAATATTATGCCTCAGTTCAACAATCCTGCTCGGCACACTGAAAGCCATTAAAGAAGCCGACCTGAAGGTTCCTGAGGACATATCCCTAATTTCCTTTGACAACCAGCCGTTTATGGACTATCTCAATCCACCTATATCTTCCATAGCTCAACCTGTAGACGAGATTGGCACCTTTGCCACCAAAGTCTTAATTGACAGCCTTGAAGAAGATCGAAAAAAACTAAATCTCAATGTTAAATTAAGACCTCAAATAATCTACCGCAATTCCGTGAGACCAATCCAGAATGGCAAAAAATAATAGGAATTTTTTCTAAAGTTAATCTCATACTATTAATACATATTTTACCAAATCCATTCTTTTCAGACTTGAATCAAAATCTGTTTAATCTGCCTTAATCTGCACCTCTCAGTCACTCAGCTTCGTAATCGGTTGACAACACCCTGAACTCTGTTCTCCGGTTAATCTGGTGAGCTATCTCCTTCTGTTCTTCGTTGGGTAAACTTTCAATAAACTGTTCGTTAAGGATATATCCTTCTTTCAGGAAGCCATAATCTGAAGCCAGCTCTTCATCCACTATTTTAGGGCTGGATTCACCATAGCCTTTTGCTGACAGGCGCTCAGGATCGATTCCCTTGTTAATCAGGTAGTCCACCACTGACTGTGCACGTTTTTGTGACAGTTCCATATTATATTCTTCGGTGTCGCGGGAGTCGGTATGCGACATTAGCTCTATTGTTACATTTGGATTATCATTAAGGGTTTCGACCAGCTTATCTAGCGACACCATCGATTCAGGCCTCAGGTCCCACTTATTAAAATCATAAAAGATATTTGGAAGTTCAATGGGTTTGTCAATGGATGTCATCAGTATTGTAGTTAAGAACTCTTTGCTTTTATCCTGCCCCCTTGTTGTTTCCTTCTCCTTGCCGTTAAGGTAGCCTTCTTTTGAAGACAGGAAAATATAATCCACATCTTCATTAAGCATAAACCTGAATTCTCCACTTTCTCCCGTATTATCCCTTACAGTAGTGCCATCACTGGCGATCAACTGTACATCGGCATCGGGTATTGGCTCACCTGTTTCTTCATCTTTAACAAGGCCCCTCACACTGAATCTCAGCGGTGGCAATTCAAAATAATAGATCTCATCATTTGTGCGTCCTTTTCTTGTTGAGCTGAACATACCTATTTCTTCTTCACCCTGGAAAGTAATTCCAAAATCATCCGCACTTGAATTGATAGGGTATCTCATATTATCAACCAGCCACCGCCCGTCGGGTTGCGGTTCAGCTTTGAAGATATCCAATCCGCCCATTCCAATATGACCGTCGGATGCAAAATAGAAAGTTCCGTCTACTCTGACATAGGGGAATAATTCATCGCCTGAAGTATTTATATCGGGGCCCATATTTTGGGGCTCCGACCATTCTCCGCCGGGTGATGATCTTGTTACATAATAAATGTCCTTTCCACCATAGCCATCGGATAATTGCGATACAAAATACAATTTAAGTCCGTCAGGTGCTATTGCGGGATGTGCCGCTACCAGTGAATCAGGCAGGATATCAAGTCTTTCCGGCTGACTCCACCCATTGCCATTTCTTCTGGCTGTCATAATTACACATCCCCTGTTCTCACGCTTCCCCATTTCACACAGGGTATAATAAATTTCCCTGAAGTCGGTTGTAAAATTGACTGCACCGTCTTCAAATTCCGTGTTCAGATCATTGACAGGAACAGGTGTGCTCCACCGCCCTTTTTTATCAAGCCTGCTTTCAAAAATGTCGGTAAAATTCTCACCTGTTGCACCATGCTCCCTCTTGCCAAGTGCTTCTTCTCTCGATGAAGTAAGGTATACCATTCCATAGTCATCCCTGGCGTATGCGGGACAAAAATCTGATCGGCGTGAATTCAGGTCTCTTATATCGTCTACTTCGTAAGGCAGGGGAGATTCCATCCATTCCATAGCCAGCTCGCAGGAACGGATGCCCAGGTCAGCCCTGGCATCTGATGGCACTATTTGCTTGTATTCTTCAAAAGCCTCTATTGCCTCTTCGTAATCACCATTCATCTTCATGCACTGCGCATACCAGTATGTTGCTTCAGGTCTGGCATTATCCCTGCCAGATATTTTCTTATACCATGATTCAGCACTTCGAGGATTGTTCGATAGCCTGTAACATTGTGCAACCATGAAAACATATTCTGATTTTTCATTCCTGTCCCTTGTTTTTGAATATGCATCCTTGAAATAATCAATGGCTTCATAATACTCACCAGCATCCCATGCATCATATGCTTTCTGTGCCTTCCTCTTCTGCGGATAAGCAGTCAAAGGAATAAGAATAATAAAAAGCAATACTAAATACCTAACCATAATCCCTCCGTAATAATTTGCGTAAAATTAATGTTTTTCATCTTTAATGAGAACAAGGAAAACATTAAGCAAGAGTTTAACGGCTTAATTGCAGCAAATATTATGCAAAAAAAGCAGGGAGCAGGGAGCAGGGGGCAGGGAATATTGGAAACGAGGAACATGAGTTTGCTGAAAGCATAGGAAGGTGACGAGGTTCCAGTATTCCCTGCCTAACGGCAGTCAGGCATCATTCCGGTTCATGTTACCTGGTGAACAACAGTTCCCTGTACTTGGGCAGAGGCCAGATTTCGTTGTCAACAGTTAATTCAAGCTTGTCTATATGAGATCTTATTTCTAACAGATAAGGTTTAACATTTTCTTCATAAGCAAAGGCCTTTTTACATACATCCTCAATTATGTTGGCTTTTTTTCTTGCCTCAATCATCTCATTAACCATTCGTTTTATCATTGATATATGGTCTGATATGCTTATTATTACCTCCTTCCTGGCCCCCGACAGCCTCTCATATTCAATCTCGTTAAACACCATTGACATTGATTCTATATTTTCAAGTAGTTCGGTCATATATTTTATAGCAGTAGGGACGATGTGGTTAATTGCCAGGTCACCGAGCACTCTTGCCTCAATCTGAACTTTCTTGGTATATTTTTCAAATTCAACCCCTACTCTTCCTTCAAGTTCCCTTTCAGTGAATATCCCACCTTCTATCAATACTTTTTTTGACTGGCCGGTAAGGTATTTATTTATTGATTCCGGAACATTTTTAATATTGGTAAGACCTCTCTTAAATGCCTCCTGCTCCCACTCGGTAGAATAACCGTCACCTTCAAACCTTATTCTCGAAGACTCGACGATATATTTTTTCAACACCTGGAATATTGCTTCATCTTTTTTCACTCCACCCGAAATTAGTTTATCGGTTTCTTTTTTAAAAGTCCTGAGGGTATCCGCCACTGAAGCATTAAGTACTATCATAGCCGGGGCACAGCTTGCTGAAGATCCCACAGCCCTGAATTCAAACCTGTTACCGGTAAAAGCAAAAGGAGAAGTGCGATTCCTGTCAGTATTGTCAAGCAATATCTCTGGAATCTTGCCTATTCCGAGCTTAATTTCAGTTTTTTCTGCCGGCGTCATCTTCTTATCGCTTACTTTCTCTACAATATCATCGAGCATACCTGTGAGATATGAGCCAAGAAAAACAGACATTATAGATGGTGGCGCCTCATTACCCCCCAGCCTGTGGGAATTTGTTTCGGTAAGTACACTGGCTCTCAGGAGGTCATGGTTGTCATTTACAGCCTTGATCACATTAACCAGAAAAGTAAGGAACTGCAGGTTTCCCTTTGGATTTTTGGCAGGCGAAAGTAAGTTAACGCCGGTATTTGTAGCCATAGACCAGTTACTATGCTTCCCGGATCCATTAATTCCGGCGAAGGGTTTTTCATGAAGCAAAACTCTGAATTTATGTTTGCGGGCAATCCTCTTCATTATATCCATTATCAGTTGATTATGGTCAACCGAAAGATTTGCTTCCTCGAACAGGGGCGCACATTCAAACTGGTTGGGAGCAACCTCGTTATGACGTGTCTTGACAGGTATGCCCAGCTTGAAGGCCTCAACCTCAAAATCTTCCATGAATGACATAACCCTTTCCGGTATCGAACTGAAGTAATGATCTGCCAGCTGCTGGTCTTTGGAGGATTGGTGTCCCATAAGCGTGCGGTCGGCCAACACCAGGTCGGGCCTGGCATAATACAGGGCTTCATCTATTAGAAAATATTCCTGTTCCCACCCGAGCGTTGCAATTACTTTTTCAACATTCTTATCAAAATACTGGCATACATCCACCGCAGCCCTGTCAAGGGCGGTAAGTGCCTTAAGCAAGGGTGTTTTATAATCAAGCGCATCACCAGTATAGGACACAAATACTGTCGGAATACATAGAGTTGTTCCTACTATAAAGGCCGGAGATGAAACATCCCATGCCGTATATCCCCTGGCTTCAAAGGTATTACGTATGCCTCCGCTCGGGAAGCTGGAAGCGTCGGGTTCCTGCTGAACAAGCAGTTCACCTGAAAAGGACTCAACAAGTCCCTCATAATCATTTCGCTCAATAAAAGCATCATGCTTTTCAGCGGTCGCATCGGTTAAAGGATGAAACCAGTGGGTATAGTGAGTCACACCCTTTTCTATTGCCCATGCCTTCATACCCGTAGCAACCTTATCGGCAACCTCCCTGCTTATAGACGTCCCCCTGTCAATTGCCTCCCTGACCGATTTATAAGTCTCGCGTGGAAGGTACTTTTCCATCTTGGGAAGATCGAAAACATTAACACCAAAATACTCTGAAATTTTTTCTTTGGGAAGGGCCGGTTCTATAGCCTGCCTGGAAAATACTTCCCGTAATGCACTGAAACGTAACTCTGCCATAATTAAAAATTTTTGTAAAAATACGCTCTTTTTACAACATACCCCCCTTTGAGAGGGCTTGTTATTAACATTTTATTAATAATTTTGATATATACCCCCTCTAAAATGACGTATGAACCAAAAATAGTGATATATTTTCCAGCAACTACATAAATTTGGAATAATGGAATGATATCTTTTAAAACCTTTTAAACCTTTTCAACCTTTTCAACCTTTTCAACCTTTTTAGTATATTTGTCGCCTGAAAAAATTGAAAACCAAAAAAATCAATATAAATGTCAGTATTACAAACATTACGGGAGAGGGCAGGTGTGCTTCTGGCAGTAGTCATAGGTGTATCATTGTTATTTTTCATCCTGGGTGACTTCCTGGGTGGAGGCAGCGGACAGACAAAGAAAATGAAAGATTACTATGAGATAGCAGAAATAGGGGGACGTTCGATTTCTTACCAGGAATATGATGAAAGGCTTCAGAATCTGACCGAGATATATAAATTATCAGGTACCTCGAACATTACCGAGGCAATGTCGGAATCGATGAGGGAGGATATCTGGAACAAGATGGTGATGGAAGAAGTGCTCGGGGAGGAATTTAATACCCTCGGCCTGGGGGTAAGCTCAGACGAAGTTGAATCCATGGTACTTGGTGATGAGCCTCATCCAATTGTTCAACAGCTTTTCGCCAACAGGGAGACAGGAGTCCTTGACAAATCATTCCTTGTTAATTTCCTGAAAAGTACTGAATATGATCCCCAGGCTAAGGCTTACTGGTTGTTTTTTGAGAATGAGATAGTAGATGAAAAGCTAAACACAAAATTCAACAACCTGATCGCAAAAGGCTTGTATATAACATCAAAACAGGCCGAATTTGAAAATACCCTTACATCAAAAACAGTTGATTTCAGTTTTGTGATGAAAGAGTATTCCACTGTGCCTGATTCATCTGTTACGGTAAGAAGAGCTGACCTTGAGGAATACTATGATAATCACAGGAAAGATTATGAGCAGGAAGCAAAACGCAGCATGGAGTATGTTGAATTTGAAGTTGCGCCGAGCGAAGAAGATGTTATGAACACCGAAGAGGGCATTATCGAATTAATTGATGAATTCAAGGAGACCACTACACCCGTACAATTTATAAACCTCTCCTCTGACAACAGGCACAATGAAGTATTCAGACCCATTGAAGACATACCTGAAATGATCAGGGATTTTGTACTGGAGGAAAATACAGAAGAAGTATATGGGCCTTATGTTGAGAATGAAACCTACAAAATAGCCCGCCTCCTTGATATTGAAAACAGGCCTGATTCGGTACATGCGCGTCACATACTTATTTCACCAAATGCATATCGAAGTGCCGAGGCAGCGCAAAATAAAGCTGACAGCCTCCTGCAACTTATCAGGTCAGGCGAAAGTTTTGAATCGCTGGCCACTGAATTTTCTGACGACCAGGGCTCAGCGCAGCTTGGCGGCGACCTCGGTTGGTTTGAAGAAGGCCAGATGGTTACTCCATTCAATAATGCCTGCTTTGAAGGTAAAGAAGGAGATATTGAAATAGTTGAATCTGACATTGGTTATCACATAATTGAAATCCTGGAGCAAAGCAATAAATCCAGGAAATATCAGGTGGGTATAATTGAGAGGGCCATTGAGCCCAGTTCGCTCACTTACCAGGCAAAATATGCCGAAGCCAGCAGGTTCGCCGGGAACAATAACACCTATCAAAAGTTCAATGAGGCCATGGCTGAAGAAGGATTAAATAAAAAGCTTGCCACCGATATAACTCCTGCCCAGAAAACTATTCCCGGACTTGAATCACCGAGGGTACTTATCATGGCACTTTTTGACACAGAAGAAAACAGTATTATACTCGACAATAGCGAGCAGGCGGTATTCGAGATCGGCAACAAGTTTATAGTAGGGTATTGCACTGACGTCCAGGAAGAAGGCTATGCAAAATTGGAGGATGTTGAATCTGATGTAAGATTTGCGGTTATCAAACAAAAGAAAGCTGAAAAGATAATAAATGATATGGAGGCTGAAACCCAGGATCTGGATAATATAGAAGATATTGCTTCAACACTGGATCTCAGGGTCAATGAAGCAACAAACATCAGTTTTAATTCTTATTCAATACCCGCTGCAGGTATTGAACCGGCTGTTATTGCCGCCGCCGCAAGCGCCACAGAAGGATTTGTGTCAGAACCCATTAAAGGCGAAAGTGGTGTTTTCATCATCTCGGTAAACAACGTCAATGTTGAAGAGCAAGGACCGGTTATTGACATCATACGTAACCAGCTTGCTTCTACCTATGAAGCAAGGGCAAGTTTTGAAGTCTTTGAAGCACTGAAAGAAAAAGCTGATATAGAAGATAAAAGATATAAGTTTTACTAAAGCATGTAGAAGCATTTCTTGGAAGTTCCATTATATAATAGGAGCTTTTGATTTAAGATTGGCTTCACCGAGCTCGCAGAACTTACATGCCTCACGGCATGCTCGCTCTGCTCGGTTTAAGATTTAAGAAATCATAATTAATAATTCATAATTAATAGATAAAAAAAAGCCCCGGCACGATATGTGTCAGGGCTTTTTTATGTAAAGTTGGCGGCGACCTACTCTCCCGCTTTCGCAGTACCATCGGCGCTGACGGGCTTAACTTCTCTGTTCGGAATGGGAAGAGGTGGAA
>JAWLEO010000066.1:0-8871 GCA_041686075.1 Bacteroidales bacterium | reverse complement strand
TCTTTTTCCCTTTACCATTTTTATGGTACACAAAATACAATATCACCAGTACAATAGCCAGGAGCCCAAGCATCTCCCATTTCCCTAATGAAATATTCGTAGTATATGCCAAGATAATATTTACAATGCAATTAATTATTAAGGTTTCCCGGAAGATTCTGTTTGTAGATAATACATGTCGTTAACATTTACGCGTCCTCCTGACTAATTAGGACACCAAATATTGCTCTGATATTTATAAGTGAGAGAAGAAAAATCTAAGCATATACAGGTAATCCCAACTTATTGCGCTTTCGAATTGCATAATACTCGTAGGGAGGATAAATAAGGGTAATACTGCATGAGATTATTGTTTGAATAAATATATTTAATATATAAATTTATACTACTGGAAAAATGTCCTCCGGGCGGTTATGTAATGTAAAAATGAAATACACTTATCTGATTTTTATTATCCTTACTGTTGTCCTGGCATGTCCAAAGAAAGACTCTGAATCGCATAAAGACCATCTGTGTGCTGAAGAGTTTACATGGGATGAGGATGGTGTGGTTTATAAAATAATACATGACATTGATACAGTATGGAAAGATGAATATGCCCTGCCTGTTAAAAACTTGTACCTGGTACGTTTTCATGTATTACCCGGTGTTTATGATTCTTCTATTCTCTTTAACGTAGAGTATAAATATGTTTCACTGGATTATGGTGAATACGTATGCTGGAGATATAAATTTGAGAATTATCCTCTAAGATTTAAATATTTCATAGATCACCCGGAAGTAAACAATGAAGTGATATTTAATGTAAATGCCAGATTTACCCTGAATGATACTATAGTGGTAAATTTAAAGGATTATATTAATTGAATATATTCGACTGGGACGAATAGAATCTGAGGTTTAGGTCCGGTAATAAAATTGCCTGCTGCAGGTACCGTAGGGACGCCCAATTCGGGCGTCCCCATAGATATATTTATATAAGAATTAAAATGGGAAATACACCTTTATCAATTATTCATATCTTTATAAGGAAGAACACCAATAATTATTTAACCTTAAAAAATGGAAGAAGCTAATCAGAAATTACCGGATAATAATTCTATGGAATTTACAAATGACAGCATCCACCATCTTGATACAGCAAGAAAATGGTCTATGTTCCTGGCAATACTGGGCTTTATATCGGTTGGTTTACTGGTTCTTGTAGCATTATTAGCCGGGACAGCCCTGGCGCTCTTCGCGGATAGTCCTATAAGCCCCGTAATAGGCATCGCGATTGCAATCTTTTATCTTATCATTGCAGTCCTGTATTTCTTTCCCGTCTACTACCTTTTTAATTTTTCTAGCAAGGCTAAGCATGCAGTTAACTCATCAGATAGTAAGACCCTGACGGAATCAATGCATTTTCTAAAAGCCCATTATAAATTCCTGGGTATAATGATTATCGTTATGTTAGCCTTATACCCTCTGATCATAGTGCTGGTTGTTCTGGGAGGTATTACGAGCGGCCTCTAGAAGGCCAGGTAGTGCCAGTTCGGCCTGTAATCCTTCAGTTAACAGTTTAACGCCGGCTTTTGCGGCAACGTAAATACTTTGACCCGGCACTGGCAGAAAACCTCCCATAGGTTTTTTCAAGAACGTGCATATAATATACGATATACTACGGGGATAAAGATAAATACCAGCAGCAAGCCAAACAGCAGCCCGCCTATAACCACCACCGCCATGGGCTTCAGCATTTCGGTGCCGTCACCTATGGTTAAGGCCAGGGGCAATAAGGCAACAAGGCTGTTTATATCGGTTATCAGGATAGGCCGCAGGCGTATGATGGCAGCATTTTTTATTGCCTGTGTTAAATCCTGCCCGCTCTTTCGCAGTTCATCAATAAAGGTGAGCAACAATATACCGTTATTTATTTCCATGCCGGTAAGCATGATAATACCTATCAGGGCAGTTACACTTACTGGTGTGCCTGTTACATAAAGGGCGAAAGTCATGCCTGCCAGTGACAGGGGTATGCGTATAATGATTATTAGTGGTTTAAGAAAGCTTTCGAAATAAAGAACCATTACCGTATATCCTATTAGCAGGGCGAGAAGGAGAATTATAGCCATCTGGTTGATGTTTTCCGTAAGCATCAGCGATTGTCCTCCGTAGTTGAGCCTGTATCCGGCGGGGAGTACAAAATCTTCCAGTTTTTCCTTCAGGTCAGCCGTGGCATCTCCCACGCTCATACCCGCCACGTTGGCTGTTACTTTAATCATGCGGTCCTGGTTCTTACGTTCTATCTTAACCGGCCCGCTGCTTTTTTTAATCCCTGCTATAGCATCCAGGGGAATCTTTGCACCGGAAGAGCTCTGGATAAGTAAAGCTTCGAGGTCGGATGCTGATTTTATTTCTGATTCATCAATTACAATTCTCACAGGATAATAGTATGAGCCTTCTTTATAAAATGTGGGCACAGACCCTTCCACAAGGGTTTTTACTGTCTGGCCTATTTCTTCCAGGCTTATTCCCAGGTCAAACGCTTTTTGCCTGTTTACCGCAAGCCTGTATTCGGGCCTGGTGAGTTGCGTGGAAATATCAAGCCCGGCCAGGTAATCCAGGTCTTTTATCTTATCACGCAGGGCGGTGGTTTGCATATAGATATTTTCCAGTGGTTCACTCCTGGGCGCCGTGACCTCCAGCTCGATGTCAAACTGCCCCATCCGCCGTATACCTTTCATCTTGGTATGCATTACTTTTATAACAGCGCCTGGATATTTTACCGACTTCATAATGAGAGGTCGCAAATATTCCACGTATTCATCGGTATCCATAGGCCTGTCAGAAGCATCCACCAGCTGGATATTTACCTCACCTTCAAAGCTTATTTCATTTGTTGTCAGTCCTTTTATCATACCACCGGCGAGAGTGGCATAGCCACTGATGTAATCCTGTCCGGCAAGCGTTTTTTCAACCATTGACAGGACTTTGTCCACTTCTTCCATCGCAGTCCCTGAGGGCATGATCACTTTCACCGTTATCAGCCCGTCATCTGCCTTTGGGAGAAATTCAGAACCTGTTTTCTGCAGGTAGCGGTAGCCGGGTATCAATAAGAGTAAGAAAGCGATTAGCACTATCCATCGTAATTTAAGAGACCAGTGAAGGATGGGCTTATAAATAAACACCAGGCCCCGGATGAACAGGTCGGATATACGTGCAATAAATGTATGCCTTTTCTTTACCGCTTTGTCATCAGGGTAAAACAGGGCCATCAGCATTGGTGTCACCGTAAGGGATACCAGCATTGACAAGAATATAATAATAGCCACGGTTATCACCAACTCACGGAACAATAAAGATGTCATTCCGGGAACCAGGAGGAAGGGTACGAAGAGCGACAGGAAAGTTATGGTTGCAGTTACAATAGCCCCGCTTATCTGCAGGGCTCCCTTTCTAATACGGTTGGTGGCCATAGGTTCTGTTTCCTGCACGCGGGTGATATTCTCCAACATTACCACACTGTTGTCCAGAACCACGGTCATAGCCACCACCAGGCCTCCCAGCGTGAATATGTTGATTGAAAAGCCCAGCAATTCCATCATTAAAAATGTACCCAGCACGGTCACCGGCAGACTCAGCACCAGTGACAGTATCCTTCGCCACCCTGAGAGGAAGAAGGCTGTTATCAGCGTTACCAGTATTGCGGCTAAAATCATGGCATCACGCACACCGCTTGTTGCCAGCCTAACATATTCAGCCTGGTCGTATATCATATCAATGCGTGTCGAGGGTGGCAGTTCACCGGCAAGCTCATCGATACGTTGTGCTATTAAGTCTGACACATTCACGGCGTTTGCATCGGCCTGTTTGAATAATGATACACGCACCCCTTCTTTACCCATATACCTGGTGCGTATACGTTGCAGTTCGTGGTGATCCTCAACACGGGCTATATCCCTGAGAAGGACCTCGGCGCCGCTGTCTGATTTGCGGATGGTCAGTTTTTCAATTTCTTCAAGAGATGTATATTCGCCGTAGATCCGGACAAGGTAGTCATGTGTGGCAGTGACAACGCGACCGCCGGACATATCGATATTCTCATTTTTCAGCCTTTCGCTGAGTTGCTGCAGGGTGATATTGTAAGCCTGCATCCGCAGGGGATCGATATGAATGCGTATTTCACGCCTGGTGCCTCCCGAGAGGGAGGTCCCGGCCAATCCTTTAACAGAGGCAAATTCTTCCTGGAACTCATTTTCAAGCCAGGTGCGGAGGCTGGTGAGGCTCATATTATCTGATGACACCAGCAGTTCAACCACAGGCAGCTCCGAAGGCTCTGTTTTGAATATGACCGGTTCCAGGATGTCGGGTGGCAGGTCTTTTCTTACCAGTCCCATCTTAGCCAGCACATCCTGGTAGGCCACGTCACGGTTAACCTTGTAATCGAAGTTAATATTAAGTGTATAAACCCCTTCTTCGCAGGTGGATTCCATGTAATCAAGGTTATCCACCGTTGCCATCTTGCGTTCAACAACTGTGGCCACCTCATTTTCCATTTGTTCAGGGCTGGCACCCTGCCAGTACATGAAAACCTTAACCATGGGGTAGGTTATGTCAGGGAGCATATTGACAGGGAGGCGCATAAATCCTGCAATCCCTATGACCATTATAAGAACCATAAGCATTATGATTCCTGCCGGTCGTTTTATTGCCTGGGTGGTGATTTTCATCAGTTGCTTCTTTCCTTGTTTCCGCTTACCTTAACTTTCATTCCTTCCTGCAGCATTTCCTGTCCTTTGACAATGATTTTTTCACCTACTTCCAGGCCGCTGCTTATCTCCAGCCTGTTTCCTGACCTTATGCCTGTTTCAACGTTACGGTGGTGCACCAAAGTGTCTTTACCCAGGACGTAGATGAAAGGCCTGTTTCCGGTGGAGATAAGAACAGCTTTCTCGGGCACTGCTATCACATCCTCCCTGACGTTCACAGGGATTTTAACCGTGGCCATCATGCCCTCGAATAATTGCCTGGATGGATCCCGTAAGCTGATATCGAAACTAATGCTCCTGGTAGCAGGGTCAACAACAGGATAAACAAGGCTGATAATACCGGTGAGGGTGTCCCCCGGGTAAGCATTGAGAACAATTTCCAGCTTTCTGCCTTCTTTTATGGCAGTTAAATATTTCTCGTTTACCTCTGATTTGATAACCAGTGATGACATATCGCTAATGGTTATAATCTTACCCCTTGTATCTATTTGGCTTCCGGGTTTTACCCAGCGACGGGTCACCATGCCGTCCATTGGGCATATAACGGGGACTGTCTGGTATATATCCTTTGCATACTCCAGGTTGGCTTTTGCTTTTTCAAGTTCCTGCGACAGGGAGTCATGAACACTTGAATTAATATTATCTGCAAGTTGCTGTTCCAGCTTTTCTATTTGCAACTGGTTATCGGCTATCAGGGCAAGCCTGTCGTCAGGGTTGATAACGGCTATTATTTTGCCTTTTTCAACCCACTGGTTCTCACGTGCATGAAGTGATTCCAGGATGCCATTAACAGGGGATTTTACATCGGTGAAGATATTAGCCTGTACTGTTCCTGTTATATCCAGGTAAGCTGTGATAGTTGATTTGCTTGCCCTTTGCACTTCAACCAGGGGAGGAGGAACATTCTTAGGCTGCTGACGGCTGTCAGTGCCCTGCTTGCATGCAGTCACTACTGTTGCAGCGGCTAGGGTAATGAATGTTAACTGGCGGATCTTTTTTCTCATATTTCTTTATTCTCCGGTTAAAAAGGGATGTGTGTCTTTTCCTTTGAAGTAATGCAAGCGTGCAATTGCCTGCAGGTATGCGATAACAGATTTATTATATGCTATGTTCGTTTCGGTTAATATGGCCTGGGCATCGAGCACATCGATAATGGGGCCCTGGCCGGCCCGGTATTTCACAAGGGCATTATCAAGTGTTTCACGGGCGAGCTTTATTATTTTTTCATTATTGGCAATTTCATTTTTTATGTCCTTTATTTCATTAAGGCTTACATCAATGTCCCTTTTAATGTTTAATAATTCCTGCTTCTTCTCATCATTCATCTGTTTCATACGCAGTTCATTCTGCAGAATTTTTGACTTATAGCTGCTTCCACCCCACAAGGGTATGGTATAACTGATTCCAAAACCGATATTATAATTGAAGTTATCACCGAAGGGAATATAGCCATCTTCCCAGCTTGCCACCCCATAGGAAAATATCTCGGGCTTGCTCTGCAGCCGGTTAACTTCCTTTTGCATTTCCTCGATATCTATTTTACGGTCGCTTGCCAGTAATGCAGGGTGGTTTGACATTACATCCATATATAGTGAGTCGGCAATGAAAAGATGGTTTTTCCATTGATTATATAAACGGGTCGATGAATTTACCAGTTTTATTTCCTCCCTGTTTTCAATGTAACATAGCCTCCTGAGATTGATATTTTGAGCAAGGCTTGCATTTACTGCCTTCTGCAGGTTTTTTTCTTCCACTGATATCTGTACTTTTATCTTAAGGACATCCACACCCGAGACTTTGCCAATACTGTACAGATTATCGGCATAACGTAACTGTGAGTTCAGCTGGTCAAGGGAATTCCTGTGGGCCTCCACTTCAGAATCGGCTTTAAGAGTTTCAAAATAAGCATCGGCCACACCCCAGATAATGGTATTTTTTATTTGCCTGTATATCTCATCATTCAGGAGTATTTCATTTTCAGCGACTGCTTTTCTTGCCCTGTTCTCACCCCAGTCATAGATAGTTTGCTGAAAAGAGATATCTGTGTATACATCGCTGAGCGTATTACCAAGCACTCTTTGTTTGTTAGGCATCAGGAACTTCCAGTAGGAAAAGGTGGCTGAGGTGCTAATCCTGGGCTGGTAATTTGTTTTCAATATTTCTATTTCGGCCTCCTTGATAGCAAGATTTTTCTTGTTTGCCTGCAAGAGGTAATGTTTAAATAAAGCACTGTCAATCAGCTGGTGAAGGTTGAGTGCAGGGTATTCTTCCTGGGCTTGTAACCTGCTACATAAGGGAATAGAAATAATTATTGTTAAAGAGAAAAATATGTATTTTTTTACATGGTAAGGCACAGAAGTTTTTTTATGTTGCTTTTTCATAATATAGTTATGACACCGGATTAAAGAAAAACTTGTGGTGTAAATATAATTATCCCCTTATAATTATGCATAAGGCTTGATATTTTTCGAGCAAATGTTGGTTCCGTGTTTACTTGCTTACGCCCGTGAGATCGCTACGAATTATCTTGGCTCGGTTCGGGCTTTTGAGTAATTCCCCCTGCCGGGGGAAAATAATAATAGCCCCGGTTTTACCCGGGGATCAAGGTGATCAATCCATCCTCCTCCGCGCGGCGTAGAGGGAGGGGGAGCGTGGCACTTTACCCACAGGTGTGACTGTGGTTATTGTTATTCACCGCCTCCAACTCCGCTTCCGAATTCCCGAAGCTACGTCGGACACAGTCCGGCGGTTTTTGTTCTACGTTTCAAACATTCAAACCCTCAAACCATTCGTCCCTCAGCCGCTCACCGCTTGTCCTGAGTAAGGCCGCTAGCCCTGAGCTTGCCTGCTCTGAACTTGTCGAAGGGTCGAAGGGTCGAAGGGCAGGCCGCATCGAAGGGCTCATCTCTGTGCCCTGTGCTCTGCGCTCTGTGCTCTACGCTCTGCACGGCGTTCCGGGAATAAGATAATAGTTGGCTGCAGCAGGCGAGCAATAATCCTCAAGTGAGGGTTGCGTTTTCAGTTGCATACCTATGAGTATGGGTCCTATTATGCAACTTAAAGCAAGCAATCCGAACACCTATTGTCCAATATATTTTAATATGTCAATTGCTATAAATAATAACAACAAGAAAAATATTAAATATGCAACGATTGATATAATGAATCCAACTATTAATATTTTATTTAGTTCTTTACTATAGTAATTCCCTTTCAATAAATTATAATATCGAATCGGTGAGATGTATAAATTAATTTGCTTTTTACCATAATCGTTCATTTTAATATTGAATAGTATTATAAATAAGAAATGCAAAGAAAAAACTATTACAATCAAGATAACGATTATTTTAATATTTAGTACAGTATCAATTATATCCATAGTATTGTGTGTAAAGTTTAGTTAGTTTATCTCCAAGTTGGATTCCAATAAATTCTATTTGGCTGTCTTGTGGTAAAATATTCAAGAAAACTATTCCCTTTTTTGGTAAATGAGTGCGGTGTGTATGAACCGCCAGCACCGAGACCAATACCAAATTTAAATAAAAAATAGGAGTTAAACCATTGATTATTTATTAAATACTGTGATTTATCACCAGTAAGTGCTAAGGATATTCCTGATAGATTAATATCAAATTCAGCGGTTTCGCCAAAATAGTTCGAAACCCTAAAACTTGATTTCGGTACAAGAACTAAAATATTAAATCCGAAACTTGCCTCAAGTCCAACTGAGTATCCTTTAGTTGTAAAGAATCCTATTTTTGATAATTCACCCATTTCATAGTTACCTCCTATTGGACCAACTACTAAAGCAATATCACCAGAATAACCAAGATGGATATCAGTACTATTATCATTATTCTTGGTTTGATTACTACCTCCACCTCCACCACTTGAATTGTTAGGATATGTCATTGCTTCAGCACCAAGCCCATATATACTATAACCAATTGCCAAAGGTGATATTGTAGTCGCAGAAGGATAACTTCCTGAGGTATTATTTCCAGAGCCTCGTGAATTCAGAAGGTCAATTAAGAAATTCTCCCACCAAATCCTCAATCTCTTTACCCAATCTGGAGGATCTGTATTACATGGGTCTTTCTTCCTTTTATACCCTGTT
>JAWLEO010000065.1:0-9609 GCA_041686075.1 Bacteroidales bacterium | reverse complement strand
TTTTTGGCTTATATAGCCTTTTTCGGGGTTTTTCTTAAATATACAAAAGATATAACTATTTGTCAATCAGAGTTATACACAATTTATGAACATCCCTAATTAAAGGGTTTATCCTCAAATGGACTTTCAAATGGATCTTCATTATTATTTTTTGATGCCCATGGTGGTTTACCGGGATTATCCGGTGGTGTCATCATAATAATCGAGATAGAATTATCCAGATCTATCCGTTTAAGTTTAGGCCTTATATATTCTTTTTTAGACATTATTTTCAAATCTTTCAGTTCCAGCGGTTAATTTCTACTGTCTGCTTACAAAAATAGGGTTTTATTTAAAATTAAAAAAATATGTAAGAATCGCAAGTTTAAAGTTACTACTTAATCGTCTTATTATAAATTTATTTAACAAAAATCTTACTTACAAAGTTCATCTGTCCGGAATTAATCTGGACTATATATATCCCATTTTCTTTTCTTAGAGGCAATTGTATTATTTCATCCTCAGAGAATACAATATTTGGGCGGTTCATGATTAATCTGCCGGTTAAATCAAATATTTTGATACCACCCTGTTTACCGTTCCATTCATCAGAAAGAGTCTGTACGTTAATAAGATCCATCGATGAATATATATTAAATGGTTTTGCAATGGTCAGTTCCTCTTCGATGCCTGTTACAACGCTGGCAACAATCAGTTCGAATCTGTCGGTAAGCTCACCTTTAGATGATGCAAATGAATATGTTTTATTTTCAGTCAAATCAGTTGTAAAGTTCTGATCTTTGTCGACCAGATAAACATTATAATTTTCCAACCCTTGCAATTGCTTTGCTGTTATTGTATACTGTCCGACGGCACTTGCATTTATCACCAAAGGAATGGTATCGGAGTTTTCCGGGAAAGGTATTGTATTTATGGCATATTCGGTTCCTTCGAGCGAGGAACTTATATATAGAACATTTTCAGGTGCAAATAGCTTACGAGCATCATACAGATTGTCAAAGTTATAGGTTGCCTCATTCTTGAATCTGATAACTGACTGGTCATATACGCCAGAATTTTCGATTTCGAGTCTTATCAAGGGTGTGCTAGAACTACTTTTGAACCTTTCGTGGAAGGTATGAGTTTTGGCTGATGTAGGTATGGTTAGTGTATTACCTGATGTATTTGCTTTAATGAAGAATCCCTGCATAGGAGGCAACTTCCCATCTGACAAAGGCTCTCCCCAATCAGGAACAGTCTCTCCATCGATATAAGCATAAGAGGTACCATCTCCACTACGTATATAAATTGCAGCTTCAACGTTAGTCCAAATACTGTTTGCATCCACAACATAATCCCAATCCAAGCCACATGTAAATGGATTGCCAATTAGATTGTATCCGTATTCTTCCAGGTTGTCGGAACTGCCACTATATGAAAGTGTTATGGCATCAATAGCAGCGGTGTTGAGTGTACCTGAAGATATTGTAAAAGTATGGTTTGTGGACCCAGAATAGTTATAACCTGTCCCTAGTGAAAGATATTCAGTATTCCATTCATAGCCACTAACATATGACCAACTATCCGTTCCAGGATTATAATGATCTCCGTCAGGTGTAACCCATCCTTCATTCATATCAGTTGAGACAAGGTCTTCTTCGTATCTGGCTATGTCAGAGTATAAAGGGTCACCGGTCTCAGTGAAATAGGTCGAAGATAGTCCTGACACAGGCGGCGAGATATAATGCCAAACATACGGCTCGGAGCCACTGCCTGTTAGATAAATTTGGATATTATGATTTCCTATTCCCTCATAGGAATCGGTAATCAAGGATGCGATACCGGAAGCATCAGATTCAAGTTTTAATGTGCCATTATTGGATAATTCGCCATTAATTGTAAGTGCTCCGGCTGGATCTATAGTTAAAATGGCTGATGGATCGATTTTTAAGTATTGTATTTCAGGGCTTAAATTACTTATAAGAGGATCATTTGTAACATAAGGGATTAAGATACAATTTGTTAAACCTGGTGTCTGATTGGGATCCCAATTGTTACTATCAGACCAGTCACTATCTGTATCTCCAGTCCATCTGTATAGATCCTCCTGGCTTCCTAATTCTGTTGTCGGATCAGCGTCTGCCCATTTACGTACCCTGGTCCAGTCAACAATAAACTCATTGCCTCCACCTGCATCACAAAAAGACATTAAAAATGGAGACAACTCATCTTGATACGGAACATGTTCCTGATCCTCATAATCCTCAATTGTTTTTTGGTCAATTTGGAAACTAACAGTTCCGTTCGTATTACGATAAACTTTAAATTTATGCCAGTCCGTGTCAGAATTAACATCCATATATTCATAATCTCCAATGGCGTCGTTGAGCCTTGCATTTTTTTCCCAATAATCAGTATTATCTTGATCATTTGCCAGACGTATGATATCTGAAAAATCATTGGAAGAAAAACCCGTTTCAGAAATCAAATACTTAGTACCTGCATCCGGGTGTTGTCCAAAAGTTTCAACAACATAGCCATTAAGAAACGTTGTATCTCCATTAATTCGTACATAACAGTGTTTTTCTAAACCTGATGGTTCATCAGCCGTCATAGTAAGTTTACTATTTGCTAATGAAGTCGACGCATCACTAACAATGGTGGTGTTCCATTTGGTATCATCAAGAGCATCTCCATCAAAGCCATCAAAAAAATCAAACGTATCCTCTCCGTCTGATGCACCAATTGCTGATGAATTGTTATAATAGAGATATATTGTGGTAGTAGTAGGACTTGCCGCTATTGATGGAACTTCTACCCATATGATAGCTGAATCTTTTACTTGTGATTCGTACCAAATTTCAATCCAAAAATCTATTGGATTTACTCCGTCAGCTGATGTAAATCTAATATCATCGCCACCACTTTTTATCTCAGACCACCAATCAAGTTGATCATCTAATAATACCTGCACTTGATAATCTGATAATTCATTATCTACAGAGTTAGTAATAGTAATCGGTGTGCGAGATAACCAATCTGTATCGTACCAGTCCTGAGCTAGCAGAAACTGTGTCGTTAGGAACCCCGTCAATAAAACCAATAGAGCCCTAAGTGCTATCATGGAGAGTGTGTTTTTATTTTTCATTTCCCTGGATTTTCTGTTTTTGAAGAGAAAGCTCATATATCCTAATTTAGACGAGTTTGCAGTCATTTTGGTTGCATATAAAATTAGGTTATTTCCGTGGGGATATACCTTACCTATTATAATGTTATTAACAAAATTAAGGTAATTATGCGAAAAATCAAACTTTAAAATAGGCTTAGGCTTAGGCTCCGCCTTCGCCGAAGGCTTCGGCGGACACAGTAAGGCTAAGGAGAGCTGGAAATGTAATCTGAAAATTTTATATAAAACTGAGGTCGCAGTGACAGTCAGGCAAAGCCTGATTTGTTGCGAGGGCAAATTTCCCGAGCAACAGGGGAATTGTTGACAGGCCATAATTACCTGGCAACAATTGCCATGGCACTGCGATCTAAATGCCCAGTCTTACTTATGTCTCTATCTTCCTGTGGATTATTATCTCAAATAATTTAATATTCTAATCTGAAGTAGTCCATCACTTCGTAATAGTCGGTGATATCGACGCCGGCTTTTGTTAGCTTTTCTTTTATAGCTTTTTCAGCTGATTCACCCTTGGCGGCGATTACCGTCCTGTCGGTTATCAGTAAGAACCTGTATTCCGATACCCCTGCGGGTTCAAGAACTCCATTTGTGTCATAGGCATACAGCTTTATTGTATTCAGGGAGTAGGTATGAAGGATAAATTCCATGTAGGAGCCACCGAGGGACTGCCATGTAAACGGCAGCTGGTACCAGATATCTAACTTACAGTAGCCCAGAACGGTTCCATGATCGATAATGTCCTCATCAACTTCGTCTTCTGTAAATGAATAAATATTCGCGGGACGACCCAGGTAGCTTCCTTCAGTCCAGGTAATATCATCTTTTAATAAACGGACTGTTATAACGTTGGCATTACCGGTTTCACCCTGGGGTCCACGCGGACCTTCTGGGCCCTCCGGACCCTGAGGCCCTTCAGGTCCCTGGGGACCAACTTCACCCTGGGGCCCCTGAGGGCCCTGCGGACCTTCAGGTCCTTGTGGTCCTTGCGGCCCCTGTGGCCCTTCACATGCAAAAAAACCGGCTATAGTGAGCAGTAATAATAGATTCGCGAGTTTAAATATCGTTGTTTTCACGGTAAGAAGGTTTTTAGTTAGTAATATTAAAAATCATCGATATTGGTTTCAAAGGATAATCAAACAGAAATTTGGTTTAAGGTAAGAATTTCGTTGATTAAAATCAATTTAGAAAACGATTGGAGAGTAATTTACTCGCTAGCGCGAGCGTAATTTGCCCTGCTGGCGCAGGGCGTAACTTGCTCCTGTTAGTCGCGTAATTTGCTTTGCTCCGCTCAGCGTAATTTGCCCTGCTGGCGCAGGGCGTAATTTGTTCGCTTCGCTCACGTAATTGGTTCCCTCCTTTAGACAGTTCCCGTACAAGTTGGGAACGATATTTCCCTCAATTACCACTGTAGGTAAGGATAAGAAAATAGGAGAGAGTAAAAAAAAGAAAAAGTTACCCTGTGAAATAAATATACCTGGGGTGTACATATTTCACAGGGCAGATATAATTTATGTTCGTTTGAGCTCGAGTGTTTAGTAATCAAGTCCGAAGTAGTCGATCACTTCGTAGTAGTCGTTAATATTGACTCCGGTTTTTGTGAGTTTTTCTTTTATGAATTTTTCGGTTGAGGTCCCTTTAGGGGCTGTTACCGTATTGTCGGTTATCAGTAAAAACCTGTATTCTTCTATTGCAGAAGGATCTAGGACACCTGAAGATTGGAAAGCATAAAGTGTGATTGTGCTAAGTGAAAAGGAGTGTAGAACACACATCAATTCAGTTCCATCATCACTAGCCCATACGATTGGCAAGGCTAACCAGTCAGGATCAATAAAACCGAAAGCCAGGACGGTGCCATGATCCATAATATCCTGGTTAACCGCATCATCTGTCAGTGAATATACATTGGCAGTACGTCCAAGATAGTCTCCGGGAGTCCATGTAATATCTTCATACAATAAATTAATAGACATTACATTGGCATTGCCATCATCACCGGCAGGTCCTTGTACCCCCTGGGGGCCTTGTGGTCCTTCAGGTCCCTCAGGACCTTGCGGACCTTCAGGTCCTTCGCAGGAAAAAAGGCCGAGAATTGCAAACATGATTAAAAGATTTCCGAGTTTAAAAATTGTTGTTTTCACGGCTAATTAGTTTTAGTTAATAAATCGATAATATCTCCTTTATCAGTTACTATGATATTTTCAAAAAGAATTCTTATCAAAATTACAGTTTAAGGTAGCACTAAGTGGTACGATATAAAAAGATTAATTCACAAGTTGTTGAAAGTTATGAACGGGGAACACGGATTAACGCAAATTGAGACGAATTGACGCGAATTGGTATGGGGATGCTAATTTATGCGAACCGGGCAATGCGAAAGGGATGCGAAGGTTATGGGAGCAGGGGATATATGGCGAAGCCATATTTTTGCGAGGGAGGAATGACCGAGCAAGCCGGCCTTTGCTGACAGGCCAAAGTTTGCTGGCAGCAAAGGCCGTGGCCCTGCGGACATAAATTCCAGTGCTCCCTCCGGGAGCATAACTGGCTCCCTTTGCCCGCCATAGTTTTAACGAAGGCGGGCTTCGGTCGCGTAACTGGCTCCCTTTGGTCGCTAAATTGGCCTCGCTGGCGCGAGGCGTAATTTATCCCGCTGGCGCGGGATGTAATTTTAATAAATGTTTATTTCTAAATTATTAACATTCCTTTGAAAAAATGTGATTATATACAAATATTCATTTGAATAAATGTAATTCATTACATTAATACGTACGAAAAAATGTGCATAAATATATTTATTTCAATGAAAAATAGTATTTTTACATAAAATTACCATTATGAAGCGATTGAAATATAGTGACCTGGTTAAATGGAAAAAGTCTGCAAAAAGAAAACCTTTAATAATAAGAGGGGCAAGGCAAGTTGGTAAAACCTGGCTTATGCAGGAATTTGGAAAAAATGAATATGATCAGATGGTATACGTGAATTTTGAGAGAGACAAACATCTGGTTGATCTGTTTAAAGGTGGTTTCAATATACCTCGAATTATAACTGCACTCCAGGCTGAATCAGGAATTACTATTAATCCAGATAATACCCTGATAATTTTTGATGAGATTCAAAGCGTTCCAGAAGCAATTAGTAGTCTGAAATATTTTGAGGAGGATGCAAATAAATACCATATAATAACAGCAGGGTCCTTACTAGGTATAGCCAGCCAAGAGGGAGTGTCATTTCCAGTTGGAAAAATTGATTTTCTCGATCTCCATCCGCTCAATTTCATTGAATTTCTTTATTCAATGGATGAAGGAGCATTGATTAACATATTATATGAATTTGACTGGGAACTGATTAAAGTATATAAATCGAAGTACATTGAGAGGCTAAGACAGTATTATTTTGTTGGAGGAATGCCGGAAGCAGTAGCACAATTTGCTCATAACAAAAGCTTTCAGGATGTACGAGAAATACAAAATAATATCCTGAAGGCATATGAACTGGACTTTTCAAAACATCCTCCTGCAGGCACCGCATCCAGAATAAGGATGCTCTGGAATTCAATACCGTCTCAATTAGCTAAAGAGAACAGGAAATTTATTTACGGACTGATCAAGCATGGAGCCCGTGCCAAAGAATATGAGTCAGCTATTTCATGGCTGATAGATTGTGGACATGTTTATAAGATTTGCCGTGTCTCAAAACCATCCTACCCACTTAAAGCGTATTTAGATATAAGATCGTTTAAATTGTTTATTGTAGACATTGGTATATTATCAGCAATGACTTCAATTGATGCAGGATCCTTGATAAAGGGGAACGAAATATTTTCTGAATTCAAAGGAGCTTTGACAGAACAATATGTCCTTCAGCAACTGGTGAGTATGGACAATCAGGTAATTAATTACTGGTCTTCAGAAAGATCAACTGCTGAAGTTGATTTTCTTATACAGCTGCCGGGAAAAGTAATTCCTATCGAAGTAAAATCTGAAGAGAACCTTAAATCAAAAAGTCTTAAAATATATAAGGAAAAATTTGAACCCGATATTTCCATTCGTACATCAATGTCGGACTTCCGTACTCAGGAATGGTTGATTAATATACCTTTATATGCCATTCCTATAATTAATAATATATTGAGGTATCGTGTTGAATGATTTGTACTTGTAGAAATTATTTATACAATCTCATCTTTTTTACATCCCCCTGTCCCGCTGCGCAGGACTTTCCCTTTTGAAAGGGGGAGCTTTTCACACCCCCCTGGCCCCCCTCAAGGGGGGATCTTGGAGGTCTTGCTCTATGATTTGGACGAGCTTGTTGACGGCTTCGTCTTCGGGGACGTTTTTAAATACCGGCTCTTTCCCCCGGTATATATGGACTTTGCCGTCGGCGCCGCCGATATATCCGTAGTCAGCATCGGCCATCTCGCCGGGCCCGTTGACTATGCATCCCATGATGGCAATCTTCAAGCCTTTAAGGTGGGAGGTGGCTTTCTTCACTTTTTCAACAACAGCGGGTAGATCAAATTTTGTCCGGCCGCAGGTGGGGCAGGAGATGTATTCGTTGCGTGTGAACTTGATACGTGCTGCCTGAAGGATACCATCCTTGATGGATTGAATTTTTTCTGCCGGGAGGTTGATGCCGTTATCAATTTCAAGGTCCGTGGCTTGCCTTTCCACGAGTTCCACGGAGGAGTCGACGGCGGCTTTGATGGTGAGGGCTTCGGGGTCTTTGAGGTTGTATCTTAGAAATAGGGTATTCTTAGCCTCAGCCTTAGCCTTAGCCTCTTTTTTTACATCCCCCTGTCCCGCTGCGCGGGACTTTCCCCCTTCAAAGGGGGAGCCTTTTACACCCCCCAAGCCCCCCTCAAGGGGGGAGCCGTTTGCGTTGCCCTCAAGGGGGGAGCCCTTTGCGCTGCCCTTACGTGGGGAGCTGTATTCGACAATCTTTCTTGCTACGGGGATTTCATTTTCGGGGGGTTCGGAGAGGGAGACGCGGATGGTGTCGCCGATGCCCTGGCGTAACAGGGCTCCTATGCCGAGGGCTGAGCGTATCCTGCCGTCTTCTCCCTCTCCGGCTTCAGTTACACCCAGGTGGAGGGGATAGGCATAGCCTTCATCCTGCATCATCTTAACAAGCAATTTTGTTGCCTCTATCATGATGAGGCTGTTGGATGATTTCATTGACAGCACCAGCCTGTGGAAATTTTCTGCTGCCATGATCCTTATGAATTCCATGGCAGAGACAGCCATACCCTCCGGCGTATTGCCGTAGCGTGTCATGATACGATCTGACAATGAACCGTGGTTTACACCAATGCGTATTGCCGTGTCGTCAGCAAGACATTTCTTTATCAGTGGCAGCATACGGGCATGTATCCTTTCCAGCTCTTCCTCATATTCCTTATCCGTAAATTCAACCTTCCTGAACGTAGCCCTTTTATCGACATAATTACCCGGGTTGATTCTTACCTTGGCCACTATACCGGCGGCAAACTCTGCCACCCTGGGACTGAAATGTACATCAGCTATCAGGGGTGTGTCGAATCCCGCCTTCCACACTTCCTTTTTTATCAGAGCCAGGGCTTCAGCCTCCTTTATGCCCTGTGTGGTCAGTCGCACCATATCCCCACCGGCCTCTATGATACGTATCACCTGTGCCACGCTGGCCTCAACATCCAGGGTGTCGGTGTTGGTCATAGACTGAAGCCTTACGGGTGCATCGCCACCCAGGGACAGGCTGCCGATATGTATCTTGGTCGATCTGTACATTGCTAAGTCGTTAAACTCCTGAAGACCTCCTCAAGGCTCTGCTCTTTCAGTTGCATCGACAATACCGTGAGTCCATTATCCACCGCAAAGCGAAAAATATCAGGCCTTATATCATCGTAATAGGCAGCTTCAACAAGGTAGGTTTTCCCTTCCAGCCACCGTGCATCAAGCACTCCTTTTATATATTTAAGAGTCTCCTCTTCTAAATCAAGGTTAAATTCAACGAGTATGGTGTTGGTCTTTTTTTCCACACGTGAATAAATATCCTTCTTGCTCTCATCAGCCTTGATCTTTCCTTTATCAATTATTATTATACGGTCGCATACAGCCTCCACCTCCTGCATGATATGAGTTGAGAGCAGCACTGTTTTTTCCTTGCCCGCCTCGGATATCAGGTTTCTTATTTCCACTATCTGGTTCGGATCGAGTCCGCTCGTAGGTTCATCCAGTATGAGCACCTCCGGGTCGTGTATCAGAGCCTGTGCCAGTCCGACACGCTGCCGGTATCCCTTTGAGAGGGCTCCTATCTTCTTATGCTGTTCTTCAGTGAGACCTGTTTGTTTGATTATAGCTTCTATTTTATTTTTTGTCTCTTTCCCCAACTTATAGATACCCGCAATGTACTGCAGGTATTCCCTTACATACATGTCGTAGTAGAGGGGGTTGTTCTCAGGCAGGTAGCCT
>JAWLEO010000064.1:0-10047 GCA_041686075.1 Bacteroidales bacterium | reverse complement strand
TGCCAATATTAACAGGCGTACTTACGAAAATCTACTGAAAGCCGGATTCAAACCTGAACAGATTGAAGTTAAAAATATATGGCTCGATATCGTAAAACTTATCCGGATAAACAATACAAATAAAATTCAATAAAATTCAGACTCCTGTACGTGTGGATCAGTTCCACAGTAACTGGAGTTATCCTGGCAGGAATGAGCAGTATGATGTTTTCCGTTTTTTAAAGATTTCCTGATTGAAGCAAAACATTTTCCGTATTTCTGTGTTTTAGCAGGTGATGAAGAAAGCTTTTTCCATATTATTATCTTTTATTCTACTGGCAAGCCACATGAGTTTGGCCATTGGAACGCATTTTTGTTGTGGTAAAACTGTGGAAACAAAGGTATTAATAGGCGATACTCATCTTGAATGCAACATGCAGGATATGGAGGAACCGTGTGACGATTCTGAAAAACCCTATACAGACAAGGTGCATCTTGAAAATCACCCATGTTGCGAAAACGAATACCAGACCGTTCAGGGTACTGATGTATTTCTAAAAGAGGTGGCTCAGCAATCATTCAATATTAATTTTGCAATTGCCCTTATTTATACAAACCTGAATCTGGAGTTATTATCAAAATCAACTGCTCAGTTTTCTGCTGAATACATTACCCCGCCTCTTGAAAGAGATATCCAGGTTCTTTTTCAGAGATTCTTAATTTGATTTTATCATGGATTTTTGGTTCCATGCTGCAGTTTGTAGTATGGTTGTTTGTGCATTGCACCATTACAATCAGTAATAATTCATTTTAAAATGTAAGAGTCATGTTTATAAAAATGTTAATCGTGTCAATCATTATGGTAGCTATCGTTATGCTGGCACTGGGATTATTTATGGATCGATGGTTGGCTTCGCCGAGCTCGCAGGGCTCGGTTGGCTTCGCCGACCTCACAGGGCTCGGTTGGCTTCGCCGAGCTGACGGTTCCTCGTGGCTTGCAGTGAGGAGAGTCAATTGTTGAATCTTAAAAGAAATTATGATGAAACTAATTAAAGCATATATCAGGTACAGAAAAACAGAAGAGGTATATCACGCATTGAAGCAGGCAGGTTATTGCTGTATGACCTTTGTGGAATGCGAAGGCACAGGTCGGTATTCCGATCAGGAAAATGAACACATTAGCGAAAAGTATCCATACGCTGATGCATACAGGGTAATCAAACTGGAAATATTAGTGTCGGGCGAACATGTAAATTCTGTTGTTGACATTATTCGTGAAAGTGGACGCACAGGTTACCGCGGCGATGGCATGATCGTCATTTCCCCGGTGGAGGAAGTGTACAAAATCCGCAATAATGAATCTGGTATTGATGCCATTTAAACCTGAAATTTTATGGCTTTATAGCAGATGATGAAAAGGTCGTAATTAAAGCGGTGTAATGGCTGAATAAGTTTCGGCAGTGGCTCCGGAAGCTCAATGATGTATAAATATACCATAATAATGTAAATCATTCAGTGAAATATGTAACACTTTAACTGTAAACAGCCTGTACCTTTGAATGATAACTTAAAGAAAAAAGAGAATTCAAATTACAAAAATCATAAACATTAAAATCATGAAAAACTATTTATTAACACTGGCTATTATCGGAATTTTAATTTTCACAGCTTGCAACACCAAAACAGAGGTTCCCAATGCTTTAGATGAACCCGAAAACAGAAAGGAAATCTACTCTACTATCATGAACGATCACCAGATGATGACCGAATTTATGGAAATGACGAATGAAAGTGAACATGCCATGATGATGATGGAAGGAAATCAAATGATGTCAGGAAATCATAAGGCGAAGGAAGATATGATTTCTGTGTACATGAAAGATAGTACAGCATGTGACCAGCTAACTGATAGTATTATGATACATCAGGGAATGATGTATATGATGCTGGATAAAATGCATTCTAAGGGGATGATTGATGAAAACACAAAGGAACAGGCAGAAGAAAGATTTGTACAGCGAAGCGATTTTGATAAAATAAGACACTGGCATTAATCACTCTGATATAATCAAGTAAATAAAAAGAAAGGACTTTAAAATGCATGGATTTGAAGGAATGGGCTTTGGTATGGGTTGGTGGTGGATAATCGGCCTTATTTTTATCCTTGCCATAATATGGTTGCTTATACGTTCAACGAATCAAAACAACAGCCAGAGCTCAATAGAAAGTAAATCGGCACTTGATATTCTCAATGAGCGTTACGCCCGGGGTGAAATAGATCAAGAGGAGTATGAATTGAAAAAAAGGGATCTCGGCTCTTAATTTTAGAATGTACTTCTGTGCTACTAATCGTAATACTTACTGTAGTTATTTCTGTTCCATTACAATTATGAGTTATTATTTAGATGCATAAAAAAAGCCGCCTCTTCAGGACAGCTCTTTTTTAATATTCTGTAATAAATGTTTAATGCTCTACAATAGTGTTACCGTCAAGGATAACAGCGGTTTGTGCTAAAGCTTTTCCATTAAATGATGCACCGGTCTGAAACGTAATACCTGTCATCGATAAAAGAATACCTTCAAAATGAGATGTAGCTCCGAAAGTTGCTTCACCGGCAACCTGCCAGAAGATGTTTTTAGCCTGAGCTCCTCCTTCAAGGATAAGGTTTACATCAGCACTCATATTAAGATCACCTGAAATCTGAAAAATCCAGACATCATCAGCTCCACCCGAAATAGTAACATCAGTAGGCAATGTAACTGTACTTGTCCATTTATATAATCCCGGAACAAGTGTTTTACCACCCAGGTTTCCCGTTCCTAACTCAAGAAAATCAGGATTTGAACGTCCGGCAGCATCATTATAGGCTGTAATCATATTTTCAACAGCTGTAGTGAGATTGATCGGTGTTGGATCTGTCATATCGGATGCAAATATTTGTCCGGTTACCTGGTCAGATGTTGCATAGTCGCCTGCAAGAGTCAGTGAAAAACCTGTTATATATGATGTAGCAGCAGGACTTAATCCCAGATCCCCTGTAATATCAGAGGTAGGATTATTATTGATTGCTGTTTTAGCCAGGATCACATAATTACCGGCAGTTCCGAGATCTATGACTGCCTGGCCGGATGCACTTCCACCGGTTGTAAAACTCCATACTTTATCTGCTGCAAGAGCATTACCTGCTAAATCTTGCGCTTCGGTTGTTATCGTAGCCGTATAGGCAGTTTCTGCAGATAAAGTATTTGTTGGATTGAATGTTGCCATTGATCCTGAGTAATCCACGACACCAGGGATTTCATTTGTTCCCTGCATTAATGTAAATGTTGAACTATTGATCGTTAAAGGATTCATTTCTTCGCTGAAAGTAACTTCAACTATTTTATTTCGCTCAACATTTATAGCATCGTCAGCCGGATCTGTTAAGGTAACTTCAGGCTTAGTATCATCAGACGCATTTCCTGTAGTAAACTCCCAGACAATATTGCCTGCAAGTGCAATTCCATTCAGGTTTTTTGCTTCGATAGATACCATTGCAGAATAATCAGTACCTTCAGTTAAGTTATTTGTTGGAGTAAAGGTTGCAATCATTCCTGAATATGAAACATCTCCATCTATTATCGTTTCACCATCTTTTAATGTAAATGATGATGGATTAATTGTTGAAGATTCCATCTCTTCACTGAATGTAGCAGTAATCACTTTATTAAGCTCTACGTCAACCGCATTGTTCTCCGGTTTGGTAGAAATAACGGCAGGAGCCGAAGTGGATCCTGTTGTAAATGTCCATACATAGTCATTCTTCAGTGCCATGCCCAGCAAATCCTCAGCACCAATTGTAATTGTACCTGTATAAGCGGTATTGAGAGTGAGGTGGGAGGCAGGAATAAAGGATGCAGTTGTGCCTGAGTACGAAACTGTTCCTGTAACTGCTGTTGTCCCCTGGTCAATAGTAAAAGTTTCTGTATTCAGGGTCAATGGATTCATTGCCTCATTGAAGGTAACAGTAACTATTTTATTAAGAACTACGTCGGTATCATTAATTACCGGATCGGAAGATTCCACCGTTGGAGGAAGATTTAAATCGTTGTCCTTTTCTTTTGAACAACCCAACATTAAAACAATCGCTGCAATTGCAAAGATTGGTAATAGACTTTTAATTTTCATAAAAATATTTTATTAATTATGTGAACATACACGACACAAAGATAAACTCATTAATAAACAGAATGTTACACATTAATGTTAATTAGTTACATCATTCACTCATTTTCAATAATAAGACAGGGAAACAGTAAAATTCATTTATTCAATTACAAAAAGGATAATAATCGTTTCTTCGTATGGGATAGACTGAAAATTTTCGGAATAAATTTAAGATCTATACTGCTAAAGGATTTACTGATGGAAGAATAATTGATTCTTTTAAAACTCCTGCATCAAAAAGAAATGTGCCTGAAAGCCACCTTAACCAGAATTGATTTAGTATTTTTATGGAGACAGTCAGCTTTAACCTTGCATCAAGTCAAAACATACATAGCGATAATCGCAAAGAGCAATATCCTAAAAAGCCAAAGCACCGCTTAAACAAAAAAGAGATACACTGTGGAGACGGAAAACCACTTGAAAAAACGGGGCGAAACCGAAAAGCCGGAAGAGTAGGAAATTTAAAAAACAGAAAAAATGATTAAGCTTAAAAGAAGTGTTTTCATGCTACTGGTTCTGGTAGCTACTTCATTTATTTTTACATCCTGTATGACCACCAAAACAAGTGTCGGAAATTATACCGAAACCCGGGGTCAGGAATACACTTATGCAAAAGGAAAGCAGTTATGGCTTTTCTGGGGACTGGTACCTGTTGGTAGAACAAATGTTAATACCCCGGGCGACGGAAATTGTGAAGTGGTGACAAGATTTAATTTCGGAGATGTACTGATTGGCGGATTGACAGGCGGCATTGTTACGTCCTATTCAATCAAGGTAATAGCTAAGAAGAACTA
Organism: Bacteroidales bacterium; assembly: GCA_041686075.1. Lineage (GTDB taxonomy): Bacteria > Bacteroidota > Bacteroidia > Bacteroidales > VadinHA17 > UBA9300. The sequence goes on along the minus strand of JAWLEO010000064.1, from coordinate 5,067 downwards.
AAAATACGCCCGTAATAAAAAGTATTCAGGGCAGTTTGCAGATCCGGATGCGAGCCGGTGTTAATTTCGCCGGTAATTATTGCTATGTGTAGTCATGGTGTGCTGTGAAAATATGTCCCGATTTTCCAATTTTGACATCAGAGACGAAATTACTTTTGTCATGAACTTTTTTTTAAACCAAAAGATAAAAAAATGACAAAACTAATTTCATGGGTTGAAATCCCAACACTGGATTTTGAAAGAGCCGTAAAATTCTACCGCTCAGTACTAAAGATTGATTTACAGACAATTGATTGTGGTGAGGAAAAGATGGCATGCTTCCCGGGTGGGGAAGGAGCCATTTCTTTTGCCCCTGGCTTTAAACCGGGGAAAGATGGAGCACTGGTGAGTTTTAATGCAGGAAATGACCTGGAAGGGGCCATTGAAAGAATTAAAACAAATGGTGGAACAATTGTTCAGCCTAAAACAAAAATTGAGGCCGAAGGCAGAGCTTACTTTGCTGTATTTATTGACTGCGAAGGGAACAGTGCAGGTCTTTATGGAGATGAATAGCTGATGATCAGGGATTATGATTTTGCCGGTGCAGAATCATAATCCCGATTTAAAAATATTAAATTTGCAGGCCTGATTATAATGAAATGATTTATAATATATCACAACCATCACTGCAATTATCAAAGTTCATAAAACATTACTGGACCCTGGAAAATTGTATTCCTGATGGCAGGCAACATATTCAGCGCATTGTTCCCAGCGGATTACCGGAACTTATCTTTTATTTTGGAGATAAACCGGTTTCAGCAAGCCGGAAAAAATCAATTAATGAATGCAGCTTAATTACCGGTCAGTTGAATGAGTTTTACGATATAAAAATTACCGGAAATATTTCCCTGTTTTCAATCATCTTTAAGCCCCATGGCTTATCCTCTTTTCTGGATATTCCTTTTCAGGAATTGTATAATCAGAATGTTCCTTTTGAATTAATATTTAAAAATGAAGTAAATGAGCTGGAAACCAGGCTGTATAACGCCGGGTCATTCACAGAAAGAATAACCGTAATAGAGAGCTGCTTAATAAATATTCTGAAAAAAAGAGTATTGAAAAGCAATTATGATAGGATCAGTAATAGCATATTCAGAATAAACCAGTCGAAAGGCCTGGTGAGTATTGACGATCTGGCCTCGGATGCCTGTTGTAGCCGGAAACAGTTTGAACGCATTTTTTTACACATGGTAGGAACATCACCCAAACAATTTTTAAAAATTATCCGTTTTCAGAATGCAATTGATACAAAAGCTAAGGATCAAAGCATTAGTCTTACAAATCTCACTTATCAATGTGGTTATTATGACCAGGCACATATGACAAATGATTTTCAGAAATTATCCGGCATGAGCCCCAAGCAGTATTTCAATGAGTGTGAACCTTATTCAGATTATTTTCAGTGACCCTGTGTAGATAAATCATATGTATGCATAAATGCTATATTTAAATAGCATTAATCACCTGAATGATGTCAAGTGGAAAAGCATATACAGTCAAACAGTTGGGAGCATTAGCAAAAAGGTGGTAGAGACAGATAAGCAGTTTGTGTCCAGGGAGCACCTTTGCCTGACAGTATCATTTGACCATGATATAGTTGATGGAGCCTCGGCATCCTGATTTATGAACCAGTTGATAGAGACAATTAAAAGCGGGCACTTAATACTAATGGATTGAGTGCTTCCGGGAGGGATGAAAGTTTATTTCTCTATCAATTCATAATTATGAAAAGGCTTGTATTTCATAGTCCACAGAAATGGGAACAAGAAAAATATTCCACCAATAACAGCACCAACATCCACTTCTTCATTTCTGGAAAAGCTGGTAGTTAAATCCTCATAGCCTTCCTTTGTTAATCTTACAATATTAGTAGAGCCAACAGGTTTTGTGTCACTGTGAGTATAAGGGGTAGAGCCAACAGGCTCTCCGTTAAGATATAGTTTTGCTCCTGGAGGGTCAGACTGTATCATTGTTGTACTGGAACAACCAGCAAAAAGGAACACCAAAGCCAATAATAAAGCTATGGTTCTTAAGCCAAAGGAAATTTTCATAATATCTGGTTTTGATTGGATTTTAATTCCATGTGAAGATATTAATTATTAGTAATCCGTTCAAATTAATATGCTATAGATATGATATTTCTCCGGGACACTTTTATATGAATCTTTATAATCAACGGTGATTGATACTTTCATGACAAGTCTGGAACCATAAAGCCGCTGAAAGATGGGCGTTTTTCTCTCTTCCGCAATTGCTAAACCTTTTGTGAAACCTGTGTTAATAGCAGGTTATATATTTGAAAATTATTATAACCTTATTATTTTTAAATTGAAAAACCGGTAAAACTGTTACTCAATGTTTGAAAACAGATAATTACCTTAGTTACAAACCAAAATAACCAAAAATGAAAGTATCATTTGTTTTTAGAATACTGCTCCCGGGCTTGTTTTTATGTTTACTGTCGCAAACCATCAAGTCACAGCCCTTAAGCGAACAGCTAGGAGCCATAAAAACCAACTTTGTGATATCAACTTCAAACGGCGATCTCCCCGTAGTATCTCAGTCTATAGTAAAAAGGGCATACCATGATTATAAGCATGATGAAGAAATGGGTATGGACGGTCAGTCTTCCTACGGATACGGTTACGGGATGCAAAGCCTGCACTTTGAGTTTGTTACAGACTCTGATGTGTCTGAGGTCTATCGTGATATGAAAAAGACCCGTATAAAGTATTATGAAGTTAAGCTTCTTGATGAGAATGAAAAGGTTTTATCGGTCCAAAAATATTACGACAGGGAAGTAAAGAAAGGTATAAATAAGGAAGGATTTTTTGCATGGTCGGTAAGCCTGCATTCGGTTCCTCTATTATTGCTTGATATGACGGAAAAGATAAGTATCACAAGAATCAGGACTTATAAATAAAGTAAGTCGACCTGATAAAGCCAAAACACAACTCTGTGCAGTTTATATTGCTGTTTAAACAATGTATATGAGCGAATGATAGTGTGATGCCCCCTCTCCTTTATTTGGGGCCTGCTCAGCCTTTTAACAACCGGGAGGACCGCCGGCTGAGGGCCGGAGACCATTGACCGGGTGGAAAAACGGTGTAAAAAGAATATCTTACCTTTGTATTCAGGATATGTTTTTTTTGAACGGACGGGGTTCAGTCCTATAGATAGTGGTATTATTATTACTGTAATATGAACTATAAAGAAGAATATAAACACTCTGCAAAAGGGAGGCGGTCCAAATGGATTTCACATAGTGCGCAGAAAGGAGAAAGTAATAGAAGGATACAGAAAGGCACAGTGGTAAAGGGGGCTGAAAACCGGCTTAAAGGGTTCCGTCAGGCTTCCATTCTGGCTGTGGCCTTTACCGGATTTATCCTGCTGATATTTACAACAGAAGACACTTACTCGCTTAATGGTCAAAGCTCTGACGCTCAGCGGGACACTGTTAAAGCGGTAGCACAGGCTGATACTACTCGTGTAGTCAGGGGAACAGAGCAGGCTGCCGGTGAAGCTATAGGAGCATTACAGAATATGTGGAATAATTTTATATCCAATTATCCAAAGGTTTTGATTGCCATAGGCATACTGTTCCTGTCCTGGTTGCTGGTACGGCTAATAAGGTTTATCCTTCGCAAGGTGTTCAGAAAAATCAGTAGCCTTGAAGGTGTTATGACCCTTACTTCTATCTCTGTATGGCTGCTTGCGGTTGGTATTGCATTTAGTGTGCTGTTGGGCGATATCAGGGCACTGGTGGGCTCCTTCGGGCTTATCGGCCTTGCACTGTCCTGGGCCCTGCAAACACCCATAGAGAGTTTTACCGGCTGGCTGATGAATGCCTTTCGAAGGTATTATAAGGTGGGCGACCGGATTCTGGTAGGGAATGTATTTGGGGATGTATTTCGCATAGACTTCCTTTCAACCACTGTATGGGAAATAGGCTCTCCCTATCAGCCGGGATTTGTGAGTGCAGAACAACCCACCGGGCGTATGGTCACTTTTCCCAATAACGAGATCCTTTCAGGTACAATAATCAACCTCACCGGTGATTTTCCCTGGGTGTGGGACGAGCTTGTCATTGCAGTGGCTAATGAATCAGATATACCTCTGACAATGCAGGTGCTTGATGATGCAGCCGAAGAGCTTATTGGAAAATATATGCAGCAGCCTGCAATAAAATATGAGTCCATTCTCAAAAAGGCTGGCCTGGAAGAAGAGGTGTCTGTCAAACCCCAGGTTTATGTATCAGCCAGCGAATCCTGGACTGAAATTACCGTAAGGTACCTGGTAGGCGCCCGCGAACGCCGGCAATGGAAATCCGACCTCCTGATGAAAATCAATACAATACTCGATAAACCTGAATACAAAGACAAAATCATACCTGTGTATCCGCGGCAACAGGTACAGATGATTAATGACAGCGGGGTTCCGGTTGATATCTGGCAAAAAAGTCAGGGCTAGAAATGATTTCCTCTCCGGAATTTTTCCATAAATTAGTAGTCGTCATTTGGTACACACAAATCTGTGAGTACAGGGAGCACCTGAACCAAATATGAAGCTCCGCGGCAGGAGAGTATTAAAGTGATAGACCAGAATGAACCTTATCAGAACCTGTCAAAATAATTTCTACAAAAGGTAAGGGATGTTGCATATGTTGTTCGCCCCATATATGCAGTGGTAACAGCTCACATCGCACACAAAGCCTTTATTACATTAGCTCTCCAGTGGGAATGTATACTGGAGATGGCGGCAATAAACAGAAACAAAACCCGTTTGGTAGTACAAAGAAAAAAAGGAGCTGTTGATTACAACCTCTTTAAAGATTGTTCCGTCTTAATTATAGTAAACACAATATTAAAAATAAGGATATCATGAAAAAACTGTCATTTTACTCACTAAGTATTTTTTTAATCTCACTATTCCTTGTATCCGGATGTAAAAAAGCGGATGAAGAAGCTATTGAAAAATGGATAGTCGGCACCTGGAATATTGACCTGTATGTTCAACAAGATTATG
>JAWLEO010000063.1:0-10759 GCA_041686075.1 Bacteroidales bacterium | reverse complement strand
CGGATTCTTCTTCTGTTAATGTCACTTTGTAGCGTACCATCGTTTTTGATGGCAAGTTATAAAATAAAACAGACATATTCAAGTTGACATGACACTAGTAATAACAATTAATAAATCAATACCATAGCCTTTAGTATCCTCCTTTGTTAATAAGAATTGTTAATTCATTAACAATTATAATAGTGCTCTAATGCAGCATATCTGAGTGGGGGCCGTCTCTTATAGAGTAGAAAAATAATGTTCATGTCAGGTTCTGGTGTTATCATGAACAGGGGGTGTGCTCCGCTTCGGCGGGCCACCCTATTTTTTAAGTATTAGTTATGAATTATGAATTATGAGAGGCGAAAGACGAAAAGCGAACCGTAAGGAATTCTTAAATCTTAAATCTTAAATCTTAAATCATACTTTCTTTTTTATCTTTCCTATCATTTATTCTCGTTCTTCTAATATGAGAACCATTCCTTTCCCCGGTTCCACCGGTATTCTCTCCCAGGGAGTGTAGACCTTTTCTTCCTGGAAATCCCTGATATAAGGTGCCCTGAATACCATGTCATTCCTGTTCATGCCCAGTCCTTGCCAGTCAACATTAAGCCACAGATCTTTGTCTTCGTCATACCAGCTGGCTATCACAATCATTAATTTGTCTTCCTTCTTATAAACAGTAGCCGGTGCACGCCTGTATCCTGTTGTTACAGGGCATTTTTTTGACCAATAGCCAATAAACTCAGAACCTTCGACACCAAATTCATCAAAGAACTCCCATATGTTCCTGGGATCACCTGACCATGGTGCACGTGAGGTCATTCCATATAGCAGGCCCTTGTACTGATTACCCCCATCCTGTAACATCTCACCCATAAGCCCGAAGGGTATTCCCGACATTTCTACAAGCCAGAAATCAGGTGGAAGGGACGGATTAAAATACTCACCGAACCAGAGCCTGTCTACATAAGGGAAATGCTCCATATAGAGGTTAGCACTGTTCGAATAGCCGTCCCGTACATTATACTGGTTGGCTGAATGCAGGTCTATAAGGGCACTGTCCCTGTTCCTGTCAAGGACTTTCCTGAGCCGTTTCATTGTTGTACGGTCAAATGCAATATCATCAAGGTATAAGCCGTCAATCTCCATATTTTTCGCCAGCCAGTTCACACCTTCAATATAGTAGTTATGCCAGCGCGACATACCTGAATTTATAATGGCTGCATCTTTATATTCAGGCACAAACCAGGCTGCGATATAGTCCTCAACAAGGTGTTCCTGAAGCCAGTTGAATCCCCCGTTAGGTCCCGGGCTGAATATCTCATGATCCAGACTTCTGATGGCAAATAATTCAGCGGCCCTGTTCGACAGCTCCCTTATGGTATTGTAAATTTTAACCCTCATGCCCATGGCATGTGCTTGATCAATGTAATTCTTCATCTTTTCCTGCTCCAGGAAAGGATAATTAATCCAGGGATTGATTTCTGTTGCGTGGTGGACGTTCACAACATTTGCCCCATATGCCTTTATACTGTCCAGATCCTCGTAGCGGTGATAGAAGCGTGTACTCCATTGTTTATCGGTGTCAATGAGCTTAAATGGTGTAAAAAGGAGGTTCACTGTAAAAATCAGCGCGTCTCCTTCCTTCATACTCCTGCTGCCACTGTAGCAATTTACTGCAACGGTATGTCCATTTGAACTTATATTTATGCCTCCTTTACCACCATTATACCAGCTTCCAGGCATGATAAGAGGTTTTTCCCTGTAAAAGTTCGTATTCAGCGGCCTTTCATAATAATCGTCACGAAGGGCGAACTGAAGTCCCCCGTTTACATTTCCTATCCATGCTCCTTCCTGGTGCTTCATCTGATCCCATTTCCAGCTTATGTAGTAAGGTCTTTGCCCTCCCCGTAGCCCAAGGCCCATGAAATAGCTTGCAAATTTCTTTCTTATATTCATGGTCAGTCTTATATCAGAAAGGTCTATATCCCTTAGAGCCAACATATTTATCCTTATTGAGGAGAAGCCGTCAAATTCCAGGTAACCTTCAGCCCCCATTTCGATGGCGGAACTCTTACACAATGTTTTCCACGTGTATTTGCCCGGTCCCGACCTTTCAAATTCGGGCCCGTCCTTAACAAAATATATTTCTGAGCCATTAGACCTGTATACCTCCATTTTCATGGGTGTTGCGAGCACATTTTCTGGTTCATCATCAAGGTCTGTGTTTGAGTCATTAAAGTACGTCAGGTACCTCGAAGGCAAACCGCAGGAACCTATATCGATCTGCCTGCCCAGGATCTTAAGCGACTTTTGTTTTTTATCAATGGCCACAAAAGGCTCTGTGACTTCCTCATCAAAAGCAATATCGGAGTTCAGCCACCTGAGCCTGGTCATAAGGTGAGGATGATCGTCTCCATGGTTGTTTATCTCTTCTTTGGAAATTCTGATTTTTATTTTCAGTGTTTCCGGTTCATGCCCTTCCGGATTAATTATCATATGGCCCCTGATCTTTCTTGCATCTGTTTCCTCAGGTACCATAAAGCCGAACCAGAGAGGCTGGACCTTGCCCTCTGCTACCATGACTCTTTTCGTAAACTCTTTTCCGTCCCAGTTGATGCCTTTTGTATTAAAAGACGATATACTGTCCTTGTGAACTATGATATTATCCCTTCCTGCCGTAAGATCTGAAAAAGTAATATCCAAATCCTCAATTCCATTTTCAGTGCAGTAGAGTCCCACCTGAAAGGTAAAATATTCACCCTTTTTTGCATTTCCTTCTATTATATCCGACGGTTTCTTATTTACCCATCTCAGCGGAATGTAGTCATACATTCGTATTGAATGTTCTCTGTCTTCCGGGAAGAGAAGATATGATTTGTCCTTGTATTTGTCAAGCATTGCTGAAATCTCACTCTCCGTGGCAATTACTTCCATGGGATAGAAAGAGTTAAACGAATTTCTTGACTGTATTTCTGATACCTTAGCTAGAGGAAGAGAAGCTAAAGCTGAGGAGTCGTTTAAATTATGAAGTTCGATCCAGGCATTATCTGCTGTTTGAACAGGAGGGGGATAGTTCACCGTTGGGTAATTACTGCGTCCTTCCATCCTGCCAGGGAGGTAATAAAGAAAATATTTTCCCTTACCATATGCAGGTTGAAAAACATAGCGGCCTTTTTCATTGTCTGATGAGAGGCAGAGAATATTATTTATAACTTGCTCGGCTTCTTCACCTGTAAGTATCACACCTTTATTCCATGGCTCCTTATCCCTTCTTCTCCAGGGTATTTCGACAAATACGGCGTCAGCGTCTGTACTGTTTTCAATGACAATCCTGTGATACCCGAGTGAATCTTCATTCCATTCACCTGTTGAATAGACTATTTCTTTTTTTTCAGAGGTGCATCCGGCAATGAATATTGCCAGTGCAAGAGCGGCTGGCAATGTTATAAAGTAATTTTTATACCTCGAATACATTTTATCTATTGTTGCATGATGTTTTTATCAGAATTAGCAAGTTCAATAACTGAAAGAAGCATAAGTTGTGCCATATCTTCCATAATTTCAGGTGTGATGGTGTTAATATTATCCCATGGAATATGGTAATATGACCTTGCTCCAAAAGTTGAAAAACTAAGCGAGGGTACTCCGGCACTGAGGAATATTGCTGCATCGAGTCTTGGTCTACCAAGGTTGGAGAATGAATTAGATCTTAATAGCCGGTGTATATATTTATCATTAATTTCTTTAAAGGGAGTGCATAGCAATGGAAAATCATTGCCGGCAGTTACATTAATCTTATCTCCTACGCCTACACCATCCATATTCAAAAAAACTGTTTTGTCCAGTGGCATTACAGGGTTTTCTACATAGGTGCGTGATCCCACAAGAGCCTGCTCTTCTGCACCGAAGGCCAGGAAGAGAACATTTCTTTTGAGATCTATATCATAATCATCAAGAGCTTTGGCTACGGCCATCATAACGGCTACGGCAGAAGCATTGTCGTTTGCCCCGGGGATAATCTTATAGCATTTCCCAAGGTGATCAAGGTGGCCACCTATTATTATAGTCTCCCTGCTCAGTTCCGGATCTGTACCTCTTTTTAAGCCAACGACATTTGCCCCTTTACCATCTGGGTAATGTGTCGTGCTCATCTTAATGATAACCTTCTTACCTGTTTCAAAAGACATGGCTTGAAGATTTTCCCTTATTTCATTTACAATTTCAGAATGGCTTTTTCCCGTGCCGCTAAAGATATCCCTTACAACCGAATCCCCCACATGTACATAAATGAAATTTTCGTCGTAGGCATTATTAGGGTTACCGATAGGACCGTAATTATATATCATTCCTGCAGCGCCATGTTGCACTGCATTTTCCAGTTTGTGCTGGTGAAAGGAATACTCCCTCCATGGATTGAATTTTTCTGCCCCTTCCGAGGGAGAGACAGGGGCTTCAGGTTCAATAAGTATTATTTTGCCTTTTACATCAATCCCTTCATAGTCATCGTAAGCCAGTTCAGGAGCGGTAATTCCATAACCGGCATATACTACTTCGGCCCTCACTGTGCCATTTCCCGAGGTTGACCCGGGCATATATTCTGTAATGTATTCATAATGCTTCAGGATCGATCCTTTATTTCCTGCCGGTATTTCGAGTGACAGCCCACAGTCAGGATGAATTACGGTATAGGGGATGTTAAAATACTGAAACCATGTGTTATTATCGCCTGCCGGTTCCAATCCGCATTCTTTGAAGAATGATGACAGCCATCTGGCACAGTCCATGTATTCATCAGTACCGGTAAGACGTCCTTCAAAACGTTCATCGCACATGAATGAAACATATTCAAAAAGGTCCTGACTGGAAATGGAGTGCATGGCGGAAATTACCCTGGGGTCGTCTATGTCCTGGGAAAATGATACGATAACAAAAAGAAATGACAATGAAAATACAGATATGAATTTCATACGATCGGTTTTAGGTTTTAAACAATAAACCAAATATACAAAATAACGTAGAGACGGTGCATGCAACGTCTCTACGTTATTTCAATTCAATTAAATTTTTTTTAAATGAAATTTTATTCTTCCATAAGGTCGGCCACCTGTTTTTCCAGTTTTGTAAATTCAGCTTCGGTGTAGCCTATTGTTTGAATCGCAATCCTGCCATCCCTTCCTATAACAACATTTCTGGGAATCGACCGGGTGGCATACATACTGAATATTTTGCGACCCTCATCAGGTGCAAAAGGCAGTTTCAGGCCTGTATTGCTGGCATACTCTTTCATTTCATCCATAGTATGTTCACGACCCAGGACCAGAAGAACAAAATCAGGATTGTCGCGGTACTTTCCCATTACATTTTTCTCAAGGACCGGCAATTCCCTTTTACATGGCGGGCACCATGTTGCAAAAAAATTAAGCCATATAACTTTACCTTTCAGTTCTTTGGTGTTAATAACTTTCCCGTCGACTGTTGTACATTTGAATGCCGGGGCTTCCTGGCCTACACTGGTGAGTGTGCTCTCACCATCCTGCGCTATAAGGCAGCTGATTATTATCACCGGTGCGGCTATGCTTAATAAAATCCTTTTCATTTTAATTCATGTATAAAAATTTCTGCAATAATAGGAAATTAGGCGTTTTGATTTTCAAAAAGCGATAAATGTCATATTTTTATATTTATAAAGGTGGATTTAAAGTAGAGATAAAACATGTAACGTCTATATTTAAAAACCCGTACAATTATGAAAAAAAACATTTTATTATTCTTTGTAATAATTTTTGCATTGCTGGGGTTTTCATGCAAGCATGAAAGGGCAGATCTTATATTATATAATGCTGAGGTCTACACCATGGATACTCTGAATCCATGGGCATCTGCGGTCATAATAAATGATAATGTTATTGTAGCAGTGCTGGACAGTGGCGTGTCCTATAAGAAATGGGCAGGTGAAAATACAAGAGTGGTTGATCTTAAGGGGGCTTTTATTGTACCCGGTTTTATCGACGGACATGTTCATTTCAACAGGGCAGGATCACTTATCAATGATGCCAATCTTATGACAGTGAGTGATGATGACGGACTGCTTAATGAAATTACAAGAGTGGTTGGCATAGTAGGAGAGGGCGAATGGATAACGGGAGGTTTATGGGGAGCATATGAAGAATGGGCACTGGGTGCAAAAGATGCGTCTGGTAAAAAAACTGAAAGGTGGAAACCCGATAAAAATATCATTGATCCCTATACAGCAGAAAATCCATGTTTCCTCAATAATTATGATTATTCAATGTTCCTGGCCAATAGCGCTGCACTTAAAGCGGCAGGTCTGGATGGTAAGGTTTTACCGGGAATGGAAACCAGGGATGGAGAGGCGACCGGACTTATATACAGGGATTCAGAAGCCGTCTCGATAATCCGGGAGGCTATTGAACCAAAATCTGAAGAGAGATTATTAAATGAAAACAGGGCTGCCTTGAAAGCTCTCAGGGAAGCCGGGATAGTTGAAATACATGATATTGCAGTGCCGGATCAGACAGAAAGGTTTTACAAGCTGCAGCAAAACGGCGAACTCACCTGCAGGGTTTGGCTAAGGCCCGACCTGTCGAGGGTTAATGAACTGGTTGAGAATGGCTTTACAATGGGCGTGCATCCTTTTACGGCGGAGAAGGATGACTTTCTCAGGTATGGTGCTTTAAAAGGATATATTGATGGCATTATGGGCACACATGGGGCTTTGTTTTTTGAGCCTTATGATGACCAGCCAGATAATTATGGACATTACAGACACCATACGAGTGATGATCCTGAACTACTGGTACCCAATATGGAAAAGATGTATAAGATGATAAAAGATGGTTACGACGCAGGCTTTGTTTCCAATGTTCATGCGATAGGAACAAAGGGGGTGTCATTAATGCTTGATACTTATGAGCGTTTAATGAAAGAGACGGGATCAACACTGGACGGATTCAGAGTCATTCATGCACAGGTGGTGCGCCCTGAGGACTTAGCCCGTTTTAAAGAATTGAATGTAATAGCCGAGGTTAATCCATACCACCTGTCGGATGATATGCGCTGGATGGAAGAAAGGATAGGACATGAAAGATGCAAGGGTGCTTATGCCTTTAAATCCCTGCTTGATAACGGTGCTATTCTTTCTTTCGGATCCGACTGGCCCGGAACATCAGCTGCTGAATATCTCATGCATCCGAGGAACCTTATACATGCTGCCGTTAATCGCACCACCCTGAAGCATGAACCTGCAGGAGGATGGTTCCCAGAACAGAAAATCAGTGTTCATGAAGCATTAAAGGCTTATACTGTAAACAATGCCTATGCAGCATTTGAAGATGATACCAGGGGCTGTATAAAGAAAGGAATGCTTGCTGATATATCAGTTTGTGATCTTAATCTCATGGAATGTGATCCAGAAGATATACTGGACATGAATATCCTTATGACAATTGTTGACGGGAAGATTGTTTACGAAAGATAAAAGACAAAAGGCAAAAGGCAAAAGGCAAAAGGAAAAAGTAAAAAGACAAAAGGCAAAAGGAAAAAGTAAAAAGACAAAAGGCAAAAGACAAAAGGCAAAAGGAAAAAGGCAAAAGGCAAAAGGCAAAAGGAAAAAGTAAAAAGACAAAAGACAAAAGGAAAAAGAAGGAAAAGTAGGTTAAGGCTGAGGTTGAGGTTTCCGCCTTCGCTGAATTTACGGCAGACAAAAAGACTAAGGTTATTATGAGTTATGAACCGAGCAGTGCGATACCCGATTTCTGGGCTCACCTCAATCTTAAATTTTAAATCTCAAATCTTAAATCTTAAATCTTCATCTCCCTGCTCCCTGCTGAAACAAAGCGGAAACCCTGACTGAAGGGAGTGAACGTCAGAGCAAAAAGTCGGAAAGAAGGATGATAAAAAAGGCCCTCAACTACTGAGAGCCTTTTTTTTATTTATTCGTGTTAATCTTTCTTAGCGCTCACCCGTTCAAGGAAGCGTAGTATCGAGAAGATGAATGTAGCTGCAAGCAGGCTGCATACTATAAATATCAGCCATAGTTGCCAGAGGTCAAGCTTACCCCAGAAGAAACTTCCCACAAAGAGTAACTTATTACCAACGGCAGTAGCCAGCAACCATCCGCCCTGCATAACACCCTGGAACCTGCTGGGGGCAACCTTTGATACAAAGGATAATCCCATGGGGCTCAGGAATAGCTCGGCTATGGTGAGGATGAGGTAAGAGGATATAAGCCAGTAAGGCATTACCCTGGATGAATCGGGTACGGGCCTGAACTTGATATTACCCGCCTCATCAACAAACTTGAGCTCATGGGGTGATACAAGGTTAAGTGAACCAATAAGCAGGACTATGAATGCCACTGCTGCTATGATCATGCCGATGCCGATCTTTTTGGGGGTTGAAGGCTCTTTGCCTCTTCTGTTGAGCCAGGCAAAGAATGATACCACCACAAAGGTGAGTGTAACTATGAACAGTGGATTGAACGACTGGAATACTTCAGGTGCTATAGGATTACTTTCCGGATCAGCATTCTTGAATAAGAATATTGCTGCTGTACCTCCCGCTACCATTAGTGCGGCTCCGATAAGTCGAGTGTTGAGCTTTTTCTTCTTGCCAACCAGAAGGACAATACCGGCTATAAAGGCAATTACCGATAAGATATTCTCCAGTGTGAAAAACATATAAGTAAAAGAGTCAACCGATTTAACCGTGTAGTCCCTGGCGAAGAAGGTCAGGGTCAGGCCGTTCTGGTGGAACGACATCCAGAAAAATATTACAACAAAGAAAACCAGCAGAAGTGCTATTACTTTTTGTTTTTCTTTCTTTGTGGATATCGTTGCTATCCACGTCACAAAGGCCACAAAGAGGCCAATGGCCATCCCGGTTGCAAAGTCTTTAACCAGGCTAATCAGGAAGGCAACTATACCGCCTGCTATCAGCGCCACGGGTATAGCAATAGGTTTCTCGGTTATAGAAATAGATTGTTCACCTTCGACAACCTGTTTCTTCGGAATATGCCTGTTAAATATGACATATGCGAGGAGTGAGATAACCATTGCAAGGGCAGCAACACCAAATGCATAATTATATCCTACTGAAAAGCTTTCGAGATAAGAGTTGGCAAAAGCTGAAAGATCGGTTACCGGTCCGCTGAGGCTTACCTGGTTGGCCAGGGTCTGGAGCTCACCTACATCTGCCAGGGTGCCATCCTGGTACTGGTGACATAGTGCCGGCAGACTGCCGTCGTGAAGGAAACCGTTTACTTTGAGCCACCAATTGCGAACACCTGTGGCGGCAAAGGGTGCAAAGAAAGCACCTACATTGATCCCCATATAGAAAATAAGGTATGCATTGTCCCTTACCGCATCATACCTGGGATTATCATACATCTGCCCGACTACCGCCTGGAGGTTGCCCTTGAATAAACCGTTACCAAAGGCAATGGTGAACAGTCCGGCGATGGTAATTGGAAGGGCTAAACCCGGGATGGTCATTATGGCATAACCGCCGAACATTATTATCTGCCCGAGTAGTATCACGATTTTATATTTTCTCGTGGCATCCGCCAGAATACCACCGATCAGGGCAAGTGCATAAATGGCGAAATAAAACCAGGAGTAGATATCTCCGGCTGCATCTTCCTCCATACCGAACTTAGCCTGGAGGAACAAAACCAGTATGGCCATCATAGTGTAGAATCCGAATCGCTCGCCCATATTGGTGAAGAAGGCAACAAGTAATCCTTTAGGGTGATTCTTAAGCATAACGTGTCATTTTAAGTATTCATATTAAGGTTAGAAATTGTGAATGCCACAAATATAGAAGTTTTTTTTATATGCAATAATGGAATGATGGAATAATGGAATACTGGAATGATGGGTTGAGTAATTTGCTCACTGCGTTCGCGTAACTTGCTCACTGCGTTCGCGTAATTTGCTCCCGTTGGTCGCGTAATTTGCTCCCGTTGGTCGCGTAATTTGCTCACTGCGTTCGCGTAACTTGCTCCCTTTGGTCGCGTAATTTGCTCACTGCGTTCGCGTAACTGGTTTATATAAATTAATTTAATGCAGAACCCCAAGCACCCAGCTTCGCCAGATATAATCTTGGCGAATACTGTTTGTTTTATACATATACTGAAACACTGAAAATTACTTAAAAATCAAAAACTATGGGTCATTAAACGCCTAGTTATTCAACGGGTAGGCTGTTTTATATGGTTATATTAAGCAAAAGGTAACTTTGTTTGTACAGAGTATAAGAACTTTAATCACTGTAGTCTTGGTAATGGTCTAAAAGAATTTCGATGTCTTCTTTAAAGGCTTTATCAAAATCCTTTACTCGTGCATAAATTAATAACTGGGCAATAATTACATAGAAAACCATTACAATAGAACCATAAAAATAGACATTTTCCCAAAATGGCTTGAAGGACTCAATAAAGATCTTTATTACCAGTTCATGCCCGAAATAGATAGTAAATATCCCAGCAATTATTGAGATAAGTAGGAAGGGATTTTTATAAGACTTTAATTTATTATGTAACCATTGTCTAAATTGCCTGACTATTTTAACACGTTTATCTTCTTTTGAGTATTTATTCTTGTACCAATTAATAAATATATAAAAATGTTTATCATTTGTATTACGGATCCTTTTTTGGATATTCCCTAAAAAGATGGACGGCAAGTTAAGCTACAAAAAAAGTAGTAAATTGCCATGATGACACAAGAGAGAACATTTTACGATCGTGAGTTCA
>JAWLEO010000062.1:0-11068 GCA_041686075.1 Bacteroidales bacterium | reverse complement strand
GAAAACGAAAAACACTTCAAAGAACGAAAAATAAATTCCGGTTCAAACCACCTATGGGTAAAATCGTTTTTTAATTCTGAAATCTTATTTATATCTTTACTCTGCAGCATGGTATTGTGTTTTGGTTGACACCGTTAATATACTAATATTCTGCATATTAACCACAACATCATGCTGCTTTTTTTATCTTTTTTTGCTGTTTTTCAGCATATTAGTTTTAGTGCGAAACTTTAGTATCTTTACAAATAAATATTTGATTAGCTATGAAAACAAAACATTTATACAAAGCAGTTTTTTCATCCCTTATTCTATTACTGTTTTTATTACAGGCCTGTGAAAAAGATGAGAATTTTGAATCAACAATATTGAGTACTTTGCCGGCAAATCAAATTACATCTGTGAGCGCCGAAAGCGGGGGCAACATACTGGAAGATAACGGTGCACCCTTTACTGACCGCGGAGTAGTTTGGAGCACTTCAAATAACCCTGATCTTGACAATTGTGAAGGGATAACAAACGATGGTGAGGGAACCGGAAAATTTACCAGCCAGCTGAATGATCTTTCCCCGTCAACAAAGTATTATGTCCGGGCCTATGCAACCAGCGGCAACGGAACAATATATGGTGAAGAAATTGGATTTACCACCAAAAATGAGCCTCCTGTATATACTGTCGAAGGTTTTTATAAAGATATATTTATGGATGGAGGTATAAACCTTACTTCACGCACTAATCTTCCGGCTGCTGAACATCTTGGCCTCTCCATTGAATATTTTGCTTCACCTGATGACTATGGGGCTCAGAATCAATTATTTATTGGTTCAAAAGATGATCTCAACGGAGTATTACTTTATCCGGACGGACAGCCACGATTCAGGATGATTTATGTAAACGGAGGAAGAGCAACAGCCCACGGTAAATCACTGGGTGAAAAAGGTCGAAACCGCATAAATCAATACTTTTCTAAAGGGGGAAGTTATGTAGGTACCTGTGCGGGGGCATTTCTCTCATCAGCAGGCACACAGAACGATTCAGAGTTGCCCCGTGACGGTTACCTGAGTTTATGGAACGGACGTGCTCACACTACAGGTTTAAGTGACAGCTATACAGGAATGTTCATTGAGGAGAATTCCCCGCTTCTTATGTATTACGACTTCGGTGGGGACATGTATATTGACGATGTAAGGCACAACGGAGGTTGTTTTGCTTACCAGGACGAGGAATATCCGGAAGGAACTGAAGTTCTTCTAAGGTACGATTACACTGAAGGCAACAGCACCTATTTAATACATAATGAAATTAGCACGTGGGCATACAAGTCCTCCACTTCATCCGGGCGGTTAGTTAATATTGGTTCTCATCCTGAGGGGGTAACCAGCGGTGAACGCCGTGATCTAATGGCTGCTCTTATACTGTATGCAATTGACGGAAACGGGGATCCCGTCCTTAAAGGGGAACTCCATAACAACGAGGTAAGGGAAATGACAAAATCAACAGATGAAAATGATCCTCCTTATACAATGATAGGTGACAGGCAGTACCATCATTTCAAAGCAAATATTCCGGGCGGAGCCGAAAATATTTCGGTTACACTTGAAGGAGCCGACGGATTCGACCTTAATCTATATATGAATAAAGACGACTTTGCATTCAGGTCGGTTGCCGATCATATGAATCTGGACAAGGACTCTGATAAACAACTCAATTTTAATTCACTTGAAGAAGGAGAATGGTTTATTGCCGTTGAATGTTACACCACTGTCGAAACAGCCAAAACAGAATGGGGATTTGATTATACAGGAAAAACAGATGTGCTTAACGGAGTCCCTTACTCTATTGTAGTTAAGTGGGAGTAATAACTATCTTCTCAACCCGGACAAAAAAATTTGACTCACTTTTCTTTTTCTCCGGAAAAAATATTTTTAACAATATCCCTTCAATATGTGTTTATGTACTAATGTTTAGATATGTTAGTATCTGAATTATTTTCACATATCAATGGATCAGTTAACAGTTATAAAAGAAGAAAAAACGGATAACTGGGATAAAAAGGTTGATAAATTCAACGGCGGCCTTTTTATGACGAGCATATGGATAAACTGTATTTCAAATTCGATAATAAAGCCGGTGTACTTAAGATTCCTTAAAGGTGAGGAAAATGTGGCACTTACAGCTGGCGTAGAAATATGCGGCGGTAAGAGAAAATTCAGACAGCTTTTGTTCTATTCGGGTATAGCTTTGAAATCAAAAAACCCTCAACTGGCAGGGGAGTGCAAAAATGCCCTCTACAGTTATGCAAAACACAACGGTTATCACAGAATATCTTTAAGATCTTACGATGATCAAACATACCTTCCTGTAAAAACTAAAAAATTCAAAAGAACGGAAAGGAGTGAATTTGTTTTTTACTTCGAAGAAGATGACATATCCACAAATTTCTCACCCGATGTAAGGAGGAGGGCAAGAAAAGCAGGGAAAAACGGAGCCGTGATCAAAAAAAGCGATTCCGCCGAAATGACCTCCAGACTTTTTAAGCTCATTGATGAAACCTACAATATCAGGCAATCAAAAGGCCACAGCCCCTACTCCTTTTTGTTCCTCCCCTTTTTCAAAGTCGAACAAATAAAATCGCTTGTCAGGAAAAAATATGCCGCCTTTTATTATACTGAAATTAAAGGTGAAATAATGTCGGCTAGCCTGGTCTTAACAATTAATAAAAAAGCATACGGAGTATTGATGGGCACATCCGGTGACGGATACAAAGCCGGGTGTAAATACCAGTTGAAAACTGTACCATATTTCAGTTGAAAAGTATACCACTTATCGATGCTTATCTTCGCTCATTTATAATAAATGAAAGAAGATTAAAAAATGATAAGTATGGGTAAAAAACAAAAGATCATCCTTCGTAAATACCGGGATGGTGATTCAGAGAGAAAAATCGCCAAAGAATTAAAAATTAACAGGACCACAGTTCGGCGATATTTAAGTGAATATAAGCATGCCAGGCAAGAGCTTTTTTCTTCAGATCCCAATGATGAAGTATTAATAGATAACATTGTGAAGCCCCCGACATATAATAGTGAAAACCGGGGTAAGAAGAAGTACACTGAAGAGATCGATAAGGAGATAAACCGGTTATTGTATTTGAATGAACAAAAGCGCAACCGTGGTATGCATAAGCATATGATGAAAAAGGTGGACATCTATGAACATCTTATCGAGCAGGGCTATGATATTGGTTATACTTCTGTTTGCCATTACATAGGCGAGAAGCAAAAGAAGCGGAAAGAAGCATTTGTTCGCCAGGCATATAATCCCGGAGATGTTTGTGAGTTTGACTGGGGTGAGGTTAAACTGGAAATAGATGGTCAGCAGCGTTGTTTGTATATGGCAGTATTTACTCCGGCTTTTAGTAATTACCGGTATGCCATGTTGTTTCACCGGCAGGATACTGCCTCGTTTTTGCAGGCACATGTAAGATTCTTTGAGCATATTGGCGGAGTCTACCACACCATGGTTTATGATAATATGCGTGTTGCTGTTCGCCGTTTTGTAGGCCTGTCAGAAAAGGAGCCCACCGAAGCATTGTTAAAGTTATCAATGTACTACCTGTTTGATTTTCGCTTTTGCAATCTTTATAGTGGTAATGAGAAAGGGCATGTTGAAAGGAGTGTTGAATTTGTACGTCGCAAATCCTTCTGCAGGAACCACAGCTTTCCTTTAGTTACTTCGGCTAACGAGCAACTTGAGAAAACCTGCAATCATTTAAACACCTGCTTTAGCCGGTATACTCAGGGCAAAAGACCAATTGACTTGTTGTCTGAAGAAAAACAGCACCTTAAAGAAGTCCCTGGTGCATTTGATTGCTCACTGATGGAAAGGTTCAAGGTGGACAAGTACTCTGTGATAACATACAAGACAAACCGGTATAGTGTGCCGGATCACTTGGTAGGCAAAATAGTTGATGTTAAAATATATCCGGAAAAATTAATTTGCTACCATGAGAATAAAAAGATTTGCCAGCACGAAAGGCGTTACAGCAAAAGTCAGTGGTATATCAACCTGGATCATTACCTGTATACTTTGCAGAGGAAGCCGGGAGCATTAGCTGGGTCTCAGGCTCTTTTTTCAGCTCCTGTGAAAGTAAAGAACGTTTTTAATAAATACTTCTCATCTGAGCCAGGGGATTTTATTGATTTATTGCTCTTTTTACGTGATCATGATTTTGGTTTTGAAAGAGTAACCATATCTATAGAGAAGCTAAAAAGAACCTGCCCCCACAACATATCTGCAGATATGATAAAGGTTCTTTGCCTGCAGGAGAAATCGCCCCAGGGGGACTGTAATTATCACTATACGACCCTCAAACAAGAAGATGACAAGATATTTCAACAATCACGCATTCAGCTTGAGGAGTTGAACCATTTGCTTGCCCAAAATCAAACATAACCAATAATAGAGAGAACAATGATACCTACTAACACAAAAGATAAGATAATAGCCTATACCAAGGAATTACGACTTCCTGCCATCAGAAAAAATTATCAGGTTCATGCAAAACAGAGCATCAAGGGTAAGACCAGTTATGAGGAATATTTGCTCACATTACTGGAAGATGAATTTGAAACCCGGATAAAAAACCGGAAGCTCTCCCGCATCCGTCAGGCAGACTTTCCCTACAAAAAGTATTTGCAGGATTTACAAAGGGAAGAGCTACCCGAAGCTGCTCAGGAGAAAATAGATACACTTGAAAACCTTGAGTTTATAAAAACAGGTCAGAATGTGATTTTAGCCGGTAATCCCGGAACCGGAAAGACACATCTTGCGATAGGACTAGGTGTTAAAGCATGCATGGAAGATTGCAAAGTATTTTTTACTACTATTCCCAGGTTGATTACACAAATAAGGGAATCCCGGTCTGAAAAGACTCTTCGCCAGCTGGAGAGCCGGTTTGAAAAGTATGACCTGGTAATATGTGATGAGTTTGGATACATATCCTTTGATAAAGAAGGGGCTGAGCTTTTGTTCAGTCATTTGTCTCTTAGAGCTGGCCGGAAATCAACCATTATTACAACCAACCTGTCCTTTGACCGATGGAGTGAAATTTTTGGTGATCCGGTAATAACAGCTGCAATGGTAGACCGGTTGACCCATAAAGCATATGTAATAAATATGAATGGAAAATCTTACCGGGCGAAAGAAACAAAAAAATGGCTAAATAACTAAAATTTAACAAAATGAAGATAACAGGATGGCCTCGGGCACCGAATTTTCATCAGCTGAAAGAAATTTTTTCACTTAAATGAAAACGAAACTTTATCAATGAATAAAAAATTATTAATCTTGCATCAAAGTGGTATACTTTTCAAGTGAAATGGTGGTATACTTTTCAAGTGAAATATACAGCCGGGGTACCCCCTTTTCACCACTATGAACTGACCCGGTTACTGAAAAATGAAGGGTTTAAATACTATAACATTGGAGGGGTGCAGCTCGGACCCAAATATGAAGGCCTGAGGCGTTTCAAGAAGTCGCTTGGCGCTGAACCCGTTAGATCAGTCGAAGAAGTCACAAATTTCATAAACAAGCCTTATAGTTTTTTGAACCCGCTGCTAGATACGAAATGGATGCTGCTTCACATGAATTTTTTACCCTGGAAATTTAAAAAGGCTATCATTAAAATAATTGATCTGGCTATCAGGAAAAGAGACCGCTACTGAACTCCGGGGTAAAATCCCTGGCTCCCCCGTGAAACAGACTGTCATATCTGAATGATCAGCCAACCTGTCATATTAATTCCCTGCAAATTCCTCAAGCGAAGGGTGTTATCCCCCATTCAGGAAAAACAATATCTTTCACTATTTTTGAGGAATCCGGATATTAAAACCCGGAAACACAAATAAATCCTTAATACACTTTCTCATTACGATAAAACAACATATGTAAAATCATTAAAATTTACTGTCATGAAAAAGAAAAACAGAGCAGCTTCAGTCCTTTATAAGATTATCTTAAAACACACCCCTTTAAAGGGAGTATTTTTTACATTGATAACACTCTTTACCTTTCATGTAGCTGCCATTTCCCAGGCCGGGAATCTGGTGCCGCTGGAATATAACAGTGAACAACTTGTAAAAATGGCAGTCCAGGGAGAAATTGCTGACACAAGAATGTCCTATCCCCCTTACCGCATCGGGGCCGACGGTGAACTGAAAGTGGTGCCGGGCTCCAGGGGCATTACCTACAATTTCCGCACAGGCGACTCTGCTGTTAACCTGGCGGGAGACCATGTTGAACCGGCAGTAAGTCTCAGCCATCCGAATGGAAGGCAAACACCCGAGTGTCGGGGATTAAATTTCCTTGCGACAATAGGCAATGAGGTAAGAGTGATAACAGGAGATGCAAAAGGAGAAAAGGGCATTGTGATAGGGAAACACAGTGACGACCGTGTCATGGTTGACTTCAAGGATCCAGAAGTACTTTACAGGCTCACCCTCAATGACAGAATGCAAATTATGGCGTACGGTTTGGGTATGGAGCTAACCAATATAGAAGGCGTAACAGCGCTGAATATCAGCCCCACCCTGATTGAAGCATTGACAAAGGCGGGAATGGGAGTTACCGAAGAGGGCAACCTCCGTATTGATGTTGCCAAAAAGGTGCCCGCAAAGATAATGGGTTCCGGACTGGGGCGCAGGCATTCACATCTTGGCGATTACGACATTCAGATGTTCGATGAAGAGGTAGTTGAAAAATACGGTCTGAATGAACTCCGGTTCGGCGACATAGTGGCGATTATCAATGCCGATGTAACTTACGGCAGAACATATAAAACCGGTGCCATAACTATCGGCGTTATAAGTCACAGCACCAGCATCAATGCAGGTCACGGGCCCGGTGTAACAACAATTTTCACCTCCACCGAAGGGAAGATAGAACCGGTATTAAATCCAAGAGCAAACCTCAAACACCTCCTGTTTGAATAAGCTCAAGCCGGCTTCACGCCGGCTTTTTTATTTCCTGTAAGCGTCGCTGCTACTGCGAATTGCCGGATCTGTTAAGGAATTGAAACAACTTTTGTAATAACCCGGTTGTTTATCACTGGTGAATATAAGTCACGGTATTGCGGGGCCCGGGAAGATATGAAAATTCCTTATCTTTGCACATTATTTCGGCAGCCGGTGAAAATTACTGAAAACCTGACATATAAGAAGATATTGATGTTCTGGGGCCCCCTGGCCCTTACATGGCTTATGATGGCCGCAGAGCAGCCCTTCCTGGTAGCTGTCATCGCACGACTGGAGGAAGCTAAATATAACCTCGCCGCCTTCGGCATAGCCTTTGCCTTTGCTCTGATAATTGAGGCACCGGTGATAATGCTCATGAGTGCCTCAACGGCGCTGGTCACAGACCGCCATTCATACAAGAAAATGAAGCGTTTTACCGATATGCTGAACATATCGGTAGTGGCGTTTCAGCTTATACTGCTTATCCCCCCTTTATTCAATTTTATCGTTCAGGACCTGATGGGAGTGCCTGAAAATGTTGCTCACCTTACCTATATATCACTCATATTGCTGATCCTCTGGCCCCCTGCCATTGGTTACCGGCGCTTTTACCAGGGCATTCTTATACGCAACAACCTTACCCGCAGGGTGACCTACGGCACACTGATAAGACTTCTTTTTATAGGGCTCTCCGGCTACGGCCTGTATCTGACAGGCATACCGGGAGCGTATGTAGGGGGTGCAACCCTTTCCATCGCTGTCCTTGCCGAAGCCATAGCATCATGGCTGATGGCCCGGAAAACAATTAAAAGGATAATAGAAGAAGGGGATATACCTGCAACAGAAGCTTACGGGAACAAAAAAGGCGAAAAGATAGGCTACAGGTTTATCACCAGGTTTTACACACCCCTGGCTCTGACATCCCTGCTGGCACTGGGAGTAAATCCCTTTATCACCTTTTTCCTCGGCCGCAGTGCTATGGCTATTGAATCGCTCGCTGTACTGCCCGTTGTCAACTCCCTGGTCTTTATCTTCCGGAGCATGGGACTGTCTTACCAGGAAGTGCTTATAGCCCTTGTAGGTGAACGCAGGCAAAATTACAACTCACTCCGCAACTTTGCTATCCTCCTGGGAGCAGTAGTAACTTTTATACTGGGTATTATTGCATTTACACCACTTGCCAGGATGTGGTTTTTAGATGTGTCAGGTCTTGCACCTGAACTGGCTGATCTGGCCTACACCCCGCTGAAGATTATGCTTCTGCTGCCTGCCCTCTCTATACTGCTCTCCTTCCAGCGCTCCACACTTGTTATAGAAGGCAGCACAAGGCGTATATCCTTAGCCACAGGATTAGAGCTGGGTGTTATAATAGTAAGCCTGCTTATCTTTATTATTTACTTTAATATGGTCGGGGTGATTGCCGCTGCCATTGCATACATTATTGGCAAAACAGCTTCCAATATCTATTTGGCGCCAAAGCAGCTCTCAATAGTACGATCCTGGAAAGAAAAATTCGGCATCCTTTAAGCCAGGAACAGTAAATATCCCAGCATAAAATATTTTCCGCTAATAATCCCCCCACAGTTTGAAAAATATAAATTCATTATTAACTTGCCATTTGCATTCCCGAAAAAACCGCTTCAAATCAAACTCCATATATCGCAACATTAAATAACATTATTAGTATAACTGCCTAGAGGTATGTTTTCTTTTTTTTTAATTTAGGCTATCAATTTTATAACCGCAACAAAAATATATAATTCCATATAAGCTTAACATACAAATACCAAATCAACAATTATATACACCACAAGATAAGGTATAAGCAAGTTGTACGTAATGCCTTGAGGCATAGCACGATATAACTCTTGTTGATTGATTTATATAAAGGCAGACTATGACACTATATGTGTAAATACAATGTCCATAATAAATCTTTTTCGTGGGGCTGTGATAAAAAATACCGGCTTGCCGACTTCTTTGATCAATGGTGGGATATTTACAAGCAATCCCCCCGGCATTTTATTACTGCGGAGCAATATAAGGCTGTAAATGCCATGCGTGTTTGCCGGACTGAGGCATTGGGGGTTGATCATTATGCCTGTTCTGATTGCGGAGAAATTACCCAGGTTTACCATAGTTGCAAGAACAGGTTTTGCCCCACCTGCAGTTGGTTTGAGACAAAAAAATGGGCTGAGTGGTTAAAACAGGAAATGCTTTCCTTGCCACACCGTCATACAGTAATGACCTTGCCTCATCAGCTAAACGAATTAATTAAGGAAAACGGATCCCTGCTTCTTTCGACACTTATGCGGTCTGCTGCCGGGACGATAAAAGACTGGATGAAGCATAAATATAATCTGCGGCCGGGAATTATTTCAGTATTACACACCTTCGGGGAGAAAAAAGATTTTCATGTTCATGTTCATATGATTGTATCCTGGGGCGGGATAAGTAATGTTGATAAATCATTGCAATCCATAAAGGGTGAATATGTGAATTATGATTTTCTGAAAAATAAATTCAGGCAAATATTTAATGATGAACTTTTTACCCTTTTTGATAAAGGTGTATTGAAACATCATTTTTCTACCCGCAATGATTTTGCAAGGTTTATCAGGCAAATAAACAGGAAGAAATGGATTATTAAACTTGAGCCACCAATGAACATACCAACGCAGGTTATCCGGTATATAGGCAGGTACTCTAAAAGGGCATGTCTTAGCGAATATAAAATAACTAAAATAGAGGGAGAATACATCAGTTTCCGTTACAAGGATAATAAAACAAAGGATATCAATAACAAGCCTGTTGAAAGGGAGTTGAGACTAAATTACAGAGATTTCTTTCCTCGATTATTGCAGCATGTGCCTTTAAAGCATTTCAGATTGGTAAGATATTATGGAGTTTATTCCAACAGGAGTGTTGTCCCTCAGGAGTATTTATATAAAGAAGTTGAACCACCAAATGAAATTATTGCAGGAACCTGGGAAAAACTGCAAGAGGAAAAAACCGGCATTAATCCACTAATATGTGAGCATTGCAATAAAAGAAAAATTTACTTGTACACTACGATATTAAGCAGCATGGAAGTAAATAAATTCAAGAGACCGGTATTGAGTCATGAAAAAATACCAGATAAGCAAGTAGCATAAACCTTCATGGGAGAGGTATGCCTGATTGTGAAAAAACCAAATAAAGTATTGTGAAACAACCAAAAAAACACATAAACGTGCATAAAAAAACACAAAGATTGGCAAAAAAATAACAAATTGATTACTTTCACTTAAGATAAAACCCGGAATAAAAAGAACTGAAAATTTTGAAATTCCAATAAATATAAAAGGGCACTCACGTACAACAGTGTATATATTCAAGTGCTCCAAATGGACTGGTTTCAGCTAAACCACCAGAATATATACACTTAACGTTAGAGTTCAGCACTCCATTATGTATAAGAGAATTTATATAGAGTTCTTTGGCTAAGGTTTTAATATCAGGCTTTTTTGAAAAGTTACCCGAGAGGGTAAGATTGCACAAGTTACAGAAAAACTCCCTGAAATACTATGAGTTATGACAGCTGAGGTGGTTGAAGTTTGTCATGAAAATTGCCTGGGGAGGTCAAATTTTGCGCCATTTTCCAATCAAACCCTTCGCCAGGGCTGCATTGAAAGTTTTGTTATTATTGTTTCGATTGTGGTTACCGGATTTTTTATAAATTTGTTTAACAGGGGAGTAGGGTAAAAAAGGAAAATGTCACAAAATGTTGGGAGCAATTTTGCATGCCAAACTTTGAATTAACGATTTTAGTTTTCCATCACCCTTGTGCCGCAACTCTAACATGCGGTATATTTAATGGGGGTTTCAGATCCCTTTAATGGTATGGAGAATTTATTTGAAATTTATGGTTAACCGGAAAAAATGATTTTATCACTCCCCCACAAAAATATACCGCAGAACCGTTATGGGCAAGCTTAAGAAACATCCTGCAATTATTCACCGATAAAAAAACAAATAATGACTGACAGTTTGAAAAGTATTGCGAATCAGATTAATCA
>JAWLEO010000061.1:0-11341 GCA_041686075.1 Bacteroidales bacterium | reverse complement strand
TTCGAAGTTTTTGAAGCTAAGGAGTTTACTATTCGTAAATGACTGCTTCAAAAACGAGAATAACGCAGTAGTTGGCGTTTTCTTGCAAAGACTAATTAACAACAGAATAAAAAACTCTCTTGTATACCAGGGGAGTTTTTTTTTATTTTGGTGTATATAATATTTAATTTATGAGCACCGATCCGGCAGGTAGTTTCTTGACAGTCCAGGTGATATTATCAATATTATACCTCATAACAATAATATTTGTGTGCCTGGTGATAATATTTGAGAACAGGGATCCGGTTAAAACCTTATCGTGGGTCCTGGTTATAGCACTGATACCATTTGTAGGTATTGTATTGTATTTTTTCTTTGGACAAAATTACCGGAAGAAAAAAATATTCTCAAGGAAGGGAATAATTGATAGTGAGTACATACTAAATACTGCTGTTCAACAGATCGAATCACTTGACAGCCGGCTTGAAAATAGATCTGACAGGGTAAAGTCGAAGCAACACCTTATGACCCTGATGCTTAATAATGAAAAATCTGTTCTGACCGATAACAATAATATAGTTCTACTGAATAATGCTGAAGAAACATATTCCTCAATGCTTGAGGAAATAGCAAAGGCTCAACATCATATTCATCTTGAAATATATCGTTTTAAGATTGATAAAACAGGCAATAAATTCAGGGATCTCCTGGTGCGAAAAGTGAGCGAGGGGGTTGAGGTAAGGGTAATAATAGATGATGTAGGCAGCTGGTCTTTTAAGAAGAGATATATTGATGAGATGCGAAAAGCAGGGGTGCAGATTTTCCCTTTTTTCCCGGTTCGTTTCCCCCTGCTGGCTAGTAAAATAAACTACCGGAACCACAGGAAAATACTGGTAATAGACGGAAAGGTGGGTTTCATAGGTGGAATGAATATAGCCGATAAATATCTCCGGGGCTTACCGGGCTTAGGCCCATGGAGAGATACACATCTAAGGATTACAGGGGATGCAGTAGGTGGTATGAACAGGATATTTTTGATCGACTGGTATTTCCTTAGTGGTGAAATACTAACCAATAAGAAAGTTTACTTTCCAAGGGTTAAAGTTAATGGTGACAGCTGGATTCAGCTGGCAAGCAGTGGTCCCGACAGCGACTGGGCAAATATTATGCAGGCCTATCTTTCGGCAATTGCAACGGCAAGGGAAAAAGTATACCTGTGTACACCCTACTTTTCTCCTAATGAAAGTATACTTAATGCATTAAAAACGGCGGCATTGAGCGGCATAGATGTTCGATTGATAATTCCTGAAAAATCAGATTCCATAATAGCAACCTGGAATTCGAGATCATATGTCACTGAGCTTCTTTATGCCGGCGTGAGAGTATATTTTTATGTGTCAGGCTTTATTCATTCAAAATATATAGTTGTGGATAAAGTTTTTTCTTCGGTAGGTTCGGTAAATGTGGATATGCGAAGTTTCGACCTTGATTTTGAGGTTACTGCTCTGATATATGATGAGGAATTTGCTGCTGAACTGGAAGATTTATTTATGACAGACCTGCTTGAGTGCAAGGAATTATTATACGACCTCTGGGAAGGCAGGTCCAAAAGTGAGAAATATAAGGAGAGTTTTGCAAGAGTATTCGGTCCTTTATACTGATTGATTAAGATATGAGGCTTAAAGAAGGCAGAAGGTATGATTTCCTTGTCGAAAAAAAGGTAAAAATAGGAGACATTGACTTTTTTTTGCTTAAAGGACCAGGTGGTGAAAAATGCCTGCTACGCGAAAAATACTATAAGCATTACGATATCCAGGCAGAAACTGTAATTAACTGCCGGGTGGATAAAATAAACTGTAACGGAGAAGTATTCCTTGAACCGGAAAATCCATATTACAAAGAAGGTGAAGAATATGATTTTCCTGTAATTGGCAGAGATGTAAGGGCCAATAAATCAGGAGAATTAACTCCGGTTCTGCTGGTCAAAGACAAATTTAACATTGAGCTAGTTATTCCCTTGAGGAATATAAAACCATATAGTGCAGATAAAAGTGATTATATCCGTTTAAAGATACAAAGGATAAAAAAAGGCAAAATTATTTTCCCGGACCCTGAAAATCATAGTGAAAGTGCAAGAATAGAAGAAAATGATGTATATGATTTCTTTATCCACGACAGGATAAGGGGAATGGATGGTAAAGATTATTTCACAGTATATGATCGTACAAATAAAAAATATCTGATACCGGTAGATCAATATGCCTATTACGGTCTTGAAAAAGGTAAATCATTCCGGGGAAGGTTCATAAAATATCCTGCTGATACGGACCAATATAAAATAGAACCCCTGAACCCTTATTATACGGAAGGAAATAAATATGAGTTTGAATTATTATCGATGAATGATATGCCCGATCGTCCAGGCAAAATACTTATTGTAGGCGACAGGCACGGATTAAAGCATAAAGTATTGGTGCCTTCCGATTACAAGCCCCCTGATAAGCCGGTTTTCAAAGTTGAGAAAATAAGGAAAGGATGGCCCTTACTTGTTCCAGTGTAAATATTTATTAACCAAATTGTCTCAATTAGCTCCAATATTTAACACTTTATTAAACTAAGGGAATCGATTTTATTTTTTACTTTACCGTATGATTGGAATTAAAATATTAGAGCCATGAAAAAAGCAATAAAAAGAACAGCTTTTCTTTTAGTATTGGTTGCATTAACGATGAGCACCACGGCCATCCCATCAGGACAGGAATATCAGGACTTTTTTGATAGCAAAAGAGAAACCATGAAAAATGTTCTTGAAGCACTGGAGGATGGCCATGACTATGATTCAATGCCTTTTTGGCGCGAAAATCAATATGGCTTCCCTCATTTTGATTTTGATATTCCTGATTTTGATTTTGACTGGGATTTTCCTGATATCAAAATAAATGAGGAATTCCTGGAGGATATGGAAAAGAAATTAGAGATAATGGAAAAGAGGATCCAGGAAAAATTACAGGAACTGGAAAAGAAAATAGACTCACTTAAGGAGGAATTATAATAATTTTAATTCGCTCTTAGCGGTCATGTACACCGGCACCGTTTCTCCTGTTGGTATAGTAAGGTCTCCGTCCATTTTTAGTTCTGACTGATCAGATACGATAATGCCTTCCTTTATGGCAAAATAATAGTGACCTGTTCCCTCAATATCAAGATTCATTATAACAAGGCCCTGGGGAGTCTGACTGCTTCCGTCCCTTGTGCCGCTCACCATATAATTGATCTTATAGCAGTCATAGCCTGCTACTTCTTCTCTTGATTCTACCGTATTATTCGTTGTTATGATCATTTCGGCATTTTCAGTATCAGCATCAATAGTTACTGTATCTGTGTCCTCCCACGTATAGCCTATCTGAATATTTTCCTCCGGCAATACAGGGAATAACATCATAAAGCTTGATTTCAGGCTTGTTGTTTGCATGCCCCCAATATCATAATTCATGTTTTCTGCTTCATCAAGATTCTTATTTTCCCCTTTGGGATCCATTGTCATCATGAAACTTTTACCTTTCAGGTCATTAATATCTTCTTGCATACTTGTTCCCATGCCGCTAATTGCTACTCCCAGGGTGTCGATAGTAATATCAATGATCAAGGAACCATTGGCTATTCCTCTTCCACTGGTTGTAAAGCCAAGTTCTGACTTAACTGATGAGTTGACTTCCTGTCCTCCAAATACAATTGACTGGCTTACCTGTGATGATTGATTATATGAATATGATTCGTTGCCCGTGAATTCGTATTTAAGATTGCCAGCACCGGAAGTTGATGATGTTAACTTCCTGCCGCAACCCGAAATTATAATTGCACTGATAAGAATCAGGCTAAAAAAAGTTAGAATGTAAGATTTCTTCATGTGTGTATTTTTTAGGATAAATATTCTATCGACCTTGTCGTCGTAGTTGATTATTTATGTAACAAATTTATTATTTTTTAATGTCTTTTTCCTATCTGACAATTTTTTTCTACCGGAGTGTTGCTTTGCTCAGGAGATAATCAGAAATATCAATTACACTTGCAGCTCCTTGAACAGATTAGCTGTCTGTCTCCTGTAAATACCTATACCGGCCCGCAATGTTCCGAATGCGGTTGAGAACAGGGCCGGTAATTCACAGGATAATTGACTCATCCCGACAGTATCGTCGGGATTCGTACTGTCCCGAAGAAGCTAAAGCTTTTCGGGATCCTCGAATCGAAGATTCGGAACTCGGTTCCATTATTGCTCGCTCCCACAAGCCACAATCACCAGCCGCTCACGAGCTCGCAGTACTCGCCTGCCTGCGGCAAACTCGCACTGCTCGGTTCCATTATTCCATTATTCCATTGTTCCATTATTCCTATTTGTATTATTTTTGTCCTCATAAATATTGATATATGGAAAGCAGAAAATTATTCAAACGCATATTATTTTTGGCCATTTTTTTTGTGCTGGCAGTTATTGTCATCGTCTGGTTATATTTTTTCTCTCCGGTGAAGGCTGCAGACGAAGGCACCGAGATATATATTGGCCTTGACGCAGTGTATGAAGATGTGAAAGACTCATTAAGAGTAGAGGGCATACTGGTTAATGAAACGGCTTTTGATCTGATTTCAAAAAGGAAACGCTATATTTCAAATATAAAGCCCGGCAGGTATTTAATTACTGATAACATGAGCTATAACGATATTGTCAATTTATTAAGGTCGGGAAGCCAGTCGCCTGTGCGGATAACTTTCAATAATATCAGGACACTGGCAGATTTATCACAGCGTCTGGGCAAGCAGCTGGCCATAGATTCAGCCAGTATTCATAACTCACTAATTGACGAATCACTTTACAAAGATGAGGGCTTTACGCGGGAAACTATAATAGCAGCCTTTATTCCCGACACATACGAAGTATACTGGACCATTAAAGCCGATGAGCTAATATCAAGGATGATCAGGGAATTCAGATCTTTCTGGAACAGGCAACGTCTTGAGAAGGCAGACAGCCTGGGTCTGAAGCCTGTGGAAGTAAGCATACTGGCTTCGATTGTTGATGATGAGGTTTTAAAGGAGGATGAAAAACCAAGAATTGCCGGTGTGTATATTAACAGGTTAAACAGGGATATGCGTTTGCAGGCATGCCCTACAATTAAATTTGCATTGAATGATTTCACTCTTCGCAGGATTCTCAAGGAACACCTCACAATCGATTCCCCATATAATACCTATATTCATACCGGCTTGCCTCCCGGTCCGGTGCAATGTGCCTCCAAATCAGGCATTAATGCTGTGTTAAACGCTGAGGATCATAATTATCTGTATTTCGTAGCCCGCCATGATTTTTCAGGCTACCATCATTTCTCAGAAACTCTGAGAGACCATGTAAATTATGCCAATAAATACCACATTGAACTTAACCGTCTGTATATATACAAATAAGGACGAGGCTCCACCTTCGCCCTGATGTCCCGGGGCTACGGTGGCAACAGTAAGGTCAAGATTCTCACCATAGGCGGATAAAGTAAGGCCCTGATTAAATAATATTTACTTCTTTTTCAAGAGTTATTCCAAACTTCGACCTGACGGAGTCAGTAATCGAATTACTCAGCTCCAATATTTCGGTGCCTTTTGCATTACCGAGATTTACCAGTATAAGGGCATGCTTGTGATCTACACCCGCCCTGCCTGCTTTTTTCCCTTTCCATCCGGCTTTTTCTATAAGCCATGCAGCCGGAATTTTGTAATGCCCTGTACCGGTACGCCAGGAAGGCATATCATGGTACCTCATTTTTAAATCGGCGTAACTGTGCATATTAATTACAGGGTTCTTGAAAAAGCTGCCTGCATTACCTTTAACGGCGGGGTCCGGCAGCTTCTCCTTCCGTACTTTTATTACTGCCTTCCGTATGCCGTAGAGCGTCATTTCTCCACCGGGTTCCAGCTTGCCGTAGGAAAGGTTGAAAGTCACGGGAGACTTCTTTAGTCTGAATTCAACACTGGTGATAAGGTATTTACTCTTTAATTCATTCTTGAAAATACTGTCCCTGTAGCCGAACATGCATTCTTCGTTGTGGAATACCCTGTTCTCCCCATTCTCGAGTGAAAGGGCATGGATCCGCGTTATCAGGTTTGATACTTCAGCACCATATGCCCCGATATTCTGAATTGGTGCTGCCCCTACATTACCCGGTATGAAAGATAAATTTTCGAGTCCGCCAAGATCATTCTCCACAGTCCATTCCACAAGTTTGTCCCACTCCAGCCCGGCTTCTGCAGATATAATAACATTGTCCGATGATTTTCTTTCTATTGTTATCTTATTGAAAAACGGCTTGATAATGGTACCGCCATAGTCCCCTGTAAAAAGTATATTACTACCTCCACCAAGTACCAGGCAATTATCAGTATTGAAATTTTCTTTTTTAATAATTGCTTTTGCCTCTTCTGCGGATTCGAGGCTTATAAACCTTCTTGCCCTGGCTGCTATGCCAAAAGTATTGTGTCTTTTTAGAGAATAATTATACCTGATCATTTGCTGATATAATTATTATCCCTGAACCATTTTAGGGCTTCTTTTATTGCGATTTTGATATCGGATTGAGGAAAGTCAAGTTCCTTAATTGCTTTATCAGCGTTGTAAAAATTACTTACAGTCAATATTTTTGCATTATTATAGTTCAGTAAAACCTGCCTTCCGGAGTATGTTGCCAGTGAACCCAGCAATCCGGTTCCTTTAATTATCCATGATGGCAATATTATTTTAGTACGTTTAAAACCTGTTACTTCATCTACAAGATCATAAAATTCCTTGTAACTGAGGTTTGAATTAGTAAGGAGGTATTTCTCACCGGTTTTCCCTTTAGCGAGCGCGTTGCAAGCGGCTGTGGCAACATCTTCGACGGGCACGAAATTCCTCCCTCCGCCGGGGATAAAAACAAATTTATCCATGTAACCTATTAATAACATTTTCCCTGAACTGGGCTTTGAGTCATAGGGTCCTATCATAAATGAAGGATTAAGTATAACTGCATCGAGATCCCGTTTGTCAATAGCTTCTATCACCTTTTCTTCCGCCCTGTGCTTACTTACAGCATAAAAAGAATCAGTATAAGGTTCCATAACAGGAATATTTTCCGTCCCGGGATTATCTTTAGTGCCATATCCTATTGAATTTGTGCTGCTTATGTATACAAGTCTTTTAATATTGTTATTTAAGGATGCATCTATAACATTTTGTGTTCCATCTACATTAACTTCCAGGTAATTATCCAGACTTATCAATGTCGGGTCAGTTATTGCTGCGGTATGTATTATATAGTCACAATCAGCAGCGGCAAGGTTTACATCTTCCGCTGAAGTGATATTCCCAAAAAAGTATTCAGGTTCACAGCCTTTAAGCGACAGTAGCTTGGCGCTTGCCCGTACCATAGCCCTTACCTGTATGCCTCTTTTTAGAAGTTGCCTTACAATATTTGCCCCAAGCAGGCCATTTGCCCCTGTCACCAATACCTTCATTTATTTACGAATAGGTTTTCTTCAATTATTGAAAATATCTTAATTAACCGTAAAAATATGCGAATATCGTAAATTTTACTGCATATATAAAGTTTCGTATACTAAAACTGATCCAAGCAGGTCAAAGAGGGCTGTTCCTACCGATTTAAAAATCATTGTTGAGTCTTTATTATTTACCTTTGCTAAATGACCCGCATCAATAATATCTGATTTGTCCAGCAGTCCTTTGCTCAAAGGATAAATCAGGTCTCCACTTTCTGACAGTCCATGCATTGTATCTACGTAAATTTTTCCTGCCAGTTTATATAAGGAGTCAGGGAATTCTCTCATGTCCTTCCTGTATGAGCCAATTCCGATAATTAATTTGTTTGCCAACAGTTCTTCCTCATCGGGCAGCACAGGTTCCCTGGCATTGGTAGTAGTAATTATAATTTCTGCTTTTTCACACAATTCTATGTTGTTCTTTGCTTCGTGGATTTTAATGTCAGGGTATTCAGTAGTGAAACTGCGTATAAATCCGGGGTATGATTCTTTATTTTTATCGTATATGCTTAATTCGTTGATATCTCTTTCAGAGCAGGCGAAAATAGCCTGGTGCAGACCCTGTATACCCAGACCTATGATGCCCAGTTTCGATGAGCTGTCTTTTGACAGGTGCCTCACGGCGTAACTGCCAACTGCTGCGGTTCTCATAGCTGTCACTGCCGGGCCGTCCAGTACTGCCAGTGGTTCCCCGTTTTTGCGGTCATTTAGTATTACGAGCCCTTTTAAGGGTGATTTTTCTGATTCTTTATTTCCGGTGAACAAAGTGATCAGCTTGGTAGAAAAATACTTGCCCGCAATGCAAGGCATCAGCAACAGGGTGCTATTATCAAAATCAACATGATTTCGTTCGGGCATTATGTAATCCTTACCCTCTTCAAGCTGTAAAGCTTTTTCAATGACATCTACCCAGCTCCTGTATGGAACGGCGGATCTTACTGACTGGCCATCAATGTAATTCATTTTATTTATGAGTTAAATCAATTTATATTGTTCCTTTTTGTCAGAATAATGACTTACTTAACAAATATACAATTTTGTCATTATGACCGGTAGATTATATGGAAGCTCATATGATAGTTAAAGTAAGCTGTTGATCAATTACCCTGTTAATTTGTTTATTATAAAAAGAGATAGCTTACAATTAATTACCTTTATAAGAAACATAATAAAGCGATGTTTGAAAGAATAAACCGAATATTCAAAAGTAGAAAGAGTCTTTATATTCTTTTGTTCACCATTGCAGGTGGTATAGGAGGATTTTTATACTGGCGATTCATAGGATGTGATACCGGAACATGTCCTATTAAATCTGTATGGTATTACAGCACTCTTTTCGGCCTGGTATTAGGTTACCTTGTAGGTGACTTAGTTTCTGGTTTTTTCCTTAACAAGACCAAAGAATAATCATCTGCATTATAATCCTTTATTTATTATCTCAAGTTTTTGTATTTTGCACTTACTACTTTAATGTTAGTGTGAACTCAAAAACATATAGATAAGATGAAAACCAACAGGAGAAATTTTCTCAAAACAGCTGCTTTTGCGGGTGCGGGAGCGGTATCAGCAGGTGGTATAAACTCGTGTAAGTCTGATGTGCCTGAACAGAGTAAACTCCATCATATAAAAGAGATGGTGCATACCGGGCATAAGCAGGAATTTAATATGTGCGGATACTCAGCACCTCCAATAGATCTTGTAAGGCTTGGATTTATTGGACTGGGAAGCAGGGGATCCGGTGCCGTCAGAAGGATGATGAACATAGAAGGAACTGAAGTAAGGGCTTTATGTGATAAGAGACTGGCGGCTGTGGAAAGTTCGCGTGATGATGTACTGCTTTATGGATTTTCGGAACCTGATTTATACAGCGGTGATGAGGACATATGGAGAGAAATGTGCCAGAGGGATGACATAGACCTTATCTATATCTGCACTCCCTGGAACCTGCATACTCCTATGGCTTTGTATGCCATGGAACAGGGTAAACATGTTGCATGTGAGGTTCCTATAGCTACTACCCTTGATGAGGCCTGGCTATTGGTGAAGACCTCGGAGCGCACAAGGAAACATTGCATGCAACTGGAAAATTGTTGTTATGACTTCTTTGAACTGTTGACCCTCAATATGGCCAGGCAGGGAATGTTTGGTGATATTGTTCATGGCGAAGGTGCCTATATTCATACGCTTACAGATCTGAATTTTGATAAATTCGACAGTGAGGTCTCAACAGGCAGTGGCTATATTGATATGTGGAGGCTTAAAGAGAATTATGGAAGGAATGGTAATCTTTATCCAACGCACGGGCTTGGTCCGGTTTGCCAGGTTATGAATATTAACCGGGGTGACAGGATGGAATACCTAACCTCCATGTCGACAAAGGATTTTACTATGCACCAGAGGGCACTTGAGCTTGCAGCTGAAGATGATTTTTTTGAACCTTATACCGAAGATAAATTCAGGGGTAATATGAACACTTCCCTTATTCGTACTAATAAGGGTCGTACAATAATGGTCCAGCATGATGTGTCAAGCCCCAGGCCTTATTCAAGAATACATCTTATAAGCGGGACCAAAGGAATTGCCCGTAAGTGGCCGGGACAGCCCAGGATAGCTCTGGGTCATAGCTGGCTGGACGAGGAAGAGTACGAAGAAATACGCAGGAAATATACCCCGGAAATAATAAGGAGAGTAGGGGATATGGCCCGGCAGGTCGGTGGTCACGGGGGGATGGATTTTATCATGGACTGGAGGCTTATTGATTGTTTACGAAATGGCTTACCACTTGACCAGGATGTTTATGATGGTGCACTCTGGAGCTCGGTAACACCTCTTAGCGAATGGTCTGTGGCAAACAGGTCTAATTCAATAGAAGTACCTGATTTTACCTGTGGTTCGTGGAAGAGTAACAAGCCACATAATATCAATCTTGAAGAAGGCGGTTCAACGGGTGTTCGTAAGCTAGAAAAAGCCGATGCTTCCCTTTAATAACCTGCTGCCTGGCCATCTTTTCTTGATTCAGAGGCTCCGTAATAAACACCTGTTTCGGGGTCCCTCATGATAGCCTGGTATCCTCCGTAGCTGCCGAGGTTCCATTGCACGCTGTGGCCTTTCCGTATGAGCTTTTGTATTTCTTCCCACCTGAAGCCATCCTCAAGGTTAACATCGCCTCCATCAGTCATGATGCTTCCTGTTGGCTGTGATGATCCGGTATGGCGGATGCGTGGGGCATCACCTGCTTCCTGGAGGTTCATACCAAAATCAACTATGTTTATAACTATCTGGGTGTGTCCCTGTGGTTGCATTGCGCCTCCCATTACCCCAAAGCTGATAAGTGGTTTACCGTTTTTTGTGATGAAGGCCGGGATAATTGTATGAAATGGCCGTTTACGTGGTGCATAAACATTGAAATGTCCTTCTTCAAGGCTGAATAGTTCTCCCCTGTCCTGCAAAATAAAACCAAGTCCCGGAGGGCACATGCCAGAACCCATACCGCGGTAGTTGCTTTGGATAAGCGACACCATATTACCTTCTTTATCTGCTACCGTGAGGTAGATGGTGTTTCCCTTTTCAGGCTTACCTGCACTTACCACGCGTGCTGCACGGTCAGGATTAATGAGCTTACGCCTTTCATCAGCATATTCTTTTGAGATGAGTTCCTGAACAGGTATCTCGTTAAAGGCAGGGTCTGAATAATATTTGGCACGATCTTCAAAAGCCAGCTTTTTGGCTTCAACAAAATGATGGATATATTCAGCAGAACCAAATCCCATTTCACGAATATTATAAT
>JAWLEO010000060.1:0-12397 GCA_041686075.1 Bacteroidales bacterium | reverse complement strand
GTATATTGCGGGAAGTCGCCATCCATCATCCACGAAAAATAGCTCGGTTCTTTTTTAAGTACTTCTTCAACAATTTCACCCTTATGTTTCCCGAAGTTAAAAACTTCCTTACCTTTCGAATTGTATACGATGCGTCCGGCCAGGTCGGCAAATCTGCTGTGGTGACTGAAACTGGATAATTTATCAACATCGTTTTCCAGGTCATCATACCTGTCGAGCTGGGCTTTCAGAATTTCCACCGTTGCCTCAGTGTCAGCCTTTGCACTATGTGCATTCAACAGCTCTTTCTTACAGTAAAACATATACGCGGCACTGAGCGTTCTCTGTTCCTTCTTGTGAAAGATCACCTGCACATCAATACATTTCCTCTTCCTTATGTCAAATTCAATTCCTTCTCTTAGGAATTCCTCTGCCAGCAAGGGAATATCAAACCTTATGGCATTATATCCTGCAAGGTCGCTGCCTTCAAGGAATTTTGCCAGGTTCTTTCCTATTTCCCTGAAGGAAGGACAGTCCTTGACATCCTCATCCGTGATCCCATGAATTGCGGAAGCCTGGGGACTTATTGGCATGCCCGGATTAAGACGTTTTGTGAACCATTCTTCCCTGCCTTCAGGATATATTTTTAATACGGATATCTCAATTATGCGGTCATGTGCAACGTTTGCACCGGTGGTTTCAAGATCAAAAAAAGCGAGTGGGCGTTTGAGGTTAAGTTCCA
Source organism: Bacteroidales bacterium (assembly GCA_041686075.1). Taxonomy (GTDB): domain Bacteria; phylum Bacteroidota; class Bacteroidia; order Bacteroidales; family VadinHA17; genus UBA9300. The sequence continues at coordinate 11,676 of JAWLEO010000060.1, read as the reverse complement.
TGAAGAGAAGTGGGTTTATAAATTGTTGGAACCGGTCTGAATGAATCCATATGGCACGGATCTGGAGATCCGTGCCAGCAGATTGAATCAGGCATTTATCATCATAGGCATGAGGAGCATTAACACATCCTCGGCCTCATTATCAGTCTCCGAAGGAAGGAATAATCCCGCCCTGGTTGGATCGGCCAGCTCAACAACCACATCAGAGGATTCAATGTTTGACAATATTTCAAGAAGGAATACTGATTTAAATCCGATCTCCATATCTTCTCCTTCATATTCACAATTGAGCCTTTCATAAGCTGAAATTGAAAAATCGATATCCTGTGCAGAAACCCTTAATTGATTTCCTGTAAGTTCAAGCTTCACCAGATTGCTGGCCTGGTTTGAAAATACCGATACACGCTTTAATGTATTTAATAATTCAACCCTGTCAATAGTAAGTTTCCTGGGATTGTTTGTCGGGATAACAGAATTATAGTTTGGATAATTACCTTCCACAAGCCTGCATACTACCTTATATTCAGAAAGCGTAAAGAAGGCATTTTTGTCGTCGAACTCGAGTGCCACCTGCCCCTCCTCCCTGGGAAGGATATTCTTCATCAAAGAAGCAGGTTTCTTGGGCAGGATAAAAGATGCGTTCTCTTCAGATTTAGCATCACTGCGCTGGTATCTTACCAGCTTATGTGCGTCAGATGCCACGAAAGTGATCTTATCGGTTCCCGCTTCAATAAAGATACCCCCCATCACAGGTCTCAGCTCATCATCGGCAGTGGCGAAAACGGTTTTATTGATCCCAGAAAGCAGAACATCGGCATCAATATTGAAAGCAACTTTTTTGTCTTCCTTAATTGACGGAAGGACGGGAAAATCAACACCATTCTGACCTACAATACTGAATTTACCTTTTTCAGAACTGATGACAATTGAAAGAGTTTCCAAATTAATATCGAAAGTCAACGGTTGTTCCGAAAACTCCTTCAGAGTATCCAGCAAAATCCTTGCAGGGATAGCAATGCTACCATCTTCATCAGTGTTTTGCAGATCCATCTTGGTTATTAATGTCGATTCAAGATCGGAGGCTGTAATTTCCAGAATATTACCTTCAAGTTTAAAAAGGAAGTTATCAAGTATTGGCAATGTGTTTTTAGTGCTTATCACCTTACTTATACCCTGAAGATGGCCCAGAAGCTCGGTGCTTGATACAACGAATTTCATATTTAAAGTTTATTTAGGGTTATCAATAATTTCATTAACTGTCAATGGCTGACTTAAATGCCTGTTATAAAGGCATGTTTTATATTTATTACTGCTTATCAATATTAGTAAAAAAAGTTATATCCTCAAATAAAAATCAATCTATAATAAAATACGATGGTCCTTTGATAAGGGGATCCAGGTCATAATATTTTATTATAAAAAGATCTTCACCCCTGTTTAAACTTCCCCATAACCTGTCAGTGTCTTCCTTTGTAATATTTTCTTTCCTAATATACTTTTCCCATGTAAATAATTCAGTGGTATCAGAATGTTCCGTTATCACTTCAAGACTAAAATAAGGCCTGCGTGAAGTGATTGAATCTTTCTCATTGGCATTTATATCATAAGCCCACTTTTCAAAAGGCACATAGGTAAAATATGAAAAATATCTCGCGATTGCCATAGTATCAATAATCTCATGACTGTAATGCTCACTTGAATAAGTTATCGCCCCGCCTTCATGCTCCAGGCAAAAAGAAGAATCAGGCTTATGAAAATACTCAAAATGTATTTCAGTAATTTCATCCGGGCTGAGTTCAAATACGGTAAAGGGCACCCAGTAAGTTTCATCCGTAACGAAATATGAGGAAGGATCAATCTCATATCCCGGTATATGAACTATGAATGGCTTTGTCTTTTTTCTTTTCTGCATAATACCAGGGTGTTTTTCTTTTGCATTTCTGTAAATATAAAAGGACTGCAGTATTTTCCTTTTATCATACACTTTTACCTCGATTTCCCGGGTATTTTTATTATCCAGAACCTCCTTATATAAGCCTGCGGAGACAGGTGACTTAATTCTGATATCTTCTAATGCTTTAAGAATAAGATTTACAGCCCGGGGCCTTGCTTCTTTTTCCCCATTTACATACCACCTGCCGGATTCCAGGTTCAAGTTTACTGATCTCCTGTTGTCTCTTATTGTAATACGCTTTATCCTACCGGCATTTTCAACATGAAAAACTGAATTATCCGCACCAAATGGTACATGCCTGCCAATTAAAAATAACACTACAACACTTATTACGATCAATATTAGACCTGCTGCCCTTTTCATATTAAAAACTTGTGTATTTCTTTTTTCTTAAAAGCAGAAAAACCGTGCCACCAAAAAGAACCAACAACAAAGAACCAATAGTATTGGTAAGTTGCCAGAAAAGCCGTTGTTCCTTTATCTTTTGCCTGTCTAATAATCTTATCTTCAATTCCCTCGAGCGCAGGCTGATCAATCCCCTGTCGTCGACCAGGTAATTCATGCAATTTATTATGAAATCTTTGTTGCCAAAGGTCTGGCCTGAATACCTGTCAACGCCCAGTTCCCGTGGAGTAAGCTTGTTTCCAACAATACTCACCTCGTTCCTTATTATGTCACCGTCGGCAACCACTATCATCTTTGTATCCTTGCTTTTTTCCTTCACTTCTGCATTCTGCGATGAAATCATCCTATTGGCATACAATGACTTAAAACTTCCTTCCAGGAGCACAGCCACAGGTATGAACGACTCGGTAAAAGCCTCTTCGGAGGGAGGGTTCTTATAATCCTCAAGCTTTATTAACATGGGTGGATTTACCGTCCTGCTGCTGCGTGAACTCGCCAGCAATATATTTTTTCTAACAGGCTGACCGGATCCAACGGTATCAATCGAGTTTACAAACTCACCTTTTACCTTATTTATATTACGCGTAAGCGGACTGTTGGAATTGGGATATAATAAAGGATAATAAATCCACGGTACCGGTATTATCTGTCTTGATTCTCCTACTGTTGACCTTACCGGAATAGTAAGGCAATCGGTATCCTGTATCAGAACAGGATTGATACGTACACCATACTTAAACAATTGATCCTCAATATTTAATGGCCTATATAATGCCACTGTTCCACCCCTTGCCAGGCTATCCGGACTTACCATCACTTCATCAATAAGCCATAGTATCTTTCCCCCATTCATGAGATATTGATCTATCACAAGCTTATCTTCTTCACTGAATACCGATGTGGGTTTTGCAATAATGATGGCTGCATAATCATCAAGTATACCGGCCTTGCCATTTACAGAGCCCCTGTCAACAGTGAAATATTTTGCCATTTCGAGTGTTACATCTGCCACTTCCATTTCACCCAGTTCACCGTGGCCTTCAATAAATGCAACTTTGTATATAGTATCTGAGGTAAGGACAGAGATAGGTTGTATTAACTCATATTCAAGACCTTCAATAGAGTTTGAAAGGTTTACTTCTGCGGGCAAAGAAGGATTATTCTTAAGAAAGTTAATGGGTATCTCCACTGAATTATAATTCAAGATCATCCCCGGGAAGATCATCTTTTCTGTCCTCCCTCCTTCCTCATCGCTATCCATGACAGTAACGGGTAGCAGACCCTTGTTTATCAATTCCACCTGTTGCCTGTTCCTCTCCTCTTCCTGTTCCGCTTCTGAAGGATTGATAAAGAGGTAATCCACCTTTCTATCCGAATACATCCTGAATTCTTCAAGCATTGCCCTCACCGATCTTTTAAGTTTTTTAAACCCTATTGGCATGTCACCATCGAGGTAGACCTGGAAATATACATCATTTTCAAGGCCCGAAAGTATTTCTTTTGTCTTATCTGACAATGTGTGTCTTTTATCCGACGTAAGATCAACTCTAAAAGATACGAATGAAGAAAGAAAGGCGAATAATATAAGTATGGTAACTACCATTACATAACCACCAATACTCATCTTATTTGCCTTCCATCTGCGAGCAGATAAGATCAGCCTTGATGCCTCAGTGAAAATAAGAACAGCTACCAGGTAGTAAACTACATCTCTTAAGTCAATCACTCCCCTGCTCATTGACTTGTAATGTTCATTTATGCCGAGTCTTATAATAAGGTCATCAATCTTCTTCAGACCCGGTAAGAGTGCAAATGCATCGAAGCCCGCAAACAGTATAAAACCTGTGATGACTGCTATAATAAATGCAACCACCTGGTTCGAGCTCAGGGTAGTTGCAAATATGCCTATGGCGGCATAAACAGCGGCAAGGAAAAACAGGCCCAGGCCGGCTCCCAGTGTCCCGCCACTATCGATATTACCAGCTTGCTCACCCAGCAAGCTGACTGACAGATAATAAATGGCACATGGCAGAAGGGCCAACAAGACCAGGGTAAGCGCTGCAAAATATTTACCATATAATATATGACCTTCTGTTACGGGCCTTGACAGCAGCAATTCCATCGTACCGGTACGCTTTTCTTCAGCCACCATCCGCATGGTAACTGCTGGCACCAGGAAAAGAAATACCCACGGGCTTATAATAAAAAGTGGCTCAAGGCTTGCATAACCGCTGTCGAGTATATTCCATTCACCCGGTAATATCCACATAAACAGACTATTAATAAGCAGGTATACAAAAATCACTATATAGCCTGTCATCCCGGTAAAAAAACTGCTTATTTCTCTCCTGTAGATTGCAAGCATATTATTTTAGAATTTGACATACAAAGGTACTTAAAAAGCACTATTTATTTCAAGCGACGGCCTGACGTCATTAATATTCAAAATATGCAGATCGCGAAAATAAAAGCTGATGATCTCCTCCATTTTAAAACCCCTTGCGGCCATAACCATTGATCCTTCCTGGCACAGGCCCACACCATGCCCATAGCCCCTGCCTTTAAGTATGACAGTACTATCGTCCAGGCTGACAGAAAAGAAAGAAGATTTTAAAGCCCAATCCTCCCTCAGCCTTGTAAAGGGATAAGAAAAATCCCCTGCTGAATAGTATCGTTTTCTGCCTGATTGTTGATAAACAAGGTCCTCATTATTTCTGTGCCGGTAGCCATGGGCCCGCAGGTAAGCAATCCATTCCCTCAGGTCGATTTCCCGGATCCATGATGCATTATTTGAATAAGCGCAATATGGATCAGTCACCCCTCTTAGGTGTGGCATGCTGGTTAGCCACACATTCTCAGACGATTCTGTTTGCCCACCACAGTTGGAATGAAAAGGGGTAAAAACCAGGAGGCTGTCTTTATCTGCCAGCACCTGGTTGGCGGTGGCAATAACAGCTTCATTAATAACAGCCACCACTGATCTTCCATGATATACCTGGCAATGCGTTTTATCACAGAGATGGTAGCCATCCTGTACATGCCTGTTAATATTAAGGTACATATATGTACGTGCCAGGAGTGCCTGTGTCTTGAAATATTCTATGTTGCCTTTGAAGCCCGCTTCAGATTGAACAACACCCGCCAGGTAAATATCTGCTTCAACCTTATTAATAGCAAGAAGTGCCTCAATATCAGCTTTAACTATCAGATCTCCATAATATTCCCTGGAATCAACTGATCTGAAATGGTTCCTGACGGAAAAGCAAGCCCCCGTGTCAACTGCCTGGAGGAACACAGAATCAACCAGTATGGTATTATTCAGCCTTGTACTGACAAGTATCTTCTCACCTGCCATATTAATGAGCACATTATCATATTGATTTAAGACTATGGATTCTTCCCCCGCCACCACCTCATATTCTCCTTCGCAAACTGTTACAGTCAACGAATGCGGATGGCCCAGGCTAAGCAGACCAATCCTCACTCTATCAATGGCATAACTTTTTAGATTTAGTGAAAGCAGCATCACAAGGATTATGAACGCTCTATGTTTAATTAACATTATCGACCAGTTTAAGCGAATGATACATATCCTTTGCTATCCGTGATGCAGCGCCCCGGCCAGACAGTTTCTTTTTTAAGGCCGAATAATTATCAAGCATAATGGCTCTTTTCCATCCCCCGGGAAGAATAATATTTAGTTCAGACACCAGTTCTTTTTCATTTAGTTTATGCTGAATAAGTTCCTTCACTATTTCTTTGTCCATTATCAGGTTAACCAATGAGATAAACCTTATCTTAACAAAGAGTCGCGCAATTATATAAGACATACGGCTCGTCCTGTAACATACTACCTGTGGTATTCCTGCAATTGCTGTTTCCAATGTAGCCGTTCCGGAGGTAACAAGTGCTGCATCAGAGTTTAACAGCAGGCTATAGGTATCGTCGTAAATGATCTTAATATTGCTGTTTTTCAATATTTTTTCATAAACTGACCTTTCAAGGGTACTGACACCGGCAACCACCAGCTGGTAATCAGGATAGTACTTTTCAACTTTGGCCATGATGGGAAGGATTTTTTTAATCTCCTGCAGCCTGCTTCCCGCAAGCAATGATATTATTGGCTTATCTTCCAAACCGTATTCAGCCAATAACTCATCCCTGCCATAGGATTCTTCTATTCCCCTTTGAACTATGTCAACAAGTGGGTTGCCAAAATAATACACCCTGTAGCCATGCTCTGCAAAGAAATCGGTTTCGAAGGGAAAAATGACATACATCCTGTTAATGTACTTTTTTATCTTTTTAATCCTCGACTTCTTCCAGGCCCATACCTTGGGGCTTATATAATAGTAAACATTAATATTTTGATTCTTAAGGTATTTAGCTATCCTGAGGTTAAAGCCCGGGTAATCTATAAGTATAACCAGGTCAGGCTTAATATCAATTATCTGCTGTTTGCATTTGCCCAGGTTTTTGAATATTTTACCCAGCTTTATTATCACTTCCCAGAAACCCATCACAGCCAGTTCCCTGTAATGGACAAGCAGGCGGGCACCGGCATTTTCCATCCTATCTCCCCCCCAACAATATATATCTGCATCGGCATCAACATCTAAAAGTCCTTTAATAAGGCCCGAGCCATGTAAATCACCGCTGGCTTCACCTGCAACAATAAAATATCTCACAACACAGTTATTTCTTTAAGCACTGAAAAAATGATTTTTTGATAGGTCTCACCCATTGTGAATCTGCTTTTTCAAATCATCGAGAAAACCATGAGCGGTCATATCAACTGATACGGGAACAACCGAAACATAATTATTTGCCAGTGCCCATTCATCAGTATCTGTGGCTTCTGGCTCCTGATTTTTGAATATACCCGTTAACCAGTAATATGTTTTCCCCATAGGATCTTTACGTTTCTCAAATTCTTCCTGCCAGTTACCTCTTGACTGCCTGCAAACCTTAATGCCTTTTATTTCACTCTCGGGACAGGCCGGTATATTGACATTCAGGCACACACCCTGTGGTAGCCTTTTATTGTTTATACTGTTCATTATGTGCCTGACATATTTTCTTGTGGGACCAAAATCAGCATCTGCTGAATAATTATTAAGCGAAAAACCCACTGAATCGAAGCCATATAAACACCCTTCTATTGCCCCTGCCATTGTCCCTGAATATATAACACTCACTGAAGCATTGGCTCCATGATTTATTCCCGAGACCACCCAGTCGGGTTTTCTTTCAAGTAACTGGTTAACTGCTATTTTAACCCCATCAGCGGGAGTGCCACTGCATGCGTATATTCGTTTTGTATCTGTTTCTTTCAATAATTTTACACGTATCGGCATTTTAACTGTCAGAGCCTGTGACATTCCTGAACGGCTTTCAATCGTTGATACTACCACTACTTTGCCATACTCCTCCATAAGCTCGGTGAGTGTAATGAGGCCGGAAGCATAAAGACCGTCATCATTTGTCAATAATATCAGCTTATCGTTCTTTTCAACCTTCATATCAATAGTGCTTTTTTTTCAATGTAGCAAAATAAAAAAGTATTATGCAAAGATAGGTAAATACCCTCAGTTAAATAAAGTAAATTTTCATCTCAATACTTTTCTAAAAATCCTTACTTTTGCCAGAGCCAAGATATTGATAATTAAACACTGTTATAAAAAATTTTTGAACCCTCTTAATATTGCCCTGTACATATGAAGATTTCATATAACTGGATACTCGATTACCTTGAAACAGATAAGACACCCGGAGAACTCGGTACTATTCTTACAAATATAGGGCTGGAAGTTGAAGGTATGGAAGACTGGGTTTCATTAAAAGGTGGCCTGAAAAATGTTGTAACAGGTGAAGTAAAGACATGTAAGAAACATCCTAATGCTGACAAGCTCTTTCTGACTACTGTGGATATAGGTACAGGCGATCACTTACGCATTGTATGCGGGGCGCCAAATGTAAAAACAGGCCAGAAAGTTCTTGTTGCCACGCCGGGTGCTGTTCTTGATTATAAAGGAGCAGGCTTCGAAATAAAAAAGTCCAAAATAAGAGGAGAAGCATCGGAAGGAATGATATGTGCCGAAGATGAATTAGGACTGGGTGATTCTCATGAAGGTATTATGGTATTACCCGAAGATACCCCGATTGGCGTTCCGGCATACGAAATATTCCAGGTTGAGTATGATACAATTTTTGAAATAGGCCTTACACCAAACAGGATTGACGGAGGCTCTCATTTTGGTGCGGCAAGAGACCTGAATGCATATTTTAATCTCTTTAAGCCATCCCATGTCTCCCTCCCCTCAGTAGCTGATTTTAAAGTTGATAACAATTCCAGGCATATACCTGTTATTATCGAGAATGAATCGGATTGCCCCAGGTATTCAGGATTGACAATAAGTGGAGTAGATGTTAAAGAGTCACCCGAATGGTTGCAGAACAAACTAAAGGCAATAGGACTGAGCCCGGTAAATAACATAGTGGATATTACCAATTATGTACTACACGAATCAGGTCAGCCCCTGCATGCTTTTGATGCAGATAAGATAGCAGGCAACAGGGTAATTGTAAAGAATCTCCCGGATAAAACAAAGTTTATAACTCTTGATGAAATAGAAAGAGAACTCTCAGAAAACGATCTGATGATCTGCGACGATGAAAAGGGTATGTGCATAGCCGGAGTTTTTGGTGGAATAGGTACGGGAGTAAACGATCAATCCCATAATATTTTTCTTGAAAGTGCCTGTTTTAATCCTGTAGCCATAAGAAAAACCGCCCGCCGTCACGATCTTCATACCGATGCCTCATTCAGATTTGAGAGAGGATCAGATCCGAATATCACCGTATGGGCACTGAAAAGAGCGGCTATGCTGATGAAAGAGCTTGCAGGAGGGAAAATAAGTTCAGAGATTGTCGATGTATACCCCAGGGAAATAAAGGAGAAGGAGGTTGAAATCGACTATGAGAATATTACAAGGTTAATCGGTAAAGAGATTAACAGGAAAGAAATAAAGAAAATACTTACTGCGCTTGATATAAATATAAGTCACTCGTCAAAGGATTCTTTTACCTGTACAATACCTACATACAGGGTGGATGTCACCAGGGAAGCCGATGTTATTGAAGAGATATTGCGTATCTATGGCTATAATAATGTCGAAATACCGAACAAGGTCAATTCAACTCTCAGTTTCTATGACAAGCCAAATAAAGAAAAAGTAATCAATAATATCTCTGACATGCTATCAGGGGCGGGCTTCACAGAGATAATGTCAAACTCCCTAAATCCAGCCAGCTGGTATCGTGAAAGTCCTGATTTTGATAATGATAGCCTGGTTATGCTGGCCAATCCCCTGAGCTCGGACCTTAACTGCCTGAGGCAATCCTTATTATATGGCGGATTGAACTCCATATCAAGAAATATAAACAGGCAGAATCCTGACCTCAGGTTTTATGAATTCGGAACATCTTACTTCCTTAAAGGTAAAAACTACCCGGATAATAAGGTGGATAATTACCTTGAAAAACTTGATCTTGATCTTTTTATAACAGGGAATGAGAGTCCTGAAAACTGGAACAGGCAAACAGAGGAAACCGATTTTTACAGCATAAAGTCAGCGATTGAGTTAATAATTAATAAACTGGGCTTTGATTATGATTCCCTTACTATTAAGGAAAGAAAGCAGGACTATTACACGGAAAGCCTGGAGATCAGTGTAGAGGATAATTTATTGGCTCACTTCGGTAAAATAAAAAAAACATACCTGGAGAAACACGAGATAAAACAGGATGTTTATTACGGACATATTGAATTTGATACGGTTCTGAGTAAGCTTAAGGAACACACCATTTCTTTCAGTGAACTACCCAAATACCCCTCTGTCAGGAGAGATCTTGCATTACTGGTAGATAAAGATGTAAGGTTTGACCAGATCAGGAAACTGGCATTTAAAACCGAGAAGAATATTCTGAGGCATGTTGGTCTTTTTGATGTATATGAAAGTGAGTCACTCGGTAAAAATAAAAAATCATATGCCGTGAGTTTTATCCTTAGGGATAATAAAAGAACACTCACCGACAAGATAATCGACAAGGTAATGAAAAAGCTGGTTGAAGTATTCGAGAAGGAAGCCGGTGCACAGATCAGGTAGAAAAGCTCAATATGAATGCATTTGTTAAAAGGATTGGAAATTATCTCTCCCTGGTAAGATTCAGCCATACTCTATTTGCAATGCCCTTCGCCCTACTGGGTTTTTTTACCGCACTAAATACCGAAGGCTATAATTTCACATGGCGATTGATTATTCTCGTGCTTTTGTGTATGGTATTTGCCAGGAACGCAGCTATGGGTTTTAACAGGTATGTTGATTATAAATTTGACAGCATAAATCCCAGGACCGCAAAGAGGGAGATCCCATCGGGAGTTATAAGCCCGCGATCAGCCCTCCTTTTTGTAATAATTAATTCTATTCTTTTTATTGCAGCTGCAGCTTTGATCAACAGGCTTACCATGTTCCTGTCTCCACTTGCCCTTATTATAATACTTGCTTACAGCCTGACAAAACGCTTCACCTCTTTAAGTCACTTTATCCTGGGACTGGCATTGAGCCTTGCACCTCTCGGTGCCTACATATCTGTAACTGGTAAATTTGGCCTTCAACCAATATTGTACAGCCTTGTTGTTTTATGCTGGGTTTCAGGATTTGATATAATATATTCACTGCAGGATTCAAAATTTGATATAAAAAATAAATTGCTTTCGATACCTGTCAGGCTAGGTATAAAGAAATCACTCATGATTTCATCTCTCCTTCATTTGCTTGCTGTTGCCTTTGTAGTATTGTCAGGCCTGGTCTTTAATTCGGGTGTTCTCTACTGGATTGGTGCAATAATATTTTCCCTGATGCTGATTTATGAACACATTATAGTTAAACCTGATGATATAATGAGCATCACAAAAGCATTCGGTACGATGAACAGCTATGCCGGGGTGTCTTTTTGTGCTTTCGCAATAGCCGACCTTTATTTAAAGCTGACACTTTGATATAAATTTCATCTTAAGTATCCTGTCCATCCTGACTGTTTTATCTGAAGCTTTAGTGAAGGAATTAAAATAGGCTAAGGCTAAGGCTAAGGCTAAGGCTAAGGCTAAGGCTCCACCTCCGCTGGCGCGGATTTGACTCACCCTGCTGGCGCGGATTTGACTCACCCTGCTGGCGCGGATCTGACTCACCCTGCTGGCGCGGATCTCCAGATCCGTGCCGCAGGGTTTCGTCGAGCTCGTCACCGTCGCTTGCTCT
>JAWLEO010000059.1:0-12891 GCA_041686075.1 Bacteroidales bacterium | reverse complement strand
CTGCAAGTGTTGTTTTCCGTCCTTGAAAAATACTTCGCAGCTCCATCTGATGTGATAAACCTCCATCAGCTTATTGAACCCTAACTCCAGATCATTGGTTATAAAGGCCCTCCACTTACTCCCTGATCCCAGTTTTACGAAGAACAGATTCACCCTGCGGTTATCATACCAGACAGGAACTTTAATATACCTGGCATTAAACTTCCGGTTACGCGTTTTTTTGTCCCGGTACTTTTTTCTCAGTTTGTTCGCATCCATATCCTTGCCACTCAGGCAATCCCTGTATAGATTCTTTCCCATCTTAATCATTGCAATAAGCTTGATGCCTTTCGTACGGAACGATTCAATGCGGGCAAGGATCTCTTTAGAGAAAAACCAACTGTCAAACAGAACATAATCAAATGCAAAGCCTCTCCTTACCGCCCTGGCCAACATATTGATCACACTCTGAGCTTTGCTCATGTCGGCTTCCGATCTTCGCTGGTGCCCGGGGCTGGTCTTATCCCTGTTTTTCCTATACTGCTTCCGCCGCTGAGAAGGGGTTAGCCCGTACAATGGTGCTTTCTTTTCCTTTTTCCTGACCACCTCTTCCTTTTCTTCCAGAATAGCCTGGGTCAACTTCATTCTCTTACGAAGCCTTGACTGCTTATTTTTGGAACGGGATACCCGTTTTCCCTGCTTCTCATATTCTAACGCGATAGTTTTCTTTGAACTATCATTCATTTCATCACTCAGCGAGTTCAGTACGGCCCTTTTCTCCAGGTGTTGCGCTCTGTGCTCCCGGTAAGCAACCTCAGCCTGCCTGGCCTTCAGGCGGGCACGGTTGCGCTTGTCCCATGCCTTATCAAGCTCACTGCCCCGCTCGCGGTGAAGGGAAAAATCAACAGGAATAAAGTTGTCACCATTCCAATATCCACATACCAGTAGCTTGTAGCCGAATAAATACCGGCCTGTAACATGGTCATGCATCTTACTGACCGCTTCTATCTTTTTCCCGCTCTTCTCTATCGGACTATCATCGAATATCAATGCCCTGGTCTTATCGCTATGTGCAGCTATTCTGCCCGATAGACTCAAGTACCGCTTAGCAAACAGATACAGGATCACCCGCCAGTTAATATGCTCATTGCCCAGCAGATCGTAGTAGGGATTTTTGCTGCCATCTCTATCTGTCCGTTTGCCAAACTGCCGCGAGAAGTAGCTGTGGATGTTCCTGCTGCGGTAAAACAACATGATCAAAAGAGTACTCATAATCAAGGTAACCCTAACGCCACTTTGTTTAACTGATTCAAATTGTCCGAATATGCGCTGTATGTCAAAGAACCTTAATGTGTCTTCCAGGCAAAGACCTGTTTTATTGTCACTATCTATAAATCTTTGAAATTCTCCCAGATTATCTGTATTTTTATTGTGTTGCATGTCTCTATTTGTTTGTAACTAATTCAAATATAGCCTTTTAGGCTAAGACATGCAACATTTTTTATATATTTATTCAACTCATTATCAACAATTTATCAACTAGGAAACTTCAATTACTATGAAAGGAATCCTTTCTGAAAATATGATTGATTATGTTCTTTTTCATCTCAAAATGAATTATTCTATTCCAAAAAAAATGATGGAAAAATTTGAATTTATTTTGGGAGCACCTAATTTGACTTCAGATAAAAAAATTTATTTTCTGTTGTCGGATAAGTCGTTTAATGAAGAAGAAATCCATTACAGTGATGGCCTTCCAATATTGTTTTCCGTATTGGACAGAAAGGGATTCTATCATATTGAAGAGGAAAATCTTATATTTCATGTTGATTTATTCAAATCTGTTTTTTACCTGCTTTCAGGATACCAGGAGTTGTCTCCTGATTTTCTGGACGATATGGGAAGGTATCCCTACAGGTTATCCCTACAAAATAAACTGAATATGACCAGGAAACCCCTGGTGAATTATTATTTTGAAATAATATATAAAGGATTAACTGCATATGGAAAGCATTTTGGCTTATTCCCTGAGAAGAGAAAATATTTTAATGATTTTTGTTTTTTCCTTTCCCATGATGTGGATAGGATTGATACATATACTTTCTATGAATTGGGTTTCAAAGTAAAACAGGCTTTAGGACTTGTAGAATCCCCGTTTAACAAATTAAAAACCACTACGTTAACTGCAAAGTTTTTTCTTAATTACCTAAACATTTTAAACAAAAGCAATCCGCATTGGGATTTTGAATACCATTTTGCACTGGAAGAAAAATTTAATTTTCATTCAACGTTCTTTTTCCTTCCAAAAGGATTACTTCACCACGATGCCTACTACTCATTTAGTGAAAAGCGTTTGAAAGAGCTATTTCAGTTTATAGAAAAGAAGCATTGTGAAATTGGACTTCATGGTACAGTGCGCTCAGCAAAGCAGCAGAGTATTTTTTTAGATAATCTCAACGAAATAAAAAAATACGCCAGGAACATTAAGGGTAACCGACAGCATCGCTTACTGTTTGATATAAACGCTACGCCGCTTATTTATCATAAAGCGGGCTTATTATACGATACGTCACTTGGTTTTGCAGAGCATGAAGGATTCAGGAATTCCTATTGTTTGCCATTTAAATTATTTGATCATAAAAATGACTGCATGCTGGACACCTGGGAGATACCCCTGTTAGCTATGGATGTAACATTGTTTATGTATAGAAAACATGATAGTAAAACGGCCAGAGATAGTATCCATGTTATTTTAAGTGAAGTGAAAAAATTTAATGGAATATTCTCATTGCTATGGCACAATGGCAATTTTGATGAAACGCTTAATCCCGGTATTCGTAGGTTTTACGAAAATTTGTTGAAAGATATTTCTGATATGAACCCGGATAGTTTAACAGGATCTGAAATAATTAACAGGATTAATTAATGAAGTGCAGAAATCGTTAATAAAGAAACGGAAAAAGGAATTATAACCCGTTTATCCCTTCATGTACTTCATCACCCTCCTGGTAAAAGACAAAATAAAATAAAGAATATCCCTCTGTTATTGTTTTTTTAAGTATTTCAATAAATCGCTGTATAAATTATTAACATCTTCAGAAATATTGAAAAGTAAAAGTGAAGCAGCAAATAAAATAATTATAAATAAACTGCGAATTATTATATCAGTCATTAGAACCATTTCCGGAAGTATGTATCCTGCAACACATATCATCGAGGATAAAACAATTAGTACAAGATGCTTCTTCCTGAAAGGCCAGAAACCGAAAAATCTTTTCAGCAATAGTAAATTCATGGATATGTATATCAAGGTGGTAATAAAAGAAGCTACAGCAGCTCCTGCTATACCAATTACCGGTATCAGGACTATATTACTGCTTATAACCAGTATAATCTGACTGATCATAAGGTAAGTCATATAACGATAACGAGACGATGTAGTCAACACTGTCATGCAAACTCCGGCAGAAACTCTGATAAGATTGGCAAGGCCAAAGAAAATAATTACCATTTTCCCTTCCGCATATTCAGGTGGTAGTAGTCTGAATATGTTATTTAAATTCGCAATAATGCCAATATAAATCAATAATCCTATTATCAGCTGATTTATGCTGCTTTTATAGTAAACATTCTGTATAAGTTCGTAATCTTTTGTTTTCCATGCTTCCGAAACTACCGGTATTGCAATTTTACCCAGTGACCGTGCAGGTATCAATATCAGTGTGGCAAAGTAAACAGCTATTGAATAAACACCAGCATCTCCCAGTCCTTCAAAGTGGTTCACCATGTATTTATCAATAGTGGTTACCGCTATGGTGCTCAGTCCCGCAATGATACCAAAGGCTGACAGACTTACTATTTGACGTGCAAAATCGGGTGTTATAAATTCTCCGAATCCGGTAAACCTGAATTCCCCCCTGTACAGCAGGTAAATAATTATTATCAGGGAGGGAACGGCCTGGGCTATGACAAAAAGGAGTACGTAGGTACTGAAATCAATAAGATGGAAATAAAATGATAAAACAAGTAAGAGGATTATTAATCTAAGGACAAAGTCATGCAGAAAAGTACCGAGTACAGCATTAAAAAGTACCTTGCAATAATTGTCGAGCAGGGTAAACAGCATAAGAAAACCCAGGAGCACCGGTATATACCATGCATACTCTGAAAGCAATTCAGATTTTTCACGGTTGCTCTCAATAAAAGAAGGCATATAGAGTACCAGGCCTATCAGGCACAGGATAAAGCCTGTTGCCGTTACAAGAAAGGCAAGTGAAAGGTATCCATTGTGCCCCTTGCCCGCTGCCCTGAAGTATGGAAATAACCTGTTGGTAACATTATTAAAACCCAGGCTCCCAATCTGGGAAAGTATTGTGGCAATGGCTATCATTACCTGGGTTAATCCTATCTGATCAGTGCTGAATATCATGGGCGACAGGATCACCAGGTTTACAAAACCCAGTATCACCCCAACAAATGAATATACCGAACCTTTTATAGTCTGTTGTTGAATAACGCCCAAAACAGGTATTAAATTAAAAAGCTTATTTTTGTACCAATACAAATATACATTAATATCAATACAGTTAATATGTCATTATCTCAGGCAAAGAACAAGTATTTACCCCACCTTATAGCATTATTAATATTTCTTGCGCTTACCCTGGTTTATTTCTACCCCGCAATGGAAAACAAGGTTCTACAGACCCATGACACCACTGTTTTTGCAGGCAGCGCACAGGAAATTAAAGATCACAGGGAGCGGTATGATGAAGAGCCCCTTTGGACTAACTCAATGTTTGGGGGCATGCCAGCATATCTTATATCAACACATTACCCGGGCAATCTTTTCAAGCCCATCTATAACTTCCTGAGAGCCCCCGGTATTCCTATAGCACCCATCCTCTTACTGATGATAGGATTTTATATCATGCTTATTGCCTTCAGGGTTAAGCCCTGGCTGGCATTGCTGGGCTCAATTGCATATGGCTTCTCTTCCTATTTCTTCATAATCCTGGCGGCAGGGCATAATACAAAAGCCATGGCACTGGCATTTATGGCCCCGGTAATCGGAAGTATAGTATACGCCTACAGACGCGACAGGATTGTTGGTTCTGTTCTGACCGCTCTCTTCCTCGCCCTGCAGCTAATAGCCAACCACCTGCAGATAACATACTATACTTTCATGGTAGTACTTGTCTTCGGTATTGTTGAACTTGTATATTCAATAAAGAATAAGACCCTGCCTGATCTTATCAAAACAACGCTGTTGCTGGTAGGTGCCGTGTTGATCGCCCTTTCGATTAATTTTGCCAACCTCTATGTGACATTCGAGTACAGTAAATATTCCATGCGGGGAGAGTCTGAATTAAGCAGTGAGCCCGAAGACAAAACATCGGGTCTCGACAGGTCTTATGCCACCAATTGGAGTTATGGCATTGATGAAACACTGACATTGTTAATCCCCAATATTAAAGGAGGGGCATCACAACCATTCGACAGAGATTCAGAAACCGTAAAAACACTGAGACAGAATAATGCTGCTCAATATATCAACAATATTTACCAGTACTGGGGTACACAACCCAATACCAGCGGACCTGTATACGTAGGTGCCATCATCTTTCTTCTCTTTATTATGGGATTGGTACTGGTAAAAGGACCATTCAAATGGTGGTTGCTGGTGGCTACCATCCTATCGATAATACTTGCCTGGGGTAAAAATTTTATGTTCTTCACAAACCTGTTTTTTGATTTCTTTCCCGGCTACAACAAATTCAGGGCTGTTACCATGGTACTTGTCATTGCTGAATTCTGTATGCCCCTGCTTGCCATACTGGCTTTGGACAGGATATTCCGTCAGGACATCAAGAAACCTGAACTGGTCAAAGCATTTAAGATAGGCCTTGGAATTACCGGTGGTATATTATTGCTCTTCTTATTGTTTCCAGGCCTTGCCGGCTCGTTTATCTCCCCTGCTGAAGCTCAGTTTCCTGAATGGCTCAAAGCATCGCTGGTTGCTGACAGAAAAGAGATGCTAAGAACAGATGCCCTCAGATCACTGGTTTTTGTGATACTGGCCTCAGTAATCATATATCTGGCATATATCAAGAAACTGAAAAACAACCATGCCATTATAATGCTTGTAGCTTTAGTACTGATAGATATGTGGCCTGTGAATAAAAGATATCTCAATAATGAAGACTTTGTAAGAGAAAAGGAAGCTGAAAGTGTATTTATTCCCACAGCCGCTGATAAGTATATTCTAAGAGATACCACTGTGTACAGGGTATTGAATCTCACTGTCAGCCCTTTCAATGACGGCACAACATCATACCTCCACCATTCTATAGGAGGATATCATGGTGCTAAGATACGCCGTTACCAGGACTTAATCGAACATTGCATAAGCCCGGAAATAAACAGATTATCCAGTGCTCTGGGCAATATCACTTCAATAGACCAGGTCCGGGGAGCATTCAAGGATCTTAATGCACTAAACATGCTGAATACCAAGTACGTAATCATACACCCCGATAATCCGCCACTGGTTAACACCAGGGCCCTGGGAAATGCCTGGTTTGTTGATTCTTACCGTCTGGTTGAAAGCTCCGATGAAGAACTCGAAGGAGTGAATAACATCGACCCTGCACATGAGGCAGTGATTAATGAAAAGCATGCCGGGCGCTTTCACGACATTAGTTTGGATACCACATCGAGGGGAAGAATAGACCTTGTGTCATATAAGACGAATGAACTGGTTTATGATTATGAATCAGCGGGTCCGAGGTTTGCCGTCTTTTCCGAGATATACTATCCAGCAGGATGGAATGCATATATTGATGGTGAAGCCGCAGAACATTTCCGAGTTAATTATGTACTGCGGGCTATGATCGTACCCGGTGGAAATCATGAAATAGCCTTCAGGTTTGAGCCCCGGTCTTATCAGGTTGGCAACATGGTATCCCTCGTGGGATCAATAGTTCTCTTCCTCGTTATTGCTGCTTTCGTTTATTACCTGGTAAAAAGAAAAACAAGTCCTGTAAATGCTGAAACACAATAAGTGTCCGCTATGCGGCTCGAATGAAATTTACATATTATATGCTTGTGATGACCACCTGGTAACAGGACAGGAGTTCCCGGTAAGCCGGTGCAAAGCCTGCAGCTTCGTCTTTACCAATAATTATCCTGAGGAAAAGGAAGCGGGCTTATATTACAGATCTGATGAATACATTTCACACTCGGATACAAAGAAGGGATTAATAAATAAGATCTATCACCTGGTGCGTAAATGGATGTTATCATCCAAATTCAGGATGTTAAAGAAAAGATCCGGATTGAAATCGGCCTTTGTGCTCGATATAGGTTCGGGCACTGGTTACTTCCCCCTTTACCTGAAGAAGAAAGGATGGGAGTGCCAGGGTTTCGAAATAAGTGAGGAGGCAAGGAGCTATGCTCAAAGCAAATATGATTTAACATTATTGCCTCCGCGTGACATTGAAGTCTTTGAAGCCGGCACTATTGACATTATAACCATGTGGCACACGCTGGAGCATTTTTATTATCCCGGTGAATACCTTGATTCAGCATACCGCCTCCTTAAAGATGGAGGTTTACTGGTGATTGCTCTTCCAAACCACCGGTCTTATGATGCAAAAAGATACAGGGAATTCTGGGCTGCCTGGGATGTGCCACGCCACCTCTGGCATCATAACCCGGATACTATACAGAGACTGGCTGAGAAGTATCATTTTAAGCTTCACTCGTTGAAACGTTTACCCTTTGATGCTTTTTATGTTTCTGTATTAAGTGAGAAATATAAAAAATCATCACTCCCGCTAATTAAAGGATTAATGAGAGGATTACTTTCATGGATCAATTCAATGGTGAGAATCAGGGAAAGCAGTTCCCTGGTTTATATTTTCAGGAAGTATCAATAACGGTCGAGCCAGCGGTATCTCCTGGAACTGCTGCCTACCTTTATGGCTATCATAAATTCATGCGAACCATAGGTGTAATTCTGTATTTCACTGAATGAATAGTCGAAAGAATATCCGAAATACAGGTTATTCCACCTTGCCCCTATTGTTGTAATGATAATATTACCGGTTCGATATGACAGGCCTGCCCAAAAATCATCCATAAAGGAGTACCGGATGCCTAAATCAACCTGAGGCCTGAACTGTTCAGACATCCTGAACATAAAATTAGGTTGCACCTCGCTTCTCGTATCTATGGGAAATGAATAAGAACCAAAAAGATAATAGTGCCGGAGCAGGGAAAGGTTTTCATAAGATGGGTTACCCAGTTTTATGTAAGATTGAAATAATTGTTCAATTGAAAATCCCACATTATACCTGTAATTAAGAATATAGACACCGAAGTTAGCATCCGGAATAAATACTCCCTGCCTCAGGTTACTGTATAGCACGGGGTCATCGGGGTCTTCCAGTCTGACCTTATCCTCGTCTATTCTAAAATGGAAAGCACTTGCAGAAAGACCGAACGAAAGCTGTGTGCCACCGTAAATCCAGGTATGGTAAGCATAAGTCGCCTGCAAGCCTGTTCTGTGAATAAGACCGTTCCTGTCAGAGAATATATATCCACCCAGCCCTACCTTGCCATCACGACTAGGTTTAAAACTTTTTCTTCTACTACCACCGCTTTTAATAACATAACTTCTTTTCAGTAATCTGGCCTGGTAACTGAATGAATAGGTACGGGGGGCACCGGAATAACCCACCCACTGTTCCCGTGCTGTCAGGTTAAAGCTTGTGTAACCGTCACTGCCTGCGACAGCAGGGTTGATGAGATACATGTTAAAAAGATACTGACTGTATAGCGGCAATTGCTGGGCAGATGATGCAGCTGCCAGAGCAAAAAAAGCTATATATAACAATATCCCCTTCTTAAATCTCATAACGTAGTTATCTTATTATCGTAACGTCACCAATAACCGGTTTGGTGCCATCATGTAAATTAATTATATAATGATAGGAGTCAACCGGCAATCTTCTTCCATTACTGGTGCCATCCCAGGGCTGTGGATAACCTTTCTCTGAAGCCCAGACCAGCTCACCCCACCTGTTAAATATCCTGACCTCTGCCTCCGGGTATAATTCAATAAGTTCGATATTCCAAAAGTCATTTATATTATCCCCGTTGGGTGAAATTGCATTTGGAATAGAAATACACACTTCCTGCTCTGATGTCACAACTATTGTATCCCTGATGCTGCAGCCGTTAGCATCGGTGACCTCAATCCAGTATTCTCCTGCTGCAACATTATCCTTGTAGTTAGACGTTGAATTATCAAACCACAGGTAACTGTAAGCCGGTATTCCTCCTGCCGGCAGTATGGTGATCTCACCGTCAGGCATATCCTTACAGAATGGCTGAACAATTTCTGCAGTAATACTTATAGAGTCAGGTTGGGTCAGCGTAACCACCGTGTCGACGCTGCAGTAATTTTCGTCAACAATCATTACCCCGTAAGTGCCGGCCGGTAAACCAGTCCTGTTAGCCTGCATATTCCCGTCCGTCCAGAAGAAATCAACATCCCCGACACTATTTACGGGTATTACATCAATGCTTCCTGTACTGTCACCGTAACAATTAATATTAAAGCCTCCGTCATTACTTACAGAAATATCCAGGTTCATAATAAGAGAATCAGGTTGAGTCATAATGGTTGTATCAGTTACAGTGCAATAATTATTGTCTTCAACCGTAATGATATATTCCCCCGCATATAGCTGATCTATTGAGCTTTCATCTGAGGTAAAACCATCAGGCCCCGTCCAACTAAAAACGTAAGGCCCGTCTCCACTGGTCATGGTAATATTAATAAAACCATCATTCTTGCCGTAGCAACTTACTCCATAACCCTTATAGTTGGATGAGTCTTTCTCAAATTCCAGTGGTGGAGGAAGAGCAACATATGCTGAGTCCTCAATTGTGCAAGCATAATCATCCGTTACAGTTACATAATACCATCCTTCCATAAGCCCTGATATATCTTTGCTTGTAGCTCCGTTGGACCACAGGTAGCTGTAAGGTTCTCCCGAGCCACCCTCCACAGTAAGAGTTATAATACCATTATCCATCCCCGGTGATTCACATGTAATATCTGTTACTTCATGGTCTATACTCAATGGCGGAGGCTCTGTGAGTGTAACACTGTCAATCAGGACACAACCATTGAAATCGGTAACCTTAACTATATACTTACCCGCAGTAAGCCCGAACTGATCCTCTGCATCCTGAACCAGTCCTGTACCATCGGGGCTAGTCCATTCGTAAAAATATCCTGCAGGACTTCCACCGCTTACCGTAATGCCTATACTATCTGCTGTCCCTCCATTGCAATTAATATTATAGGCATTATCGTAGGTGAAAGACGGTTCAATCACTATCTCAAGGCTATCGGGTTCGGTCAGTGTAAATTCAAAGGGCATATCACAATCATTGGCATCAGTCACCAGCAAATTATATGTTCCTGCTATCAAGCCTGTTTGATCTTTCTCATTTACCTCTAAGTCTGCACCCTCGGGACCAGTCCACTGGTAAGTATAGCTACCTGATCCACCACCGAAATCTAAATATATTGCCCCGTCGTTATATCCATTGCAGGAAATGTTATAGTTACCATCAGGACTTAGTGATAAAGAATCATTTACAAGTGTTATGCCATCCGGTTCGGACAGGTAAATTGTATCACTCATGTGGCAGCCCAGTACATCCGTAATATCCAACCAATATTTACCTGCCGCAAGGCCTCCAATGCTATCCTGGGTATTATCTCCCGGGATTGAAATGTCTGAACCCCATAAATACTCATAATCACCATTGCCACCGGACACATTTTCCACCTTCACCCAACCGTCTGAATAACCTTTGCACGTTACATTATACCCTTCGTAATAACTTGTATCATAGCTCGCCTCTATCGGATCCGGTGCTTTCAGTTCCTGTGGTGTTGTGCTATAATATTCACAATTATTATTATCTACCACGATCCACTCGTATATTCCTTCACCAAGCCCGGTGATATTATGAGTCTCGAAATTGTAAGTGAAAGTGCCCGTTGCAACTGTATCGGTGGCGTTTCTTATTACCCAGTAATTATATGGGAAGTTACCAGATTGAGCACCCCATATTTGCATCTCTATAACACCATCATTTCCTCCATCGCATGATATAGCGTAACTGTTCAAAGGTGCTTTAGGTTCTGCATTGAATACAATATTTGGTGGCGATTCATAGCTTTCGATGACATCAGAATTAGAGCATCCCATCATGGTATCAGTCACAGTTACCATGTATTGACCTCCTGGCAGGTCAGACACAACAGTTTCATTATAATGGTCTTCCGGATTAAAGGTAACACCTCCACCATCCCAAACTATTTCATAGTGTTGATCAGTTTTTGCAAGAACAGCTGTTAATTCAAGGTCATAATTACTGTTACATGTTAGTGGATTGGATATAATAAAGTCCTGCAAAGGTAAAGGATAAACTTTGATTTCAGCTGTATTAATCAAACCGGCAGGACAACCTGTGCCTTCGGCCCTTGGTGTAATATGGTAATAAACCGAATGTGCTGTATCGGCGTTATTTTCGTAGTTGCGTGATATAATATCATAAGGTTCAAGTCCGGTCTCAGGATCATCATTACCTGTAATGTCACCGGGTACACCGGAGAAAGATACTGTATAATCAAACCTTAGTTCACCATGAGTCATAATCGTGGGACTTATTAAGCGAACCAGTGTTGCATCACCAGAACACATACTGTCAACAGGCGGAAGCAGCACCGCACGAGGTGTAGGATTGATCCATACTCTCACTGTATCCCTTATGCCTTCGCATTTCTGGTTGTTACCGGCATCAATAGTGTAAGGTGTGAAAATATACATTATCATCCGGGCAGTATCACCAGCATTGTTTACATTTTCATCTATTATATCACTAATGAGCAATCTATCCGTATCGGGAGGGTACCCGGATATTTCAGGATATTCATTAATAACCCTCAGGTTAAAATCTATACCTGCTGTTGAAACTGTAGGAGTAGCGAAAGTAATATTCACAGGATCACCGTTACAGATGGTATCATTTGTGATATATGAAAATAGTCTTGGTGTGGGCTCTACCCATATGTCTATGGTCCGCTGTATTCCTGTACATCTTGTAGCTCCAGTGCTTGTTACGGTATAGGGTGTTACGGTAATAACAACTCTCTGGGCCCTGTCACTAAGGTTGTCAAAGGTCTCCTGTATAAGATCTCCGGTAAGAAGTCCTGTACCTGTACCTGCAGTGGTCACTGCAAGACTATCAGTATCGTCTATTGCCATTGTATAATCAAACCGGACCGGGAGGGTTGGCTGAGTGGGCGAGAGTATCTCTATTTGAGTGGTCTCAAGGTCGCATATAGTATCCTGTGCAGGCAGGAGGCTGAGCCTTGGCGTGGGCTCTACCCATATATCAATGGTTCTGGGAATTCCTGTACATCGGGTAGCTCCGGAGCTTGTTATGGTATAAGGTGTCACCGTAATAACAGCCCTCTGAGCCCTGTCACTAAGGTTGTCAAAGGTCTCCTGAATATGTTCCCCCGTAAGAAAATCCGAGCCGCTGCCCGTGGTGGTCACAGTAAGGCTGTCAGTATTGTCTATCGCAATTGTGTATTCAAAGCGCACAGGGTGAGTCGGTTGGCTTGGTGACAGTATCTCTATATATGTAGTCTCAAGGTCACAGATAGTATCCTGGGCGGGCAGCAGGCTCAGCCTTGGTGTGGGCTCTACCCATATGTCAATGGTCCGCTGTGGCCCCGTACACCTGGTGGCTCCCGTGCCCGTTACCGTGTAAGGCGTTACCGTGATAACCGCCTTCTGCTTCCTGTCACTTAAGTTA
>JAWLEO010000058.1:0-12977 GCA_041686075.1 Bacteroidales bacterium | reverse complement strand
ACCACATGTTCCACCGCTTGTGCGGGCCCCCGTCAATTCCTTTGAGTTTCACTCTTGCGAGCGTACTCCCCAGGTGGATTACTTATCGCTTTCGCTTGGCCGCTGACAGTGTATCGCCAACAACGAGTAATCATAGTTTACAGCGTGGACTACCAGGGTATCTAATCCTGTTCGCTCCCCACGCTTTCGTGCCTCAGCGTCAGTATAGGTCCAGTAAGCTGCCTACGCAATCGGTGTTCTGTGTAATATCTAAGCATTTCACCGCTACATTACACATTCCGCCTACCTCAACCTAACTCAAGACTCTCAGTTTCAATGGCAGTTTCCCGGTTAAGCCGGAAGATTTCACCACTGACTTGAAAGCCCGCCTGCGCACCCTTTAAACCCAATGAATCCGGATAACGCTTGCATCCTCCGTATTACCGCGGCTGCTGGCACGGAGTTAGCCGATGCTTATTCCTGAGGTACCGTCATCTTAAGAACGAATCTTAAGTATTCTTCCCTCAGAAAAGCAGTTTACAACCCATAGGGCTGTCTTCCTGCACGCGGGATGGCTGGTTCAGGCTTGCGCCCATTGACCAATATTCCTCACTGCTGCCTCCCGTAGGAGTCTGGTCCGTGTCTCAGTACCAGTGTGGGGGTGAACCCTCTCAGGACCCCTAAACATCGTCGCCTTGGTGAGCCATTACCTCACCAACTAACTAATGTTACGCATGCCCATCTTTTACCACCGAAGTTTTAAATACTACGAGATGCCTCGTAGTATCGTTATGGAGTGTTAATTTCCGTTTCCGGAAGCTATCCTCCTGTAAAAGGCAGGTTGCATACGCGTTACTCACCCGTGCGCCGGTCGCCACCAAAGTATTGCTACCTCGTGCTGCCCCTCGACTTGCATGTGTTAAGCCTCCCGCTAGCGTTCATCCTGAGCCAGGATCAAACTCTTCGTTGTATTAAAAATCATTAAATACCTTCAAGAGTCAAACCCTCCAGAATTATGGCTAGTTGTTATTTTTCCTTTTTATCGCCTGGATTTGCGTGCTTCATTAATTCAAAGAACTCTGCTGAATTATGAGTTATGAATGATGATTTATGAACTAATACCTCACTGCGTCCTCCATAGCTTTACCGCAGGAGGATCGCTCATAACCCAGCTTCCACCTTAAACATTTGTCACGGTGGATAATATATCTTTTCAAAAAACTTCTGTGTTTGTCGTTCACCTTTTTTACCGGATTTAATCCGGTGGAGGGACGACAAAGATACAACTTTTTATGCTTTTTGCCAAAAAAAAGAACGTTTCTCGTCTCTTCGTCTCTTCGTCTCTTCGTCTCTTCGTCTCTTTGTCTCTTCGTCTCTCCGTCTCTTCGTCTCTCCGTCTCTTCGTCTCTTCGTCTCTCCGTCTCTTCGTCTCTCCGTCTCTTCGTCTCTTCGTCTCTTCGTCTCTTTGTCTCTCCGTCTCTTCGTCTCTTTGTCTCTCCGTCTCTTCGTCTCTTCGTCTCTTCGTCTCTTCGTCCCTTCGTCTTCCCTGCTCCCTGCTCCCTGCTCCCTGCTCCACGAAGGAGGACTTCCTTCTCAAAGCGGCTGCAAAAATAGATAAGTTTTTCGATTCACAAAAACATTGTTGAAAAATTTCTCATCAACTAATTCCTGGTAATTCGTAAAAATTCGCGCCAATTCGTGGTATTATTATAACTTTGCAATAGAAGTAAATAAACCGGTTCATTTTGAATTTTCATGGTAAGCCGAAGAAATATCATAAAATCATTTTTGTTTGCTCCTCTTGCTGGATTTACATCTTATATAGATTGTAAAGTCTCAGGAAACAAAAAGGGTATCCTCCCGGATTTTGAGCCCCGGTACCTGAGCCTGCACAGGAGCGGTGAGCTGAAGCGCAGGGGGGAGCAGCTATGGGCTATGATGGAGAGCTGCGAGCTTTGTCCCCGCATGTGTGGTGTTAACAAACTGAAAGGTGAAAAAGGCTTTTGTGATGCTAACTCCACTCTTGAAATATCAGCCTTTCATCCTCACTTCGGTGAAGAAAGACCGCTTGTGGGAAAAAGAGGATCCGGGACTATCTTCCTTACCAACTGCAGCCTGAGATGTGTTTTTTGCATTAACTGGGAAATAAGCCAGGGAGGACAGGGTAGCGAGAGGACAATAGATGAATTCGCACAGATGATGATCACCCTCCAGAGAAGGGGATGCCATAATATAAATTTTGTCACACCGACCCATTATTCGCCTCATATCCTTCTTGCCGTCGACAGGGCTGCTTCATGGGGACTGAAACTACCCCTCGTTTATAATACCTGCGGCTGGGAACGGGTGGAAATCCTGAAAATGCTGGATGGAATAATTGATATTTACTTACCTGACTTTAAATACGCGGATGGTGAGATGGCAGCAAAGTACTCATCAGAAGCATTTGAATATCCTGAACTAACAAAGAAAGCCTTGCTTGAGATGCAACGACAGGTGGGAGTTGCCAGACCGGCCGAAAACGGACTGATGTACAGCGGGCTGATGATAAGACACCTGGTAATGCCGAATGGTGTCAGCGGGACAAAAAAAGTCATAGACTGGATAGCAGCAAATCTTCCAAAAGATACCTATCTTAATATAATGTCTCAATACCAGCCTGTATATAAAGCACCTGACTATCCTAAGATATCACGCAGGATTACCCGGGAAGAATATACTAAAGCTATAAATCATGCCAGGGAAGCAGGTCTTACAAACCTGAACATCCAGGGTTATTACTGGTAACAGTCACGGCGTCACATGCATATCAGAGTATCATAAATTACACTATATGATTTATAGCAACAATATTTATTTCCCAATTCAACTTTGCTTGCTTATTTTTGAGTTAAACAAAATAACAATGCTATGAATAAGAGTGTAATCAAAAGATTAACTGTTATTACCACCCTGTTAATAATATCAGCCTCCATCATTGCCCAGGTAACAGTGTCACATTACCTTAGGGCAGACAGCCTGGCTGAAAAATTCAGGGACAAAGTGTGGTACGGAAGTGTAAGACCATCATGGGCCGGTGAATCAAATGTATTCACCTATGAGAACCAAACACCTGAGGGCACTGAATACATTATGGTAGACCCTGTTAAGAAAAGCAAGGGAAAAGCATTCAACACGGAAAAGCTGGCAAAAGAGATGTCGGAAGTATCGGATACAACTTTCGAACCAAGAAATCTCCCCATCAGGGATGTGACTTTTAATGAAGACCTGAAGAGTTTTACCTTTGTCTGGAATAATGTTAAATGGACATGTAAACTGCCTTCATACAAACTGGAAAGCGGAGAGAGGCAAAGAGACAGAGACTGGAGACGGGGACGCAGAGACTGGGTATGGGGCAGCAGGGATGAGCTGTCGAACGATCCTGTAACATCGCCCGATGAAAAATGGGAAGCTTTCATTAAGAACTATAACGTCTATGTCAAAAACAAAGAAACAGAAGAGGAATTCAGATTGAGTTATGACGGGGGAATAGGTTTTTATTATTCGTCTTTCATGGAGTGGTCACCCGACTCGAAAAAAATAATGGCTTACAGGGTGAAGCCGGTAGAGAAACACATGATACATTATGTGGAATCATCACCTGATGACCAGCTGCAGCCAAAGCATCATACCTATGAATATACAAAGCCCGGAGATGCTCTTCCACAACATTACCCCCAGATTTTTGAAGTAAGTTCAAAAAAGCACATAAAAGTTGATGAAACATTGATCCCCAACCAGTATTCCGTGGGAAGATACAGGTGGAGCAGGGACAGTGAATTTTTTACTTATGAATATAATAAAAGGGGACACCAGGTTTACCAGGTTATTAGTATTAACGCCACCAGCGGTGAACAAACTGTTTTAATAGATGAAGAATCAGACACCTTTATTGACTACAGTGGGAAAAGGTATAGGTATAATGTTAATGATGGCGAAGAAATTATATGGGCATCTGAAAGGGACGGATGGAATCATCTTTATCTCTACGACGGAAAGACAGGCAAGGTCAAAAATCAGATTACCAAAGGAAACTGGCTTGTAAGAGATGTTGAATATGTTGACACCCTTAACAGGCAAATAGTCTTTACAGCCAGTGGAAAAGAAGAAGGAGATCCTTATTTTACTTACTATTACACGGTGAATTTCGATGGTTCAGGTTTACGCAAACTGACGGAGGGATATGGTACACATAACGCTTATTTTTCACCTGACAGGAAATATTTCGTTGATACCTGGTCGACAGTAGACACAGCCCCTGTCTCTGTCCTGAGAAAAACAGCAACTGGTGCGGAAGTAATGAAGCTGGAAGAAGCCGACATATCGGCACTGGTCAAAGAGGGATGGAAAGCCCCTGAAGTCTTTGTTGCAAAAGGAAGAGACGGTAAAACAGATATCTGGGGTATAATCATAAGACCTGTTGAATTTGACCCGGCCAATAAATATCCTGTAATAGAGTATATCTACGCGGGTCCTCATTCGAGTTTTGTCCCAAAATCTTTCAGACCCTACCTGGGTAACATGCATTCACTGGCAGAGCTTGGGTTCATACTCGTGCAGATTGATGGTATGGGAACCTCCAATAGATCAAAAGAATTTCATGATGTGTGCTGGAAAAATATCAAGGATGCCGGCTTCCCTGACAGGATCCTCTGGATGAAGGCAGCGGCTGAAAAATACCCGGAGATGGATATTACAAGAGTAGGCATTTATGGAACCTCGGCCGGTGGACAAAATTCAACCGGTGCATTGCTCTTCCACCCCGACTTTTACAAGGTAGGTGTCTCATCCTGTGGATGCCACGACAATCGCATGGACAAAATATGGTGGAATGAACAATGGATGGGATGGCCGGTGGGTCCTGAATACGCAAAATCATCAAATGTCGTGAATGCCCACAAACTGGAAGGTAAACTCCTTCTTATAAATGGTGAGATGGATAACAATGTTGACCCGGCATCAACCGAGCAGGTAGTTGACGCCCTCATAAAGGCCAACAAGGATTTTGACTACCTCTTTGTACCGGGTATGAGACATTCAAGCGGCGGTGACTACGGAGAACACAAGCGCAGGGATTTCTTTGTGAAACACCTGCTGGGTGTGAATCCGCCGGAATGGAGCCTCTTTTGATATTAGATTTAAGATTTAAGATTTAAGATTTAAGAATAACCAGGACCATCAATATTTAATAGCCACTTTATTACCTGATTAAACAATTAAACAATTCAACAATTCAACATTTTCTAAACCTCTAACCCTCTAAACAACAAAAAATGCTAAACCTCGAATACATCAGATCACAATTCCCGGGCCTGGACACCGACTGGGTCCTTTTCGACAACGCAGGCGGATCACAGATTGCCAAACCTGTAGTTGACAGGATAAATGAACATTTCTACACATCCAATGTACAGCTTGACGGCTCATACCCTCACTCTGTACTTGCAAAAGAAAGACACGACGCCGCTCACAGGAAACTGGCGGAATGGATAAATGCCAGCGATCCCAGGGAATTAATACTGGGATCATCAACCTCACTGCTTGTAAGAATACTGGCAGATAATTTCAGGCGAATACTCAGGGACGGAGATGAGATAATAGTAACCAACTGTGATCATGAAGCAAATATAGGAGCATGGAGAGAACTGGGTAATTACGGATTTAAGATAAAGGAATGGAGATTGAATCAGGAGACCCTGAAACTTGAAAAAGAAGACCTTGAAAACTTGCTTACCGAAAGAACTAAACTGGTCGCTTTCACTGCCGCCTCAAATGTCCTGGGTATGCTGAACCCGGTAAGGGAATTTACGCGTATAGCTCATAAATACGGTGCCCTTGTATGTGTAGATGCTGTTGCATTCACTCCCCATCGCCTGATCGATGTAAAGGAAACTGATGTTGATTTTATTGTGTTCAGCTTTTATAAAACCTATGGCCCTCATTATGCATTGATGTACGGCAAGCTACAACTCTTGAACGCCCTGCCGGGTTTCAATCATTTTTTTATAAAGGACCCGCCATATAAGTTTCAGCCCGGCAATTATAACTTCGAACTTTGTCACGGCGTGGGTGCCTTACCCGATTATTTCGCTGACCTGGCTGAAAAACATGGCTATAACGGCGATGATAACATCCGGGATAAGTTCAGGTATATATATACATTAATAGCAGAGCACGAGCAAGTGCTCTCTTCAAAGGTAATAGACTACCTGGCAACACGTAATGATATTAAGATCATCGGTCCTGCAGAGTCCAACTCCTCTATCCGTGTACCAACGATCTCATTTGTTCAGAAAAATCGTGACAGCAGGCAAATAACACTTAAAACAGACGAACATAAAGTGGCAATCCGCTGGGGACATTTCTATGCCTACCGGCTTATACACGATCTTGGCCTGCACAAGCAGAACGGGGTAGTAAGAATTTCCCTGGTTCATTATAACAGCATCGAGGAAGCAGACAGGCTTATCAAGGCGCTGGATTATGCATTATAATATATTATTTTTGCATCACCAATCCGGAAGGCATTGAAATATAAAACAAATTCCATATTACTGGCAATTACTTCGTGCTTCCTGTGGTCCACAGCATTTGCAGGCATAAAGGTGGGACTGCAATATAGTAACAGGCATCAAAGTATATGATCTTAATCTCTGGAAGTTTATTATTCCCATTCTAGGGGCAATATGTAGCTGGGTCTTCCTGCCTCAATGACAATTAGGCTAATACCTGATAGAGCTTGAATAAGCCATTTTAAATACTTTTTGTCATAAATTATGACTTATAAAAAAGTTAGAATTCTAAACTCGGTCCTACTTACTACAGGTAAGAAAAGTGTTGCATAACTTGCAACTATTAGCGATAGAATTCGTCTCTAATAAAAGAAGCCAATATCCTATCCGATGTTTAAGAACTATCTGGTGACCGCCTTACGTAATATAGTTAAAAACAAGCAAATAACATTCATTAATATTATTGGACTTTCATTCAGCATGTCTCTATGCCTGTTGGTAATAGTAATTATCCAGGACCAGTATTCCTATGATAACATGCACTCGGAAGGAAATAATATGTACAGGATTCAGTCAATAGACACCAAGAGCAAATTTGTACTGAATAAATATGCCTCGACAACATACCCTCTTGCAGATGAACTTTCAAAAAAATACACTTTCGTTGATAAAATTGCTGTACTTAATAATTCTTTTGGCGATGAAGCAAGGTACGGAGACAAATATATTTATATAAATGGTTATTATACTGACTCTCGTTTTTTCGAAGTTTTTAATTTTAAACTGATAAGAGGCAAGGCTGAAGAAGTACTAAAAGAACCTCATTCCATAGTATTGCGGGACGATATCGCTGAGAAGTTTTTTGGAGAACAGGATCCCATTGGTAAAACTCTATCTTTTCAAGATTACCCTGATCTGGTGGTTACAGGCATTATCGAAAAACCTGACACAAAAACTCATATCGTTTTCGAATCACTGGTTAGCTCTTCAACAATTAGGTCAAGGGCCGCCACCAGAAATACAATACCCTTTTTGGATAATTGGAATAATTACCATTCTAATTATATCTACATGATCCCGGTTAAGGGGACTGACCCTGATTATATTAAAGACGTCTTAGATGAAATATCCGAAGAAAAATACAGGGGAAATGAGAAAATTAATTTGTCATTTTACCTGTTCCCCTTTGATGATATTGTACCCGGACCTTTTCTCGCAAATGAATTATCATCTGCAATGCCTAAGGTATTTCTATTGTTTTTAACAGCCCTGGCAATAATAATTATCCTATCAGCATCTTTCAACTATACCAGCCTTTCGATAGCACGTTCTCTTACCCGATTAAGGGAATTTGGATTGAGAAAAACAGTAGGCTCGCGACGGCACCAAATCATCCTTCAAATAATTCTCGAAGCCATAATAATTGCTTTGATATCATTGATTATTGCAATTGGACTCTTGCAGTTTATACTGCCTGTCTTTAAAGGAATGAAACTTATGTCACTTCTTCGGGTAAGTCCAGATCAAAACGCCATTGTATATTTCTGGTTCCTGGTTTTTGCTATTTGGACAGGTATTATTGCAGGTATTCTACCAGCAATATATCTTTCAAGGGTTAAACCAGTTACGGTGCTTAAAGGAGCAGGGAACTTAAAGATACTGAAGAGGGTAAATTTCAGGATAGTCTTGATTGTAATTCAATATGCATTTTCAATAATTTTCATAATAACCATAATTCTTATATATAGGCAGATGACATACATGACTAACTCAGAGATGGGATTTGATCGCGATCATGTATATAATATTAGGCTTAATGAAAAAGAATTCAGTAATGTACAAGATATTTACAGCAAGTTCCCGGAAGTAACAAGCATTGCAGGAGCATCACACGTTCCTGGAATAGGTCAGATAAGGAGCACCGAAGTAAAACTCAAAGAGGAGGATGAATCAATAAATGCCCACTATTTTAGCATAAGTCCTTCCTACATATCAACAATGGGCTTAAAAATATTAGCAGGTGAGGATATGCCAAATGATCTTAATACTGATAATGAACTTTTTACTATTATTTCAGAGCTGACAGTTAAAACTCTTAACCTGGGATCACCTGCAGAAGCAATTGGCAGGAATCTCATTGTCGAAGATTCGCTTAACTTAAAAATATTGGGCGTTGTAAAAAATTACAAATATTGCGCACTTTTTATACCATTCCGGCCTCTTATTCTCAGAGTATCACCGGGCGATTTTCGGGTGGCTGCCCTAAGAATAAATACAAAGGACCTCTCAGGTACAATTGACAAATTTACTAAAGAATGGGAAAAAATAGATCCTTATCATCCGATGGAGGGAATGCTTTTGGATGATGAAATTCGTGATTACTATTCATATTTCGAAGATATTGTATATACAATCGGTTTTGTAACATTCATCTCGATATTAATCGCAAGCCTTGGTTTACTGGGCA
The DNA here is from genome assembly GCA_041686075.1 of Bacteroidales bacterium. Lineage (GTDB taxonomy): Bacteria > Bacteroidota > Bacteroidia > Bacteroidales > VadinHA17 > UBA9300. Next base: position 3,980 of record JAWLEO010000058.1, on the reverse strand, counting down.
TGGCATCATATAATATACAGACAAGAAAAAAAGAAGTTGGTATCAGGAAAGTATTCGGAGCAAAATCAAACCATATACTGTATCTATTTACCTGGTCATCAATAAAAATTCTGATTATCGCAGCCATTATTGCATCACCAGTAGCCTACATTATAAATAATATGTGGCTCGAGTATATACCTCTGCATGTTTCATTTGGAGCCAGAACAATTATTGGAGGTGTTCTGGCAGTAGTAATCATTGGTTCGATATCAATCCTTTCCCAGATACTCAAAGCAAGTAATTACAATCCCGCAGACACACTGAAATATGAGTAGTTGAAAGTAAACTATTAATATAAAAGTCATAGAATTCTAACATATATTAATATTTAAAAACATATACACTTTCCTTTATATGATATTAATAAAAGCTTTATCTTCGTACTTGAAGTAAATGCTAATCCTTAAAGAATATAATATGAAAAAGTTAAAATTTGTTATTTTAAGTGTGATAATTACACTTTCCTTTTTTGGGTGCACCACCGAAAAAGAAGATGAGCAGGATAACCTTGCTCTCATTGCAAGCCCATCAGCATCATCAGGTTTCAGGTCACCTGAATACATGTCGGTGATAAACGACGGCATAATTCCTGAAAACATTGAAGACCTGCGTGATAATGCGTATGTTTTCTGGACAAGACGCAGTTCAACAGATGTGTGGATCCAGTACGACTGGGATGAAAGCATTTCAACAAATGAAGTACAGATCTACTGGATAAGCCAGGAAGAAAGGATCAGCCTGCCCGCTTCATATAAGTTAACTTACCTTGAAGGAGAAGAATATGTTCCAGTAACAATAATCTCCGGAGCTGAACCGGTAGCAGACAGTCTGAATGTAATCAGTATAGAAGAAGTGGAAACCACAAGCCTGAGACTGGAGGTTGAAAATGTAGAAAGCCAGGCTTCTGCAATTTTTGAATGGAAGGTTATGTCATCCGATCCCTCAAAAAATTACGCACCGGTAGTTGACGCAGGTATCAACAGGTGTGTTATATTAGGTGGTAAAACCTATCTGAGAGGCAGTTATAAGTCCGTTGACCCTGTTGACAAGGTCAGGTGGAAGAAAACTTCAGGGCCCGGAAAAGTGGAATTCGAGGACAGGAAAGCTCCTGAAACAACCGCAACATTCAGTGAACCGGGTGAATATACCCTGGCACTGGAAGCAAAGTCAGGCAAATTAAGATCTTCATCCGAACTGAAGGTTCAAGCCAGTGCACCTCCGCCAGAGGAAAGACTTAACGTTGTATACACTAAAAGATACAAGATAGATAACCCCCTTTGGAATGCAAGGGCAAAAGCAATAATAGTCAACTGGATACCCTGGTGCATTGATCAGATAAACAGGACGGATATAGAAAGAGGAGCCGGGGGCATTGATAACTTTATTGAAGCGGCCAAAGCTTTGAAAGGTGAACCACACGGTAGACACAAAGGATATGTTTTCTCCAATGCATGGGTTCATCAGACTGTGGAATCAATGTGCATAGCCCTCATGGTTGATCCCCGGGGCGATGAGGAGATTATCGAGGCACATGAAAAAATGAAAAGGACCCTGGAAGAATGGATACCGATAATACTTGCAGCACAGGAACCCGATGGCTACCTGCATACAGCCTATACATTGAGAGACACCACCCGCTGGGAAGAACGCTGGGAGCCCAGTAACAGGTCGGCTCACGAAGGTTATGTGGCAGGATACTTCATTGAATCTGCCATTAATCATTATACCCTTACAAACGGAACTGATACCCGTTTATACGATGCTGCTAAAAAACTTGCTGATTGCTGGGTCGATAATATTGGCCCGGGGCCGGATAAGCAGGAATGGTTCGACGGTCACCAGGAAATGGAACAGGCCCTGGTACGCTTTGGCAGGTTCGTAAATGATATGGAAGGAAACGGCCGTGGTGATGCCTATATCGACCTGGCAAAATTCCTTCTCGACAACAGGGGCGGAGGATCAGAATATGACCAGAGCCATATACGGGTACAGGAACAGTACGAAGCAGTGGGCCATGCTGTAAGGGCAGTATATAGCTATTCAGGTATGGCTGATGTGGCAGCTGAAACAGGTGATGTTGATTATCAGAGTGCTGTTATGTCGCTATGGGATAACATCGTTAACAAAAAATACTACGTCACAGGAGGTGTAGGAAGTGGTGAAACATCCGAAGGATTCGGCCCTAATTATTCACTTAGACATAATGCTTATTGCGAATCGTGCTCCAGTTGTGGATTGATATTCTTCCAGTATAAAATGAATATTGCATACCATGATGCAAAATATGCTGACCTCTATGAAGAAACGATGTACAACGCATTAATGGGATCACTCGACACCGAGGGGAAGAATTATTATTATACAAATCCGCTTACCCAGCGTAACTATCGGTACCCATGGCATGTATGCCCCTGCTGTGTTGGGAACATACCAAGGACGCTGCTCATGATCCCTACATGGACATATGTTAAGGATGATGATGGTATTTACGTGAACCTATTCATAGGGAGCACAATAAATGTTGAAGACATTTCAGGCACCGATGTGGAGATGGTTCAGGAAACAGACTATCCATGGGATGGCAATGTTTCAATAAGAGTAAACCCGGAAGCCGGCAAGGAATTTACGGTTTATGTGCGTATTCCCGACAGGCATACCAGTGAATTATACACTGCAGACCCGAAAGTCAGTGGAATTGACAATCTGCGGGTGAATGGTGAAGAAATAGACTATCAAATAAAAAATGGATATGCTGTGATAAGCAGGAAATGGGAAAAAGGGGATAATATAAGCTTTGATATACCCATGAAAGTACAGCTTATTACATCAGATGAAAGGGTTGCTGCCAACAGGGGAATGGTAGCATTGAGATATGGTCCGCTGATCTACAGTGTCGAAAACGTAGACCAGCCGGATATCAGCAGGAACATAGGATCGGAAAACCTTACAACAGAATGGAGAGAAGACCTGTTCAATGGTGTAATGGTGATAAAGGGAGAATGGGAGGATAACACCGACCTTCTTGCCATTCCTTATTTCACCCGTAATAACAGGGAACTACCAGGGGCTGAAGAAGATGAAAATGCTGTATCAAGAGTTTGGATTAATAAGAACGATTAATTATGAATTATGAATTATGAAGTTTGAATTACTAAAATCATAATTCATCATTAATAATTAATACTTCATACTAGCCTTTCTGGTTTCCAGATTAAGGAATCTACAGCCTCTTGAGGAGGATGTTCCAGTTGTTTTTCAATTTCAGCGATCATCCTCTTTTTGAGGCTCGTTTTAATTTTTTGCCTGTACTTGTCTTTTTGATCGATCATTATTGGCGTATAGTTACCTTCCATAAGAAGTTTCTGACCGCTATACGGCGGATGCACTATCTTTTTATCCTCGAGGTCAACACTCATTACAATCCCGTCAAGAACGCATAATTCCCGGAAGTCATCGTTAAGACCAACGAGAATTTCATTGTCAGATTTATATAAGGGTTTAATGTTCATCTCTAATACTTAGACCGCCAATCACTGTTAAATAATCCATGCATTTCAAAAATAATAAAGCTCGTTTGCTTCGACACTTCGACCTTGCTCAGTGCAGGCAAGCTCGAAAAAGCAAAGCTTTTTCGGAACCTTACCGTGTCCGTCGTAGCTTCAGCAGAGGCGGAAACCTCAGCCTTAGCCTCAGCCTTAGCCTACTTTTTTTCCTTTTTACTTTTTCCTTTGTACTTTTTCCTTTGTACTTTTTCCTTTGTACTTTGTACTTTGTACTTTATACTTTTTCCTTCTTTCCTTTTTCCTTTTTCCTTTTTACTTTTATCTTTTTCCTTTTTCCTTTTTACTTCTACGTTAAAAAGCAAATCTTTTTATATTTTTTTCATCATAAATGATGATTATTATGTAATGTTGAAATGTTGACAACTCGCAGAGTTA
>JAWLEO010000057.1:0-14323 GCA_041686075.1 Bacteroidales bacterium | reverse complement strand
CTTAAGCTTTGAGGTATTAAGTGCAGGAATTAAAAAATCAAAGTGTTTATGTTTTCTGGATATATCTAATACCTCTCTTGTAAAATGTTCCTTGTCTGCAACTACAAGACTTTTCTTTTTAATTATCTCTCCTGTAGCATTTATTAGATTGGCAGTTGCTTTTGAAGTTGGTAATCCTGTTGATGAAATGGTTGCCATAATAGGTTGTCCTGTCTGGGTGCAAACACTGAAAAAAGTCTGGAGCATTTTCTTGGAAGGAGCATCGGTGTGCTTACGCTTTTTTGCCATTACTCTTTTTGAACTGCTTATTATCCTGTGTGGATCAACAGCAATAACATCCCCTGGATAGTGTCCGGATAGTTTTCTTTGAATGCCAAGATTTACTAGCATTTGCTGAGCCTCAGAGGTAGTATGGTTATTTAACAAAGTATGTACCTGCTCATCTGTTACTAACCTTCCCATGCCATTGACCAGTTGAAAGCCCTGGTGGCCCAATGAACTCTTCCACCTTACCCGGTTTACACATAGTGCTGTCTCGTTTACAACCTGGAGTGCTATCCTTGGTTCAAGACAGGTATCTGTTTTCCCGGTCCACGCTTTTATTATGTCCCATGCTCCCAATCTTAAGAGTTCTGGTACAAGAAGCCACATGCCCACCGATGTTCCGGACACTTTTTGGGATAACATTTGCCTGAACTCCCTCTCATTATCCTGAGGCTTGATTTTTAACCTTACGTTATCACGCTTGGTTTCATAGGTGTTTATTTCAATTTCCTCGTTTTGCGGATCTGCTTTATGTAGCCCTTTTTTTGAAGTCCGTAGACATTGATGGTTCGTTCAACACTCCGTTGGCTTATATTATGACCCGCCTGTCGCAACTTCTGGGTAATAACCTCGCAGCTTGCCTCGGGGTCCAGGAACCTGTGCCTTATAATTTGCTTCTCTAACTCTTTTGTCCTCTTATAGTTCCTCTTCGGTCCCCTGGATTTATCCCGCAAACCCTCACTTCCACTTTCATCAAATTTTTTCTTTATAACGTAAAAGTGCTCGCGTGTATAACCGTACTTCTTTGCTATGCTTGTGATTTTATCAGCTTTGTTTGTAGCTGCTTCATAAAGCATTAAGAGTTTCCATGCTACTGGATCTGTTGGTTTGATTGACATGTTGATGCTACCCTTTAGCGAAATTGTGCTTTCATTAGTTTTCATGGATGTGTAATTTATATTATGGCGATATAAATTAACTAAATATTTATTAAACCTCCAAAAAAACATTTAAAATAGCCTTTAATAGGCTATATGTAAAATTAAAATGATAGAGATGTAAATAATTGTATCACCATATATATAATTACTATATCAATCATTACATAGTATAAATATGGGGAATTGAACAATAAAAGTGTAACATATTCTGGCGGTGGAAATTCCTTGAGGACTCGGGATTCAGCGAGCTCACAGCACTCACATGCTGTCAGCATGTTTCGCGCTGTTTGGTTCATAATTCATAACTAATAGTTATTTCCGGTCCCTTTGGACCGCTGTCTGTAGCTTCCAATTATTTACTTTATTTCTTTAAGGAAGGATTCAACAGCTATTTTTATTTCAGCGGCAATATCTCTATATTCAAGAGCTTCTCTTACACTTGGAATATAAAAATCATCAGGATATCTGATTGATACACCAAAGTCAGTAATATCTTTTACATCAATATCGAATGCCTTTTTATCTATAGTCTGACATTGTTGTAATAGATAATCTATATCATGAGTATTAGGGAAATTAATTCCTTTGTATACAAGAAAAGCTTTAAGGAATTTTTCAGAAGCTTGTTGTGCATGGAAACTGATTGTACTGGTATAAGATTCGATACCTGCATTTATCAAACTCTCAATTACAGCAATATCTTCATTTGCTCTATATAACCAACTTTTAATATATTCAAGTTTTGCAGGATTCATAAAAGAATTGCATCATTAAGAATATTCCTTATAATGTGTCCTGGGAGGCGTTTCTTTTTTTCAATTTCATTCTTATTCTGAATAAGAATATCTGACCTTATGCCAGATAATAATAATGCTTTTCGGATTTTAGATTTGAGCGATATTTTTTCCTTTGGAGTAAGTTTAAGATTTGTAATAATCAGAATATCGAAGTCACTATCTGGTGATTCATTTTTCCTTGCCCTCGATCCAAACAATAACACGTCTGCATCCGGTATATATTCTCTAGCAGTTGTTTTGATTAAATCGGTAATTTCAGTGCGTTTCCCCATTTTGCATATCTATTACTAACAAAGATATTAAATTAATTACAATGTATAATATAACAATTGCCAACATATCATACGTCCTGAGCTTGCTTGTGCTGAGGGTCTTTTATGCCAGAGAATTGTGTCTGTCATAAAAGCCCTGCTGCTCGGTCATACTTCCCTCGCAACGAAAATGGCTGACGCCATATTTCAGCAGTCGCTTGGGTAGCTAGATTAATAGGGTCAGAGGTGCAACGCTTTGTACCTTTTAATCATCTGGCAGTAAGATTCAACTTGTATTTAAGATCTTAACTAGAAAAGACATCACCCTTCGACATTTAATCTCTCGCATCTTGTCCTGAGCATGCCTGCCCTGAGCTTGCCTGCCCTGAGCTTGTCGAAGGGTCGAAGGGTCGAAGGGCTCGCATTTCATCTTTTAATTCGGGGACCTTAGGCTGTTACACTAAATCATATAATATCACAGTTGATTGATAATCGTTGGGGTCTTTAATTCATAATTAATAAATCATAAATGATACTTGATTCTTCCCTGCCCCCTGCCCCCTGCTCCCTGCTCCGTCTCGCATTTCATCTTTTAATTCGGGGACCTTAGGCTGTTACACTAAATCATATAAGATCTCAGTATATTGGAAATATTATTCTGCTTTAGTTCATAATTCATAATTCATAAATCATAATTAGAACTTATAAATAATCCCCGCTTTCCCGGTCACAAAATTAGCATTGCCGTCATTAACCGACATCTGCAGCAAATAGCCTCCGCTGATATTCACCGCCACGTGTTCTGAGAGGGGCGACATCACCCCGAGGGCAGGACTGATAAATGTCTTTGACCCGGCAATAAAATCTGAGGGGTTAATAAGAAAACCTGCCGAAGCTGAGACGTAGGGGACCATGACACTGATCTTCAGGTTTGCACGTACCTCTCCGTACAGGGGGATCAATATTCCGTCATTATAATAAAGAAGGCCGGTGGCACCGCCGGTGAGCAGTTTTTCGCTCGACTGAAAGGCATGCAGCGTTGTGAATCCCAGGTAGCCCTGCGAATACGAAGTCCCGTCATCCGCCCATCCAACACCGAAAGTGAACTCATTAACCGTTATATATCCTCTTTTGCTGTTCAGTGTAACGTACGGCTTGTTAGGCATTCTTACCTGACCGTAGACCTGTATCGCGATAACCAGGATTGTTAATATCAATAATGCTCTTTTCATTCCGCCTGTAATAATACAAATAAACATCCAATGAACGATAATATTGTAACATTACAGTAAATCAATAAAACTACTATTTAAACTTTAATAAATGCTACACTAACTGCCCTTAATTCTTCCCTGCCCCTTGCCACCTTGAAAGGCTGATCCCATTCGCGATAATTCGCCAAAATTCGTAATAATTCGTATTAAAATTGAAGCATATTATTGCTAACTTAGCACCTATAATACAACAAGCACCGCATGATCCCTCATCACACTGTGGAACAGATACTTGACGCTGCTCGCATCGAAGATGTCGTGCAGGAATTCGTCTCTCTGAAGAAGAGAGGGGTCAATTACATCGGTCTCTGTCCCTTTCATAATGAGAAAACCCCTTCCTTCACCGTGTCACCCTCCAAGGGAATCTTCAAATGCTTCGGCTGCGGCAAGGGCGGCAATGTGGTTAATTTCATCATGGAGCATGAGTCGCTGAGCTATCCCGAGGCATTGAAATACCTTGCCAGGAAATACCACATTGAGGTGGAGGAAAAAGAGCTTACAGCTGAAGATATAGAGAAGAAGAATGAGAGGGAGAGCATGCTGGTACTTACTTCCTACGCAGCACGGGTCTTTGAAGATAACCTGTTCAACACCGAGGAAGGCAAGGCGGTGGGACTTTCATATTTCAGGGAACGTGGCTTCAGGCAGGGCACACTGAAGAAATTCAATGTAGGTTACAGCCTGGACACATGGGAAGGATTTACAAAAAAAGCACTATCCGACGGATACAAAATGGATTACCTGGTTAAGACAGGTCTCACCATAAAAAAGGATGATAAAACCTTCGACCGCTTTAGCGGCAGGGTTATCTTTCCAATACATTCACTGTCGGGACAGGTGCTTGGCTTTGGCGGACGCACACTCAAGAAAGACACTAAAACAGCGAAATACCTTAACTCTCCCGAATCGGATATTTACCATAAGAGCCGCATCCTATATGGTATCTTCCATGCACGTAAGGCCATTATGCATGATGATAAGTGTTACATCGTTGAAGGCTACACAGATGTGCTCTCCTTGCATGAGGCGGGAATAGAGAACGTGGTGTCATCTTCCGGCACCGCCCTGACACGCGAACAGGTGAGACTGATAAAAAGGTTTACCACCAATATATCCATACTTTACGATGGAGATGAGGCGGGTATAAAGGCATCACTCAGGGGAATAGACATTGTCCTGGAAGAAGGGATGAACGTGAAGGTTACGGCACTGCCGGAAGGCGAGGATCCTGATTCTTTTTCAAGGAAGAAAAGCAACACCGAGTTCAGGGAATTCATAGATAAAAATGAAACCGACTTTATCAGGTTCAAGACAAAGCTTCTTATTAAGGATGCTGCCAACGATCCTGTCAAGCGTGCCGGTCTCATAAGGGAGATAGTGCGATCCATCGCCGTCATTCCGGAGCCCATCACCCGCACCGTCTACATACAGGAATGCAGCAGCCTCCTTAATGTGGGTGAACAGGTACTCTACTCGGAGGTTAATAAGCTGATGCGCGACAGGGCTTTCAGGGACCGCAACAGGTATCCCGGTCCGGGCGACTTGCCCGAGGTGAGCAGGAAGAAGGCAGAGTCTGCCAGGCCACCAGAAGGAGCTGTTTTCTCGGAGCGTGAGGTGATCAGGTTGTTACTGAAATACGGCAGTGAGGAATATGAGAAAGTCTTGCATAAGGAAGACGGCACGGAAGAGATAATATCCGTTGGACAGTATATAGTGAACGAGATCACAGGCGATGAGCTTGAGTTCACCGATCCCGTGATGAGAAAGATCTTCGATGATTATTCCTTCCATATCAATGAAGGCATTTTCCCCGGCGATAAATTTTTTGTCATGCACCAGGATCCCGATATAAGCCGTGTCTCGGCCGACCTGCTGTCGGAGTCGCATGTCCTGAGCAAGATATGGCAGGCCCGGAAGGCTTATGTAGAGACTGAAGATATGGTGCTTGACGAGCTCGTTCCCGAAAGCGTCCTCAAGTTTAAGAGCGACAAGATACAGTCTATGATAAAAGAACTAAAGAAAAAACTTTCCAGTGCCCAGGAAGATAAAAATACTGAATCAGCCAACGACCTGCTGAAGCAATACCAGGTTCTCTCCGCCATGCTCAAAGAAATATCCAAAGCCCTTGGCGACCGCATAGTACTCTAGCCCGGTGCTCTGAGCCCTGAGCTCTGTGCTCTGTGCTTTTAAATCCAGAACAAAATTCTCCTTGGATTGGCTAAGTAAATAATATCCTTACTTTTGCAATATGAGCGAACAAACAGATATAAACAAAAACTGGAAACGGGTATATGATGCTGCTTCAAAGATATATGGCTTAAAGCCATGGCAGTGGATGAAGGAAACAGATATCTTCGGGATTAAGATACCCGGAACCACCAGAAATTATTTTATCAGTGTGATGGGTTCCCTGGGTGAAGTGACAGCCATCACGGCTTATAAGGGAGAACGTGCACTGCAGATGTTCTGGAGACTGCAGGAGGAAGATACAGGTTACCTTTCATCTTCTTTTGCTGCGGCATGCCGTATTTTCACCATCCCACAGATTATGCTGGATTTTGTAGAGGAAGAAAACCTTGAACCGGAAGAAATAGAACGAATCAAAAGCTCCGGGGGTAAGACGGTAGAAGATAAGATATGGCCGGTGCTTGACCACTATGTACCGGGCTTCATGCCCGATGCACCTGATGGGAAGGCTTTGGATGATGCAGCCATCATCCTGGAACAATGCCCCCATGTTTTTGAGAAAGCCAGGGAAGATGAGAATTTTCTTTATCCCGGGGATGATATGGAAAATCACTATCTCATGCGTTTAATAAAAGAAGAATCCGGAACAGAATGGAAAGATGCCTATAAAGAAGTCTGGGCTGAGCCGCTCACTTACAATGTCCGTTTCCCGTCATTCCTCCTGCCACAGGTGAAAAAGAGGCAGAAAAAGCAGGAAACAGTGCAGATCGACCTGGTAATGCTTCCCTCACCGGTGAAGGAGGGCGACATAAAGCCATACTACCCCTTTGTGCTATTAGTAATAAATAAGAAGACAGGGATCATACAGGATTTTAAGATGCTCACCCCCCTGCCTGACCTGGACACCATGTATGAATCAATTCCTGAAAAGCTGCTGGATATGTTCCTGGAAGGCAATTCCGTGCCTGCAGAAGTCGAGATGCGTTCGGATGTTCTTATCAGCTTAATGGAACAGTTATTCGACAAAGCAGGTATTGTACTTAAACGGCCAAGTCAGATGAAGGTCACGGACGAGGCCATTGAAGGAATGATCAGCCACATGGGTGACAGGTGAAACTATTAAAAAATAATCACTAAGCATATAGTCCACCCCCCCAGGATGCTTTTTTTTCTATATTTTTGTAATTATGCTTGAGAAACATTATGTTTGTAAAACATTATTCTATACAGATATGTTTGTAGACAGGATAAACGAACAAAAACGCATTATTGAAGCTCTTGGTAAAGATAAGCCGGTATTGCTGGCAGTTTATGGAAGGCGAAGATGTGGTAAGTCGACTCTCTTAAAAAAAATACTATCAGGAGGGGATATTTACTTTGCTGCTGACCTGAGAGAAAAATCTCTTCAGATGGAAGCCTTAGCCGGGCGAATTGAGAACACGATCAGAGGATTTTCGTCTGTAAAATACCCGGATTGGGATGTTCTGTTTCAGAACCTGGGCAACTCTCTGAATCACAGAATAACCCTTTGTATCGATGAATTTCCCTACCTTGTCAAAAACTCGCCTGAGCTGCCTTCACTTATACAGAATATTATAGATAACGATGTCAATAGAAACTACAATCTCATATTGTGCGGATCTTCGCAGCAGATGATGGAAGGTATGGTTCTTAACAGTGCTTCCCCTTTATATGGAAGGTGTGATGAAATACTTAACATAAAACCCATGTCTGCAGTATGGTTTAGGGAATATTTTCAAACGGGTGCGGTGGAGTCTGTCGAAGGATACGGCATCTTTGGAGGTGTGCCAAGATACTGGGAATTACTGTCTGACCATGACTCAATTGATGATTGCGTAAAATATCATTTGCTCGATACAGATGGCATTCTTTATCGGGAACCTGAAATGCTTTTTTACGATGAAATGCGTACATCTGTGATGGCATTTTCAATACTCACCCTGGTAGGAGTGGGCTGTAACCGTTTATCTGAAATTGCGACACGACTCGAAAAACCTGCAACACAGCTTAACAGGCCGGTAAAACTATTGATGGATCTTGGGTATATTAGGAGAGAGACACCTTATAATATATCTCCCAGGTCAACAAAAAAGAGTCTTTATAAGATATCAGATCCATTCATGAATTTCTACTTCACCTTTGTTGTTCCGAACAAGAGTAGGCTTGAATATGGACTTAAGGATGAAGTCTGGCATGAAATAAGCAAGAAACTTGATCATTATAACTCGGGAATCTGGGAAGAATTATGCAGGAGTGCTGTGCCGGGATTGAAACCTGGCGGGATGACTTTCAATCCCGCAGCACGATGGTGGGGTACGGGGCTGAATAAAAAGCCAATGGAGATAGATATTGTTACGGAGTCAACAGACAAATCGACACTCTTTATCGCTGAGGCAAAATGGACGGATAAGGCAGACACGGTAAAAATATTTAATGATTTGCAGTCAAAGTCCCGCAATCTTCCCTTTGCCGGCAACCATGATATACTGCACGCTCTGTTTCTTAAAAGTATTCCTGAAAAGATACCGCAGGATGCAATAATCTTTACAGCCGATGATGTTGTACAGGCCCAACCGGAATAAGTCATAGCTTAGAGGTGCCTGCTATGCAAATTCAAACTGAAACTTTAAATTTCCCTGAATAATTTACATCCTTCGCAACAAACCATATTACCAAACATATTCCCGTCATATAGATATGTTAATCTTGAAGACCCTGAAATATGGCAGTGGGCAATCAGTCAACCCCGGGACTTTTTGAAAAACAACTCTTGGCCTTTAATAATAGATGAGGCTCAACATGCACCTGATTTGTTTTCATATATACAGATTGCTACTGATGAGCATGATGAAGCCGGCATGTATCTTCTCTGCGGTTCACAAAATTTTCTGCTTATGGAAAAGATAAGTCAGTCACTTGCGGGGCGTAGTGCTATTCTTACCTACAGTATTCAAACGCTCAAACAGTCTGACGAAGTCAGACATCCAAACCCTGACTGCCGTTAGGCAGGCATTCAAACATTCCTTCCCATAAAGATACTATAAGCATCAAGATGAATAATCAAGAATAGCCTTAAGGCATCTTCCTGCAGTCTTCCCATCCCACAGCTCGGGCCTGAACGGCTTGCGGTCGAGGAGCATTGTTTTGCGGAATTCTTCGCGTATGCGGATGATGTCATTACCCGTTATGACACTGGCACCGCCGTGTTCGCGGAGGGTTATCGGTCGTTCCGTGTTCCAGCGCAGTGTGATACATGGCGTGCCCAGCACCGTGCATTCCTCCTGCAGCCCGCCGCTGTCGGTGAGAATCATTTTGGCGTCCATGTTAAGTCGCAGCATCTCGTGGTAGTTAAGGGGATGAAGGAGCAATATGTTTCCGTTGTTTATCACTTTCTCCCACAGACCGAATTCCTTAAGCCTTTTCTCTGTCCGTGGATGCAGCGTCCATATAAGTGTTATCTCAGCTGCCACCTCATCGCACAAAAAGTCAACTATAGGCTCCAGCGTTTCCTTTTGATCTACATTCGAGGGCCTGTGTAAAGTTAAGACAACATAAGGCTCCCCATCCCCCCTGGAGGGGGGAAAGTCCCGACCGAAGCGTCGGGACAGGGGGGTGTCTTTAACTATCCTATTCCTCTCCACAATCTCCCCTATCTCCAGCACCTTCGCCTTCTCCCTGTTCTCCTCCAGGGTATCTATCATTATATTGCCCACAAACTTTATCGATCTTTCCGGCATGCCCTCTTTCCTGAGGTTGTCGCCCGACAGTTTATCAGGTATTAACAGCAGATCCGATAGCCGGTCTGTCACCAGCCTGTTTATTTCCTCGGGCATTTTCATATCGCCTGAGCGCAGTCCCGCCTCTATATGGCAGCATTTAATATGCTCCTTTTTGGCCGTCACCGAGCATGCCAGGGTGGCGTTTACGTCGCCGACCACCACCACCCAGTCGGGTTTTATTTCCCTGAGCACCTTCTCGAATTCTATCATTGTCTGTCCCACCTGTTCGGCATGTGTTCCCGATCCCACGCCCAGGTTAATATCTGCCGGCGGTATGTTGAGAGCTTCAAAAAAAGCCTGTGACATACGGTCGTCGTAATGCTGACCGGTATGCACCAGGGTATGTTCAACGGGCTTATCAGGATTGTTTTTATTATGCTCATCCACTGCCCTCATAAAGGGAGCTATTTTCATGAAGTTAGGTCTTGCACCGACCACGCTTACGATTTTCATACCTGCAGTTCAGTTTATTGAAATGTAAAAATAGAAGAAAACACCGACTATCAATACTAATTTTGACCAACAAGCCCTGACTCTTGACAAACACAGTTAGTCGTTGGTCTTTTGTCGTATAATGCATCTGGCAGTAAGTTTCAACTTGTCCTGAACGGGCCCGCTCGCCCTGCCCTTTTACTCTTTCCTGTTTTTCCTTATAGTAAAGAGTGTTTTTGTTTAATTTGGGCACTGCAAATAAAATTAAGTGGCATTTATCAGTTAAAATCAGAAACAAAATATAAGACTTCCCGTACACATGAACTAAAACAAGGATGAAGCAAAAATTAATTTCATTAGTTAGTGAACCTTAATAAATAACCAAATAAATTATTATGAAACATTTGATCTTTTTCATTTCTATTAGTTTTATGTTCTTGGGATGTTCCAAGGATAAACCAGCAACACCTACAGGGCTCTCACAGACCGACAGTGATTTTTCCAGCATTACTTTTGAATGGAATGCATCTGAAAATGCAGATAGTTATTCTCTTTACCGCTCTCCAGACGGAATAGCAGATTTTGATATCATTTATGAAGGTCCGAATACAGAATATACTGATATTGATCTTGTCTATGCCACTACTTATTACTACAAAGTAAGCGCAAAGAACGATGTTGGAGAAAGCACCCTTTCAACGACAGTCAGTGGATCTACTCAAATCCCAAATGGTTTCGATGTCACAGGATCATCCTCACCAGATGTGAATTATCCATTTAGCTACACGGATGATTTTAACGGGAAACCCAGTTATCAGTCCGATCCAATTGGTTTGATGATAATAACTGCTGCTTCCGGGGACTATGAGGGCCACTGGATTTTCTTTGATCAGATAGAAAGTTATGATCTTTATTATCATCCTGACATTACGGATTACCCTTCTCCCACAGGTTGGTTGGATAGAGATGATAGCGCGACAAGTATTTTATTAAGTCCGAAATAATATATGGAATTTTCAAAATAGTCGCCAGGATTCCGGATCATTTACTAATTCTTCCTGGTTCTCTATTTCTGAGGCGTAACACTTTACGCCTCTTTTGTCTTTTATGCCAGAGAACGATGGCCTGTCAGCAAATCCCTGGTTGCTCGGTCGTTCCTCCTTCGCAACGAATCCTGAAAATGGTTTGAGTTTTTCTTTTCAGAATTTTATAGATTTGCATTTATTATTAACATCATTTCCTTTAAGCAATAAGAACATGTTTATCGAATCAAATGGGAGGTCAATAGCAAAAGCCATATCATGGCGACTTTTGGCTACTATTACAACTGCAGTGGTGGTTTATATATTAACGGGTAGGATAGAAATAGCCCTTGCAGTTGGAGGTATTGAGATTATTTTAAAGCTGGCTTTATATTATTTTCATGAGCGGAGCTGGAACCTGGTACCTTTTGGTAAGAAAGAAATAAAACCCAAGGTTTACTGGCTGACAGGTTTATCAGCATCAGGTAAAAGTACTATAGCAGACGAACTATATAATAATCTGAAAAGGAGAGGGCTTAAGGTTGAATACCTTGATGGTGACAAGGTTAGAAATATATTTCCCAAGACCGGTTTTTCCAAAGAAGAAAGGGATACTCATATTAAAAGAATCGGCTTCCTGGCCAGTATACTTGAAAAGAACGGAATAATAGTTATTTCTGCTTTCATTTCACCCTATGAGGAAGCTCGCCAGTTTGTTAGAAATCTATGTAATAATTTCGTTGAGATTCATGTTTCGACACCATTGGAGGTTTGTCAGCAGCGTGACCCGAAGGGACTATATGCTAAAGCTTTGAAGGGAGAAATAAAGAATTTTACCGGAATTGATGATCCTTACGAAGAGCCTCTAAAACCCGAAATACGCATCGACACCAGTAATATTACAGTTAAAGAAGCTGTAAAGCAGATTCTTAATTCTAAGTAGGGTTTGTCTTTTTACCTTGTGATACTAGCTGCAAAATGCAACACCCTTCGACTGATAGCTGTATCTTTGGCAGGTTAGTGCATCTCCCTGTCTTTTTACTTTACATCTGCTATATTACCATTTGAGCTCAGGGACCTTTGGCTGGTACACTAAGTCATGTATTATCTCAGTTTATTGATAATCGTAGTTTGCCTTCCTTAGTCCCGAAATTCTTTCGCCAGAATGGCGAATTAGAATTTCGAGGATCCTCGAATCTTCGATTCGTGACCTTAGCCTTTTACTTTTTATCTTACACTCTCAATTCCTTGCTACTAGCTGCCAATTCATCATTCATCATTAATAATTAATACTTATTTTCTGGGTTTTTTGGTCGCCGCGCCGGGTATGGGGGGAGGGGGGCATTCTTGGCCCAGGGGTGTAACCCAGGCTATTATTATTTACCCCCTCGCGGGGGTATTCGGTAAGTGTTTAGTGGGTTTTTTGTCGCGACTGCTATGGGGCTTTTATGCCAGAGAATTGTGCCTGTCATAAAAGCCCCTGTTGCTCAGTCGTTCCTCCTTCGCAACAAATCCGGCTAAAGCCGTCTAGCAGCAGTCGCTGGGGTAGCTAGATGAATTGGGTCTGAGGTATAGGTTTTTCACCTTTATAGAATTATCTAGCAGTAAGATTCGGCTTATATTTAAGATCTAAGCTAGAAAAAGGACCGCCCTTCGATGTGCTCTTCGGGTAAGCCCTCAGAGCTTACTCAGGGACCTTTGGCCGGCATACTGAATCATTTATTATCTCAGTTTATTGATAATCGTTGGCTGCTTTAGTTCATAATTCATAACTCATAATTAATACTTGTTTTCGGGGACCTTTGGCTGGTACACTAAATCATATATTATCTCTGTTTATCGATAAACATAGTATGCTTAGTCCGCGGTAGTCCGGAGGACGAAGGTGGGCTCCCTGTCGGAGCGTATCGAAGATCCAGACCGAAGCGTCTGGAGCGAAGACCCTGACCGACCAACTTGTGCTGAGCCTGTCGAAGTGCGGGAGCGTCGGAGCTCCCTGCCCCCTGCTTCAGGTTGCTGAGTAAGGCTCTTGCCCTGAGCATGCCTTTCCTGAGCTTGCCTGCCCTGAGCTTGCCTGCCCTGAGCTTGTCGAAGGGTCGAAGGGTCGAAGGGAGGCTGCATCGAAGGGCTCACCGCTTTATTTCCCGGCTGTAGCTATTTGGGAAAATGCAAATATATTACGTAGTTTGTGTAACGTTAATAACGTAATATTTGTTTATCATGTAGAAAAGAATTTCAAATCCCTTTGTTGCGGGGGCTATTTTGTCCGGAAGCAGCCAACATATGCTTAAACGTATGTTCTCAAATTCATCAAGACCCTTCTATCAAAGCGCAGAACTAAAACATAATTTATCAAAACCTGAGTTATATGATGAATTCAGATCAGTATTATGGTGAATATTCATTAAAAACTAAAATAAAAAAATCATGAAAAAATTACTAACACTTTTAACACTGCTGATATTTTCAGCGACTGCGTTTTCACAAGAAAAGGTAGAAACATACCAATGTACTAAACAGCATACAAAATTTGCCTCTATAGATCAATGGATATCACATGATGAAGATTTTATAATTAAGGTTGATTTTGAAAATAAAGTACTTACTGTAGAAGGCCGTATAAATTTAAAATATGATATGTATGAATTATCAGATAAAAAAACTGTTGTAGATGATAATGGAAATGAATGGTCTAGTGTAATAATTAAAACTACTGATGATAAAAAGGTTGATGTAATTTTTAATATATTAACAAGATTAGATAAAAATTACACTACAATTACCAGAAAAGAAACCAATATTGAAACACAATGGGAATGTACTAAACTTTAAAAATTAAAAAATCATGAATTGGTAACTATTAATAAATATATTGGACAAAGATATGGTTTAATGGATAGCATAAATGACTTCGGATCATTTGGAAAGGGTTCGCATCCTTCCATCTCTACAAATTAAAAAATATTATTATGAAATTTAATAGTGACATAGCTCCTCTTTTTGAAAAATTAGGAAATTGTATCTTGATAAAATAAATAAATCGGAATACCAGGCTTTTTCAATGTACATGTTTACCTACTTATTACGTCCAGTATGTATGTAACCTGGTATACGAAAGCGGTTCAGCAGGCACTTGGGTAGCTAGCTAAATAGGGCCTGAGGCGTAGGTTTTGCACCTTTATAGAATTATCTAGCAGTAAAATTCAACTTATATTTAAGATTTTAGCTGGAAAATGCATCACCCTTCGATGCCCTCTTAGGGCTAGCCCTAAGAGCTTACTTCCACCTACGCTCTTCGGGCTACGGCGGACAGGCAGGGACCTTTGGCTGGTACTCCAAATCATGTATTATCTCA
>JAWLEO010000056.1:0-15303 GCA_041686075.1 Bacteroidales bacterium | reverse complement strand
ATATTGATAACTCTGCGAGTTGTCAACATTTCAACATTACATAATAATCATCATTTATGATGAAAAAAATATAAAAAGATTTGCTTTTTAACGTAGAAGGAAAAAGTAAAAAGGGAAAAGTTGAGGCTAAGGCTAAGGCTCCACCTTCGCTATGAGCTTCAGACTTCGCCCTACGGGCTTCGTCTGACACAGTCGGTGGACACGGTAAGGTTTCCGCCTTCGCTGAATCTACGGCAGGCAAAAAGACTGAGGTTAATATAATATGAGTTATGAATCGAGCAGTGCGACAGCTAATTTTCGGGTGGAGTACCACAATCTCAAATCTTTTATCTTCATCTCCCTGCTCCCTGCTCCCTGCTCCCTGCTGAAACAAAGCCGAAACCCTGACTGACCGTATCGGAGATCCAGACCGTAGCGTCTGGAGGGAACGTCAGGGGAAAGTAGCCTTAGCCTTAGCCTTAGCCTTAGCCTCCAATTATTTCCTGTAATTCTTTCTCCTGTCTCCCCGTGGTTTGTGGCTATGGTGACGGTCACCACCATCATGCATTCTTCCTGTACCTTCCTGCCTCTTATCCCCCTCTTGCCTTTCTGGCCTGGCCATCAATGCTTTACGTGATAATTTTAACTTTCCCGTCTTGGGATCAATATCCAATAACTTGACCTCCACCTCATCGCCCACTTTCAGCACATCTTCCACGCTGTTTATCTTATGCCACTCTATCTCAGAAATATGAAGTAGTCCTTCCTTGCCCGGTAAAATCTCTACAAAGGCACCAAAACTGACAATAGATACAATCTTGCCCTTGTATACTTTACCAATTTCTGGTACTTCAATAATCTTATTTATGCGATTAAGTGCTTCGGTAATGCCTTCCAGATTTTCCCCGAAGATATCTACTACTCCCATACCGTTAACTTCTTCCACCACAATCGTTGTTTCAGTATCGCTCTGTATTTCCTGAATAACTTTTCCGCCGGGCCCTATTATAGAACCTATCATATCTTTAGGAACTATTATTTTTTCTATTCTTGGAGCATGTGGCTTAAGTTCAGGTCTGGGTTCCGCTATTGTTTCCTCCATTTTATCAAGTATGTACAGCCTCCCCTGGCGTGCCTGTTCAAGTGCTTCAGCCAGTATGTCATAAGACAGGCCTTCAACTTTAATATCCATCTGGGTTGCAGTTATACCATCCCTTGTACCGGTAACCTTAAAGTCCATATCTCCCAGGTGGTCTTCGTCACCCAGGATATCCGAAAGCACAGCATATTTATCACTTTCTTTGTCAGTGATCAGTCCCATAGCTATACCTGACACAGGCTTGCTTATTTTTATACCTGCATCCATAAGTGCCAGTGTCCCTGCACATACTGTAGCCATTGATGATGATCCGTTCGATTCTAGAATATCAGACACTACACGTATTGCATAAGGATTATCCTCTTCATCGGGCATCATATTTTTCAGGGCCCTGTGAGCCAGATTACCATGACCAACTTCGCGTCGACTGGTTCCTCTTGGAGGCCGCGCATCACCTGTTGAGAAGGGTGGGAAATTGTAATGCAAAACAAATTTCTCCGTACCCTGGAAGAGTACTTCATCAATAGTTTTTTCATCAAGCTTTGTTCCCAGTGTTACTGTAGTGAGCGACTGGGTTTCCCCCCTTGTGAAAATAGCCGAACCATGAGCAGCAGGCAGGGGATCAATTTCACACCATATAGGCCTTATTTCGTCTAACTTCCTGCCATCCAACCTTAGCTTTTTATCCAGCACCAGCCTCCTGGCAGCTTCTTTGTGAACCTCATGGAAGTACCTGCCTACCAGCAGCTCATTTACCTCATCTTCTTCAGTATACTGTGACATGAACTCCTCCTTCACCTTTTCTATTTCTTCAGATCTTTCCTGCTTATCAGCAATCTTTTTTGAGACAAGCTTAAATAACTTTTCATATGTCTCATCCCAGATTTTCTTTTTCAGCTCTTCATCATTCTCTTCATGTGAATATTCACGCTTTTTTACAGAACCCACCATCTCGGCCAGTTCCATTTGTGCCTTGCAGTGTTTCTTGATCTCCTTGTGAGCAAACTTAATGGCTTCCAGCATCACACTTTCAGGAACTTCTTTCATCTCTCCTTCAACCATCAGCACATTATCATATGTTGCGCCAACGATAATATCAAGATCAGCATTTTTAAGCTGGCTTACGGTGGGATTGATATAGAATTTGTCCTCTATACGGGCTACCCTTACCTCGGATATAGGTCCGGCAAAAGGTATATCAGATACGGCCAGGGCGGCTGAAGCAGCCAGTCCGGCCAAAGCATCGGGCATAACCTCCTCGTCAGCCGACACCAGGTTTATGGTAACAAAAGTTTCGGCGTGATAATCTTCAGGGAAAAGTGGCCTTAAGACTCGGTCTACAAGCCTGGCAATAAGCACTTCGTAATCTGAAGGCCTCGCTTCACGTTTCATAAATCCTCCGGGGAATCTTCCCAGGGAGGCATATTTTTCCTTGTAATCAACCATCAATGGCATAAAATCGACATCTTCCTTAGCCTCTTTGGCCGAAACGACGGTGGCCAGCAACATGGTACTTCCACTTTTAAGTAAAACGGATCCATCAGCCTGCCTGGCCATCTTGCCGGTCTCAAATGTTATTGACCTTCCATCACCGAGGTCAATAGTTTTTTCAATTAATTTATACATTTTCTTATCCTCATATTAGGGGACGAAATTACGTAAATAAAATAAAAAAAGGCAATTTGGAATTGCCTTTTTGGACTAAGCCTTATTTACGCAGCTTCAAAGCTTTAATGATTTCACGATATCGGTCAATATCTTTTCCTTTCAGGTAATCCAATAGCCTGCGGCGTTTACCTACCAGCTTTACAAGAGCTCTCTGGGTATGATAGTCTTTCTTGTTTTTCTTCAGGTGTTCTGTAAGGTGTGTTATACGGTAAGAAAATAATGCAATCTGCCCTTCAGCACTCCCGGTATCCATCTCGGAATCTCCATATTTTTTAAATAACTCTTGCTTTTTATCCGTTGTTATGTACATATCTGCCAAATAAATATTATTAGTCCTCAGAATTACCTCTCTGAATTTGGAACGCAAAGATAAAACTTTTTTATCAATAAAATCAAACATACCCTTAAAAAAAGAAAATAGTTAAACATAATTTGTACAGGCAAGTTCCAAATTTGTTTCTCGTAAAATTCCAGGAATTAGGAATTAAACTTCTTTCATATAAAAGACGCATAAATCGTGCCGGGGGTTGCGTAGAGGCGGGTGTTTTTTTCGACTATTTATCAAAAATTTTCGAACATTCGTCAAAGGAAGGTGTGAATTTCATTATTCAGCTGACTAACTTATGGAATCTGTCAACATTTTCCGGTTTCCCATGAATGAATACAAGATCGTTTTGATAAATCTTTTCGTCGGGTTCAATATCATAGATCATATTATCATTCCTGGAAATAGCCAGGATGTTTATCCCGTACTTTGCCCTGATATTGGAATCTTTAATTGATTTGCCAACAATATCACCACTGTCCTTATTAATTGTAACACAGGTTACTTTAAAATCTGGGATTTTCGTTGGTTTTACTGTGATAGGAACTTTTTTCCTTCCCTGGAACAGATGGTAATTATCTGATCTTAACGATTCGATAAAATCATCTATATCATCAACAGGCACAAGGAAATTATGCAGGATACGTGAAAAGAGCTCAACCGATGTTTCAAACTCTTCGGGTATTACCTCATCGGCTCCCAGGGAGATCAATTCCTCTGTTTCCTTGATGTAACGGGTCCGGACAAGGAGGTATGCTGACTGGGAGATCACCCTGACATTAGCTGTTATTATTTTGCTTGCCACGGGATCTGATATTGCAATAACCACAGCCCTTGCCTGTAATAGATTAGCAGCTTCCAGGATATGTATATTTGTGGCGTCACCAAAGATTATAGGTATTCCTTTTTGTCTTTCTCTTTTGACCGTTTCTGCGTTAAGCTCAATCACAAGGTAAGGTATATTGGCGTAGATCGCCGCACGGGCCAGGTTTGAGCCATTTAGGCCATAGCCTATAATAACGAGGTGATTGTCTATCTCGAACTGCTTACTATCTTCGGTCTTGCTGCCTGCTAAGACCTTTTTGCCTAATTCATAAGCAGGCCTTGATTTCAAAAGGAAGTTTGCAATATGTTCGGAGTACATTATCACAAAAGGTGTAAAAAACATTGATAGAATAGAAACCGCCAGGAAATACTGGTTCGTTGTTTCTGTAAGTATATTGAATTCGATGCCGGCCCTGGAAAGGATAAAGGCGAATTCTCCAACCTGGAAAAGTGATAAACCTGTAAGCAGGACGGTGCGTGGAGGATATTTTAATACCGCTACCGCAAGAGCCGTGATCAATGATTTTAAGAAAAAAACAAGAAGAAGAATGCCCAATATTATAACGATGTTGCTGACAAAAAATTCAAGGTCAAGCAGCATCCCGATCGAAATGAAAAAGAAGCTGGTAAAAAGTTCCCTGAAAGGTAATATTATACCCGTTGCCTGGTGACTGTATTGTGATTCAGAAATTATAAGCCCAGCCAGGAAAGCACCCAGGGCCAGGGAAAGACCGACCTTCGATGTTAAAAAAGCAACCGAAAAACAGATGGTCATCGTAGCTATCAGGAATAATTCCTTGCTCCTTGTCCTGGCTATTGCATGCATTAATTTTGGGACTATGTAACGTGCACCTACTATTGTAATCCCTATAACGATGATAGTCTTCACAAGCAATGATACCACACTCATGGTGATATTCGAAGATTGCCCTGCCATAATGGGGACAACCAGCATCATCGGCACTACAATAATGTCCTGGTAAATTAAGATCCCGAGTGCATTGCGGCCATGTGGCGATGATATTTCATTCCTGTCCTGAAATAACTTAAGGACTACTGCGGTACTTGAAAGAGAAAAAAGGAAACCAACGAATACGGCTTCATTAACGGAGGCTCCTGCCAGATAATAAACTACTGCGGAGGCCAGGACTGTCAGACCCACCTGCAGTGTACCCCCGATAAAAACTGTTTTTTTTATAGATAAAAGTTGTTTTAACGAAAGTTCCATACCGATAACAAACAGTAACATTATAATCCCAATCTCCGAGATTACCTCTACCTGTTCAACAACGTCGACGAGACTCAAACCATAGGGTCCGATAATTATTCCGGTGATAAGGAAGCCAATTATCGAAGGCAGTTTAATTCGTTGCAAAAGGTATACTATCACAACTGAAAAGCACAGTATTATTAGCAGATCCTGTAATAAGGGAAAATGCATTTTGTATTATTAATCAGTGGGTCTAAAAGGCTCCTCAAGTAAATATTTTTCACCAGAGCCAATATTCTTTCCCAAACTTATTAATTTACTTCCAAATTGGCAATCCAGACATCGTCTATTTTTACAATACACCTCCAGCAGGTGAATCATTCCCTGAGATTCCAGAGCAGAGCAGGCAATGATGCCTATGCGGCCCCATTCCCTGGTCAGCCTGTTATCTTCTGGTTCAATGTTATCGAGAAGGTCTGTAGCCCTGCTGCAATGTGCAGCATTACCTGTCTCTTTCCCATACAGAAACAATAAGGGGATTATTGTATTGATTAACAGAAGGTCTATCATAGTGTTTCCAGTTCTTTTCACCCTTCCTTTTTTGTAACTTCCAAAAATATAATGGTTGTTCCAGTATCCCGATGCCTCGCAATGGAAGATTCTGGCCAGGTCGCCGATTGTTTTGCTGTCCTTAACCATGCCGAACAATGATCTGCTTTTACACAGGAGGCCGGCCAGTTGTGATATCCTGATTGTTGGAAAATTGACGGGTCTCAATCTGTGGTATTTCCACATCCATGGATTAATGGGTTTTAAACTGTATTTTTTTTTCAGTATCCTGTATTCCCTAAGTAGTGAAGTATAATATTCATCGTAGATCTCTTTCTCAAAGACACCGGGCTCAAGCATCCCTGCCTGGCCATAGAGCAGGGACTCAACCTGTAACCTGTTATCAGCATGCTTCCTTATTATTTTCAGTGGCATCCGGCAGGCAAGAAGATTAAAAGGTTCTGAATTCACCTTAAGCCCGAAATACCTTGATAATAACCTGTAAAGTGTTTCGTCCCAATCGTTATTAGTAGACCTTAGTGCGTCTTTATACTTACTTATCTTAATCTCGAGCTTTTCTATTGCCATACGACTGATCCAGTGCCTGATACTGAAGGCCGGGATATTTCCTATATCACCGCTGCATGCTATAAGCTGTGGATTATTAAAATAATTATTATACCTCTCTTCCACCTCTTTTTGCCAGCTTATAACAAAAGTTTCAGGCTCTATCCCGGATGCTGTTTTAACAAAGGTATCGTTATTCACAACCACATGCAGTATGACATTGTCATAGCTATGGTCGAGGTGATGCTTATGCCTGTACCAGTCGGAAGCATTAATGTGTATTTCCACGTTACCTGCCCATTCTGTACCTCCCACCCTGATCCTCGAATTAAAGAAATCAGGGCCGGCATCCCTGTTATATGTCCCGGGGTCAATAATTAACAGTTTATTACCAGAACTGGTTTCCGGTTCATTCGAGCCGAATAAGCCGTTCTTCCAGATAAAATGCAGGAATTCCTCTTTCATGGTTTATATTATGCAGCGATTATATAAAGATAGGAAATTCGGAATTATTATCCGTAAATAAAACAAAAAGATTTACAGTAAGCTTCTTGTTTTAAGGTGAGCTTCCATTTGTTTTTGCAGTACATGGGCTTTTTCCCTTGCAAGACTGGCATATTTTTCGGTCGCATCGGCAAATATTATTCCCCTGGATGAATTAACAAGGAGTCCGCAGCTGCTGTTCATCCCATGGTCAACCACTTCATCCAGACTGCCGCCCTGTGCGCCTATACCAGGAATAAGAAGAAAATGGTGGGGTACTATCTTTCGTATATCAGACAGCATCTCAGCCCTCGTTGCTCCAACAACATACATCATATTTTCCCTGTTGGCCCACGATTGTGATTTTTTAAGTACAATCTTATAAAGGCTGTTCTCTTCACAGGGATGATACTGGAAATCATCTGCCCCCTTATTTGAAGTTAAAGCCAGGAGGATAACCCACTTGCCTGGGTATTCCAGGAATGGTTTAACTGAGTCTTCTCCCATGTAAGGTGCAACCGTGACTGCATCAAAATCCATATTTTCAAAGAAAGCCCTTGCATAAAGTTTTGAGGTATTGCCTATATCACCTCTCTTGGCATCGGCAATAAGAAAAATATCCGGATAGTATTCCTTCAGGTAATCTACGGTTTTTTTAAGTGTAAGCCATCCTTCAGCACCTCTCGATTCATAAAAAGCAATATTTGGCTTAAAGGCCACTGCATACTCGGCTGTTGCATCAATGATAGCCCTGTTAAACTCAAAAACGGGGTCTTCGGCCTTATGCAGGAAAGAAGGTATCTTGTTTATGTCTGAATCCAGTCCGACGCAAAGGAAGGATTTTTTCTTAAGTATATTTCCATATAGTTCGTTTCTACTCATTGCAAGCTTTTTTTACAGGTTGCTTTCTTTCAATCGTTCAGCATTCTCAGCCATTTGCAGTTTATCTATTATTTCCTGTATATTGCCGTTCATGACCGACTCAAGATTATACATTGTCAGATTGATCCTGTGATCGGTGACCCTTCCCTGGGGATAGTTGTATGTCCTGATCTTTGCTGAACGGTCTCCTGTTGATACCATTGTTTTTCTCCTGGATGAAATATCATCAAGGTACTTCTGGTATTCAAGGTTATAGAGCCGGGTCCTTAGTTCCTTCATAGCCCTTTCGAGGTTTTTAAGCTGAGACTTTTCGTCCTGGCAGGTAACAACTATCCCTGTCGGTATATGGGTTAACCTGATAGCTGAATAGGTAGTATTCACTGACTGTCCGCCCGGTCCTGATGAACAATAAGTGTCTTTTCTTATATCGTCCTGTTTAACTTCAACATCAAATTCATCTGCTTCAGGAAGAACAGCCACCGTTGCTGCCGAGGTGTGCACCCTTCCCTGTGTTTCAGTCTGTGGAACCCTCTGCACCCGGTGAACACCTGATTCGTACTTCATCACACCATAAACACCATTACCTGTTACAGTGAACACTATTTCCTTATAGCCGCCAACCGTGCCTTCGGTGAAAGTGTTAACCGCGACCTTCCAGTTTCTTTCATCACAGTATTTTGAATACATCCTGAACAGGTCACCGGCAAAAATGCTTGCCTCATCACCCCCGGTGCCTGCACGTATCTCTACGATTGCATTTTTTTCATCTTCAGGATCTGCAGGAAGAAGCAACATTTTTATTTCTTCCTCCATGGCCGGCAACTTCTCATTCAGTTCTTCCAGTTCAGCTTTGGCCATCTCCCGCATCTCCGGATCCTTCTCCTCGGCAAGCATCTTTTTTGCCGAGTCTATATTTTCTATAACGTTTTTATAATCGTTATACACCTCAACTATAGGTTCCAGGTCCTTGTATTCCTTGTTCAGTTTAACGTACCTGTTCATGTCGGCTATTATGTCGGGTTCATTTATTAGCCTGCCAACCTCTTCAAATCGTTCTTTTACACCCTTAAGCTTTTCTAGGATTATATTACTTGCCATAGATAGTCAGATTTAATAATTAAATTCCCCTTCTTCATTCATTATAGTCAACTTCTTCCCTCTGGCATATGCACAATAGCCAATAATTTTTGCATCCAGATTAAAGGAAGATGCAATATCAATTACTTTATCAGCATATGAGGGCTCCAGATAGATTTCAAACCTGTGACCCATATTAAATACCCTGTACATTTCCTGCCATGACGTGCCCGATTCCTGGCATATTATTGAAAATATAGGGGGGAGGGGGAACATCTTGTTTTTTATAACATGTATATCATTAATAAAATTCAGGACCTTGGTCTGTCCGCCTCCGGAGCAATGTATCATCCCATGTATATGTGGACGAAATTCCTCCAGTACTTTTTTTATCACAGGGGCATAGGTTCTTGTGGGTGAAAGAACCAGCCTGCCTGCATCAAGACCAAGGCTTTCTATTTCATCGGTCAGCCTGTACTTACCGGTATACACAAGTTCCTCATCAACCAGGGGGTCGTAGCTCTCGGGGTATTTCTTCGCAAGATAATTATTGAAGACATCATGACGTGCGGAAGTGAGGCCGTTTGACCCCATCCCGCTGTTATATTCTTCCTCGTAGGATATTTTTCCGCTGGAAGAAAGCCCAACTATTACATCACCTGCAGTTATCCTGTCATTTGTAATGATTTCTGATCTTTTGAGACGTGCCGTTACCGTTGAATCAACTATTATTGTCCTGACAAGATCGCCTACATCGGCAGTTTCGCCTCCTGTAAGATAGACATTCACACCATGCTTACGAAGTCTCTCCAGAACTTCTTCTGTGCCTGTTATTATTGCGCTGATTACCTCACCGGGCACCAGGTTTTTATTTCTACCTATTGTTGATGAAAGAAGAATATTATCAGTTACCCCCACACAGAGCAGATCATCAATATTCATTATAGCTGCATCCTGGGCTATACCCTTCCATACGCTAAGGTCACCCGTTTCTTTCCAGTAAATATATGCCAGGGAAGATTTTGTACCGGCACCGTCGGCATGCATTACGTTACAATACTCAGGATCACCTCCCAGAATATCAGGCAGCACCTTGCAAAAGGCACCCGGAAATAAACCTTTATCTACGTCCCTGATGGCCTTGTGAACGTCTTCCTTGGATGCCGAAACACCCCTCCTCTCATATCTTGATTTTATGCCCATCTGCTTAATAAACAGTGTGCAAATTTAAGAAAATTAACCGAGATTTGAATTATAGGTGACGATTTATGAGAAAGGAGGCATATAAGGCATATCCTCAGGCTATCCATTTAATAATCAGGGATGAGGCCGGGGACAGCAATTTTAAGCAATTCCTTGTCAAAGTGGTATTTCACCTCACTTTCCTGGTCAATTACCATTGTAGCCCCTTTATCCAATGTATACCTTGGCCACTTGGGCATGCCAGCAGTCCCAGGATTCCCGGTTCGTGCGAAATTTATAAGTGAATTGCTCACCACACCGGCAAGCTGATATGCTTCCTTCCCACCACCGGTGAGTTCTTTTCCAAGGTAAATATTATTAAAGAAAAAAGGCAGTTCCATGCAGTGCATGGCTTTCATTGATCCGTCATTTACGGGTGATTCCCATTTAAAAAGATACATATAGGTATTATTATGTCCTCCTTTGACAAGGGCATTGGCATCTCTTACTGCTCCCGGTCTGAACATAAAATCAATATCCAGGTAATCCGATGCCTTTTCTGTATCGGGATAAGCTCTTCTTACCGCTTCCATATATTCATCAGCTTTGCCTTTATACCTTTCTGCGATTTGATTTTTTGTTTTTTCCATATCATCACCTGTCATGTAAGAGGCTGCGGCCGAAAACTCCGTCTTGGTTGTCCCTATCATAATATTCACATCGTCGACCATTTTAAGCACTTCATCTCCAAACATTGGAAAAGGCAGAAAATACTGATCAGCGACCGGGCCCCAGCCCAGTCCGCCGGCTGTGCCAACCCTGTCCTCTTCTTCCTGCCTTAATGCTGCCAGTGCTCTCTTACCGGCCTGCAGTAAATCATCATATGATACTTCGAGTATTTCATCAACCCCGGATTCATCTATATCCAGCTCCTCGAGCACTCTTGCAGCAACGGCCCCTGATCGTTCCTGAGGTATATATTCACTTGTAAAACTGCCACTCATTACTACTGCCTGCCTGAATAAGCCATCTGCAACGGGAGAATTCAGCAAAGCCGTTATTTTACCTCCACCTCCTGACTGCCCGAAAACGGTTATGTTCTCAGGGTCACCTCCAAAGCCCGATATATTTCTTTTAATCCATTTCAGGGCAGCTACCAGATCAAGCAATCCAAGGTTGGGTGTATATTTATATTTTTCGCCATAAGCTGACAGATCCAGGAAGCCCAGAATATTAAGGCGATGATTAACTGAAACATAAACAACATCTCCTTTTTTACTCAGGTTTTTACCATCATAAAAAGGGAGTTCATGTGAGGAGCCATAATCATAGCCGCCCCCGTGGATCCACACTATAACAGGTCTCTTATTGTTATCATTTATACCCTGGGTCCATATATTCAATGAATGACAATCCTCATGAGGATAGCCCCAGTCATTTTGCAGTGCAAACATCCCCACACCATTTCCCCTGGCCTTGATGGGTTCGAAATCGAGAGGGCAGGTTGCCCCGTAATAGCCCATAAACCTGATATCGTCCCAGGATTTGGCATCACCCGGTGGCATGAAACGTTCAGCATAGGCATAAGGTATACCTTTGAAGATAAATGTATCATCATAAATATATCCCCGCACCTTACCGCTTTCTGTCTGTACAATTGCAGTATCTTCACTGGCATATACTTCCGGTTCATAATTTTGTGCAAAGGCAGCACCTGGAATAGAAGCTAATAGTATAAATAAATATTTCATCTGTATAGTATTTTGTTAATCGTAATTAATTCCTGAATCTTTCTGTTTATTTAGGTCAGGCACATTATTCCAATCTTTCGGCGGTATGAAACGTTGCGCATTTCGAAGCACAAACTTACTATTTCGCTAAGTCGTTTATTAATTGACATATAGATATAATATAGCACTACCCACGCTATGTTTTATGACCGCTTGTTATCGCCAGTTATTCGGTTTTTTGTCTAAGGGATAATTTCAACAATTATCCTTTGATATCCTTTTAGCGATGGGCTCCCGCTATCCCTTACTTCCAGAATAAGATGTATAGTTTCTGGTTTACTCACCCTGGGAGCTGTAAACGTTACTGTATTTGTATTTGTAGTTACTAATTCAACCGAACCATCAAAACTTCCTGGTTCTTTGTATTGCCACCACTTAAATTTTAGTTCATCCCCATCAGGGTCTTTGGTTTTTCCAGCATCAAAGCTTGTTTTTTTACCGCTTTTTATTGTAAGGTTTTTATCGCTTTTAATTTTAACTATGGGCGGATGGTTTGCCTCATCATAACCTTTTACACACCAATCCATTCTGGCTTCAAAATCGTTATTGGCATCGTTTACCCATCTTCGAAGCGATTTTTTTATGTCACCGTCATCTTTGGCGTCAGTATATACTTTTTCAAATTGATTTAATTTGGTAAATCGACCTCCCCAGCCACCGTAGGTAGGATGCTCGTGGTTACGTAAACCGTTGGCAATGGAATATAAAAAGGCGGGCGAATCTCCTTCGCTAACATAATCCTGAGGATATAATGCACCCAATGGCCCATGGTTTTTCTTTACGTTGTTTTCAATGTAATCGTAGGTGTTTTTCTGGCTATTGTAATTCCAGGTTCCGGCAAACGAACCACAATACAACATGGTAACTTCAGGGTGATTTTGTTCAATGTAATTACCGGCTCCATCCTGATACCAAATGTTATACATTACAACTTTTGAAAGTGCTCGTTTGTATTCTTTGGGATAATCTTTTTTTAATTTAAAGAAAGCCCTTGCCGCCGTATTTCCACCTCCCCATGCCTGAATATGAACAGGATCGGGATTTTTTTCAAGTAATACTTCAACAATTTTATCCGAACCCGGAGTGTCTTTCCAGTTCTCAGGTGTAAAGGTTGTTTTTGCACCCGGCTTTAATTCCCATCTCTTTTTTATCAGCCCTCTCAGGTGGTCGTGGTCTTCATCACCGATAAAACTGACTTCTTTTAAATGTTTCGGCGTTGGATAATCTGGGTTGTGTTTTATCAGGTTTGGATAGATTTCTTCATAAGCCTCTAACTGCTTTTCATACCAGTCTTCTTTGCTATGTCCGTCTCTCTGGAATATTGAATTGGTTTCAATGATAGCACATACTTCAACGTCACAGGTATACAGTAAAAACCGAATCATAGAACTATGGTCATCAATTTCACCGTCGGTCATTACGATAACTCTTGGTTTTTCTAACTTGTTCTGCGCATTTAAACCGGTCATCCCTGATAAAAGAACGACACCCAGGAGCAGGAAGGAAAGTTTCTTAAAGTTCATAATTTTCTCTTTTTTAAAGTTCATAATCTATTTGGTTTTAGAATGATATATTCTGACGGCCATATACTTACCTGATGGCCATCTGATTTTAAAAGTTCCCAGTAGGTAAGACTTTTGTCAATCAGGTCATATTCATTGGCCATTGACCACCATATATTGTTATATGCCGCTAATCTATTGACAGCATAACTGAGATAATTCTTGCGTTGGATTTCGGTCATCATCTCTGGCCCCAGTCCCCAGGTCTGCCGATCACCACTCTCCTTCACTCCATCCAGTGCTTTTTCATTGATTTTGGTTTTATAGCTCCATTCTCCCAGGGCATCGGGCATAAACCTGATTTTGTATATCCTATTACCATCATAAAACCCTTGTGCTGTGATGGTTTTAGCCCTCAGGTTGAAAGTGGCCTCCAGGGTGACATCCAGGAAAGGATTGCCAGTTTCAGTGCCTTTCAAACTTAATTCTAATACCTCCCATTGCCGGATGATCACTTTCGGCCGCCCATTCGCAACCTCGTGTTTCGTGGTCTCCGCGGCAAAACCCGTTGTGGTGATAAGCGACGCTGCCAGGATCAGCTTCACGGTTCTGAACAACGGCCATCCGTTCGTTATTTCCCGCATGTTCTTCCCAATCACGACTCGTTTCATGGTTCGTTGCATCTCTTGATTTCCGTTCATTTCTCCTTTCATGGTTCGTTGCTGCTGGTCGTAGCCCGACTGAACGGGGCGGCGAGCCGTGATTCGATGAAAGCGGAAATCGCCTCGTGCCCGGCAGCCTTCGGGTAGAAACCAAATACGCAAACCGCATTGGTTCCGGTATAAGCCCGTTTGTCCTGATCCCGGCCGTAGCTGAAGATCACCATGTTTTCGCCTTGTCTCCAGCCTTCATCTCCGGCTGTTTCCGGCCCCGCATTTTTCACCCCGACATACAAGACCTGGGTGTCCTTGGGATCGCTGTCCACCAGATAGAAGAATGGCGAAGGGAATTTGTTGCCGAACTCGGGCTCCAGGTAGCCCAATCCCCCGGCTTTGCATTCCCGGGGCTTTCCATCCTTCAGGACGTAGTAGTCCTTCTCCACGGAGGCTTCCTGCTCTCCCCCGATTGGCCCCTCGAAAAGAAAGGCATACTTGCCATTGGCTTTAAGAACTTTGATAGCAGCATGGGTCGGGAAGAAATGGTATTCCAGCTCATAGTTCGCGTTGGCGGATCGCATGATCAAATGATCTCCTTCAAGTTTGTCTGCAAACGGAATCTCCTTGCCGCCTGCGTCCACCCACCGGGTGCTGGTGCCACTCGTCCGTTGGGGATGATCAAAATTGCCCTCACCGAAATTCGGCCAGCCCCGGTATTCACGCCTGCCACCTTTGGAGGGAGACTTGTTGTATCCCTTGTCGGCATCGTTTCCGATCCAATCATTCCCCACCAGGTCGAAGGCGCTGCTGAAACCTGACTTCCCCTCCGTCTCGCCATTCTCGAAATACCAGGTGCCGCCTGCGGTAGCGATTTTCCAGCACATGTTGTCGAAGTGCTTCACCTTGGTCACCACGACTTTCTCCGGATGGGGCGAATAGGGAGCGCCGGCTGCGGGTTCGGTCTGATTCACTGGCGCACTGGCACGGTTGATTGAAGGCATTGTGGGATTCACCTCCGTCGAGGCGTCGGAAGTGGATTTAATGTTGCAGATGACTCGCTGATAACCTGTGAGCGGCGGCGTGCCGTTGTCGGTGACTTCAAGGATGATGTGAACCTGCTTCCCGGGTTTGTTCGGGGCAACGAAGCTGGCATTGTCCAGCGACGCACTGTTGGCGATGGCCACAGTCGCCCTGGCACAATCAGCGTCGGCGTATTGCCACCATTTGTAGGTGAGCTGGTTGCCGTCCGGATCGGTGGCAGTGGCGGCGAGCTTCACGGTTTCGCCGGGCTTCACATCGCGCACGAGTGCGCCCTTCACCTTGGCGACCGGCGCGTGGTTCGCGTCCTTGAACTCCTTCACGCACCAATCCATCCGCGCAGCGAAGTCGTTTTGCGCCGCAGGAACCCAGCGCCAGTACATCTTGTTCCTGTCGCCATCTTCTTCGAGGTCTTTATCCGTGATGTGATTGGGGTAAGCCTGGTCGTCGTAGGCAGAACGTCCGCCCCAC
>JAWLEO010000055.1:0-17774 GCA_041686075.1 Bacteroidales bacterium | reverse complement strand
TATTGAGACAACTGTCGGCCGTGTTATTTTCAACGCCTATGTTCCTGATGAGGTGGGCTTCATAAATGACCTTCTCACCAAAAAATCGCTGAGGGATATAATAGGTAATGTTCTGAAGAAATCAGGCACAGCCAAAACAGCTACCTTCCTCGACGCCATAAAAGACCTGGGGTATACGATGGCCTTCAAGGGTGGCCTCTCGTTCAACCTGGAAGATGTTATAGTGCCGGATGAGAAAGTGCAATTTGTTGATGAGGGTTACAGCCAGGTTGAGGATGTACTCAATAATTATAATATGGGTTTCATTACCAACAATGAAAGATATAACCAGATAATTGATATATGGACCCATATAAATGCTAAGCTCACACAAACCCTGATGAAGCAGCTATCAAGTGACAGACAAGGATTTAATTCTGTATATATGATGCTTGACTCAGGTGCCAGGGGCTCGAAAGAACAGATAAGGCAGTTATCCGGTATGCGAGGCCTTATGGCTAAACCCCAGAAGTCAGGATCGTCAGGCAGTGAGATCATTGAGAACCCAATCTTATCAAACTTTAAGGAAGGTTTATCAGTCCTTGAGTATTTTATATCGACTCACGGTGCTCGTAAGGGTTTGGCCGACACTGCCCTCAAGACAGCAGACGCCGGTTATCTTACCCGCCGCCTTGTTGATGTCTCACAGGATGTTATTATAGCCGAGGAAGATTGTGGAACACTCAGGGGACTTGTTGCTACGGCAATAAAGAAGAACGAAGAAGTGGTTGAATCGCTTTATGATAGAATACTGGGACGTACCACTGTACATGATATTTACCATCCTCTTACGGGAGAACTGCTGGTACCTGCGGGTATTGAGTTAACAGAAGACCTGGCAAAGAAAATTGATGAATCACCCATAGAACATGTCGAGATAAGGTCTGTTCTTACATGTGAATCTAAAAAAGGTGTTTGTGCCAAGTGTTATGGTCGCAACCTGGCGACAGGCCATATGGTGCAAAAAGGAGAAGCTGTTGGTGTAATAGCTGCCCAGAGTATCGGTGAACCGGGTACACAGCTCACCCTGCGTACTTTCCATGTGGGAGGTACCGCTTCAAACATAACAGCCGAATCAAGCATAATTGCACGTTATGATGGGCTTGCTGAGATAGATGAACTAAGGATGGTTGAAAAAGAGGATCCGGACCTGGGCAAAATTAATATTGTTATAGGCCGGCTGGGTGAATTGAGGATTGTTGATAAGAACACAGGCATTACCCTTACAACTCATACCATACCCTACGGTTCCAGGCTCTATATAAAACCAGGTGATGAGATTAAAAAGGGAGATCTGATCTGTGAATGGGATCCTTTCAATGCTGTAATCATTTCTGAGATATCAGGTAAGATAACCTTTGAGAACCTTCTTGAAGGTGTCACTTTCAGGGAAGAGTCTGATGAGCAGACAGGTTTCAAGGAAATGGTAATCACAGAAACCAGGGATAAGACCAAGAACCCTACAATAAAGATAGAAGGAGATAAAAAAGAAGAAAGCAAGATTTACAATCTTCCCGTCGGAGCCCATCTTGTATCAACAGAAGGTAAAAGGGTTAAAGCCGGGGATGTGCTTGTTAAAATACCGCGCGCCGTGGGCAAATCTGGAGACATAACCGGTGGTCTGCCTCGTGTGACAGAGTTGTTTGAGGCACGAAATCCTTCCAACCCGGCAGTAGTATCAGAAATAGACGGGGAAGTTAGTTTTGGTAAAATAAAAAGAGGTAACCGGGAGATAATCATTACATCAAAGGCCGGTGAAACCAAGAAATATCTTGTACCCCTCTCGAAGCAAATCCTGGTACAGGAGAACGACTATGTAAGGGCCGGAATACCGCTTTCTGACGGTGCCATAACACCTGCTGATATACTTGCCATCAAGGGTCCAACGAAGGTACAGGAATATATTGTTAACGAGATACAGGAAGTTTACAGGTTACAGGGAGTG
Source organism: Bacteroidales bacterium (assembly GCA_041686075.1). Lineage (GTDB taxonomy): Bacteria > Bacteroidota > Bacteroidia > Bacteroidales > VadinHA17 > UBA9300. The sequence goes on along the minus strand of JAWLEO010000055.1, from coordinate 15,790 downwards.
AAGATCAATGATAAGCATTTTGAAATTATCGTAAGACAGATGATGCGCAAAGTTGAGATCATTGATCCGGGTGACACCAAGTTCCTTGAGAAACAAATAGTTGACAAAATAGAATTCATGGATGAGAATGACTGGATATACGACAAGAAAGTTGTTGTTGATAAAGGTGATTCCCAGACATTTAAATCTGGTCAGATTGTTACAGCCCGTAAATTGAGGGATGAAAATTCGATGCTGAAAAGAAGAGACCTCAAAGTTGTAGAAGCACGGGATGCTATCCCTGCAACCTCCAGCCAGGTATTACAGGGTATTACCAAGGCAGCCTTACAGACAAACAGCTTCTTCTCGGCAGCATCATTCCAGGAAACCACCAAGGTGCTTAATGAAGCGGCAATACTTGGTAAGGTTGATACTCTTGAAGGCCTGAAAGAAAATGTTATAGTGGGTCATCTCATACCTGCAGGAACAGGCGACAGGTTATATAATAATATTGTTGTCGGTTCCAAGGAAGAGTATGAGGCACTGGTACGTGGAGCCGAAAAAGAAGTGGAAGAAGAAGTAGAAGAAGAAAAGCAATAAATAATTATGGATGACAAAGGTAAAAATCCGAACCAGATTAATATTGAGCTTAACGAAGAGGTAGCCCAGGGCATATATTCAAACCTGGCCGTTATTACACATTCATCCAGTGAATTTGTGATCGACTTTGTAAGAATAATGCCCGGTATAAAAAAGGCCCAGGTAAAGTCCAGGGTCATACTTACGCCCGAGCATGCCAAACGATTGCTTGGCGCTCTAAATGATAATATAAAGAAGTATGAGTCAGTTCATGGGCCTATTAAAGAAGTAAAAGGGTCGGGGCCTGTAATGCCGATGAATTTTGGTGGTCCCACTGCCCAGGCTTAATAAATTAGTTTAAAAAAACCTGCCGGAAGAATTGATCTGGCAGGTTTTTTGTTGTAAGGGGTATGACCACTGAAGAACCCAGGGAAATGACACTGAAACAATAATTGTTGTGATTATAATTATCTTTTATAACTTTACGTTATAAGACTAGACTACTAATAAATGAAGACCTTTCTAAAAATATTTTTCTCCGCATTAATCATTTCTGCATTTGTCATAGGCTCGTGTAAGAAACAGCCAAAGTGTGGCTGCGATGGTGATATAATAAATGAGCTGGTTGGTTTCCCGGTATATGTTTATTATGACACCAGCAATGTAGCAGCATGGTTTAACCCCATAAACAGTCCCACATCAACCTATTATTTTTGCAATCCTTCTGATTACATGAGTTACTTGAAGCGCTTTGACCAGGGAGCATATTTGCTCGTTGACGGGCATGTATACTGGGAATGTAATTATCTTATGCAGGCGAGTAATAATTCATATTACTCCTACCTCTATAAGACATACCAGATTGATGTAACGGACCTTTACGAGGATCTGTACGGTAAATAGGGCACAGGGCACAGGGCTCAGGGCACAGGGTAAGATGAGACAGGGTAACTGGGTAACTGGTTGCTGGTTTCCCCGACGTTCCCTACGGTCAGCCGGGGTTTTCGCTTTGTCTCAGCAGGGAGCAGGGAGCAGGGAGCAGGGAGCAGGGAGCAGGGAGCAGGGAGATGAAGATTTAAGATCGAGGTACTTCACCCAGAAATCGGGTGTCGCACTGCTCGGTTCATAACTCATAATAACCTTAGTCTTTTTGTCTGCCTTAGATTCAGCGAAGGTGGAAACCTCAGTCCCGAAATTCTTTCGCCAGAATGGCGATTTAGAATTTCGAGGATCCCTGCCTGACCGGTCTCCGGCGGCCATAGCCTTTGGCGACGGACGCAGGCAGGCTCGAAAAAGCAAAGCTTTTTCGGGACCTCAGCCTTAGCCTCAGCCTTAGCCTCAGCCTTACCGTGTCCACCGTAGCTTGGCACGGATCTGGAGGTCCGCGCCAGCGAAGCCTCAGCCTTAGCCTTAGCCTCAGCCTCAGCCTCAGCCTTAGCCTCAGCCTCAGCCTTAGCCTTAGCCTTTTTTTTTATATCTTTCAGTTGAAAATATTAAGCTGAAGATATGAATATAGTAATTATTGGTGCCGGCAGGGTAGGTTCAGCCCTATCAATAGCTTTCAGCAAAAAGGATCACAGGATACTGAAAATTATATCCCGCTCAATCGACAGGGCGGCAGGCCTGGCTGAAATGCTTAAATGTGAATATAGTGACAAACCTGATATTCCCCCTGAAACAGAGGTGGTTATTCTTGCAGTAAACGATGATGCTCTTAAAGATGTATTAAAAGATATTAAGGTGAGCAATGATGCTGTTATTGCGCACACTGCGGGAAGCGTGGGCCTTGATGTCTTTGGTGAAAGGGCAGTCAATCATGGTGTCTTCTATCCCCTGCAAACGTTTACACATGGCAGGGCATACAATTTCAGTACAATACCTCTCTTCCTTGAAGCCAATAATAAACATTCGCACATGTTATTGAAATCACTCGCGCTGACAGTAAGCGAAAACGTATTTTACCTGGATAGCGATAAGCGTAGATATCTCCATCTTGCAGCAGTCTTCTCCTGTAATTTTGTGAACCATATGTATTCTACCGGCGAGGAAATAGCGCGCCAGGCCGGTATGGAATTCAATGTTTTATTGCCATTACTCAGTGAAACCCTGGATAAGGCTGCGGATCTGGGCCCTGAAAATTCACAAACAGGACCTGCTGTAAGAAATGAAAAAAAAACTATTGAAAAGCATTTGGATTTATTATCTTTCTCCCCTGATTTGCAGAAAATTTACCAGGTGATAACTGATTCAATAATTCACAAGTATACCGGTTGATTTCATGAGAAATTTCACAGAAGACCTTCAGAAAGTAAAAGCATTTGTCTTTGACATTGACGGGGTTTTATCGAACCAGACCATCCCCCTTGATATGGATGGTAATCCCATGCGAACAATAAACCTTAGAGACGGTTATGCTATTCAATTAGCTGTGAAGAATAATTATAAAGTATGTATTATTTCAGGTAATAATTCGGGTTCTTACAGGAAAAGGCTTAATTCACTTGGTGTTGTACATGTTTATATCGGAGTATCTGAAAAAGTTGTTGTCCTGGACGAATTTATGAAGACTATGAAGCTCACACCTGAACAGGTACTTTACATGGGCGATGATATTACCGATTACCGGGTAATGAATAAGTCAGGTGTAACGGCATGTCCGGCTGATGCAGATACTGAAATAAAACAAATATCGATGTATATATCAGACAAAACGGGAGGGGATGGTTGTGTCAGGGATGTGATAGAACAGGTAATGAGACTTCATGGCAAATGGCTGAATAATGACGCATTTATTTGGTAAATTATGATAGCATTCCTAAAACTCATAAGGTGGCAGAACCTGCTCATAGTAATAGCCACACAGTTTCTGATCAGGTATGCCCTGATAAATACAATTGCAGGGGATATGATCCTGGAGGGCATGATGCCCGGCGGACCTCATAGCTATATGACCTTACAACTTCCTTTTATTGATTTTCTTATACTGGTTCTGGCCACAGTCTTTATCACGGCCGGCGGCTACGTTATTAACGATTATTTTGATATACGAACCGATCTTGTGAACAAGGGAGAAGTAATTGTAGGTACAAAAGTACCAAGGCGCAGAGCTATGATGTGGCATAATATACTGAGCGGACTGGGCGTGGTTGCCGGTTTCTGGGTCTCATACCGGCTAGGCTATTTCTGGCTGGGATCGGTATTTCTTGTGGTTTCAGGCTTGTTATATTTTTATTCAGTAACTTACAAGAGACAATTCCTGGTTGGCAATATCATTGTTGCCTTACTCACTGCTTTTGTACCACTGCTGGTAGCAATATACGAACTGCTGGCAATGCATAATTATTATGGTTCCCAACTGCTCAGTCCATACTCAATTAAAGTAATATTTTACTGGGTCACCGGTTTTTCAGGCTTTGCCTTCCTTACAACTCTTGCCAGGGAAATAGTAAAGGATATGGAGGATTTTGAAGGCGACAGGGCTTATGGCAGCCGCTCATTACCGGTAGTAGCAGGGATCAGGTTTTCAAAAATCATTGTTTCTTCAATAATATCCATAACAATAATACTTATGATAATTATGTGGGCATTATATATAAAAGATATTATTTCACTCCTGTATATTTTGCTGGCACTGGTTATCCCATTAGTATATAGTATACTGGCACTTATAAGGGGTCAGAGCACTGCACAGTTCAATTATGTAAGTACAGTTATTAAAGGTGTGATGCTTACCGGTATTCTTTATACTGTATTGTACTGGCTTATCTCTGAGAAAGGTCTCTCATTTTAATATGCTGAAAGACGAGATTAAAGGTAAAGATATAATACTTGCTTCCCGCTCACCGAGAAGAAAACAGTTGCTTTCCGCCCTTGGTATCAGTTTCAGGGTTGTTGAACCCACCCTTTCCGAGAATTATCCAGGCGAACTGGAAAGGGAGGAAATAGCACTGTACCTGGCTGGCAGGAAAGCCGAATCAATTATTAATAAAAAAGCGGCCGGTGGTGGTAATACAATAGTTATAGCCTCAGATACAATTGTTTGCATTGATGATACAATTCTTAATAAACCTGCAAGCAGGCAGGAAGCCATTAAGATGCTGAAGATGCTTTCCGGTAACTGTCATGATGTAATAACAGCTGTTTGTATTGCGGATTTTAAGAGGGAACATAAATTCTATTCCGAAACAAAAGTATATTTTACTAAATTGCAGGATGAAGAGATAGAATATTATGTTGATAGTCATAAGCCTTATGATAAGGCAGGGTCTTATGGCATACAGGAATGGATAGGTTATATCGGGATTGAAAGGATCGAGGGTTCATATTTTAATGTCATGGGCCTGCCCGTACAAAAATTGTATACTGAATTGAAGAATTTCATTACAGAATAAGGCAATAAATAAAATATATAGTTATGAAAAAAATAATTGGTGTACTGTTATTTATAGTATTAGTTCTGCCCATCGCCAAAAGTGATGAGGGGATGTGGATCCCTTTGCTGATAGAAAAATTCAATATTGAGATAATGCAGGAAAAGGGATTCAAGCTTTCAGCGGAGGATATATACAGCATAAACAGGGCTTGCATGAAGGACGGTGTAATGATATTTGGAGGCGGATGTACTGCTGAGTTGATAAGCCCTGATGGTTTATTAATTACCAATCACCACTGTGGTTATAGTCGTATCCAGGCACATTCGAGCCTGGAGCATGATTATCTTACTGATGGCTTCTGGGCTATGTCGCGTGAAGAAGAACTTTCCAATCCCGGCCTGAGGGTCACTTTTTTAAAATACATGGAAGACGTAACTGATAAGGTATTGAGGGGAGTAAAGAGAAGGATGTCAGAAGAAGAAAGAAATAAAATAATTGAGTCTAACATTTCTGAAATAGTTGCTGAGGCGAGTGAAGGAAATCATTATTCAGCTTTTGTAAGACCATTTTATATGGGTAACCAGTTTTTCCTTTTTGTGAATGAAACCTACAGGGATGTAAGGCTAGTAGGGGCCCCTCCCTCAGCAATCGGTAAGTTTGGAGGGGATACCGATAACTGGATGTGGCCAAGACATACAGGAGATTTCTCTTTATTCAGGATATATGCAGACAAGGATAATATGCCTGCAGATTATTCAGAAGATAACGTTCCTTACAAACCTGCATTCCATTTCCCGATATCACTGCAGGGCGTCGACGAAGGTGATTTTACTATGGTGTTTGGTTATCCCGGTGGTACCGATCAATATGCACCTTCATACCATATTTCAATGTTTATCGATTATGTATATCCCAAAATGATTGAACTGAGGGGTGTCAAATTGGGCATAATAAAGGAAGACATGGAGTCTGATCCGGAAGTGAGGATAAAATATGCAAGCAAAGCCGCGGGCATTTCAAATTCATGGAAGAGATGGATAGGCGAGAAGGCAGGGATGGAAAGGCTGGAAACGATTGAAAAGAAAAAGGAGTTTGAAAAGGAATTCACAGAGTGGGTTAATGACAGAAGAAGAAGGGAAAGAGAATATGGTCACCTGCTGAGCTCCTATAAATCCCTTTATGAAGAGATGGAAGAATATTACCTGGTAAATTCATATACTTCAGAAACACTCGGACGCCGCGGTATAGAGGCTATAGGAATGGCTGCCTCGTTCATTCCTCTCATAGAGGCAGTAAATAATGAAGCGGGTGAAGATGCGATAGAGGAAATTTTGGATGGGCTCTCTTCACGTATCGACAGGTTTTTCCATGATTACAATATGCCTACCGATAAAAAGATATTTGTGGCAATGCTTGAACTTTATGGTGAAAATCTTGATCCCCGGTGGCAGATACCTGAATACAAAGATTTATACACCTCATGCATGGGTAATTTTGAAACTATTGCTGAGGATATTTACAGGCAGAGCGTATTTTCAAACCATGAGAAAGCAGCACAGTTCGTGTCTAACTTCGACCGTCGCCTTATTGGTGAACTTGAGGCTGATCCCCTCTATGTTCTTGCCGGGGGAGTATATGATTTTCTTGACGACCAGGTAATGGATAAGTACATTAGGGTGTTGGGTGAAATCGAAGATCTTGACCGGCTATACATGAAGGCACAGATGGAATTTGCCGATGATGAGGTATTGTGGCCTGATGCTAACTCTACTCTAAGGGTGGCTTATGGTGAGGTTGGAGGTTATGAGCCCAGAGATGCTGTATATTACACTCATTACACCACCCTTGAAGGAATAATGGAGAAAGACAATCCCGAAATATATGATTATGATGTTCCTGACAAGCTCAAGGAGTTATATTACGCCAAAGATTATGGCAGGTATGGGCATAACGGGGAAATGCCGGTTTGCTTTATTGCTGACAACCATACTACCGGAGGTAATTCAGGGAGCCCTGTTATAAATGCTGAGGGACATCTGATTGGTGTTAATTTCGACCGTGCCTGGGAAGGAGTAATGAGTGACCTTATGTTTAATCCTGAGCAGAGTCGTAATATCAGTCTTGATATCAGGTACGCCCTTTTCATTATAGATAAATTTGCCGGTGCAGAGTATCTCATTGATGAAATGACAATTGTAGAATGATATTTTACATTGGTTACAAGGCAGTCCGGGACAAAACCGTCTTTTTAGCCAGGGGATGGGAGGGTAAAGCTTACAGTTGTTCCCTCTCCTTTGGTGCTATCTATGAACATTTCACCCTTGTTAACTTTCACAAGGTCATAACATAATTGAAGGCCCAGACCTGTACCCTTTTCACCCCCGGTGCCGGTGGTGCTTTTTGTTATATGGTTTTTTTCCAGGTCTTCCAGACTTTTATGATCCATTCCCACGCCTGTATCTCTTACAGATACCATTACGTGGGGATCAACGTCAAGAATTTCTTCCACCGAGACATAAATCCTGCCCCTGTCGGGAGTAAATTTTATGGCGTTTGTCAAAAGGTTTTTGAAAATAATGGTGAGGAGGTGCCGGTCACAGAGGGCCTCGGGGGAGCCCCTGTGTGAATAGCTCAACTGAATACTTTTTAGCTCGGCCTGTGGATTCAGCAGGTTAAAGCATTCGAGCACAATATCGGTGATGTTCCACTTTCCCGGCCTGTAGTCTATCTGCTTCTGCTGGCTCTGTCCCCATGCGATGAGGTTATCAATAAGGTTTAGGGTGAAATCGACCTGTTCGCCAATTTCTTCCGTAAGGCCTTCGCGTTTTTTCTCACCGGATATATTCTTCAAGTTTTCAATTAAAATGGCCAGGTTAACGAGAGGCATTTTGAGATCTTGGGCAATTATCGAAAATACTCGGTTTTTAATGTGAATGCTCTTTTCAAGCTCCTTGTTCTTTACTTCAATTTCTTCTTTTTGCTCTTGCATCTCACTTTTTTGTTTTGTTAGTTCAGACGTCCGTACACTTACAATGTTTTCCAGGTTCCGGTTCACGTATTCAAGTTCAGTGAGGAGACGTTTTTCTTCATTAAAGGATTTAGTCCACCTGCTTATCAGAATGATAACCTGCATGAATATGAATATAATGGTAGCATAGGGTAGGATATAGCTGCCAAAAATAAATATATCTGACCTTGAAAGTGCTATATCATTAACTGCACCAGTTAAGAGGGCAATGAAGCCAATAGTGTTAAGAATACCTTCATACCTGGCTTTTAGCAGTGACATAATGCTCTTAACGCCGTAATATAATAGTATCAATAATACAGCAGGGATAAAGATCCTGATCAAATTTGAAAAAATACTCACCGGGGTGGTAATTACCAGTATAAAAGCTAATGAGAAGAGGGCAGTAATAATAATATTAATTATCCTGAAGTATCTGTCGGGAAAGATACTGTAGAAATACCAGGCGGCAAAAATCAGGGCAAGGAAGGAACCAGCATATTCAAGCCTTATTAATCCTGACCAGTCAATATTTGCAAAAGTTATGATCAGAAATGAGCCTGTGCTTACACTTCGCAGCAGCATACCAAGTGTGCCCAGTGAGAAAAAAAGCATTGAGTAATCACCTTTGAAAATAAGGTAAAATAAGAGGAAGAATACTATGAATGATAATAAAATACCAGCTGACAGGCCTGAGAGTGTATTCTGCCTTTCAAGATTTTTTCTCATAACTTCCGGGGTCCCTATTTTCATAGGCATCCAGAATCCACCCCTGCGATGATGATAATTGGATACATTAACTATAACTTCGACTACAGCATCCGAAATAATGTGTTCATAGGTAAAGGGGTCATAGCCGGGCTTTGTTTCTTCTTCACTTTCACCGGCCAGCCCATTGCCACCGGCGTAATTCCCGTCAATATATATCCGGAAGGCTGCATCAAAGACAGGAATGTCAAACACTATTTTATTTATGTTTTCCGGAAACAGGATATTCATCCGGTATGTGGCATATCCTGTATTTTCTATTTTGGGTATTTCGTTTGAATAACTGATCCAGTAAGAGGGGACCACTCCCCACGTGTCGGATTCTGGCATCTTGGGCCCTGTGAAGTCAGAAGGTAGCAGATGTTTATTCCAGTAAAATTCCCACTCGCCGTTAAGTTTAATTATTTTGTTCCTCAATTGTTCATTCCTGAGATCCAGAAAACCTTCTTTTACTTTCTTTTGTGCATAAGTATTAGAAGCAAAAAGAGATAATAAAATGGTATTCAGCAGGATGACAGTTATCTTGACAGCAATAGCCCTTTTCATAGCATCATAAGTTGATCAAAATTATCAAAATATGACACATAAAAAAAATATAAAAAGGATGGGCCCGGGGAAGCAAGCCCATCCTTAACAACAAAACCTGAAACTTGATCGTAGAAGAAACTATCCCGCTATATTTTAGATCTATCTGAATGCAAATACCTTATCATAGTCCTTAACAAGCCTGGGGAAGTAGACTGATATAAGTTTAACATAGTCTATTTCACTCTTGGGCTGCTGGCTTATTAATTTTTGGTGAAAATACTCTGAAACGTCCAGTGACAGGTCTGAGGTAGATAAACCATCTTTCAAGTATTCCTTGCCAAGGCGTCTTACTCCAAAATAATTCCCTTTGCACTGGTATTGGATTTCCAGTTCATCGGATAATACTATGAACCTGGTACATTTCCTGTCAGACTTGTCTATTCCAATCCTGACATTAAGGTCTGAGTTTTCATAAGATACTATGAAAGTTTTAAGGGCTTTCCCATCAACATATATGGGATCAAGGGCGTGGTCTACAACATAATTGCCCAGGCAACAGTGGGTTTTTCCCTCTGCAACCGGGGCTTTTGTAAATCCTGCAGGTCCCAGGATTAAAGCAATGGTGAATAAGAACAAGAATTTTTTCATGGCTGCAATGTATTGGTTATTATATTGTCACAGTTTATTCTGTCCGGAAACTGTGAATCATTCATATTATAGACGCACAATTCAAATGGACGTTGCAAGTATTTGTGTTAATGCTATGTTAATGGCAGAGGACAGATTAATTTATTGATGAAAAGGGGTGATCCGGTGAAGGATGTTTTATCTGGATGCCTGTTAAATATTCTCTTGCATATGGCTAAAACATAATAATTTTGTAACTTGCACAAAGAAGCAAAAAGTGATGATTCAAAGACTATTGCATAGTTTCATGTTCAACCGCCTCGGTAGACGCTTATATGAGTGCCGCATGTTCTATAAGGAACTCTAATCTTATCGTCTTATCATTATTTTCGATTTAATTCTCATTTTAATAATTCCAATTTGCTGATATGAAAGGTTTGATATTTAATATCATAAGGTATGCGGTCAATGATGGTCCGGGTATCAGGGTCACATTTTTTATGAAGGGCTGTCCGCTATCCTGCTGGTGGTGTCATAATCCCGAGGGTATAGGTCAGGATATAGAGGAGGTTGAGCGAGTAGATAAAATAGGGGATAAGGAATTCAGGGTTAAGGAAACAGTTGGTAAATATTATGATGTAGAGCAATTGTTTGACATAGCCATGAAGGATTATGTTTTCATTGAAGAGTCAGGTGGGGGAGTCACCTTTTCAGGTGGCGAGCCTCTTTTACAGGCTGATTTTATGTCAGAGGCACTTGAACGTTTCAAGTCAGAGGGAATACACACTGCTGTTGATACCTGCGGTCATGTTCCGGTTTCAGCCATTGATGCCGTTATTCCTTATACAGACCTTTTCCTCTTTGATATTAAGCACCTTGATTCTTCCAAGCATGAAAAATATACCGGGGTGTCAAATAAATTGATTCTGAAAAATTTTGATTATATTCTTCAAAAAGGGAAAAAGGTGATTATCAGAATCCCGGTAATACCCGGGATTAATGATGATAGCGATCATTTGAAGGCTGTCAGGGATTTTGTTCTTGGCAAGCAAGGTGTTAATATTGAACGACTTGACCTCTTACCCTTTCATCGCTCCGGCATTACAAAATACAGGAAGCTGGGTATGGAAGACAAAATGAAGGGTGTTCAACAGCCTTCAACAAAGCGTATGAATGAATTGAAGGATTACTTCGCTGAAAGTGGAATACATGTAAAAATTAGTGGATAATAAATAAATTATAAAATATGATACTCACAGACCGTGTAAAAAAACTAAGAGAACAGAGTCTTAATGCCATTGAAACAATATCGGCAGAAAGGGCCATGCTGGTTACGGAATTCTATCAAGGTGACCAGGCAAGGGAGGTGTCGGTGCCTGTGCGAAGGGCCAGGGCCTTCGAATATATATTGAAAAATAAAAAGTTATGCATCAATGAGGGTGAGTTAATTGTTGGTGAACGGGGCCCTGCTCCCAAGGCCACCCCAACTTACCCTGAAGTCACTCTCCATTCCCTGGAAGATCTCGATATACTTGATTCAAGGGAAAAAGTATCATTTAAAGTCAGCAAAGAGGTAAGGGATATATATGAAAAAGATATTATCCCATACTGGAGGGGCAAAAGTAACAGGGATAAGATAATGGAAGCTATGACTCCGGCCTGGGAAAAAGCATATAATGCGGGTATCTTCACTGAATTCCAGGAACAAAGAGCTCCGGGTCACACTGTATTGGGATATAAAATGTTTAGCAAGGGTTTCCTTGATCTGAAAGAAGAGATAAGTGAGAGCATGCAGGCTCTCGATTATTTTAATGACCGGTATGCCTATGATAAGAATGAGGAGTTGAAGGCTATGGATATAGCCTGTGATGCAATAATTATGTATGCTAACAGGAATGCCGATGAGCTGGAGCAAATAGCCAGAAAAACAGGTGATCCGGACAGAAAGAAAGAATTGCTGGAGATGGTCAGAATATGCCGCAAGGTGCCCGCTAATGCACCCGAGACTTTCCACGAGATCTTACAGCATTACTGGTTTATCCATCTTGGGGTGGTGACCGAGCTTAATCCCTGGGATTCCTTCAATCCGGGCAGGTTGGATCAGCATCTCTTTCCTGTATACAGGGATGATATCGATAAGGGCATATTAACAAAGGACAAGGCCGAGGAATTACTTGGCTGCTTCTGGGTAAAATTCAGTAATCACCCGGCTCCGCCAAAAATAGGAGTTACTGCCCAGGAGAGTAATACCTATACGGATTTCTGCCTGATAAACCTGGGTGGAGTTAAGCCAGACGGTACAGATGCTGTCAATGAAATGACTTATATGTTGCTTGATACAGTAAAGGAAATGAGGATATTACAGCCGAGTTCCATGGTGCAGGTATCAAAGAAAAACCCGGATAGATTTATTCACAAAACACTCGATATAATAAAGACAGGATTTGGTCAGCCTTCCTGTTTCAATACAGACGCTATTATCCAGGAACTTCTCAGGCAGGGCAAATCAATTGTTGATGCACGCAACGGAGGCGCTTCGGGATGTGTTGAAACCGGAGCTTTTGGCACCGAATCGTACTGGCTCACAGGCTACTTCAATCTGGCCAAAATACTCGAAGTAACATTATATAATGGTAAGGACGTACGCAGCGGTGAAATGATAGGCTTACCAACGGGAGAGGTAACAAGGTTTAAATCATTTGATGACCTCTTTGAAGCTTTTAAAACACAGCTTGAATATTTTGCCTCAACAAAAATACGTGGCAATAATATCATCGAAAGGATTTTTGCCAGGAACCTGCCCGTACCTTATCTTTCATTGTTGATAGAAGACTGCATAGCAAAGGGGAAAGATTACAATGACGGTGGTGCCCGTTATAATACCAGTTACATACAGGGTGTTGGTCTGGGCACTATAACGGATATGTTCAGTTCAATAAGGTATAATATTTATGACAAGAAAAAATATGCATGGGCGCAATTACTGGAAGCTATGGATAACAATTTCGAAGGCTATGACGAATTGCAATACGACATGATTTACAATTCACCAAAATATGGTAATGATGATGAATATGCCGATCAGCATGCTGTTATGGTCTTTGATACCTTCTACGATGCAGTTAATGGTCGGCCATCGGCCAGGGGTGCAATACACAGGATAAATATGTTGCCAACGACGTCCCACGTTTATTTTGGTTCAGTTATAGGTGCAACGCCTGATGGGCGAAAAGCCTACATGCCTCTATCCGAAGGCATATCACCCTTCCAGGGTGTTGACAGGCTTGGTCCTACGGCAGTCATTAAATCAGCTTCAAAAATTGACCACCTGAAAACAGGAGGTACCCTGCTAAATCAAAAGTTCAGCCCGAGTTTCTTTGAAGATGAAGAAAGTTATGCGAAACTTACCGCACTGATAAGAAGCTATTTTAAACTGGATGGCCATCATGTGCAATTCAATGTTGTTGATGCTGACACACTGAGGGATGCACAAAAACATCCTGAACTTTACCGGGACCTCATTGTCAGGGTAGCAGGTTACAGCGACTATTTCAATGATTTGGGCGAGGACCTGCAAAATGAGATAATAAGGAGAACAGAATACGGATCATTATAAATTATTAATTCTAATTATGTTTAAAAAAGAAGTTTACATTCAGCGAAGAGAACAACTAAGAAAAACCCTTGGCTCAGGCCTGATTTTATTATTGGGCAATGACGAGAGCCCGATGAATTATGCCGACAATCCTTATCATTTTCATCAGGATAGTACTTTCAGGTACTTTTTCGGACTTGATTTTCCCGGACTGGCCGGCACCCTGGATTGTGACACCGGTGAAGATGTAATATATGGTGATGATCTCACCGTGGAAGATTTTGTATGGATGGGTCCTCAGCCTACCATTGCAGAGAGATCGGAGCGTTTTGGCATTACGAAGGCTGCACCGGTAAAACAACTTGTTGAAAATCTTCAAAAAGAGTCATCAAAAGGGCGTACTATACATTTTTTACCTCCCTACAGGCCGGAAAATAAGATCAAGCTATTTGAATGGCTGGGGATACTGCCTGCCGAGTCGCATTCCGAATCGTCAATTGAGCTCATCAAGGCTGTTATTGATCAACGCAACTATAAAAAGCCAGAAGAAATAGAAGAAATAAAGAAGGCTGTTGATATATCCGTTGATATGCACCGTACGGCTATGCGTATGGTTGCTCCGGGTGTAACGGAAGCAGAAATTACGGCCGCGGTGAACCATGTTGCAGAATCGGTAGGTGCCAGGATGGCCTTCCCGATAATAGCAACCATCAATGGTCAAACATTGCACAACCATTATCATGGCAACACTTTGGAGAGTGGTCAGATGTTCCTGTTGGATGCAGGGGCAGAAGTAGAATCTGGTTATGCAGGTGATCTGTCAAGTACAATACCTGTTGATCCACATTTTACAGAGGTCCAGAAGCAAATATTCAATATAAGCCTGGATAGCCATAATACAGCCATAGACATGCTTAAGCCCGGTATACCCTTTAAGGAGGTATATCTCGAATCAGCCAGGGTCATTGTGAGGGGATTGAAAGACATGGGTCTTATGAAGGGAAATGTTGACGATGCAGTGAGCAATGGGGCACATGCCCTGTTTTTTCCATGTGGACTCGGTCATATGATGGGTATGGATGTACATGATATGGAAGACCTTGGTGAGGTTTATGTTGGCTGGGGAGGCCAGCCAAAGCCTACACAGTTTGGCATTAAATCATTGCGCCTGGGCCGTAAGCTTGAGCCCGGATTTGTACTTACCATTGAACCGGGAATATATTTTATTCCCGAGCTGATTGACCAGTGGCAAGAGACAGGAAATAACAAGGAATTTATCAATTTTGACAGGGTAAACGAGTTCAGGAATTTCAGTGGGATCAGGAATGAGGAAGATATTCTTATTACGGATACAGGCTATGAGATCCTTGGTAAGCCAAAACCAAAATCCGTTGAGGATGTAGAGGCAGAACGTGCAAAGGACCTGCCCTTGTGATAAGTGCAGGGGACCCACCTACGTCCTACGGACTACCTTTGGAATTATCTTAGACTACGGCGGGCGGAGCAGGGCACAGGGCACAGGGCACAGAGCACAGGGCACAGGGTAAGATGAGGCAGGGTAACTGGGTAACCGGGTAACCGGGTAACTGGGTAACTGGGTAACTGGGTATATGGTTGCTGGTTTCTCGTTTCTAATTTAACCTAGACAAGTTAATCTTTATTTATTTTATGTTTCTATTTAATTGGATTACACTGTTGTCTGATCCTAATTTTTTGATGGTCTTCATTGCCATATTCTTACTTTATTGAGACTAACAGTGAAAGGGCAAAGGGTTCTTTTAAGCTCGGGAAGAAGGTCTGTAACAACAGCCTTGAAGAAACGAGTGAGAATCCCTCTGCCCATACCAATTTTATGCTACTTTTTTAGTTCTTTCATGCTTATATTCAATAATAAAAGATCTTTGTTTTCGTATCATAGAATGCACAGTGCACAACAACTTTCTTGATATTGCGATGACCGCTTTCCTTTTTATCATCCCCTTCTCCAGGTGATGATTATATAACTCATGATATAATCCTCCTTTCTTTATAAGCCTCATTGCTGCAAAATAAATACTGGTCCTTAGGTGCTCATTACCTATTTTTGATATTCTCTTATTGCTTTGGTGCTTGCCTGAACTGTTTTCAATAAGATTCAGTCCGGCATATTTTAATATCTCATTGTTTGTTCTGAAACTTGAAAAATCACCAATCTCGGAAATTACAGTAGCTGCTGTAATCTTCCCAAAACCTTTTATTGTATATACCGGTTGAAAACCATACCAAATTTCAGTTGAAAACCATACCACTTATCAATGCTTATCTTCCCTCATTTTTTACAAATGAGAGAAGAAT
>JAWLEO010000054.1:0-18293 GCA_041686075.1 Bacteroidales bacterium | reverse complement strand
CTTTATGTGGCAGCTTGCCCTGAAAAGAAGGATAAGACTGATCCCGCAATAAAAACACCAAGACACACAAGCAAATCTGTAAGTTCAAGTCCTATTCTCGTTAGTATAAATTCTACCATAGTATTTCTATTTAAAATGAAAGCCCGCAGAGTTTCTTCAACTTTAAAAAAACCCCATTCGACATGGATGGAGCTGCTAATATGGGTCGGACTTCCACTGTCCCGTGTTAACGGGATTCACGGCGAACCGTGAATGAGGCCTGCCCTAGTCACATTAAGCTTCACTCCAATTTTTAAAGTGTTGAGTTTCAAAAATGAATGAAGAAACAATGCGGGCAAATACTTTTATTTTATATTAAAGAACGCTTTTTACTCTTCCGTAATAACAGCATCTATCCTCTCTGAAATTTCTTTGATGCTGTGTGATACATCTTTGTCATCCACTTTACTGTCAACGTCAAGTAATTGTATCACATACTGGAGCGCTGCCATGGCAAGAAAGTCTTGAATGTCTTTGTCAACGTATTTCTGCTTGTATTGCAGGACCTTTTCGTTGATCAGACGGGCAGCCTTCCTTATCCTCTCTTCTTCATCCCTTCCTATTTTCAATGGATAATACCTGTCCGCTACATTTACCCTTATGGAAAGTTTATCATCCATTGTTATATATTATTTAAAAGAGCAATACATTTATCTATTTCCCGCACTAACTGATTTATCCTTTTTCGTGCAAGCCGGGTATTCTCTTCATCTCCCAATATTGCACCGGATAATTGCAATTTATTATATTTTTCTTCAAGTTCTTGAAGTTCTTTTTCCTTATCCCGGAGCTTTTCTCCCAGTTCCTCTTTCTCTGACCTGAGACTCAACAGGCCTCTTTGCGTTTCCTCATACCTGCCAATCAATTCCTCCACTTTCCTTTTCAGCAGTATAAGCTCTTCAACTTCACGCTCGGTCATAGAAATTTATTTAGTACAAAATTAATATTGTTCTGCGTATTTACAAAAAAAATAAATGCAATACTTTGGCATAAGACTTGAGTGTAATAGATTTGCACCTGATAAGGTAATTTGAAGCTTAAAACCCGAAATGATACGAATATTTTATATTGCATTATCCCTTGTGACTGTGACAATAGCCGAGGGGCCTGACAAAACAAACATCCTGAAGTCGCCTCTCGACATACCTTTAATCCTGTCAGCTAATTTTGGAGAACCAAGGACAGGCCATTTTCATTCAGGTGTGGATTTCAAAACTGGAGGTGTTACGGGTAAAAATGTTCATGCCGCAGCCAGGGGATATATTTACCGGATATTGGTAAGCCCGACAGGTTTCGGAAAGGCGGTCTATATCAGGCACACCAATGGATTATCAACAGTCTATGGCCACCTCAGTGACTTTACCCCCGAAATAGAGGACTATGTAAGGCAAAATCAATATGCAAGGGAAAGTTTTTCTGTTAACCTCTTCCCTGAAACCGGTCTTTTCCCGGTTGATGAAGGTGATATAATTGCTTATTCCGGTAACAGCGGCAGTTCCATGGGCCCTCATTTGCACTTCGAGGTAAGAAGATCATCAGAAGAAAAACCACTTGATCCCATACAATTTTACGATATTGAGGATAATATAAGGCCGGTAATACGCTCTGTTGCTATTTATCCTGCAGCACCATCTTCTGCAGTGAACGGTGATAGGGGAAAGCTAATATTGGGTGCAAAAGGAAACAAAGGAAGATACTCGATAAATCAAATTTCGCCTGTTAAAGTATCCGGTGCCATAGGTTTTGGCATAAATACTTATGATTACCTTGATAACAGCTGGAATAAGTGCGGGGTGAGAATTATTAACCTCAGAGTTGATGATAAACTGATTTACAGCCATTCCATCGACGAATTTACATTCTCTGAAACAAGATATATAAACAGCCATATCGATTATGAAGAGAAAATTAAGAACAGCGATTATATACA
Organism: Bacteroidales bacterium; assembly: GCA_041686075.1. GTDB lineage: Bacteria > Bacteroidota > Bacteroidia > Bacteroidales > VadinHA17 > UBA9300. The sequence continues at coordinate 16,324 of JAWLEO010000054.1, read as the reverse complement.
AAAAACTTACCTTGATCCAAATAATAAACTTAGCACATACAACCATATAATAAACAATGGGATCATCGAATTCAACGACGGGGAAGTGCACGAAATAGAAATCAGCGTTTCAGATTTTAACGATAATTATTCATATGTGAATTTTCATATACAATCTGACACTGTAAAATCATATAAAAAAATAAATAAGGAAGGCATATTGATGCCATTTGGCGATATAAATAAATTTAAGCACCACGATATAAGGATCCTCTTTCCAAAAAATTGCTTTTATGACACCATATATTTTAATTACAGGAAGGCCCCGTCTGACAGTCCGGGTTTATACTCAGACCTTCATTATGTTCATACTAAATATACCCCTGTCCACAGGCAATTTGATATAGCAATTAAAACACTGGAGGAAATAAGCGATGAACATAAGGATAAATTATGCCTGGTTAACATTGATGAAGACGATCCTGATGTTATTAATTATGCCGGCGGCACCTGGAATAATGGCTTTGTGGAAGGACGGGTAAATAATTTTGGCCTTTATTCCATTGGAATTGACACAATAGCTCCGTCCATTGAACCTTTAAGATTCGGTGATAATGCCACGCTGGGTAAAAATGAGGAACTTAGAATAATAATAAAAGATGAGTTCAGTGGTATAGGTGAATATGAAGCTTTTATCGACGGAACCTGGGCATTGTTTGAATGGGACCCTAAGAATTCACTTCTCACATACAAACCTGATCCGGCTCGTATCAGCCAGGGTGGCAAACACACACTGGAGCTAAGGGTAAAGGATAACCTGGACAATGAATCGGTATTGAACCTGGATTTCTACTGGTAACGAGTACTTATAAGGCTAAGGCTCCACCTTCGCTGGCGCGGATCTGACTCACCCTGCTGGCGCGGATCTCCAGATCCGTGCCGCAGGGATCGTCGAGCTCACAGCCCTCGCTTGCTATCGCAAGCTCACGCTGTTCGGTTCCCGATCCGTGCCAAGCTACGGCGGACGCGGTAAGGCTAAGGCTAAATACTTTCAAAGGAAGTTGACACTGTTAGTTCTGCTACCCGGCACCCAGCACCCGTCGCTACCAGAGCTTTTCAGGATATACACCCCTGTCAGTCATATCAAGGAGACTGCTTACCACGACGGGCCTGTCTTCACGGTAAGTAACACCAAACCACCTTTCATTTGTCATCAATACCTTGATATTTATTACACCCTTTTTAACGTAAACATCAAGTGATGTCGGTATATCCAGTTCAGCCTTAGGATCATCTACACTTCTCTCAATAAAATTAATAAATTCTTCCTCAAGATACTTGAAGCAGGAAGGTTTAAAACCGAAGAGGTTCATAGAGACTATTTCATCTCCAGTAAATTCAATTTCCCTCTGCCTGGGTGCCGGGGCAAAAATTCCCTCCGGCCTCTTTTCAATATTACGTGTTTCAACAATGTGTAAGAGATTACCTTCTTCATCAACCTTGCAGACACCCCTGTTAACGTGTCCATGCTCGGAGAGAGTATTCTCCATTTTGTATCCAACAATGCAATAAGTATTTTCATCTTTATTATTAACCAGGAAGTCATGCAGGATTTTGAATGAGTCAACACCATAGTAATCATCTGAGTTAATAACTCCGAACGGCTCATTTATTTTATCCTTCGCCACCAGTATGGCGTGACTGGTACCCCACGGCTTTTCCCTCTGAGGTGATGGCTTATAGCCTTCAGGCAAATCATCAAGATCCTGAAATACATAATCAATATCAACCTTTCCTTCAAGTGGTTTCATAAAGGATGATTTAAATTGTTCTTCAATGTCCCTTCTTATTACGAAAACAATCTTGCCAAAACCTGCCCGCACAGCATCGTATATTGAATAGTCTATAATTGTCTGCCCGGCAGGACCAACCCTGTCGAGCTGCTTGTCACCACCATAACGGCTTCCTATACCTGCTGCCAATACTAATAAACTGGGTTTCATGAAATATCGCTTTTGATTAAAGCACCAAAAATAAGAAAATTTTTTCACTACCTTTGGACTTATTTTAATTAATATGAAACAAATATTATAAGGCCATTACCAATTGACATACAATTAATTAACATTAAACAACAAATAAAAAATATGAAAAAGACAGTTTTGATAGCACTTACAATATTGATGGTTGCAGGTATAGCCCTTCCCATAGCTAATGCCTGCACAAATTTTTTAATTACAAAAGGAGCCAGTAAGGACGGATCAACCATGATCACCTATTCTGCCGACTCCCATGTGCTTTACGGCGAATTATATTACTGGCCTGAAAGAGACTGGGAACCGGGAACAATGCTTGATGTTTATGAGTGGGACACCGGCAAATTTCTTGGAACCATCCCCCAGGCAGAACATACCTATAATGTTGTTGGCAACATGAATAATCACCAGCTTGCGATAGGAGAAACTACCTATGGTGGACGTAGGGAACTCAGGAACGAAGAAGGTATAATTGATTATGGCAGCTTGATATATATTACCTTACAAAGGGCAAAGAATGCACGGGAAGCCATAAAAACAATGTCGGAACTCTTAGACAGTTATGGTTATTGTAGCTCAGGCGAATCTTTTTCAATAGCTGACAAGAATGAGGTTTGGATAATGGAACTGATTGGTAAAGGACCCGGTAAAAAAGGAGCGGTATGGGTTGCAAGAAGAATTCCGGAAGGCTACATTTCGGGCCATGCTAACCAGGCAAGGATCACCACATTTCCACTGGCTGATGGCAAGACATCCATTAGCTCCAAAGAACTTGATAAAATTTTTGAACCTGCCATTGAAACGGTTTATGCTTATGACGTTATTGACCTTGCAAGGGAAAAAGGATGGTACGATGGAAAGGATAAGGATTTCAGCTTCAGCGACACCTATGCACCTGTTAACTTTGGCGGTGCCCGTTTCTGCGAAGCACGGGTCTGGGCTATGTTTAACAGGGTGAATGATAAAATGGGTAAATATCTTGATTATGCCATGGGATACGATCTTAAGGAACGTATGCCGCTGTGGATTAAGCCAGACGAAAAACTAAGTGCACATGATGTAATGGAACTGATGAGGGATTATTACCAGGATACCCCGATGGATATGTCAGAAGATATTGGTGCAGGCCCTTTTGGCAGCACGGTGAGGTGGAGACCGCTTACATGGGAAGTGGACGGTGAAACATATTTTAACGAAAGAGCAACATCAACACAGCAAACAGGTTTCTCATTCGTAGCACAATGCCGTAACTGGCTGCCCGATCCCGTTGGAGGAATATTGTGGTTCGGAGTGGACGATACCTATTATACTGTGTATTCACCAATGTACTGCGGTATGCAGGAAGTTCCACACTCATTCGAAGAAGGCAATGGGGATATAATGAAATTCAGCGAGGATGCTGCTTTCTGGGTTTTTAACCAGGTATCCAACTTTGTATATCACCAGAGAATGCCCATGGAAGAAGATATTAAAAGCAAGCAGAAAGAGCTCGAAAAAGGATATATTGAAGAAACTGCTAAGGTAGATATGATTGCTGCTGAGATTTTTGAAAAAGAACCACAACTGGCTGTGAAATATATAACTGACTATTCGGTTGAAGCAGGTAATAATACGGTATCTGAATGGAAGGATTTCTATACCTTCTTATTTACCAGGTATATGGATGGAAATATAAAAGAAGAAAGGGAAGTACCGGAAGGTTATAAGTATATAACCCCTAAAGTTTCGCAACCCGGATATAGCAAGGAGTGGTATGAGCTTATTATTGAGAAGACAGGTGACAAGTTTAAACAAAGATGATAGATGAGTTTACCGATCATTATTTAAATGGTATTCTCTATTCTATTAACTGCTTTAAACAAAGATTAAGAATGTCGAATGAAGAATATCGAACACCGAATGACGAAGTAATTGCTGGATGATTTTGGCTGTAATGGTACATGTTAATGTTAATTTAAATATTATGTTGTCCAAAGCAGTACAAGTTACGCCTCGCACCAGCGAGGCCAGTTACACCGAGCATAGCGAGGTAAGTTACGCACTGCGACAGCAGTGCAAATTACGCCCCGAGTAATCGAGGCCAGTTACGCGACCGACTTGCCCTGAGCTTGTCGAAGGGAGGGAGCCAGTTACGCGACCAACTTGCCCTGAGCTTGTCGAAGGGGGGGAGCCCGTTACCTTATCCCATTGTTGATCAATAAGACCTCCCGGTGGAAGAATAAAATATATTTTCTTCACTGGCACTTTATTATTCGGAAAAGAAGTTTTATATTTGCGCTCTCAAAATGCTTAGGACTATGAACTTGATGAACGTTGTTGAAAAAGAATATGCTGTAAGCAATAATTATCCTGATTTTAAAGCGGGAGATACCATCACTGTGCATTATAAGATCAGGGAAGGAAATAAGGAAAGGATACAGCAATTCAGAGGGACTGTTTTGCAGATAAAAGGATCGAAACACACCCAGACTTTTACCGTACGCAAGATGTCGGGTAGCGTTGGTGTTGAAAGGATATTTCCTGTGGGATCACCTTTCATAGAAAAGATTGACATAAACAAACGTGGGAAGGTACGCAGGGCAAGAATATTTTATTTTCGCCAGCTCACCGGTAAGAAAGCAAAGATCAGGGAAAAGAAATATTAAGACAATAGATTACACAAAAAGAAAAAGGTTGTCAGTTGACAGCCTTTTTTGTTTATTATTCAACCCATAAAATAAAGGTGCCCCTGAACGGGGCACCTTAGTGACGATTCCGGATGGTAAATCTATCACTGTGGGCAAACCAATCTTAGAATACGGTCCAGTCGTCAAGCCATATGGCATCTGACTTTACAGCGCCTATATAATCTGTTGAATCAAACCAGTCATCATCCGCATTCATGTCATATCCACCTGTAAAAGTACCAACAAAACCATTCGTTCCTGAGAGTGTTATGGTCTGGGATGTAAATACATTGGCACTGGCTTCAAACTCATTGCCTGAAGCTATCACTCCTGATTCTTTGTATTCAGGGGTTCCGTCCATATAACTATAGTCGAGATCGAGTGAACCATCCTCAACATTCAGGTGGCTCTGGTTATCTGAAACCCGTACGCTGCTACCGAGGAAATTGGTAATTATGAAATTATAATATTTCCCTTTTGTTCCCCTGCGCATTTCTATTCCCTGTGGATCATTATTGTCTTCATTCTGTGTGCCGGATGAAATAATAGTAACGTTGGAAAGTATCGGTTCAGAGAATGGTGTAGCAGTATTATTGCTGCTGTTATTATCACCCTCAATACCGCGATCACCGATATCTCCGGTTTTGATCAGCAGGTGCTGTACTTTTCCTTTCCATCCATAAGTCCAGTCAAAACCATCATCAGTATTATTCCAGCTTACTACATACTTCAGGTTAACTGTGCCACCGAACATTTCGATACCGTCATCTGTACCATTCCATGCTTCAATGTACTCTACCGTTGTACCACTTCCAACTCCATTAAATGTAAAGCCATTATGCTCAGTATCAGGATCGATCTTAGCACCTCCATACTCAACCCTGACATACTTTATTATACCTGAGTTATCATCATCACTAGTACCACCATATGGATATCCCGCAATCTCCGAATCAACATCCACGCCCTTATTTACCGTAGCGCTTCCGTTTACAATGATACCTCCCCAGTCACCTGGGCTTGGTGTCGTAGCACCTGAAGTGAATACTATTGGCTTATCGACTGTGCCTTCCGCTTCAATAGTGGCACCTTTTTCAACCATCAGGTAGCAATAAGGAGCAGCACTAATAGCAGGATCATGTTTTACTGTTACGCCGGGCTCTATTATTATTTTGAAACCGGGCTGGATATGGACACCTCCCTTGAGCGTGTATGTATTATCTTCAGCCAGTCTAATGTTTTTTGCATAATTACCTTCGAGTATCGCACCGTCAGCCAGTGTTTCGTAGTTTGGTATTTCGGTTGTTGTGCCCACGAAAGCACGTGTCCAACCTGTCCACCAATTATCTGAAGGATCACAGGCACCTATTGTACCACCATCTTTACCCCCTGGATATACAACTGCAAAGTTTGAAGTGCTGAGATCCAGATCAGCCCATGTTGCCATATCTGCGCTGGCTTCAAATAATTTATCATCATCGGTAATCTTTTCAGGGAATTTGTAAGTAATTCCTGTTTTAAACATAGAGTAATCAACTTCTATATCCCCGCTTTGAATATGCTCGTTTGTAACCTCATCAGATATTCTCAGGCTCTCTTTAAAGTTTACTACCAGTGCATTATATATCTGTGCCTTTGTTCCTCTTCTGAGTTCTATGCCCTGTGGGTCTTTGCTATCCTCATTCTGAGTACCCGAGCCAATAATTGTCAGGTTCTTAATTGTAGGATTAGAGAAATGCTCCTGCGAGTGATTACTACTGTTATTATCAGCTTCTATACCGCGATCACCTCCTACTCCGGTGTAAATTAGCAAATTCTCAACTGTGCCCGTATAACCGTAGGTCCAGTCAAATCCATCATCGGTATTGGCCCATGAAATAACGTTTTTCAGGTTAACACTGCCTCCAAACATTTCAATACCGTCATCGGTACCAAAGTATGCCATAATATTTTCGACAACAGTTCCTGTTCCTACTCCATTGAAGGTAAAACCGTTATGTTCAGTGTCAGGGTCAATTTTTGCACCACCGTATTCAACAATGACATATTTAATTATACCTGAATTATCACCAGGATCAGTTCCTCCATAAGGATAACCAGCTATTTCAGAGTCAACATTAACTCCTTTATTGACAGGGGCCTTACCATTAACTATAAGCCCACCCCAGTCGCCGGGTGTTTTCGTTGCAGCTCCTGAAGTAAATATTATAGGAGCCGATGGAGTACCCTGGGCATCAATTGTGGCATCCTGTTCAATCATCAGATAACAGAAGGGGGCAGCTGTAATGCTCGGGTCAGATTCTATCACCGTTCCCGCCTCTATTGTCAGCGTTGCTCCCGCTTCAAAATGAACACCACCGGAAAGAAGATACGTTACATCGCTGGTCAGCGTAATATCTTCATCGTATATGCCCTGAAGCAATGCGCCACCATCTCTGACATTTACTCCCTTATCAGTAGGGTCAATAATCTCTTCAGGTTGACATGAAATCATCACGATCGACAAAGCAAGTATTGACATTGCAAGGGTCGATAAAATTTTAATTTTTCTCATCATCTTAATTGTCTCAATTTTAATTTGTTAATAATTATTCAAATTTTAAAAGTTGTAACTCAAACCTATTCCAAATGTCATTCCCTTATGGAATTCATTAACAATCATCTCTTCGCCGTTTATTGTGAGGTTTTGTATTATTGCGGGATTAAGGATATTCTTGAAGCTTGCCTTTACCGAGATCCGGCTACCCAGGTTTGCCGAGACAAGAGCATCAAGGGTGTGTACGGGCAGTTCGTAAATATCATCTTTACCATCGGTACCAACCGCATAAATACGCTTCCCAAAGGTGTTATAAACCAATGAAAAAGCTAAGCTCCCATTTTCAAACATAATGGGATATGTAAGATCGGCGTTAATAAGGTAAGGCGAAGCTCCCTGAAGAGGACGCACTGCATTAGTGTTTATTCCAACTTCATCACCAAGGTCAATCCTTGAATACAGGTATGCAAAGTTGAAGCCTAACTGTAGAGGGGATAAGAGATTATCGGAAGTCATCAAATTACTGATCTTTTTTCTGAATTCGATTTCAAAACCTGCAATTTTCGCATTTTTTGTATTCATCCATGAGACCAGGCGTGACGAGCTCGCCTTATAGTATTTTTCAATGGGGTCAACGATGTATTTTCCATATAATGAAAAGCTGAATAAGTCACCGGGCATGGGAAATACCTCGTATTTCATATCCAGGTTATAATTATATGAATTTGTCAATTCAGGATTACCGTATGTATTGTGTTCACCATACATACCCCTGTTAACAAAGGGGCCAAGCTCTATGAACAAGGGCCTTGACACTGTCCGGCTTGCAGATAAGCGTAAATTTGTATTCTCTTTGAGTGAATATCTCATATTAAGAGAAGGATAAAGTCCGGGTGCAGTGGTATTCAGTATAATCCAGGGATCGTTAAAGGTTGTTCTTTCAGGTGATTTACGGTAATAAAGAGACTGGTCATCATATTCACCTCTCAGTCCTACATTAATCAGCAGATCAGGAGTAAAATAATAATTCATCTCTAAGTAGGCAGAGTAAAGATACTGGAAGACAAGGTAGTAATTCGAAAGGGCAGTCCCTTCACTCAGCGAAAGCAAACCGCTTGCAAAGGCTTCATCCGAAAGATATTCACTGGGATTCTCAGGATCATGTATGCCGGGCAGGTTTCGTGTTTCGTAAAAGAAATCCCTGGCAATAAAATCCCTCGTCTTTAATTTAGCCTGCAAGCCTGATACTATTGACCCTTTATTGAAATCATTTCCCTCCTGCCCCAGCTTAACAATGAAATCCGTTCTTCCAGCAGCTTCATGCTCAGCCATCTTCATGTAAGTACGGTAATTGGCTATATTTTCACGCCTGAGGTAATAGAGATCATTCTCCTCATCATAGTTCCATGTAAGATCCCGACGGTCAGGTGTGTTGTTTGTTGAATAACTGTATGATCCTTTCCAATGCAATTCGAGTCTTTCATTGCCTGCAAATGAAGTGTGCTCACCTCCCAGTATAGCATTAATAACCCTGTTATTTACATATTCATACCTGCGAGCTTTAATTATACCGTCATTAGTACTGTGATATCCCATATTTTCCTCGATGGAGTTTGCGGTATTATTTATAAAGAGGATATCAAGGTCAACAGAATTAGTCCTGTTGTGCATGTAATTGAAGCTGGCCAATGCACTGGTATTGGCATTATATTGCCATTTCTCAAAATCAAAATCAAATATTACCGAGCCGCCGGCTTCTGGAAAAATCTTACTCCCGTATGAATAATCAAAATCATTCTTAAAGGATCCTGCAAACAATACATTAAGTGTTCTTCCTCCCAGGTCAAAGGTTTTTCCTCCTGAAAGACCAATATTGGCAGCAGGTAACATAGTTGAAGTTGTATATGAGAAATCAGTGAAGAAAGGATCATATACAAGGGATGAAAAATCGATGTCTGGGTCGCCGACCGGTCCAATTTCTGAAGGAAGATCGTAACGTGAATTATTAAAGCCTGTCATCGATTTAAAGCCTTCAAAACCATCCTCGAATTTCATCCTGTTGTTAATTGAGAGGGTGTTATAAGTGGCACCTACATCTACTGTGAAGAACGAATTGGTAAGAAACTCCTTGGTTCTAATATCCACCGTTGCACCACAAAAGTCAGCATATGCAGCAGAGTAAAATACCTTGTTCACATCTACCTTTTGAACAACTTTTGAAGGTATAATCGAAAGATCGATTACTTTACGGCCGGGATTGCCTGAAGGTATTGGCATTTTGTTCAGGGTAGCATTATTGTATCTGTCACCCAGGCCCCTTACAAATATCTGTTGGGGACCCATGGCTGTGATACCGACCATTTTTGTTACGCCCGCCTCGATGTCAGAAGCCCCCTTCCTTGAAAGTTCCCTGGCTCCTATACTCTCAACTGAAAAGACAGCTTCCTTTCTGTCAAGCAGGAGAATATTTTCCGCTTCCCTGTTAGCCCTGCCGGTTACGACAACTTCGTCAATGTCAACAAGTGATTCTGAGATGGTAAAATCAACATTTACCGTCTCCCCGCCTCTTAAAGACACCTCCTTTGTGACAGCATCGTAAGCTACAAAAGAACATACGATATTATACACACCTGGGTCCAGGCTGATTGAATAATCCCCGTCAATGCCGGCCATTGTTCCCTGTTGTGTTTCCATGACTATAATAGTAGCACCAGGCATAGGATCATTTGTTTCCTGGTCTCTGACAATACCCTTTATAGTTCCTTTATCCTCCTGTCCATCCGCGGCAGAATAAATAACTGATAAAAGCAAGATTGAAAGAATTAGTTTTCTCATTTCTTAGTCAAAATTTTTGATTGATTTGCCCAATTAATATTTACGCAACAAAGGTGATCGAACTTTGCTACAAGACTGTTAATGATTGACTAAGAAATGGTAAAGGATAAGTTACATTCCTGTTAACGTGAGTTATTGAAATGTAACTGTTTTGTAATAATCAGAAGCCTGAGGCTAAGGCTGTGAACCTGCAATAAAAAACTGGACAATTTATTATGCAACTATTTGATTTAATAATTTCTCTTTTTTATTCTTTATTCTTGTCTTAATGGTTGTAGTTTTCTGTTTACATTGTACCATGCTTCAATATATTCAAATATAGATATTTTAGCTTCTTGAAAAGTTCTATAATTATGTCTATAAATATGTTGAACTTTTAAAGTTTTAAAGAAGCTTTCCGCAACTGCATTATCTCAGCAGTCTCCTTTGCGACTCATACTTCTAACTAAAAGCTTGTAGGATGAAAGCAGACCTGCAAATTCACGACACGCATTATGGAGCTGTTATCTTTTATGAATTGGAATATTTGCCATCACTCTTGGAGAAAATGCTTACAGCTTTTTTTAATATGTCACGTTCTAACTTTGCATCACGTAACTCTTTCTTTAGGCGGGTAATTTCCTTTTCTTCCTCTGTCATGGTCTTATTACCCTGGCCCGGGAAGCTCGCATCATTATGGGCTTCTGCCTCCCTTCTTCAGCGATAGATCAAATCAGGGCGTATATCCAACTCTTCTGCCAGAGCCCGAATATCTTCACGCTTATAACTGAGTTCAACAACCATCTGTTTAAACTCTCGGTCGTACTTTCTTCTTTTTTCCATATCGTTTAAATTAAGCATTTTTGCTTAACTTACTGTCCGGATAAAGGTAGCATTTCCAATCCTTTAACCTTAACCTTAACCTTAACCTTAACCTTAGTCCCGAAATTCTTTCGCCAGAATGGCGATTTAGAATTTCGAGGATTCTCGAAAAAGCAAAGCTTTTTCGGAACCTTACCGTGTCCGCCGTAGCTAGGCACGAGTCTGGAGACTCGCGCCAGCGAAGGTGGAGCCTTAGCCTTAGCCTTAGCCTTAGCCTATTACTTATTAATCAATGAGTCAACCTGCATCCTTGCCTCCTCCATAATTTTATCAGCCTGTTTTTCTGCTTCTTCTTCGAGTAACGCAGCTTTTTCATCGGCTTCCCTGCGTAGTTTTTCTGCAGCTCTTGCTGCTGCCATTTTTGCTATGGCTCCCTTGTCAGCAGCCTCATCAATAAGTTTTTGGGCGTTTTTGTCTGCCTCCTTCCTGATTTTCTCCGCGGCTTCTGCTGCACCAGCTTTAACCATACCAGCTTTCTCCTGTGCCTCTGTAAGTATTTTATCCGCCTGCTTACGAGCTTCATCGGATACCTCTTCCTTCACTTCTTCAATTTTTTCTCCTGCTGCTTCTTTTACCGACTCCGTAACTTTTGAGACAGGACTGGTATCATCACTCTGGCCCAGGAATGGCGTTATCGTGGGATCTTTTATGGTCCCGCCGATGCGAACGTTCATATTTATTATTTCAGGTTGGTAATATTCTATCCCCAACAATGCAGCCCTTGCTGCCAAACCGGTTAACACAGAGCTCATACCCTGGGGGAGTTCTGAAGCAGGTACTTCCACATTAACGAGGTAATTAATAGTCCGGTCAAGGCCGTGATCGCCACTGATAGTAATTTCCATATCACCAAGCCTGGTGTCAAAAGGTTTGATATATACTCTCCCGTCTTTTACTTCGAAATTGGCATCAATATCCTTGAATGTATTTGTATAATTCTCCCCTATCTGCAGGATGCTGCTAAACTTGTCAAAAATTGGGGAGCTGACAAGTTGTATTTCCTCCGACCTTAGCCTCCCGCTTCCATTTATTGATTCAACTACAGGAAACATTCCCTTACCGAGGAGGGTTGAAAGATTAAAATCTACAAAGACCTTCCCGTCCATTCCTTCTGCAACTGGAGCAAGTTGTCTAACCGTATTAAAGGTATTAAACGACTCTTTAATCCCGATACCGGCTACAGAAAGATCAGCAGCCATTGTTGGATTAAGTGTATCACGTGAATCATATTCAGCATTTACTGTAAGCTCTCCTCCAAGTGTACTCAAACCTGTTTCTTTTATGATCAGCACTCCTTCTTTCAGTGTAATATTTCCCTTTAGTCCGCTTGCTTCAAGAGGATTATATTTAAATCTGTCAACTGAAGAAATAAATTCAAAATCAATATTTTGGGGTAAGTGTATTGTGGTGAGGGCAATTGTATCTTCTTCAACTTTCACGGTGTCGACGGGTAGATAAGACATCAGCGTGTCGAGGTCAATATATTCAGAATACAAATCCAGCCTGCCTTTAAGCGTTTCGTCTTTGAAAATAAAGGGGAGGTAGTTCTCGAGACGACCTGACAGGCTGATATTATTTCCTGCCACATTCATTTTGAACTGCTCAAGAGCCGCAGAGCTGGGTGAAAAATTGAAATCAGCCACTTCTATTCCCATAGGAGGTAAATCCTTCATTTCAACCTTAAATCCTGTAAGCTTCATAGTTCCGGTAGCATTGAAACTGTCATAGTCCTGGTCTTCTATCATTGACATTCTCCCCCCGAAGCCCAGGGCGATGTCAAAGATACCCTCCAGTTCATTTAGCTCAACGGGCACTGCATCTGCCAGAGCTTCAAAATCAATTCTTCCTTTTAGGGCTGCATCCACTGCAGGGTCACTTACGGGAGTGCTTAATTTCAAATTCATATCAAATGGATTGTCATCGAGCTCAAAATGAAATTGCGGCACATCCAGTACTGTCAAATCAGGATGGCTTCCATTGACCGAAGCACCTGCCTTGATATTGATATTATTGATGCTCCCCGGCAGGTCAGGATATGCTATGCTGCCATCAGTAACATCAAGCGTAAGATTAATATCAGGCAGAAGACTGTCAGTTGCACTGTAGCGCCCTTTAATAAGCCCTTCGATATTGAAACTACCCCCTGCATTCAGGCCCTCAAATCCTTTCCTGTAAACAGCCGGCACCATTGAAAGTACAGATTTAAACTCGGTATTACCTGTACCGATATTCATGTCGGTAATAATATCTTCACCGTCAAGTTCTATAGATCCGGAAAATAAAAGCTGCAGAGCATTTATCAATATATTGTTTTCACCAAGTACAAATTTATTATTCTCAAGGTCGGCATTTATATCGAAGACAGCCTGCACGGTTGCCTTATTGAGCATTTTGATTCCATCGTTTATAAAATCAACTGATGCGATATCGGTTTCAAGTAATAAATTGCTTTGTTTTGCAGACATATTGCCACGCAGGAAAAGGTCTAGATCGTCTATTAGAGCCTTCCTCCCGGATGACAGATCCTCATAGGATATATAAGCATTCTTAATCTCGAACTTATTAAGCCTGAAGGCCAATTTACTTTCTTTTGGTTCACCATCCTCCTCGATTAGATCTTCATCCCTTACTTCTGTTTCCTCCGTAAGCTCTTCACCTGCAGGTACAATATCATAATTGGCTATTCCGTCTTCCAGTATTACAACTCTGGCCACAGGCCTTACGATCTCAATTGCCCTGATCCTGTAAGCCGACTTTGACAGTACTGAGGTGATGTCAAAAACCAGATTAAATGATTTCAGGCTAGCGAGAGTGTCCCCACTGAATTGATCAATACCTGTAACACTAACATCCTTGAGACTGAATGTCAGGTTAGGGAAGTTACGAAAAAGGGTGATGCCGAAATCACCAATAGCCAGTTCGGCATTTATTTTTTCATTGGCCTCGTCAAGCACTTTTTCTTTAATCTGATCCTTAAAAAGTGATGGTATTATTATTGCAGCCAGTAATATTACAAGTATTATTATACCTGCAACTTTCAATATGATTTTTAGAGCTTTTTTCATTTTGGCTAATGTTTTTAAACAATGCAATTTAGTAATTATTCAATAGCTTTATTAAAAATAACAGCTGCTGAAAGATTTAGTTAATTCTTAACATAATAATTATATTTGCAGTCAGATCACAATGGACCCGTAGCTTAATTGGATAGAGCACCTGACTACGGATCAGGAGGTTGGGGATTCGAGTTCCTCCGGGTTCACGAGCAAATGAAAGCCGAAAGGATTCAAGACAAAGCGAGCATCAAAAAGAAAAGCTCGCTTTTCTTTTTAAGGCGAGCTTTGGATTGCGGATGGCGCAGCCATCCCGGCTTTCATTTGCAGCCAATAGCCGGTCAACATATTGAGATTTTGAAAGGCCGGGGATGGGACAGGTTAGGATACTCAGACCTGTTTAAACGTGACGGTTCTGTAATTAACCTGACACCTTATAACGGTGACGACATTATTCAGGCTCATGAAATGACTTGGGGAGCCGCCGGTGTTAATGGCATCTCCCGGCATATAGTTTTAGAAGGTGGACGTACTTTAAGCGGTTATTCCGGGATGAAAGCCCGGCTGATCACCGGGCTTTTTAAATAGTAAATTTCAATATGGTACAATTTTAAGTATCGTAGGTGGTACAGTTTTGAGTATCGCTAACACTTTTATGGATGATTGCTGGTCGTTGAGACTGCGGCTCTCTCTTTCTTATGTTGAACGCGATCTTGCAGCTCCAAATACTTTGGTGACTGCTCATAGAAGAATGCATAGAAATTAGTAATAAAGTGTTGAATTATTGATAACATAATAATTAGGGTTATGTTATCAACAATTCAACAAAAACATAATAGAAATAATGTATCCATTCTACTAACCACGTCTTCCACAATTGACACTGAGTGTGTAGTTTTGAGGCATGAGAAAAATTAAAACACACACCAGGGCTGAGATGTTTGCTCACATCCTGGCCTGTAAAGAAAGCGGCTTATCTAAAAGAGCTTACTGCAATCAACACGACATAGCCTGTTCAACGTTTCAATACTGGGCAAAGAAATATCGGGAGGAACATTCTGACAATAAACCTGAAGATACTAATCCAGGGTTTATCCCTGTACAAGTCCAGCCAGATCCGAGGACAGATCAAGTAAACATTCACAATCGACTGCATTTTCTTTTTCCCAATGGAGTGCAGGTAATGTGCACTGAGACAGTTAATCCAGAGGTGCTGAAAACATTGCTAAATCCTTAGTCATGTTTGCACTAACCGCTGAAAACACTTTTCACCTGTACAGTCATCCCACGGACATGCGAAAGAGCTTTGACTCTTTATCCGGTTTGGTGCGCAATAATCTTGGCAATAATCCCACCGGTGGAGAAGTTTTCATTTTCATTAATAGGCGTCGTGATAAGATCAAGCTTTTGCACTGGCAGGGATCCGGATATTTACTTTATTACAAGAAGCTGGACTCAGGCCGGTTTAGGTTACCGGAGTATGATCCATCAACGGGTTCAATGACCATCAAATGGTCAGATTTAGTACTTATAGTTAAAAGTGTCAAACCCCGAAAGCCAAAGTTAAAAACTTACTAACATAAGTTTTTATTGGTGTTAATAATAAACAGCTGTTTTTCAAGCTGTTCAACAAGTGTTTTATTATCTTAGCATCAGTTAAAACACAAACAAGAACAGTGGCCGATAACACCGAAAAAGATAACCTGATAGAAACGCTTTTACTGGAGCGAGATGAGATGTATCAGGAATTATCTCGTTATCGTGAGAATGACAACGGAGCATTAGATAAGGCACAGGCCATTATCAGGGAGCAAGCTGCCACGATCAAGAAGTTAACAGATCAGTTAGCTTGGTACCGTCGGAAGTTCTGGAAATCCAGTTCTGAGAAATATATCTCGGAAGACCCCAATCAACGCAAAATTGATTTTGATGGTCTGGATGTTCTTCCTGAGGAGCAAGAAGTCATTGAGAAAGCAGCAAAAGAGATCATTTCTTATGAGCGAAAAAAGCCGGAGAAAAAGAACAAGCCAGTGCGTTTGCCATTACCTGATCATCTTCGCAGAGAAACCGAGGTCATAGAACCTGAAGGCATCGATGAGAACTGGGAACGTATTGGCCAGGAAGTAACAGAAATCCTGGAATATAAACCAGGTGAGTTATATGTTCGTCAGATCATCCGGCCAAAATATGTGCTTAAAAAGGAACTTCAGGAAGATCATCAGCAATCAGAAGGTGAGGAAACCGGGGAGAGGAAGAATGTAGAAATAGCTTCACTACCATTACTGCCACTGCCACGCAGCAATGCCGGAGCCAGTTTATTGGCGGAACTTTTTATTGGAAAATACATGCACCATCTTC
>JAWLEO010000053.1:0-18550 GCA_041686075.1 Bacteroidales bacterium | reverse complement strand
CACAGAAACCCACCTTCTTAAGATGGATGAGGAGCAGCAAGAACTATTCGATATTATCCAAAGGAACTTTTAGGGTGTTGCAACGCTGAAAACAGGAAATGCCAGGCGAGAAATATTTAACTCGTTGATAATTAACCCGTTCTTAACTCATTCTAAACCCATTCAACCCATTCTAAACTCACTCTAAACTTATTCTTCAACTTATGCATTACTTTACTATTTTTACACCCATTAAGAATATAATTAGCCAGGATATGTACAGAAGAGCCATACTGCTGGTAGGGGCAATCACCTTACTGCTGACAATGACAAAATGTTTTACCACCAGGCCAGTAATTACAGGAGATCCATCAGGACGCACACCATCGGCCATACGTGAATTCCGTGCTGCATGGGTGGCTACGGTGGCTAATATTAACTGGCCAAGCGAGCCGGGGATTCCCGTCGAACAACAGAAAAAGGAGGCAATTGAGCTTCTTGACCTGCTGGCTGAAAATAATTTTAATGCAGTTATATTCCAGGTCAGGCCTCAGTGTGATGCCCTCTATCAAAGTGACCTTGAACCATGGTCTTATTACCTCACCGGGGAACAGGGCAAAGCACCGGAGCCCTTTTATGACCCGCTGGAATTCTGGATTGAAGAAGCTCATAAACGCGGACTCGAACTGCATGCATGGCTCAATCCCTACCGGGCCCACCATGTGGCGGGAGGTCCGGTAACCGAATCCTCAATTGTAAAGAGGAAGCCGGGGCTTGCCCTCTACCTGGAGCGTGGTTACTGGTGGCTCGACCCGTCACTGGAAGGAACACAGGACCATTCATACAATGTGGTAATGTACCTGGTGCAGCGTTATGACCTCGACGGCATACATTTCGATGATTATTTTTACCCCTACCCCGACTACCATAACTTTAAGGACTTCCCCGATGATGAAAGCTGGCGGGCTTACCGTAAGGGTGGCGGAAAGATGTGCCGCAGCGAGTGGAGAAGGGAAAATGTAAATGATTTTATAAAACGCGTTTATAAGGGTATTAAAGATGAAAAGCCCCATGTGAAATTCGGTTTAAGCCCTTTCGGAATATGGCGCCCTTATAATCCCCCTGCCGTATCAGGCTTCGACCAGCACGAGGTGCTCTACGCCGATGCCCGCCGGTGGCTTAATGAGGGATGGATCGACTATTATGCACCTCAACTGTACTGGCCTATCGAACAAATGGATCAGAGCTATCCGGTTCTCCTTGGCTGGTGGTCCTCCGAAAATACAAAAGACCGCCACCTGTGGCCCGGGATAAACATCGGGAGGTTCAGGGGCGAGAGGGCAATAGTTGAAGCCATAAGCCAGATAATGATAACACGTGGCATAATGCCCGAAAGCCCTGGTGTGATACACTGGAGCATAGCACCACTGGTTTTTAATCCGTCGCTGGTCAGTGCTATTTCTGAAGGGCCATATGAGCAGGAAGCCCTCGTACCACCCTCTCCGTGGCTGAGCAGGAAGACTCCCCACCCGCCAACAGTGAACATAAGCCTCGAAAATGACTCACTAAGGTTAACCTGGACACATAGCAACATCGATGACATCACCAGGTGGGTGGTATATAGTAAATACAGGCATTCCTGGAGGTATAATATTTACGGCAAAGGAACAAATACTGCTTATATCCCTGCTTTTGATCTTAACAAGGAACTTTTGCACAGTGATGACACACTTCACGTTTACAATGTAAAAGAGCTTCTTCCCCCCTTGCAGGCTATTGCGGTCAGTGCAGTCAACAGGTACGGCAATGAAAGCAATGTAATCGAAAAACCTGTTACGGGGATCTCTTACGATGACGCTCCCCGCCTTAGAGAGTTATTTGCAGCATATCCGCTTA
This sequence comes from Bacteroidales bacterium, assembly GCA_041686075.1. Classification (GTDB taxonomy): domain Bacteria; phylum Bacteroidota; class Bacteroidia; order Bacteroidales; family VadinHA17; genus UBA9300. The sequence continues at coordinate 16,675 of JAWLEO010000053.1, read as the reverse complement.
AACAAAGGCCGGAAGCCTATGAAGCCCCTGTCGTTAACCCGGGTATAGATATGCTTATCGAAAACCACCTCGACCTGGTAAGGAACAAGAGGGCAGGACTAATCACCAATCCATCTGCCGTGGGATCTGACCTGAGAAGTACCATTGATATACTTACCGGTACTCCCGGTGTTAACCTTGTAGCCCTCTTCGGGGCTGAACATGGTGTGCAAGCCGTCAGGGAAGGCAAAATAACCGGTGAGGGTGAAGCGGATCCCGTTTCCGGGATACCGGTCTATAGCCTTTATTCCGATTCACTGGCGCCGGCAAGGGAAGCACTGGAAAATCTTGATGTACTCATCTTTGATATCCAGGGAGTGGGATCGGCCTGGTATACATATAAATATACCATGTCCTATGCCATGCAGGCATGTGCCGAAGCAGGAATCACCTTTATCGTCCTCGACAGGCCCAACCCACTCGGTGGCCGGGTGGTTGAAGGACCGATGCTTGACATGGGAGGTACCTTCAGGCATCCCCTGCCATTGCGCCATGGCATGACCTACGGGGAACTCGCAACAATGTGGAATGAGACCGAAGGCTACGGTGCTGACCTTAAAGTGATAAAAATGAAAGACTGGCGCCGGCATATGATGTGGGATGATACCGGCCTTCTCTGGGTGATGCCCTCACCTAACATGGGAAACTTTGAAACAGCAGTGGTATATCCCGGTCAGTGTCTCTTTGAAAGATCAAACATCTCGGAAGGAAGGGGTACAACCAAACCCTTCCTGATGACAGGGTCAACATGGATAAATGCAGAAGAAGCTGCCGACGACCTTAACAAAAGGGGCTTGCCGGGAGTTGTCTTCAGGCCGGCATACTTCATTCCTTTCAATTATAAAGACACCGGTAACCCCAGGGGGAAACCATGGAACAGGATGTGCAAGGGTGTCGAACTTATGGTGACCGACCACAGGTCATATAGAGCAGTGGAAACATCTCTTAACATCATCGATGCTTACCGTAAAACAAACCCGGACTCACTTGCCTGGTCGCCTCCTCCACTGCTGAAAATGATCGATGAACCCGGCATTATAATTGAACAGGTGCTCGAAGCCTGCCGCGAAGATATTGAAGAGTTTATGGAAATAAGACGTAAATACTTGCTATATAAATAAGATAGAAGAAATGAAAAATAGCCTGCTGACAGTATTGCTCTTAATAATTATTGCCTCACACTATGCTTGTAAAACAAGCCAGCTTATCCAGGCAGGGCGCGTTAAAAAACCTGAAGCCATAAATGAATTCCGGATAAAGGAATATTTCATACCCGGAGAATCATTGATCACCACTAACAATGATGTATTAAGGGCTAATATTAAGGAGGCAATTGAGGAAGCTGACAATGATGGATGTAACTCATTGTTCATCAGGCCTGAAAATCTAATAGAAAATGATCCCGGGCTGCTTAATTACGCAATTGAAAAAGCACATTCACACAATCTTAAATTTTACATTGTAACCGATCTCCTTAAAAAATCGGAAGCAATAGACCTGCAAGCCTTTCACGAGGTAAAAAGATCACTTAAGAACAGAATAAACAACTACGTCTTTAATTATAACATTGACGGGCTGAGTTTTGAAATACCTCCTTATTCAGAACAGGATAGTCTACTGGGTGGCAATGAACTTACAGACCTTCTTGAAGATGCAGTGGTTGAGGCTATGCTGGTTAAGCCCTACCTCCTGAATACACTTATCCATACCGGGGAATCTGCCGGTGATCTACCGAAACAATGGCTGCAGCAAGGTATCGTGGATGCTATCATTACGGGCTTCGGGAACTATGAAACCACTACCGGCCCCCGTGAACATATATACCCCGATAGCCTGAAAGTGAACTACAGGTTTAAACAGGTATTGCCACAACAGGTCGTCGGGCTGAATTTTTCCGCTTATTTTGATGATAATGCCGCAGGCAAGACTATTTACCTGGAAAGTGAAGACAGGACTAAAATAACCGATTCCGAAGGATTTGTTGGTTTTATCACACAGCTAACAGACACCATCAGGCTGCAAACGTCAAAAGGAAACCTGGCCTTCCCCACACGGAGATGGTCAATCCCTTATAACTACTCTGTGATGCCCGGAAATAATGTGACCCGCACTTCTCCATGGGTCGAGTTTCGCAGGATGCCATCAGGCTATACCACCAATCCGGAGTATGACCTGCTCTGCAAAACTGATTATCCTGCCAGGGTAAGCATAGAAGGAAAGGAAGTGAAGCAGTATAAAACAGGTATTTTCTTTAAAAGCATTATACTCGAGGAAGGACCTAACCGCGTAAGGGCTACGGTTGTGACACCGGATTCACAGAAAGTATTCTACGAGCGCGAGTTTTTCTTTGAAGAGATTGACGCCAGAAGAAGTGCCTTCCCCCTGTGGATAGATGGCGCCTCAGTGGAACCGGCTCATGATTTTGAACTTCTCCCCGATGATGTGATGCGCATCAGTTTCAAGGGATCACTCGGACAGGAAGCATATATAACGGTACAACCCGGTGGTCCTGTGATTAGATGCTCCCGTGAAGATTTTGAAGATCACAGCCTCTACCGGGCCGATTTGCCCATGCATGATCTCCGGACGGGGGTGAAATATAGCCTTACCCTGAAGCTCATACCCCTGGTTGAGCAATCAGGCTGTGACCCTTACAACCTGGAGACAGGAAAGCATTTCACAATAAAGGAACTCGAGGATTTTCCCATGGTGAGGATAAAGAGTGAGAATACAAGGCTGACCTACAACCTGGGTGCTCCCAGGCTTGGTGGGCCCATAAGGTCGGAACTGGATCCCGGGATCATCTTCAAGATCAATGGCAGCTTCGGTGATAAATACCGGGTCCGGCTCAGCAGGGTGGAAAACGGCTTCCTGGACCGGGATGACGTTGAGATTCTGCCCACGGGAGTTGTACAGCCATCATACTACATTACCAGTATGTCGTGCAGTCCCTCATCCTATGCTGATGTGCTATCCATCCCCTACCTGGAGCCTGTGCCCTGGGAAATACATCCTGATCCTGAAAACAACAGGATAATAATAAACCTCTATGGTGTCAAAACCAGTAGTACATGGATATCACACTATGCAGGCCTTAAAATAATTGACAGGATAAGCTGGGAACAAAGCACACCGGAAACCTACCGTGTATATGTCAACCTGAAGACAAAGAACATATGGGGTTATGATATTGATGTTGAAGGTCCCCGGCTTGTCCTCAGACTTAAATATCCTCCGGAATATGACCTGGAAGGCGAAAAGACCCTCGCCGGCCTGAAGATTGCCATTGAAGCAGGCCATGGAGGCAGTAACACCGGTGCCATTGGTTTGTCAGGGCTGCTCGAGAAAGATATCAACCTGGACCTCTCTTTAAGGCTGGGCAACTTATTGAAGCAAATGGGTGCCGCGGTGATCCAGGTACGGGACTCTGACACCGACATGTCATTGATTGAAAAACGCGACAGTGCAATAAGTTCGGGTGCAGATATGTTGATCAGTATACACGCCAATGCAGGGGGCAGGGGTTACCTCTCGGTGGACGGAACGAGCACCTACTACCACAATCCTTTCTGGGCTCCCCTGGCAGAGACTATCTATAAGCGCCTCCTCGAAATGGACCTTGATGAGTTTGGTGTGGTGGGATCCTTCAATTATACCGGTATAAGGCTCTCGGAAATGCCTTCGGTACTCGTGGAGCAGGCCTTTATGTCACATGCCGAAGATGAGGAAAAAATGGCCGACCCTGCTTTCCGCCAGCAAATGGCAGAAAAAATCTACCAGGGAATCCTCGACTATTTGAAATATCTTGGAGCTGTATCAAAAGTGATCTAACCACCCTATCCACAGCCTTATGGCCGGGACACCCCTCCTTTCAAAAGGAGGGGAAATAGCTGAATATCAATAACATAACTTTCTCCTCCTCTTTAGAGGAGGAGTACTCTAACCGTCAGGTTAGGGGGAGGTGGTACACTTTTGAAACAGCCCTCCTCACTCAGCTTCCATCAAACTGCTAATTGCCACATATTCAGCAAGGGCAATTCCTTTTGAGACATCTGTATGTTTATAATAGATCTTTATTACCGGATCATAGATAACCTCTTCGGGCCCGAATTCCATAAACCAAATGAATTCTCTTGCCCAACCACTGTCTAATATAACATCCCTTCCTGCTCCTTCATAGTCAATTTTCCTTAGATCTTCGAGGGAGGAACCCTCTTGATTAATAGATGCCAGAAGGTTGTCTAACATATCATCAATCATTTTTTGAAGATTAGCTGCCTCGACATGAATCTCCTGTATTTCGTCAAGGGCTTTATGTTCTTTCTCTATTGCAGCATCTATAATAACACGGGTCTCTTGTTCAGTTTCAAAAATCCTGCTCTCGTTTAGTATCGCTTCATTCCTGTAGGTATCAAGAGCCTCTTTACTGAATTTGACATTAAACATCAGGGCGATTATTGCCACTCCGACAAGTAACAATATAATATAAGCCGGGTTGACCTTACCCTTTTTGGCCTTTTGAAAAGCATTCACTACATATAGTGGAACAAATCCGATAATAAGTATGGCCAGCCCTATATTTGTAACAATGCGTGCGGCGGGCCAGTGCTGAATCTTGAATACGGCTGCCGTTAGTAAAATGGCAATTGTAAGGTATGCGATTACAGGATAAATAATGCTCTTTTTTCAGTCTGTTTCCTGTATGTAACTATAAAATACAATGGTAGGAATCCAAGTACTATTACAAGAAGGCCCAGTGTTAATTCAATGCCGGCGCCTGGCCAGTGCATATATTTTGATATTGCTCCAATCAAAATTATTATTACTGAAGCCAGTCCAAGAAAATATGTAAGCTTTTTCATTTTTTGAAATTTTTTGTCTAACAGAAGTAATGTCCGATGCTGTATTTCAGGCAGTCGGTTATCACCAATGGAGTTTAGAGCAGTACTATAAGATTGTTCGAATGAATAGCCACTCTCCATTTCTTCCTCAACCATACAGCATAAGTGGTCCAGGATATCATCAACCAATGGCTCATACGTTAAACCGCGATTGATAATATCTTTCCTTATAAGATCGACATTATCATCAATTATGTCAGTTATCATATCAGGCGGGCATTGGTCTCAGCACGTAGGTCAATGTGTTTACAAAATCAAAAAACTCATCAACTTTTCGTTCTGCCCATGATCTTCCCACCTCTGTAAGAAAGTAATACTTCCGGACACGTTTACCGATATACTCGATATCTATCTTAATATGTCCGTCAGCTTCCAGTTTATGCAAAACCGGGTAGAGCGCACCGAATGTAAGTACTATTTTACCATCAGAAAGCTCTTCTACTTTCTTGGTAATCTCGTATCCATACATCCTTCCGTTATCGGCCAATAATTTCAGAACGATCGTTCTTAAGGTGCCTTTCAACAAATCATTTGCAATCATAATACAAATATATAACTATTTTATATATATGCAAATTATATATAAGAATTTTTAATATTGCTTATTGTTGATGATTTGGGAAGAGTGTTTGGAATCTTTGTAATCTTCCTGCTAAATTTCTTTCATAAATTGTATCAAGCGTTCGAATTATTTCGCATCTCGCACTGCGTTCTCCGGAAGCCGAGTTTCCGATGGTGAAGAAGGATCTTACCCCTCATCTTACCCTCCCCATTCCTTGCTACCAGCTCCCAATTAATAAATCATCATTAATAATTAATACTTCCCTGCTCCCTGCTCCCTGCTCCCTGCCTTTCCTATACCCTATCCTATACTCCTTACCACCTAGTCTAGTCCCAGCACCTCCTTACCTTGCTTAAACACAATATCCACCGGTATCAATGCCTCATTGACCCTGTCGAGGTCAGCACGCAGTTGATCTGTCATGACACCGTCAGACTCTATCCACTCCTTTGCAGCTTCATAATCGCCGTCACCCTGTATGATCAGTATCTTTTCCACCAGCGATTCCACTGCACTTTTCATCTCCTCGAAATTGACCATATAGGTACCATTATCCTGGTAGGCAAAGGCACCATTATCGGCGAAATATTTCATATTCAGCATATTAGCCTTGCCATGAGCACTGGCGGCACCAAAACGGCTTGAACGGAAGATACCGGAAAAGAAGGTAACGTAGTTATCCATTACTTCCCCGCTGCTCAGTTCACCCATCTCGTATAGTTTTGTTACAAGGTAGAGGCCCATAATATCGGCTTTAGCTTCTTCAAGTGCTGAATATTGTTCTTTCAGTACTTCCCTGACTGTTCCCTTTCCATTGATGGTATTCTTAATGCCCATTCCGTGGGACACCTCGTGGAAGGTGGTGTTTTCGAAGAAAGCATCAAAGGTGATATGCTTGCGCTGGCTCTCGTCGATAAGCATATTGGCAATGGGAACCAGTATTTTGTCGAATTTGGCTTGCATGGCGTTCTTCAGCTGTAGCTTACGGCTTCCCACCGCAAGGTGTATCTCCGGGTCGTTAGGCAGGTTAATGGCTATTGTCTTGCTCCCCGCATTGCAGTCGCCTGCATAATAAAGTGCATAATAAACATTCATATCGGCATCGGTGCCCGGTGTTTCCGATTTGTATTCTTCAGCAACAGGCAGTTCAGCCTGCAGGTCAGGCAGCATGGCATTGAACTTGGTCAGCTTTGCACTCCAGTCAGGATCTTTCACCAGTACGAATGCCTCGTGTGCAGCCTTATAACCGAAAAGCTGGTCCTCGTAATTCTCAATAGGACCAACCACAAAGTCGATATTCGACTCCTTCATTTCCATCCATGCAAAATCACTTGGCTGGTAAATATCTGTCAGCAGGGCCTCGGCACGGACGTCCAGGTATTTCTTTAAGCCTGCATCTTCGGTTATACCTGCCGCCTTACGCATCAACACTGCAGCTTTTTCATGTTGATCCTTATATGCTGTGGAATACGGAACGGTATACAGCTTGCCTTCATCATCGCGACGAACAAGGGTGTACAGGCTCGTCTTTTCAGGATTGTCCCATGCCTCGAATTCCACGGCAGTCATATCCTCAGGGTAAAACTGTGCTGTTGGCGGTTTAGGTCCGACATCGGGTATGAAAGGCTCGTTATTCTTTAGCCGGTCCCACGGACCGTAATGTATCTTGGCGTATTTCCTGGCATATTCATTATCGATACTGTTGAGGAGTATTTCTTTGTTGCCATAGGACTGCATCCAGAATATGTCATCCATAATAGTTGCAACATCTATCAGGATGCCTATTACCTCCCGCTCGCTGTCACTCAGCCAGCTGAGGTCGGTTTTCAGGGTAACCTCTTCAAATTGAGCAAGTCTTGCTTTCATTTCTTCTTCATTTATAGTCTCTTGTGTACCACAGCCGGCCATTGCCACTATAAGCAATATCACCAGCATGCTTATGATCTTTGTTTTCATAGTTTTTTGGGGTTTTTAGTAATGAATGCTAAGGTAATAAAATTATCCCCATGATCCCCCTTTGAAGGGGGAAAGTCCCGAACGAAGTGAAGGGACAGGGGGATGTTATCCCCTTTTGAACCAAGTATCGCTTTAGCGGTACGAGCTCGACGACCGGAGGGAGTCAACGGGGAAAGTCCCGAATCTCGATTCGAGGACCCCTGCCTGACCGGTCTCCGGCGGCCATAGCCTTTGGCGACGGACGCAGGCAGGCTCGAAAAAGCTTTGCTTTTTCGGGACCTCAGCCTTAGCCTTAGCCTTAGCCTCAGCCTACTTTTCCCTTTCCCCTAAAATTCATATATTTATTATCGCATTCAACAATACGTCCTATGAGCGGCATTAGCGTGAACATAATTTTATTGATCATCATTTTCCTCCTGGTCATCCTGGATATCCTGAGAAACATTGAATTCCTGAAATCAAAAAACATGTTTACACCGGGAATTTTCGCCTACGCGACTTTCCTCGCATTTTTTATCTGCCTTATTTTTTACCCGTCAAACACATTATTACTTGTTTCAATTATAGCCATTGCTGTAATTCCTAACAGCTACTACTGGTATAACAGGACAACAAAAGGAAAACGAAGGACAGAAGCACTGATAATGAGTATCTTATTCCTGGCAGGTATAATGTATTACCTGGCTAAGATCTTCTGAATAAATGTTGTTACCAGCTGCTGGAATTCTTGAATCATCAACCTTGATCTGATGACAAAAATAAGAATAGCCACAACTATATTCTCATCCATAATAATCATTATGATTAATCAAATGTACTAAGCTGAATTGCATTGGAGAGAATACGGAATGTCGAATGCAATCAAATTTTTCATAGCGTTTTCCATCAATTATGTCCTTATCGAGAAGGGAAGTGTAATTAAATTCAAAATCCTCCAGCACATACCTGGTCTCTTCTTGATCCACGCCGGATGTCCAGGCTTTATATAATCCAATTCTGGGTAGAAAATTATACTGACTTTAAATAATTATTACAAGCCCGGTTTTCAAAACATTGACAATTTTCATTTTTCCCGGTATAAATTATTTCTTATTGCTGAGGTTTCTAGTCTTCATATATTTTTATAACGATCTTACCATCCGGTTTCACAAATCCCCGGTACATACCATTAGTGGTGAATGCCCAGGCTATCTTCCCGTTTTTATCAATGGAAATGGCTCCACCTGAGCCACCAATGTCGACCAGTTGATTCAAAAGAACATCCCTGACAGCCTCTTCAATATCCATCCTTTTATGATCAAGCAGGGCGGAGATCTCCTTGGCCGTAAGCAGAACCATATGTTTCTCTCCCAGACCGGTTGTAGAAACAGCACATGTCTTGTTATTGGCATAAGTGCTGGCTCCAATAATAGGGGAATCACCCACTCTGCCGGGTCTTTTTTTCACCCTTCCGCCAGTCGATGTACCGGCTGCCAGGTTACCTTCCTTATCAAGGGCAACGGCACCGACAGTATCAAAAAGACCATCGCTGCCGGGTGATTCGGACTCCACAGAGTCAGCGGGCTCTGCAGGCATAGAAGCTCCATAGGGTATTTCTTCCTTCAGTCTTCTCTGAAGTGAATTCCATTGTCGTTCAGTATAGAAATATTCGTCAGGCATGAGTTCAACACCCATCTCTTTTGCAAATGCAAGAGCTCCCTGATCGACAAGGAGTACATGTGGTGTCTGTTCCATTACCAAACGGGCCAGACTGATAGGGTTCTTAACCCCCTTTACAGCACCCAGGCCTCCGGCGCGCAGTGTTTTACCGTTCATGATTGATGCATCAAGCTCATTCTTACCCTCCCTTGTAAAACTGGCACCCTTACCGGCATTAAACAGGGGAGAATCTTCCATTACACGTATTGCCGCTTCCACAGCCTCCACGCTGGAGCCACCTGACTCAAGGATGTCGAATCCTTCCTTCAGTGATTTTTCGAGTGCTGTCCTATAATCTTTTTCAAGCTCGGGAGTCATATCTGTTCTTGCCCGCACGCCCGCTCCGCCATGGATTACCATTGCATAGGAAGGAACTTGTTCATCGTCGGTTGATTGTGTCGTACATGAATTCATAAAACCAAATATTGTTAAACCTTTCAGTACAATAACAAGAAATAGTTTGGCAGGGGATACTTTCTTTTCCGGTTTTTTCATTTTTCAATAATTTTTATGTATAAAGCTTAGAATTCTACTATTAAGACTAATTTCGGATATTTCTATGTTTCTGATCAAATTTTTCGAATCGTCTTTTTGCTGACTCAGCAATATTTTTGAACTCTTCATCCAATCTCAGGTTCATGGTAAGCGGATCACTAATGATATAAGGATAATTAAAGAATCCTTTCTCGACAGATAGCATTAAATGTTCAAGCGCTTCCCGCTTCTTTTCAGCAAAAGTATAGAAATGCACCATCCTGTATCTGCGTTCACCATCCATAATATCCCTTGATTCAAGTTCATGTGTCAGGACAGCCAGTTCAACTATATTGCCTGTAAGGGCTGCCTTATAGGCCTGCCCAAATTTTGTCCAGACACTTAAAGGCTTTACAATTACAGCTGAATCGAAAAGTTGAATAGCCTCAAGGGTATCTTTCTTATACATGTTAATAACCCCGGCATAAAACAATTGCTTTTCATCAGGTTTTTTATCCAGCTTATCCAGATTGTTGCATACTGCCTCAAAAGATGATGCTGCCCCGGCATAGTTTCCCATATAGATCTGTGATTTCAGAATCTGCATCTGGCTGCTCACAAGGTTTGCCAGGCTGGAATCCAGCAACTGTGATTTTATATATGCTTCTATTGATTCATCCATCTTTCCGGCATAGCGGTTAATATAACCCAGTCCTGAAAAAAAGCGTGAGTAACCCGCATAGTTCAATGACCAGGTTAAGAATGTCTCAAGGGATAATTCTGATCTGCCCGTTTTTGCATATAGTGAAGCAAGGTAATAAGCTGCATCCGGCGATTCCTTATTGATCTCAAGAGCTTTGAGGAGATTTTCTTCGGCTTCTGAATACAAACCTTTTTCTGCACCTACCAGACCGGAATATTCCAGGCAGGCGTGACCCAGGGATGTCCAGGCAGGTTCAAAAAGAGGATCTTTACCAATTGACTTTTTCAGCAATTCAATATATTCCATCCATTCACCGGCCGTTTCAGGGCTGGATCCAACTGCTTTAAGGTAAAGCCTGTATGCTTCCGGATCTGCAGATGCAGCCGCTGATGAGATTTTTCTTACTGCCGGATCCGGCTTAATTCTCATCTCAGAAACAAGCTCTTTTGCAACTATTCCCGGCAGACTACTCAATGAATCCATGGGAGAAATAATATTCTTTTTATGGATTTCATTACCTTCAGGGAAATGGGTCAGTTTCAGATTCAGTATCAGGCTATCATTATCTATTCTATACTTCCCTTCAACCAGGTACTCTATATCCAGTATATTTCTTAGTTCAGAATGTTCCAATGCATTAATGTCAATGTTTTTCACAGAACCGAATGATCTTACACTCAATTCTTTCTGACAGGACAAGCGTGATATCAGATCATAGGTCAGGCCTTTCCCGATATGCATGCAAAAGGTATCCTGATTGACAGAGGAGACCGGTAAGACCGCTATTTTATTTATTGTATATGATTCAACAGATTTATTGTGCTTACAACAAATTACTATTGCAGATGATATAATAGTCAGCAGTATGAATGAAAATCGAGTCATCCTATTATAATTTTACTATTCCGGTGCTTTTTCCCAGGTATATTCTCTTTCTAAAGCATATTTTTCAAACCATGCAAGTTCAGCATTCATTTTGAACAGCCTGTGTCTTAATTCTCTCCATCCGTGTGGTTCGCGAGGAGCAATATATAGTTCGGTTGGTACCCCGTTTGCTTTCAATGCCCGATAAAGCTCAATAGATTGTGATGCAGGCACACGGATATCATTTTCCCCTACAAAGATAATAGTGGGAGTTGTGACTTTGAATATCTCACTCAAGGGTGAACTTCTCCAGTAATTATCTATTGGAGCATTTCCCTGCCAGGGTGTTCCGTTAAACCAGGTGGTCCGTTGCTGTCTGGTATCGCTTTGTCCATACATAGATATCCAGTTTACTGCACCAGCACCCGAGGATGCTGCCCTGAACCTGTCGGTAAATGTTATGATCTTGTTGGTCATATGTCCGCCTGCACTCCATCCCATTTTAATCATCCTGTTTTCATCCACAAGTCCACGACTTATTAGATGGTCGACCCCTGACATAACGTCGAGGTGAGAATTGTGAAAATAGTGACCAACCATATCGCGCAGGAATTCATCCCCGTAACCGGTGCTACCTCTGTAATTAGGGGCTAGGACCATATAACCCATTTGAGCCAGAGTGGGTATGTAAACCCTCCAGCGACCCAGGCCATACTGGTCTGAGCTTCGCGGACCGCCATGGGTCTGTACCACCAGGGGATATTTTATTCCCTCCTTGTAGTTTACAGGATAATAAAGTAGTCCCTCAACTGTTGAGCCGTCATTGGACTTCCATTTGATTTTTTCCAGTCTTGGTAAAAGAAATTCTTCAGATAAATAATCATAAACATGAGTTACACGCTTTGGAGCAGATTCCTTCTCATCCGAAAGCAAATATAGATCTCCGTTATTCCTTTCATCCTCAATGCTCATAAGATGCAAGCCCGGCTCAGGCCTATAAGACCAGAAGGCTACTGTATGTTTTCCGTCAGTAAGTTGGTCGAATTTACCTGTTTCAGGATTATAAGCGAACAGTTCACTACGGACGCCCATATTTGCAATGATATAAATTGTTTTACCGTCTGCCGACCATGACGCATCTTCAATGTCATACGGAAAATCAGGAGCTTCCATTTCAATATGGCCTGTCTCAATTGTACCGACAAAGAGGTTGCCGTTATAGTAGTATTTGAAGTCTTCATTGACATCAGCAATGAAGAGTACTTTTGTTTTATCTGGAGATAGCATCGGGCTAGATTCAGGAACATTATTCACGGTTATCTGCCTGTTTATTGTTCCATCCCTGTTCATTATCCATACCTCACGTTTGTCACGTTCATCCCTGACCGGTGAGTTGGACCTGGTATAAGCGATCATGCTGCCATCATATGATAGCTTGAAAGACAGGACTGAATAATTCCCTTGGGTAACCCTCATTTTGCTCCCGTCATCTATCTTAATTCTCCACAAGTGTTCCTGCTCGTAATCCTTTTCTAATCCAAAAATATCGTCCTTGTTCTTTATCCTGGCCTGTTTTTCGGCAGGCACAGGGTCGGGAGCCAGGAAATAAATATATTGTCCTTCTGGTGACCATTCTATTTCTTTGACACTGGTTTGATGATTTGTAAGTTGTTTTGCTTCTCCTATTTTCACCGGTAATATAAATACTTGTGATTTATTTCCCGATTCTGATTCGGATATGAAACCAATGGATTTTCCATCAGGCGACCATACCGGATCATACTCTCCCTCAGGGAAGTTTGTTAACTGTACCAGTCCTGAACCATCGGTTCCTATCTGCCATATATGGCTGATTTGTTTGTTTGCTTTCCAGTCAGCCACTGAAAGAGTATAAACGACATGCTTCCCATCAGGTGATAGCCTAGCTTCTTCTATATCAGGAACATCCAGCCGGTCGGTGAGGCTCATTGCTTTCTTATCCTGGGCTTTTGTCAACCCTGTAAACAGCAGCAAACAAATAAGCAGCTTAACATTATTATTTGTCATAAGACCCAATTTTTATGTTATTGCAAATAGATTATCTGTATTATCCTATTAATAGTGGAATACCTAAAAGGAGTAACCAGGCTCCTTTCAGGGATATAGAATTCAATTATTTCACACTTTCCTAAAGTACTTATTTATTCTTTCAACAATAATCTCCTCTTCCGGAGACCTGAGGAAAAAAGTATCAATCATTCGCCATTCTCGATTACTGTAATAATTAAAATAATGGATATTACGCAAAAAAATTGGAGGATCATCCTCTGTCATGAAACGATCCAATTCTTCTGCATTGAAACCTGTTTGTTCCCTGTCCCACTCCATTAAAACCCTGGGCACGTGAGGCATCATCAGGTGTTCATAGTAAATACCGTCATTCGGGATAATGGATACTGATAATCCGGGAATTTTCAGCAGTTCAGTCTGTAAGTATTCTGCAAGTTTAGCTTGCTGGTCATACAGATGATCACCTTCCCTGATAAATATTTCCAGAGCTACCGTCAATCCGACAATCTGTTCCTTGCTTATTTTGTGTCCGCGTCCCCACCCTGGATAGGGAAATGTATGATCGCGGATTCCTCTGATGGTTTCTGCTCCCTTCCCATTACCAATCATGAATCCCGTGTTATTAGGTGCTTTTATGGCTTTCCCTCCACTGAAGCATACAATATCCGCTCCCATCGCTATGAATTTCTTTAAGTTGCCGACAGGGGGGAGTTCAGATGCTGCATCAACCACTACTGGTAAATCATATTTCCTTGCGATCGCAGATACTTCCTCAAATGGGAGATATCCGCGGGGTACATTATTATAAGAGAAGGTATATGAGATGCAAGCGGTTTTTTCTGTAATTGCTCCTTCGAGTTCTCTTTTTGAGGATTTCAATGTCCCTGCAATACCAAACTCAACAGCTTTTGCGCCTGAAGCTATCCACTGGGGAGTATAATTAATGTAGTGCCCCCGATGCAGCAGGACTTCATTAGGCATAGCTTCAGTATTTGGAAGTCCGGCCCATCGTCCATAATTACTTCCTGCCATGCATCCTGCAACAGCCAATTCAATTGCCCCACCTGCACCACTGGTTATATGCGCTTCCTCTGTTTCACATAGTGCTGCCACCCGTTGATCAGCTTTAGCAAATAATTCATGCATGTCAACAAAGGTTTTTGCCACTTCATTCATGGCATTCAGTACCCGGTCATCAATCCAGTTACCTCCTGTATTTGTTGACCAGTTCCGGGCATTGATCCAGGATCTGACACCAAGATTCTCAAGAGTCCGGCTTTTGTACGGATATTTCGTCATTCCTGATATGATAGTATCATTTACTTTCTTTCAGTTTTTCAAACTGCTCCTTCAAAACTGAATATCTCTCGAAAGGATCACGTCCAGGTTTCTGTGGTGTATCGCTTATCAATTCGAGCAGGTATTCAGCATGGTCAATAAGCATTGGCTGGTAATAACAATTATTTTTAATTACATTATCATGCTGATTATCAATCCCAATATAATAAAAAACCAACCACCTTGCTGATGTTTAGTGTTTTTATAAGCAGTTGATAAATTTTATAGTTTTTATAATATTACCTGACCTTAACCTAACAATGTAAGTACCAATTGATAACTCTTTAGGAGTCCAATTAATTTTATGCGGACCGTCTGTCAGATTCCCTTGTATCAAAGTCGCAATCTCCCTTCCCGAAATATCAAAGATCTTAAGATCTACATAATCATTCCTTTCCAGACTAAAACTAATTAGCCCTAAATCAGATATTGGGTTATTTATCTTAAAGTCAGAAATGACATCTTTTGAAGATACGGATTGTATATCAGTTGTTCTTCCCAAGTAATCAAAGCACTTTAATATCAGATCATAAAAGTACGTTTCATAATTGTCAGAGGTGAATGGTATTATTTCTTGTGGAATTGCTGGATTGCCTTCAAGTATTTCACCGTTAGGCCTGATTGTATGCCCTACATCCCATTCAAACTCAATTGTTGATCCGTTTGGTAACTCTATGTCTTCGCCCCATTCCCAGGTATTACTGTATCCTCCAGTAGGCATACCGATAGTATGAATGTTAAGTTGGGGATTATCAGCGATCATTGCTGCAAATTGATCCAGATTTGATCCCCCTTGAGTAAAAAACATAACCACAATCTTTCCATAAAAGCGTGATTTTGCAGGTTTCATAATTCCATTGCTGCCACGCGGGAAAAGTCTTAATTTGAAGGGCTCATTGTCAGTATAATCCTGTCCGCTGTTTATAGCGTCCATTATCCATTTTTTAACGGAGCTGTTGTATCTCTGTGCATTTGCTTGAGCAAACTCATTATCCGTAACCCTGACATTTCCAAAAGTGGTTTTAAATGAAGTTGATGATAACACCTGAAGGAATAATGCACTATTACCACCACCTCCGCTGTGGGTTGCATCAACAATAAGATCATAGCCAAGTACTCCATTGAGTTGTGCTGCAGAAATCAGATCCTCCACCCCTTCTCTGGTTTCTTCAAAATGATACCACTCTATAAGAGCTAACTTTTTATTATGATTCACATAGAGGGCAGAATTGAGATGATCATCAAATATTTGCTCGAAACCAAACTGGCTATAAAACTTTTCATAATAAAGCTCATCTACCAGATTGTCCTCACGATCCCTTTCAAGGATGGGTTTATATAACCAGGCTATACTACCCGGATTACTGTAATTCAAAGTGATATCATAAGATTCTCCATTGCTGTTACGTTTCAGGGTAAATAATACTTTATCTGATTGTTGCAGTTCAGGTCCGAAAATATCACTTCTGGCGGAAATATATTTTGGAGCCTCCATAATAAGCATATGACGATATGTGGAATAACGAAGGTAAACAGATAGCAGGTCAATATATTTATCGATTGAAATTCCATTTACTGAAAGTAATATATCTCCTCTTTCAACCCCCAAATCCTGAACATGCTGTGATAGATTTGCAACAAAAAATTTTACGATAGTTTCGTCAGAAAGGTCCGGATAAAAACGTATCGGGGCTTGATCGATTCTATCTTCATCCATATACTCTCGTGTGGCCTTTAGCCTAAGGTGGCGGTCTTTGCGGGCATAATTAAATTTATGAATGGCCCGGAGCAATTTAAGATCACTATCGGCATCAGCAAATTCCTGTCTTAAGTTTAACCTGGAACATTCTGTTTCGAAATCAGTACCCAGAGCTTCCCATTTAACAGGAGACCAGGCTTCACGAATCATTGTCTTTGCATACAGTTCATCATAAAAATCCGTACGCTCATTCTCAGTTCCTTTAGAATAGACAGATAGATCCATTTCGGATTGTAATTGTTGAGCACTAATAATTAAACAATTACAGTTCAGTATCAGTAAAATAAGAAAAAAATATAATCGGTTAATCTTCATATTCATAGATTTTTATA
>JAWLEO010000052.1:0-19664 GCA_041686075.1 Bacteroidales bacterium | reverse complement strand
GTCTCAATAAGATGATTAACCTTTATGCCGTCTACAATGTCCTTGACTTTAACCTTTACCACGGCATGCAGATCAACCTTGCCTTCATTATAGGCTATTGTAGCTTCCTCGGGTGAATAAAATAACAATCCTTCACCCTTTACCTTGATATTCTCAGTACTGTTCCTGGCCTTTGTTATATAATAAAGTCCCAATACCATATCCTGTGATGGCACCGCTATTGGAGCACCATTGGCAGGATTAAGTATATTATGAGAAGCAAGCATAAGTATCTGCGCTTCCAGTATGGCTGCATTGCCCAATGGCAGGTGCACAGCCATCTGGTCACCATCGAAGTCGGCATTGAAAGCAGTACAGACAAGCGGGTGAAGCTGGATTGCTTTACCCTCTATAAGCTTTGGCTGAAAGGCCTGTATACCAAGCCTGTGAAGTGTCGGCGCCCTGTTAAGCAAAACGGGATGGCCCTTGAGAACATTCTCAAGGATGTCCCACACCACCGGGTCTTTCCTGTCAACAATCTTCTTGGCTGATTTAACTGTTTTTACTATACCCCTTTCTATCAATTTCCTTATAATAAAAGGCTTATAGAGTTCGGCTGCCATATCCTTAGGCAGGCCACATTCATGAAGGTTCAGCTCAGGACCTACAACTATAACCGAACGGGCAGAGTAGTCTACCCTCTTACCAAGCAGGTTCTGACGGAAACGGCCTTGCTTACCCTTTAAACTGTCGCTCAACGATTTAAGCGGTCGATTGGCATCTGTCTTTACTGCATTTACCTTACGCGAATTATCAAATAAAGAATCCACTGCTTCCTGTAACATTCTTTTCTCATTTCTCAGGATCACTTCAGGAGCCTTGATTTCAATAAGCCTTTTAAGCCTGTTATTCCTTATTATAACCCTGCGGTAAAGATCATTGAGGTCGCTTGTGGCAAACCTGCCGCCGTCAAGGGGTACCAATGGTCGCAGTTCAGGTGGTATAACGGGAACTACTTTGATTATCATCCACTCGGGCTTGTTGATGTTCTTTGAAGCCCTGAAGGCCTCTACCACCTGGAGTCTTTTAAGTGCTTCATTTTTTCTCTGTTGAGATGTTTCAGTACTTGCCTTATGACGCAATGTATAAGAAAGATCATCAAGATCAAGCCGACTTAAAAGCATATGCAATGCTTCGGCCCCCATTGCTGCAATAAATTTATCGGGGTCGTCGTCTTCCAGGTACTGGTTCTCCTTGGGAAGGCTCTCTACAATATCGAGATATTCTTCCTCGGTTAAAAAATCAAGGTAATTAATGCCATCTGCCTGCTTAACACCCGGGTTAACTACCACGTAACGCTCATAATAAATTATTGAATCGAGCTTCTTGGTTGGTAAGCCGAGCAGGTAACCTATTTTATTCGGCAATGATTTGAAATACCATATGTGGGCCACCGGTACCACCAGTGATATATGCCCCATGCGCTCACGCCGTACTTTCTTTTCAGTTACCTCAACACCACAGCGGTCGCATACAATACCCTTATAACGTATCCTTTTATACTTACCACAGTGGCATTCATAGTCTTTAACAGGTCCGAAAATCCTCTCACAGAACAGGCCATCTCGTTCCGGCTTGTACGTCCTGTAATTGATAGTCTCGGGCTTAAGTACTTCACCGCTTGAGCGATCCAGTATTTCCTCAGGTGAAGCCAGCCCGATGGTGACCTTCGAATAGTTTGTTTTTGCTTTATTGTCTTTCCTGAATGACATATGTTGTAATTATATTATTATCAAAAAAATTCAAACATAAAACACTAAGTCTGGCATCAGTCTAGGTTAAGACTCAATCCCAGTCCTCTGAGCTCATGCAGAAGCACGTTGAGTGATTCCGGGATTCCCGGCTGCGGCATAGGTTCCCCTTTCACTATCACCTCGTATGCCTTTGCCCTTCCTACGACATCATCAGACTTAATTGTAAGTATCTCCTGCAAAATATGTGCTGCACCAAAAGCTTCAAGTGCCCATACCTCCATTTCACCAAAACGCTGTCCTCCAAATTGCGCTTTACCGCCAAGTGGTTGCTGTGTTATAAGTGAATAAGGACCTATTGAGCGGGCATGCATCTTATCGTCAACCATATGGCCCAGCTTAAGCATGTAAATCACCCCCACTGTGGCAGGCTGGTGAAATTTTTCACCTGTTCCGCCATCGTAGAGATAGGTAGTGCCAAACCTGGGCAACTCTGCTTTATCGGTATAATGAGCTATCTCATCAATAGAAGCACCGTCAAAAATAGGGGTTGAGAATTTTAAGCCCAGCTTTTGTCCTGCCCATCCCAGGACAGTCTCGTATATCTGGCCAAGGTTCATCCTTGACGGTACACCTAGCGGATTAAGCACAATATCAACAGGTGTTCCGTCCTCAAGGAAAGGCATATCTTCGGCACGGACTATTTTTGCAACTATACCCTTATTACCATGCCTGCCGGCCATCTTATCACCAACCTTTACCTTGCGCTTTTTGGCAACATATACCTTGGCCAGCCTGACGATACCTGCAGGTAATTCATCACCTATGCTGATATTATATTTCTTTCTCTTATATATACCGTCAATCTCCTTATGCTTGATAAGATAATTATGAAGCAACTGCTTGATTGTATCATTCTTCTTCTTATCGGTCGTCCATTTGTTAGGATTAACATTAAGATAATCAATCTCCTGTAGTTGCTTAAGGGTAAACTTGGTGCCCTTGGGGATGATGTCAACGTTGAGATAATCTTTCACACCCTGCGATGTTTTACCGTTAACAAGAATGAAAAGTTTATCTACCAGTCTCATCTTCAAGTCCTCGGCACTCTTTTCAAACTCCGCATCGATCTTTTCTATCAATGGTTTTTCTACGGTTTTTGATCTGCGGTCTTTGACTGCCCTTGAGAACAATTTCTTATCAATGACAACACCTGTAAGTGACGGACCGGCCTTAAGTGAGGCATCTTTTACATCACCCGCCTTATCACCGAAGATTGCTCTCAGGAGTTTCTCTTCAGGTGAAGGATCCGATTCACCTTTCGGTGTTATTTTTCCTATG
Source organism: Bacteroidales bacterium (assembly GCA_041686075.1). GTDB lineage: Bacteria > Bacteroidota > Bacteroidia > Bacteroidales > VadinHA17 > UBA9300. The sequence continues at coordinate 16,593 of JAWLEO010000052.1, read as the reverse complement.
AGTATATCACCGGGGTTAATATGTGCTCCAATACGTATCAGTCCGTTTTCATCCAGGTCCCTTGTAGCTTCTTCACTTACGTTGGGAATATCGGATGTCAGTTCCTCAATGCCTCTTTTTGTATCCCTTACTTCAAGAAGGTATTCATCAATATGTATTGACGTGAACACATCGTCCTGTACCACTTTGTCAGAAATGACAATGGCATCCTCAAAGTTATATCCCTTCCAGGGCATAAATGCTACTTTGAGGTTACGGCCCAGGGCAAGTTCACCTTCCTTGGTACCGTATCCCTCGGTAAGGACCTGCCCGTTTTTAACCTTATCTCCCTTTTTAACCACCGGAATAAGGTTAATGCAGGTATTCTGGTTTGTTTTCTGGTATTTAGGTAGTTTATACCTTTTGATATCATCGTCAAAGCTCACGAACTTTTCTTCATCAGTCCGTGAATACCTGATAACAATTTCCTCTGCATCAACATATTCAACAACACCGTCACCTTCAGCTACTATCAGAATACGGGAATCCCTCACCATCTGGGCTTCAAGGCCTGTACCCACAATCGGGGCTTCAGGTCTCATCAGGGGTACAGCCTGCCTCATCATGTTGGAGCCCATCAGAGCCCTGTTGGCATCATCATGTTCAAGGAAAGGAATCAATGATGCTGCAATGGAAGCTATCTGGTTAGGCGCCACATCCATGAGGTCTACCTTATCAGACTCTTCATGAGGATAATCAGCTTCGAAACGCGCCTTAACTCTTGGATTAACAAACCCACCTTCATCATCCAGGGGTGCATTGGCCTGGGCAATGATTTTCTCTTCTTCCTCTTCAGCACTCAGCCAGACCACACCGTTATTTGTAAGGTCAACCTTTGCATTTTCAACTTTCCGGTATGGCGTTTCTATAAATCCAAGGTCATTGATCTTGGAATATACACAGAGTGATGAAATTAAACCGATATTCGGTCCTTCAGGGGTTTCAATTGGACAAAGTCGCCCATAATGCGTATAATGAACGTCCCTGACTTCAAAGCCTGCCCTTTCACGTGAGAGTCCACCCGGGCCCAGTGCCGACATGCGCCTTTTGTGAGTCATCTCGGCCAGTGGGTTGGTCTGGTCCATGAACTGTGAAAGCTGGTTTGTTCCGAAGAATGAATTAATAACAGACGACAGGGTTTTTGAATTTATCAGGTCAACCGGGGTAAACACCTCGTTATCCCTCACATTCATCCTTTCCCTTATGGTTCTTGCCATACGCGCGAGGCCCACACCAAACTGGTTAAAAAGCTGTTCACCTACTGTTCTTACACGACGGTTACTGAGGTGATCAATGTCGTCAATATCCGTCTTCGAGTTAATAAGTTCAATGAGGTATTTGATTATCTCTATAATATCTTCTTTCGTGAGCACCTTAATATCGGCGTCGGTACTCAGACCCAGCTTGGTATTGATCCTGTAACGGCCAACCTCACCAAGGTCATACCTCTTATCAGAGAAAAACAGTTTATCTATAACGTCCCTTGCTGTTGCCACATCGGGGGGCTCAGCATTCCTTAACTGCCTGTAGATATAAAGAACTGCTTCTTCTTCGGAGTTACAGGGGTCTTTATGTAATGTATTGTAAATGATTGCATAGTCGGAAAGATTCTGATCCTCCCTGTGCAATAATATATCCTTTGCACCTGAATCTACAATCAGGTCAATATGTTCATTTTCAATGACTGTTTCACGGTCCAGTACTATTTCATTTCTTTCTATTGAGACCAGCTCGCCCGTGTCCTCATCAACGAAATCTTCGAACCACGACTTGAGCACTCTGGCGGCCAGTTTCCTGCCTACCAGGCGCTTAAGATTTGTTTTGGAAACTTTCTGCTCTTCTGCAAGGTTGAATATCTCGAGTATTTCCTTATCGCTTTCATAACCGATGGCACGCAGCAGTGTCGTTACAGGAAGTTTTTTCTTCCTGTCAATATATGCGTACATCACGTTATTTATGTCGGTGGCGAATTCTATCCATGATCCCTTGAATGGTATTATCCTTGCCGAGTACAGTTTTGTACCATTGGCATGAATGCTCTGACCAAAAAATACGCCGGGTGAACGGTGCAGCTGCGAGACCACTATCCTCTCCGCACCGTTAATAACAAAAGTACCTCTTTCCGTCATATAAGGAACGGTACCCAGGTATACATCCTGTATCACGGTATCAAAATCCTCATGTTCGGGATCGGTACAATATAATTTTAGTTTTGCCTTAAGTGGAATACTGAAGGTCAATCCCCTTTCGATACACTCTTCTATAGTGTAGCGTGGAGGATCAACAGAGTAATCCAGGAATTCAAGAATAAAGTTATTCCTGGTGTCACTGATGGGGAAATTTTCATTGAATACCCTGTATAATCCCTCATTCTTCCTGTTTTCAGGCGTTGTTCCCATCTGGAAAAAATCCCTGAACGACTTCAATTGAACCTCCAAAAAATCAGGATATTCCAACTGATTTTTAATGGTTGCAAAACTGATTCTATTATTACTTTTTGAGGTCATGTATTATGGAATTATATGAGCTTATTATTTAACGACAAAAAGGCTTGATCCCGATTTGGGCCGGGATCAAACCTATAAACCTTCTCCAGGTTAATTTTATTTAAGTTCAACTTCGGCTCCTGCTTCTTCCAGTTGCTTTTTGACGCTTTCAGCCTCGTCTTTAGGCACACCTTCCTTAATAGGTGAGGGTGCAGCATCAACCACAGCTTTTGCTTCTTTAAGCCCCAGACCTGTTATTTCTTTTACAAGTTTAACGATCTGCAGTTTCTGCCCTCCGGGAGCATTCAGTATAACATCAAATTCTGTTTTTTCTTCAGCTTCGGCTGCTTCGCCTCCGGCGGCAGGACCAGCTACAGCAACTGCAGCAGCAGCCGGCTCTATGCCATGTTCTTCTTTAAGTATGTCCGTAAGTTCATTAACTTCTTTTACAGTTAGGCCTACTAATTCTTCTGCTAACTTTTTAAGATCTGCCATCTCTCAGATTATTTTAAAATGATTATTACTATTCTAATTATCTCTATTAGAGAGTGTTTTAAGCACTCCGTGAATATTGTTCGCCCCCGACTGCAAGGCTGACATCAGATTTTGCATCGGCGCACCCAGCAGTGCAATCAAATCAGCAATAAGTTCATCTTTGGACTTGAGTGCGGCCAGTGTGTCGAGCTGAGAGTCACCAATATAGATTGACTCTTCAACAAATGCACCTTTCAGTACGGGTTTATCATGTTTTTTACGGAAGTCCTTCAGCATTTTTGCCGGGACATTTCCCGTATTGCTAAACATGACAGACGTAGAACCTTTCAGAACATCATACAGTTCTTCGAAGTTCTTCTCAGATTTATCCAGGGCCCTTTTGAGGAGAGTGTTTTTCACGACAATCATTTTGATTTCTTGATTAAAACAGGCTCTTCTCAGGTCCGATGTATTTACAGCGTTAAGCTCAGTAATATCGGTCAGGTAAAAGTGGCTGTATTCCTTGAATTGTTCAGCCAGGCTGTCTATTATTGCTTGTTTTTCTTCCAGTTTCATTTTTTCCTCCTTACTTTCAGATTTTATCCTCCAGACCTTTGGGGTCTACCTTTATTCCCGGGCTCATTGTGCTGGAAAGGAAAATACTTCTTATATATGTTCCCTTGGCAGCGGCCGGTTTGAGTTTAGTGATTGTTGAAATAAATTCTTTTGCATTTTCAACAATCTTCTGAGGTTCGAATGAAACCTTTCCTATGGGTGTGTGAATGATTCCGTATTTATCAACTTTGAAATCAATCTTACCCTGCTTCACTTCAGATACAGCCTTACCTATATCCATTGTTACAGTACCACTCTTTGGGTTAGGCATCAACCCTCTCGGGCCGAGTATTCTACCCAACGGACCGATCTTACCCATAACGCTTGGCATGGTAATCACCACATCAACATCAGTCCAGCCTCCCTTGATCTTTTCAATATAATCATCAAGTCCGACATAGTCGGCTCCGGCTTCTTTCGCTTCTGCTTCCTTATCAGGGGTGCACAATACCAGCACCCTTGTTTCTTTACCTGTTCCATGAGGAAGGGAAACAACTCCGCGAACCATCTGGTTTGATTTGCGTGGATCAATACCTAACCTTACATCCATATCAACCGATGCATCAAACTTTGAGAAAGTAACTTCTTTCACGAGCCTGGCTGCTTCGGTCAGTGTATAAAGCCTGTCCCTCTCGATTTTCTCAAAGGCCGACTTTCTGTTCTTGGTAAGTTTAGTCATTTTATCCTTTAATAATTTTTAGTTACTACCGGGGTATTGACCCTTCACGGTTATACCCATACTTCTGGCGGTGCCTGCTACCATCTTTATGGCTGATTCAACGGTGAAACAGTTTAAATCCTCCATTTTTTCTTCAGCAATCTTACGCACCTGGTCCCAGGTAACTGATGCAACCTTGGTGATATTGGATTCGGATGAACCCTTCTTCACCTTGGCCGATTCCAGGAGCTGAACAGCTACCGGTGGTGTTTTGGTTACAAAATCAAATGATTTGTCGCCATAAACAGTAATGATAACCGGGATAACCTTCCCGGCCTTATCCTGGGTCCTCGCATTAAACTGCTTGCAGAACTCCATGATATTCACACCCTTAGCACCCAGTGCAGGGCCAACAGGGGGTGATGGATTAGCTGCGCCGCCACGTATTTGTAACTTGATAATTCCAGCAACTTCTTTTGCCATAATTCACATTTTGCTTAGTTTACGCGAGAGCTTGGCAGTTACTCAGGAAGCATTATAATTATTGTAACCACCAATGTCTTTATTTAATAATTTCTTAACTTTCTTTTTCAACTTGCATAAAACTCAATTCCAGTGGTGTCTTCCTCCCGAAGATCTTAACCATCACCTTGAGCTTCTTTTTCTCATCATTCACTTCTTCAATAACACCGGTGAAGCTGTTAAATGGTCCGTCAACGACCTTCACTGACTCACCAACATAAAAAGGAACATTTATTTCCTCACCGCTGGCAGCCAGTTCATCAACCTTACCCAGTATCCTGTTGATCTCTGATTTTCGCAGGGGCACAGGTTCACCTTCCTTTGACCCTAGAAAACCAATTACATTGGGTATATTTTTCAGTATATGTGGTATTTCACCAACCAGGGCTGCTTCGACCAGTACATAACCCGGAAAGAAGTTCCTTTCCTTGCTGATCTTTTTACCTCCCCTTATCTGGTAGACTTTCTCCTGCGGTATGAGTACCTGTGAAATGTAATCCTGGAGTTCAAGACGGTTGATCTCGCTTTCTATATATTCCTTCACCTTCTTTTCCTTTCCCCCTATCGCACGCAATACATACCACTTCTTTACATTCTCACTCATCTGAACACCCCTCTTTTAATATAATAACCTGTATACAAATGACATAATATTGTCAAAGGCATAATCCATAACCCATATTGTCAGAGCAATAATGAGTGAAGCAATCATCACCACCGTAGTGCTGTTCTGTAATTCACTCCACGTAGGCCATGTAACCTTATGAACAAGTTCAGTAAATGACTCCTTTATATATCCCCTGATTTTTTTCATTTCATAAACAGTTTGCACGGGAGGAGAGACTCGAACTCCCGACACCTGGTTTTGGAGACCAGTGCTCTACCAACTGAGCTACACCCGTATACCGACACGCAGGGAGTGCACTGCCACTCCCTGCTATGGGACATGCAAAAATTATGCTATTCAATGATCTCAGTTACCTGGCCTGCTCCAACCGTTCTTCCGCCCTCACGTATAGCAAAACGTAATCCCTGGTTAATTGCAACAGGAATTATAAGCTGTACTTCTATTGTCACCCTGTCACCCGGCATAACCATTTCAGTTCCTTCAGGAAGCTTAACTTCACCTGTAACGTCAAGCGTTCTGAGATAGAACTGAGGACGGTAATGGGTATGGAAAGGAGTATGGCGTCCGCCTTCTTCTTTCTTCAGGACGTAAACCTCTGCCTTGAACTTGGTATGAGGTGTTATTGATCCTGGCTTGGCAAGTACCATTCCTCTCTTGATCTCCTTCTTGTCAACACCACGTAGCAATAAACCAACGTTATCACCTGCTTCGCCACGGTCCAGAATTTTGCGGAACATTTCAACGCCTGTGCAAACAGTCTTTCTCTTGTTGGCTCCCAGTCCGATCATTTCAAGTTCATCGCCTGTATGAACAACACCTGTTTCAATACGGCCGGTTGCAACTGTTCCACGACCTGTGATCGAGAATATATCTTCTACGGGCATCAGGAATGGTTTTTCAATATCCCGTGGAGGTATTGGAATATACTCATCTACTGCCTTCATGAGTTCCAGCACCTTTTCTTCCTCCTTGGCATCACCATTGAGTGCACCAAGTGCCGAACCAAGAATGACAGGTGCATTTTCGCCATCAAACTCGTAAAAATCAAGAAGTTCACGTACTTCCATTTCAACAAGCTCCAGCAGCTCTGGATCATCCACCATGTCAACCTTGTTCAGGTATACAACGATCTTAGGCACGTTCACCTGGCGGGCGAGCAGGATGTGCTCGCGCGTCTGAGGCATTGGTCCATCGGTTGCAGCAACCACGAGAATTGCACCGTCCATCTGGGCAGCACCCGTAACCATGTTCTTGACATAGTCGGCGTGACCAGGGCAATCGACATGTGCATAGTGACGATTTTCTGTCTGATATTCAACATGGGCTGTATTGATTGTAATACCCCTTTCTTTCTCCTCGGGGGCATTATCAATTGAATCAAAGTCTCTTATTTCCGAGAGACCTGCTTTTGCAAGCGCCATGGTGATAGCAGCAGTCAAAGTAGTCTTCCCATGGTCGACATGACCAATGGTTCCGATATTTACGTGCGGTTTCGACCTGTCAAATTTTTCTTTAGCCATAACTCCAACGTATTAGTATTAAAAAAATTTATTCATTTATATTTATAACAATTCATTTTGAGCCGATGACGGGAATTGAACCCGTGACCTCTTCCTTACCAAGGAAACGCTCTACCCCTGAGCTACATCGGCAAAAATAGAGCGGGAGACGGAATTCGAATCCGCGACCCTCAGCTTGGAAGGCTGATGCTCTACCAACTGAGCTACTCCCGCTTATTTCCCCTCTTAGAGGCCATGGTCAACATCCCTCTGCGAAAGTGCCGGCCCTCCCTATCATCGTTTCGTGGGGAGAGCAGGATTCGAACCTACGAAGTCATTCGACAGCAGATTTACAGTCTGCCCCAGTTGGCCACTTTGGTATCTCCCCAGTCAAACGCAGATGTCTTTATAAGACATTCACTTGCATCGTTTCCAGTGAGCCGATGAAGGGATTCGAACCCCCGGCCTGCTGATTACAAATCAGCTGCTCTGACCAGCTGAGCTACATCGGCGATTTGAAAGAACGCTAATTATTATTAAGAATTTCCACCCTTGAAAATCGGTTTGCAAATGTAGAAATATTTAATTTAATCAACAAACTATAAGGATATTATTTTTCAGCGAGAAATCTATATCCCCCTCATCTTTTCTTTTTGCCTTGTAACCTGCTTCTTTAAAGCCTCAATGACATTATCTGTTGACTCTTCAAAAGTCTTGCTCTGTTTCTTTGCAAATAAAGGCCCGCGAGGATAATCAACCCTGATTTCTACAATCTTATTCTCCTTTTCCTGATCCTTGGTCAAACGTAAAAATACATCGACAGCAATTATGTCATTGCTGAACTGGCTCAATTTATTTACTTTCTGATTAATAAAATCCAATAATTTCCTGTCTGCATCAAATTTTACTGAATGGATCTGGATATTCATTTTTTGTCCTCCTCAATTTTTATTAGCTCTGGGATGAGCCTGTTTATATACTGATTTTAATTTTTCAAATGTATTATGGGTATATACCTGGGTGGCTGAAAGATTGGCATGCCCGAGTATTTCCTTTACTGAATTGAGATCGGCACCGTGATTCAACATGTGCGTGGCAAATGTGTGCCTCAGCACATGTGGACTCTTCTTTTCAATGGTGGTTACCATATCCAGGTATCTTTTCACTGTATTATAGACAAATTTGTCATATAATTTGTTCCCCTTGTCGGTAAGAAATAACCAGCCGTCGCTATCGCCGGGAAAATTCTCATTTCGTATGTTAATGTACTCCATAAGATTGTCCCAAAAACTGCTTATAAGAGGGATTAATCTTTCCTTATTCCGCTTGCCCAGCACTCTTACTGTCTTGCTGCCTTTGTCCACATCGTCCAGGTGGAGTCCGATCAGCTCAGCCTTACGCATCCCCGTTGTATATAACATTTCGATTATGGTACGGTCACGCAAACCACCGTAGCCCTCACCAAAATCGTAATAATCAAGCAATTTATCCAGCGAAGCTTCCTCAACAAATACAGGCAGGCGCTTAGGCCTCTTTGGCAAAACAATGTTTTCAACAGGATTGGACTTAATCACACCGGCACGCATATTATACCTGAAAAACGTCCTCAACGATGAAATTTTCCTGTGAACAGTTGCCACCGAATACCCCTTGTCAAGCATAGAGATCATCCATGAGCGTATGTCCGTTGAGGTAATATCGCCTGGTTCATAAGAGCCTTTATGCATATTTATAAATGAAAAAAACTGCCCGATATCGTTGTCATACGAACGAACAGTATGTTGAGAATAATGCTTCTCAAATCGCAGGTAATCAAGGAATGATTCCTTATTGACCATAAAAGGAACCCTCTTTTAAAATAGAATTAATCTTCTTCCTCCTGTAATTGCTGCTTGTATGCAGCTTTCTTCACTTCTTCCCTGCGACGCACAGAAGGCTTAATATAGGCCTGACGATTCCTGAGTTCACGCACTACACCCGTCTTTTCAAACTTGCGCTTGAACTTCTTCAGTGCCCTGTCAATATTTTCACCTTCTTTTACCGGAATAATTATCATAATCTAATTATTGGTTTTTAAATTGAGCCGCAAAGATAACATGTGTAATCATTTTTTCAAAATAAATCTTACATAATATTGTCCACATTTCAATAGCTACATAAGCAACAATATAAATTTAACTAAATAATACTACAAAAGCAAAATAATAATACCGGCGGCAATGATCCCTGTCATTTTAGTTCGAGGTAGGGTCTGAGCCTGATTAATTCATCAGGTGTAAAAATTCTGTTAGATGTCAGTTCAGAAATATCATTAAAGGACCCTGACAGGCGCCTGTAAGCAATTATTGCCTCGACCTGGCTCCGGTTAATATAGGGATGTCTCAACAGGTCGCGGTAAGTTGCTGTGTTAATATTTATTTTACGTACCAGAGTGCTATCACATTTAAACCTTTGACGGTTCATCTCAATTACAGATGAGTCCAATCCGTATACATCATTTAGCTGGTCAATTTCGTGATAATAACCAAGTAAGTGACGGTACTTTATTATTCTCACTGATAATACGGGGCCGATACCCGGCAAAGCCTCCAGCTCAGCCGAATCCGCCCTGTTTATATCAATAAGCTCCCCCTTTGAAGGGAGAATGTCACGACCCTCGCTGGTGTGGATCTCCGGCACCTTGCTGGCCTCACTGGTATGGATCTTACTCCTCTCGCTGGCACTAGTCTGGCTTATTGCTGGCGCAGGTCTCCAGACCTGTGCCCATATGCTGCTGGGTTCACAGCAATCACATGCTTCCAACATGTTCATGCTGTTCGTTTCCAGACTCCTGCCAACTAGTTTCATCGAGCCCACAGCACTCGTCCCGACAGTGTCGTTGGTACTCTCACCCTTCGCTTCTGTTCCACGCCATCCCTCTCCCACCCCCACAGTCCTCACCACCAGCACCGCCAGGAGTATCACCAGTAAGACCATCGACCCGGTTCTTTCCCTCCTTGTATAACCAAGCCATTGTTTCAGGAACTTTCTGAATGTCATAATGTATTTTTTTGCAGTGAGACACTGCAATATACGAAAAAAGAATGATTACACTGCCTGCCAGCAGGCAGGAGTTGATAATGAGTTGAGAATGAGTCAATTATAAACTTTTTCAACCCACTCTCAACCCTATTCAACCCTATTCAACCTTATTCAAACCCTCAAACCTTCAAACCCTCAAACTATCTTCTTGCTCTGCGCCCTGTGCCCTCAACTTTGCCTTAGCCAGGCCACCCTGGCAACTGAACTTACCGTTCGCTTAGGTAATCCACAATCTCCTGGTGTTCATTCTCTTTTGCCAGTTGCATGGCGGTTTTTCCGTCTTTGTTCATACCATCTGTTCTGGCTCCGGCGTCAAGTAATAATTTGACCTGGTCAATATATCCTTCCCTGCAGGCAACCATCAGAGGTGTATTGCCATCCGCGGCTACATTGTTCACATCTGCACCATGATCAATGAGGAATTTGCTTAATTCGGGCTTTTCCCAGATGATGGCAGTAGTCAGATTGGTATAGCCTGCTGCCTCCCCTTCGGGTATAGGATTATCCACATCAGCCCCGTGAGAGGCCAGTATTTCCAGTACCCTGAGAGCAGGTGGCTCCTGGGACGTACAATAACTGCGCACAGCATTGTCAAAAGCGGAGGTTCCCAGCTTATTTTCAGCATTTACATCTGCTCCTTTCCCCAGCAGCAGCTTCACAATATCACCGGTCTTATCACCTTTTCCTGCCCATACCAATGGGGTGGCACCATCTCCGGCAACCACGTCCACACGGGCGCCTTTATCAATAAGAAATTGAACCATATCCAGGTTTCCCCGGTAACAGGCCGTGTTGATCAGGTAGCTGTCGCGTTCCCTCTGGTTCACATCAACACCATTGTTGATGACGATTTTGGCTGAGTCGTACTGGTTCATGAAAATATGTCTCATGGCCTCGGATATATCCTGACCATATGAACATGAAAATAATGCTAATCCGGCAATGCTTAGGATAGTGGTTTTAATGTAATTCATCTTTCTGTTTTTTATATGTTTATAAATTGTATTGATTCCTATCTCATCAATATCATCTTCCGGGTAGCTTTATATGCACCCGTTTCTATACGGAAAAAATATACCCCGGCCGGGAGCGTTTCAGGCCAGAATTCAACTTCATGAGATCCCTGGGGCATCCTTTCATTGATAAAGGTCTTGATCTTAAGTGTCATATTAGCAGTTTACAATTTCAACAAGGAATCTACAAGGGACGATGAGTATCCTTCTGAATTGATTTAGTATCCATGATTATTAAAATAGTTTTAACTCAATTTCCATGTTTCAAGTTTCAAACATTTAAACCTGCATGCCAGCAAGAGCTGAAAAAGTTGTGCATGAGTTGATAATGTGTTAATTATAACCTTTTTCAACCCACTTAGCCTTCCTGCCCGCCAAAATCCTGACTAAAGCGGATGCTATGAGCCCTGTTTTACCAGCCGAAGTCCCCGTGAATCCGGATAAAGGCTGGCCCCTGCACTAATACTTCATGATCTTTGACATGATCACCTTGCCTCCTCCCCTGCTACGTATCACATACATCCCATCGGGATGACCTGTAAGATCGATGACCGTGCTGCTTTGTTGCACTTCCATTTGGATCACCACGGATCCCATGCTGTTGATCACTTCCAGCTCCCTTATATTGTGGTTCTCCTTCATCTCAACATACAACAAACCGCTGGTTGGATTGGGATAAATGTTTATACCGGTCACTATTTTATCAATAGAATTTGGCTCAAAAACAAATACCTTCTCTGAAGTAAATTCTGAAGCCAGGTAGCCATTATCAATAGTTTGAACACTATAGTAATAATTGATTGTTGTATCCAGTCCATGAATTTTCCATGTAGTATTTTGCCCTGTATTTCCCATATTGACCACCTGCCTTGTTCCATTTTCAAGGGAAAGCGGACTGACGATTTCCGAACCTCCGGGCGTCGTTCCCACCCTCAAATTATAGCTCAACCCATTTCTGGGAGTTTCATTATCGGTAGCCTGTGTCCAACTAAACGTTAAACTGTTAGCCTCCGCCACAGCTGAATGGATTTCAGGGGGATCAGGAGCAAGATTCGCAGAAGAAGTAACGTTTTTATATAACAGCCCATTAATATCTCCTTTTGAACCTCGTCCTGCCACCATGAAATCAAGCTTTTGATCATTGTTATAATCACCCAGCGCAATGTGAGATGCAGGAAAACCATCAAACTCTATTACCTTACTAAATGCTCCCTCAATATTGTAATAAATCTCAGTAATGAATCCATCATTTGTGGTTCCGGAAACAATTATGTCAAGCAAACCATCGTTGTTAAAATCTGCCCATTTACAGTCACCCTGGAAAAGTGGAGTAAACGTACTATCATATAGAACAAATTCATTATTATCATTTTGATAGATACTCGTCAATGTGCCCTCTGTAGACTTGCCACAGATGAGCAAATCCGGATCTCCATCATTGTCAAAATCTCCAAAATCCATACTGGAAGAATGTCCGTATGTAATAATATCAGGATATTCAGAATCAAAGGCACCTCCCATATTCCTGTACAATTTGAAATGGTATAAATCACCATTAGGAACCCGACCGCACATAAATAAATCCATGTCACCATCCATATCGTAATCAACAAAATGAATATCTCCTGAAACAACTCCCGTAATAAGGTGGCTATAATCTTCAAAACTACCATTATTGTTTCTATAGAGCTTACAAACAGGCTCATAACCTTCACCCCGGCCTGAAATGATTAAGTCCTCATCGCCATCGTTATCAAAATCGCCCCATGCTGCTTCACAAAAATCAATTCCGGAGACATCCAGTTCAGTTGAAGTAAACGAGCCATCCTGATTGGTATAAATGGCCACCGCTTGTTCATTTCCGATCTCTGTGAGAAGCACATCCACATCATTATCGTTGTCATAGTCATTGAGGCGTTCTATTCCCCGCCTGGAACTCTCACCCAATAATATAGGATTGTTACTTATTACCCCATCACTGTTTGGATAAATCATCAGACTATCCTTAAGACCATTAACGGCTATCAAATCCAGATCTCCATCTTTATCATAATCAGCAAATTCAATAGATTCAATACTAAATTCTGTCAGAATTGTACTGTCTTCAATAAAATAATCAGAGGAGGTATGGAACATTATTTCAGTAAATTCAGATCCGGCATAAGCCGCATCAATGGTTTGAAGGCGGGCTTTATAGTAAGTGCCGGGATTCAGATTGATGAATGTTCGGGAAGTATTTGAAGAATTATTTCCGGTTCTAACCACCTTTCTGTATCCATTTTCATGAGCCAATGGGCTAATCACCCTGTTTTCTTGAGTCCTCTGCATTAATTCAAGGTTATAAGTGAGAAGCAATGAGTCGGATTCACCGTCAGTTGCCCGGCTCCAACTTAGAGTAGCGGTACTGTCTGAAGTGGCGACAGAAAAATTTTCAGGTGCTGCGGGTAAAGTGTTTTTCTCATTGATATTATTTCTGTAGATGGCAGTGAACCGGTTTGGTTCATCGCTTTTATAGCCGGAAAGTAAAATATCCAGATCCCCGTCGTTATCATAATCGCCCCAACGAACCGTTCCTTCGGCAATTCCAGGCAATCCAAAATCGGCTTTAGAAAATGTACCATTATCGTTGGTATATACATGTGTAATGCTGGTTAGATTCTCATCCTTACCGCATATTACGAGGTCAAAATCACCATCATTGTCGTAATCGCCCCAATCTGAAGAACTAAACAACACTCCCTCTATGGGCGTTTCGACCTCAGAGAAAGTTCCTCCTTCGTTTTCTAATAAATAAGTCTGAGGAACATAACCGGACACTACAATATCACCGGTAAATAAAATATCCAGATCTCCATCTCCATCATAATCACATGGAGCAATGGATCCTTCTGTCTGTCCGTAAGCCAATGGTCCATGAGTAGAAAATTCACCATTCTCATTCCAGTACACATATTTCACAAGATTACCTGACTCATCCATTCCGCTAAGGATGATATCCAAATCTTGATCGTTATCCAGATCAGCCCAAACACCCTGACTGGATTTCAAATCTGGTAATTCATTGCTCACCGGGGTGAATTTCCAGTGGACCTGGTCCCCGTATACTTGCTTTTCTCCGTCATTCCTGTATATTTCTGTTATCTGTGATGATCCTGCAGTTTCCCCGGTGATTAAAAGATCAGGATCCCCGTCGTTGTCGTAATCACCCCAATCCACAGAGCCATTAAATACGCCTGGAAGATCTGTAATAATATTTCTTTCCATCAGCGGATCAAAAATTTCAGTAATGTATTCATTACCGTTTGTTTCTCCTGTAAGAATAAATTCCAGTCTATTATCACTATTTAGATCAAACCAGGAAATTGAGCGATCATTATTGCAACGGACACCGTAATCGTCGGCACCAAAATTGATAGAAGCTTTTTTGAAAGCTCCATCCTGGTTTTCATAAACAGAATAAATATTCACTCCTCCCTGTTTTTCACCGGTGATCAGAATATCCAGATCGCCATCATCGTCATAATCTCCCCAAACCGCATTACCAAATGCTACGGAGTCCAGATTAATTATTATCTCTTCGAATAGGGGAATCCTGGCAACCAGAACATAGATTGCAGCGGTATCATAACCATTTTTCCCGTCAGAAATGCCATAATGAAGGGTGTCTCTACCGATAAAGTTCTGATTGGGTGTATACTCTATAAGAGAATCACCCGGCAGGACAGAAGCCGAACCGTTCATTCCCTGGGTTACATGAGTAATGGTCAATGAATCACCATCCACATCTACATCATTACTTAAAACCTCTATAATAACAACTGTATTCTGATCTGTTTCCACTGTATCATCCACAGCCACAGGTACGTCCTGCACATTTGTTACGGTAAGTATGAATGTATCACTGGCTGTCTCACCGGACGGATCGGTGGCAGTGACAATGATCTCAGCCATACCAAAGAAATTGGTGTCGGGTTTTACATTAAGCACTGTATCGATGACAAACACATCCACAGATGAGGTATCGGATACGGCGGTATAATTCAATTTATCTGCCGGATTAGGATCTGCAAATATCGTATCCAGGCGGGCTATGGCTGTTGTATCGCTGTCCTCATCGATAGTCAGATCGGGGATTGAATCGACCAGTTCAGGAGGCAGGTTTGTAATAACTTCGAATTCATCTGCACCCATATCGGGATGGGAAGCATCACGTTCTTCCCCGTCGATATCGATCGTCACAAAAGGAATGGGTGTAGCATGTTCCGTTACTGCCGGTGAATTCAGATGAAGGTCGATGTCCGAGACGAAGCCCGGATCCACCGAAAGGGAATGCTGGTCCATACCACTTGCTGATTGTAAGGCACTAAGATCAGGGCAAACGGTAGATTCCCATAACGCCAGATCGCTCCCACTGGTATAGTAATCGTTGAAATCCATCGAATCAATGGCAGATAAGCCTCCATAATACTTTGCAGCATAACCACCGCCCATGTTGGTGAATATATTGTTCAATACAACAAGACCTTCACCGTTAGAGGCATGGATTGCCCTGGAATCTATATGATCGCTGGTTACATGAACACTGTTGTAAACGATGTCATAATTTTCACTGTGCAGCATGTTGATTCCCTGGGCATCATAAGTGCCCGTAATGGTAATGAAGTTGTTGGCTACCAATCCCCGCAATGAATTCACAGCAGGGCAGTG
Organism: Bacteroidales bacterium; assembly: GCA_041686075.1. GTDB lineage: Bacteria > Bacteroidota > Bacteroidia > Bacteroidales > VadinHA17 > UBA9300. The sequence continues at coordinate 871 of JAWLEO010000052.1, read as the reverse complement.
GTCGACTCCAATCGCATAGTAAATTCTGGCGGAAACCTGATTTCCCGTGATGGTTGTATTGTTGATGCAATTGTTCAGGAACATCCCTCTTGACTCGGAATCAATTACATTGTTTTTAATGGTCGGGCCGTTGTGGTTTTGAAAATGAAACCCGTTGTATCCTACATGGGACAATTCATTGTTAAGGATATGGAGCTTTATGGGTTTATTTTGATCCTGATAATATCCGTAGTTTTGGAAATAGATGCCCACGGCACAATTTTCCATTTCATTATCGGCAATCACCAGGCTGTCGTAGTAATGGACCATATCATTGCTGAAAAAGATGGATAAGTGGGGCCGGTTGTTTTCATCGTACACGCTTTCCAGGTGATTGCCGGTAAAGGATAGGTTCTCCGTACCCCCGAAAAATTTAAATACGCGGGCATATATAGAGAAAAGACCTTCCTGTTTATCGGCTTTAAATGAAAGATTCCGAACCTTCATAAAATCGGTTCCGTGGCAGTTGATCACATAACCATTTTCGGTGTCGCTTTGTTCTTCATATTTGATCAGCACATCTTCGGGATTACCGGATTGAGATTGAAGAATAAGATTTTTATCGGGGCCTGTTCCCGGAATGGCAGGTATTGAGACATGGGTGATATGGGTGCCATTCAGAAAATTCAGGCGCACCTCATCTGAGATTCCTTTTAACAGGAGGCTGTCAATGGCTTGACCAAGGCTGCCGAAATCAGCACCGGTTCCTACGGTATAATCTCCGGCATAAGGGGTGGTAACATGGGAAGGGGGTGTAAATTCAGCGGCACCGATATCCGGGTGGGCAAGGTCTCTGGGCTCTCCATCAATATCCTGATCCATCCCCGGCAAA
>JAWLEO010000051.1:0-19797 GCA_041686075.1 Bacteroidales bacterium | reverse complement strand
ATCTCTGAACTTTACAGGGAGCGTTGGCAGGTTGAATTGTTCTATAAGCGGATCAAGCAGCATCTTAAAATCAAATCTTTTTATGGCACCAGCCAAAATGCTGTTTTTTGCCAAATCTGGATTGCGTTATGCATGTACCTTATCATCGCTATCGCTAAAAAAAGATATAAAATTGACCAATCATTATATTCATTTTCTCAATTATGTGGCATAACTCCTTTTGAGAAAGTGCCTCTAAATGAACTCTTTAGCAAAACATCAATTCCCGTCCCAGTTGATGATTTTCCTAACTTGTTCAGTAACAACGATATTTAACGGGACACTAGTGAAATAATATTATAAATAATATAAAGAGAAATTAACATTCATTGTTTTAATAACTTATTAAATGAGACAGATAATAAATAAAACTCAAACAATTGTTATCCTTTTAATAGGATTAACAATCTATTACACATCTTGCAAGAAAGAACCGACACTGGCCACTGTGTCAACTGAAGGAGTGTCAGCAATTACTCAGACAACAGCAACGTCAGGAGGAGAAGTAACAGGAGATGGAGGAGCAGAAGTAACAGCCAGGGGTGTATGCTGGAATACTTCAGAGCATCCTACCATAGGGCATGCTAAAACCACAGATGGCAAGGGAGGAGGAAGCTTTACAAGCGACCTTACCGGACTATCCGCGGGCACAATTTATTATGTAAGAGCTTACGCCACCAACGAGGTAGGCACGGCCTACGGTAACCAGGAATCTTTCACAACCGGTGATATCCTTATGCCTACACTGACGACAAGCGATGTAAGTGAGATTACCCTAACTACTGCAACATCGGGAGGAAATATCACCGAAAGCGGTGGTGGAGAGATTACTGCACGAGGTGTCTGCTGGGGTACATCGGAGAACCCAACCATCGCAGACAGTAAGACAGAAGATGGCGATGGGACAGGCACGTTCACAAGTGATCTGACCAGCTTATCTCCCGGTACCACTTACTATGTTAGGGCTTATGCAACTAACAGTGCAGGAACTGCCTATGGTAATGAGATCTCCTTTACTACGGATGCAATCCAGTTAGCCACTCTGACAACGGATGCTGCCAGTTCAATCACACAAACAACAGCCACCTCTGGCGGAAATATCACTGATGATGGTGGCGGAGAAATCACGGCCAGAGGAGTGTGCTGGAGTACATCTGAAAACCCCACCACAGATGATAACAAAACCGAAGATGGATCCGGTACAGGTGTATTCACAAGCAACATAACAGGCTTATCTCCGGGAACAACTTATTATGTAAGGGCTTATGCAACCAATAGTGCAGGAACTGCCTATGGTAATGAGATCTCCTTTACTACGGATGCAATCCAGTTAGCCACTCTGACAACTGATGCTGCCAGTTCAATCACTCAGACAACAGCAGTGTCAGGTGGAAATATCACCGCCGACGGTGGAGGAGCCATCACAGCAAGAGGAGTCTGCTGGAGTATATCGCAGAATCCCACAATAACTGACAGTCATACAGATGACGGAACTGGTACTGGAGCGTTCACAAGTAACCTGACAGAATTAACTCTGGGCACCACATACTATGTAAGGGCTTATGCAACTAATAGTGCCGGAACCGCTTACGGCAACGAGGTGTCTTTTGATACAGACCCAATCACTTTAGCCACACTTACCACAAATGCTGTTGGCTCAATCACTCAGACAACAGCATTGTCAGGTGGAAATATCACCGATGATGGTGGTGCAGCGATAACAGCAAAAGGAATCTGCTGGGGTACATCGCAAAATCCCACAACAGCTGACAGTAATACAGAAGACGGGACAGGCACTGGAACTTTCACAAGCATACTGAATGTATTAAACACCGGTACCACTTATTATGTACGGGCTTATGCAATTAATAGTGCAGGCACAGCTTATGGCAACGAGGAATCATTCACTACAGTACCTTTAACTGATAGTGAAGGTAATGTCTATGAAACCGTGTACATTGGCACCCAGTTATGGATGGCAGAGAATCTGGCATATTTACCCTCCGTCAGTCCTCACACAGAAGAATCTTCTACTGAACCATATTATTACGTCTATGGTTATGATGGCACAAGCGTTGATGATGCGAAAGCTACCATTAATTATAATACTTATGGAGTCTTATATAACTGGTCCGCTGCCCAAAGTGCATGTCCTGATGGTTGGCATTTACCTTCTGATGAAGAATGGAAGATATTGGAAATGCACCTCGGAATGAGCCAGGAAGAGGCTGATCTACAGTACCAATACCGTGGAACAAATGAGGGGGGTAAATTAAAAGAGACAGGAACAGATCATTGGAATGATCCGAATGTAAATGCAACTAACGAAAGCGGCTTTACAGGTCTTCCCGGCGGTGCCTGTCGTCACGATCTGGAATATTATGGTTTCGACCTAATTGGATCACATGGTCATTGGTGGACTTCGACTGAGTACAATACATCGTTAGGTTGGTATAGGATGTTATATTATGATAATAGTAAAATTTTCCGTTACGGATGGTATAAAGAGAATGGCTTTTCAATACGCTGTATAATGAATGACCCTGTGAAATAAAAGCCTAACTTTTATAATAATTGGTAAAATTTCACATAGTAGCCATGATATAAAAGATCAGTCTTTTTTTTTGAGCAAAATAAAGAAGGTTATACTTCTCACAACTAAAACAAAAGCCCCGGAATTATTCTCCGGAGCTTTTTTATATATATACCAACCGGACATATATTTACCTGTAGATGTTTAACCTTACTATATCTACACTAAATGGGCATTAATTGACCCACGAAGATAGTAAGAATTGCTAATATAAGATTTGGAGGTGGATCCATTACACCTCCCTAAAGTGCAAACCGATTATTATTTTTCATACTTCTGTGAAAAGATTATGTAATTACCCAAAAATTAGAAATTCTTCATCAACTTTTTACCGCTGTTTGTCAAATAGGACTTTTGTTGAAAAAAATTAAATTTTACAAAATCAATCGTCTATGTTTCTGATTGAGTTTTACTTATAATTCTACTCCTTTATCATGCCTTTCAGAGACATATTCCTTCGTGTAATTCATGATTTTTTTGACGAATAATATAATATTATCCATGGATAAATGATTTGGTGTGACGAAAGTCAAAATTATTCTGATTTAGGCTTATGAAACTCGACTTTAAGATTGGTTTAACATGTTGTTAGTGACTTGTTTCACACCTCCGGTTTGCCTAATTTTGATTGAGAAAATTAAGAAAATACTAAAATGATAATGGAAAATCGATCCACCGAAATAAAGCAATCTGTTCATCAACACAGACCCTCTGTGAAAGGCACGTACAGGGAAGACTTATACAGGACACTGTCAAATGACGGATGCGAGGATTTTTATAATTATATTGACTGGCTTGACATTGCCAAAAACTTAAATGTTATTGTACTCCCTGCAGTAAAGTACTTTTACTATATACCTGAAGACCTTAAGAACACTGAAACAGTGATAAACCTTAAACCCCTGAACCTTATTAAAGACCTGAGGTCCTTTTTGGTGAAAATATACACTTTTTTACCGGAGTACAGTTACTTTACGGGCTACTTCGAAGACTACAGTAACGGAAAAAATCAGTCTGATGAGAAAGATAAATACCAGCCAGGTGAAAACGCAGACAAAGTGATATCCGGGAATAAACAAAACCGTCATAAGCTTTCCTGGTTTTACAAAATAATAAACATATTATTCAATACGGGAATCAAACAGCGGCTCTCAAAGAAGAGTGCTAGATCCCTGCTGGAAGGTGTGGGTTTTACCGTTCATGATATAACGGAGCTAAATGGGAAAAAATACTTTTGTGCTCAGAAAAAATCAGCTGCCAGCAGATGATAATATTTACACATTTCCGCCCGGGAATCATTACTCCAGACTTATTGAATCAAACATTACCTGAAAATGGATTTATTCAAAGTTTTTCATAAACATAAAATAATTCTCTTCCTTGAGAAGTGGAAGATTCTGAATATTATCCTTGGATTTCTTGATATTCTTGCAATAACACTGGCCTTTCAGCTTTCTTACAGCATAAATTACAATGACTGGCAGAACCTTTTTATCAAAAACAGAACTCTTTTCTTTATATATCTCGGCACAATGCCTGTATGGCTGATAATATTGTATTTCATTAAGATTGCTGAAATACCGCGTACTAAAAGGTACCGTATACTCTTTTATGAGTATTTACAATCGGCCATTTTTATAGGATTGCTCTTTGTTTTGATCTATTTCTTATTCAGGCTGTACATGGTACCCAGACGTTTACTTGTGAAAATATGTTTTTTTGGCTTTGCATTTTTATTCCTCTTTCGTTTGGGGGAATATATGTTATTGAAGAGATACAGAGCCAGGGGATACAACTGCAGGAACATTGTTTTAATTGCTGATGCAACAGCCCTGCCTTTTATTAAAAGCTTGCAAACCTATCCAGAATGGGGTTATCATATACAAACTATATTCACCGAATCTGAAAAAGTATTTAATGAACTGGAAGACACAATAATTACTTTACCCGGAATGTTTCTCCGTGACCTGCATCATCTTATTGAGGTTGATCATATCGACGAAGTTCTCTATTATAAAAATAATCTGGTTCCACAGGAAGTAAGGGATATAATACGTTCGTGCGAAGAACTTGGTGTTATCCTGCGCGTGCACATAGAAAAATCAGATGCCAATATTACAAATGCTGCCAGGACAACAATGGGAAGGGAGCATTTTCTTACCTTTTCAAATATCCCCTATAAAACTGTATCACTGGCGGCAAAAAGGTTTATGGATGTCCTGGTTTCATTGATGATGATAGTTTTTTTCTTTCCCCTTATGATATTCGCCGCGCTGGTAATTAAATTCTCATCTCCTGGACCGGTTATCTTTAAGCAGGAAAGGGTCGGTCTTAGAGGAAGAAGATTCAATATGTATAAGTTCCGTACAATGGTTGTGAATGCTGAAAGCATGAAGGAAGATCTAGAAGAGCAAAACGTAGCTGACAAACCAGCTTTTAAAATTGAGGATGACCCCAGGGTAACAAAAATAGGCAGGTTTCTCAGGCGAACGGGCCTTGACGAATTACCACAGCTTTTTAATATCCTTAAGGGAGAAATGTCATTGATAGGACCCAGGCCGCCCCTGCAGAGTGAAACAATACAATATAAACGATGGCAGTTGAGGCGTCTGTCCGTAAAACCAGGCTTATCATGTTTTTGGCAGGTAAAACCACACAGATATTTTATTAAATTTGAAAAATGGATGGAAATGGACCTTGCTTATATTGACAATTGGTCATTCAGGATGGATTTGTTAATTTTACTTCAGACTATCAGGACGTTTTTTCAGAGAATATTACAATAAAATAGTATTATTAGAATTATATTATTAATCAGAAAAATTATAAAATGAATCATATAATTAAACCTGTTGTTCTTTTCAGCATAATAGTTTTCTCGGCATCATGCGTGCCTAAGAAGAAATTAAGTTATTTCAACGACTTTAATGAACTGGCAGAACCGGCTGTCAATCCGCGGATTCAGAAAGTTATTATGCCCTTTGACCGACTTTATATAAGGATTCTTAGTATTGAGCCCGAGATTAACGAGATCTTTAATTCAGCTAGTGGAGAGATGAGGTATACGGGCACAACTTCAGGGTTAATAGGCTACCTGGTTGATGAGGGAGGTAATATTAATTTCCCCTTCGTGGGCGATATAAATGTGGGTTCGCTCACTACCGGACAGGCAGCGACAAAAATCCAGGATGCTTTAAGTGAATATGTGGGCAGAACGTCAGTCACAGTGAAATATGTCGACAACAGGGTCACAATAATGGGCGAAGTAACAGCTTCAGGAGTTTATTCTTTTCCCCAGGACAAAATCACAGTGTATGAAGCACTTGGCCTTGGAGGAGGACTTACCAGATATGCTGACAGAAGAAATATAATATTAATCAGGAACGAGAATGATAAAATAATGCAGTACAGGTTAAATCTATCTAATTCAAAAATAACCGGCAAGGAACAGTATTATGTACATCCAAATGATATATTAATTGTTGAACCCCTAAAAGCTATTTCATCAAGTTATTCAAATATTACCTACACAACTATTTTATCATCTATCTCAACACTTATAGCTATACTCCTTTTCACAGGTGTTGAATTTTAATACAGTATAAAAATGACAAACAAAAGTGAATATAATGCCGAACCTCTAAATATCAAGGAATTAATAAAAAAGGGTTTATCTTATAAATATTTTTATATTATAAGTATAATACTGTTAGTTGGTATGGCATATCTATATAATAAATTCTCCTCAACTGTTTACCAGGTAAAATCAACCATCGGTCCTGTTGAGGAGAACAGGTCCTCTTTCCTTCAGTCAAATGAACAGTTTAGCAGTCTTGCTGCTTTAGGGGGTTCCAGTAACCTTGAAAATGATATTAACAGTCTGCGATCCTTCAGTCTTGTATCGGAAACCATAAATAACCTTGGTCTTGAAATTGGATACTTCAAGGAATCCGAAAATATACTCAGGCAGACCCGCCAGTTATATAACAATTCCGAATATCTGGTGAGTATTGATAAATCACATACCCAAACGATCAATACCAGGTTTTATATAGATATAATTAATGACACAACCTACAGGCTGACGGTATCAGATGACAATGTGTCTTATTACAACTACCTGGACAATAAGGTTATAAGCTCGGGGCACAATCTTGAAATTGACACAATATGTGTATTTAATCAAACTGTAACCACACCTTATTTTAAATTTTCTATAGCTTTAAACAGGGATATCTACAAGGCAAATCCTGGAGATGACAAAATTGCATTTTTCAAGCTGTTTCACAATGATATTATCACCAGGCAATATTTGGGTCGACTCATTGTTGAGCCGGTAAGCTCGAGATCAACTTTAATTAATGTATCCTGTCAGGGGAACAATCGTGATCTTACAGTTGATTTTCTTAACGCTTATCTCAAAACCTATCTTAACCAAAATCTGACAAAAAAGAATGCAATTGCCTTAAATACAGTTAATTTTATTGATAACCAACTAGCTGAGATTTCGGATTCTTTAATGATATCCGAATCAAAGCTGAGCGATTACCGTTCATCGCACCAGGTTACAGATCTGAGCTACCAGGGTCAGCAGGCCCTGAGTCAGATGAACGAAATTGAAAATCAAAAATCCGCTCTCCGGGTACAGGAAAGATACTACAATTATATACTTGATTACTTCGATACCAACAAGGATATTGCAGGCCTGGCACCCCCATCCGCTGCCAATGTCAATGACCCAATTATGAATGCCCTTGTACTTGAATTGCTTGAACTGAATTCAGAGAGATCTGCCATACTTAGCAATAACCTGGAAAAAAGTCTCTTCCGTGACCAGATAGAAAACAAAATCGAACTCCAGAAGCAGACAATAATAGAAAACGTCAAAAACAATCTCAATAATCTTAGTCTCTCACTTAATGAATTGGACTACAAAGCTGAAAAGTTGTCTAATGAGATAGCCAGGCTGCCAAGGACAGAACTTAATATGCTTAGCATGCAGAGGCAGTTTAATCTCACAGACGCTATTTACACCTTCCTTCTACAGAAGAGGTCTGAAGCAGCTATTGCCATGGCTTCAAATTACCCTGATTACGAGATAATGGAACCGGCACGCGAAATAACAAGCACTGTCATAGCACCAAAAACAATGATGAATTATCTTTTTTCATTTGCTCTGGGTTTCCTAATCCCAACAATGTTTATAATTCTCAGGGATTTCTTCAATGAAAAAATCACACGTGTTAATGATATTGAACACATTCTCGGTAGGCCAATTCTGGGTGCGATCTATAATAATCCCCATAAATACGAGGCAGTTGTTCACCAGGCACCCGGTACTCCAATTGCTGAATCGTTCAGGAAATTAAGAAGCAGCATCTTCCTGAGATCCAAAAACGATCCTGTAAAAACGATTCTTGTTACATCGGCACAACCTCAGGATGGAAAAAGCTTTGTTGCAATGAACCTTGCATCATCAATTGCATCAGTGGGCTATAAAACGATAATAATTGACTGCGACTTAAGGTTACCTACACTGCATGAAAAGTTTAAGATAGAAAATTCGGGTGGACTTTCTGAATTCCTGGCTAATAAATCAGGAGCAAAAGATGTTATACATGAAACATTTGTCCCCAATCTTCACTTTATTCCTGCGGGACCAGTATTGCCAAATTCTTCGGAACTGATTGAAGCAGGAGCCCTTGATGATCTGATTCGATATCTCAAGGATAATTATGAATATATAATCATTGATTCAACACCTGCAGCCCTGGTTGCTGATGCAACACTGCTGACAAAATATAGTCAACTAAACCTGCTGGTGTGCAAAATTAATCATACAAGAAAAGATGTATTTACTGATGTAGTGGGAATGTTCAAGACAAACAGAATTGAAAATTATGATGTAATCCTGAATGGACTGGAAATGAAAGATAGCAGATATGGACGTTATCATGGGTACTATAAGTGAGCATAGCCTGCAAGAAAAAAATGTAAAATAAAACTTAGGGCATTTTATTGCACTGAATAGCATCTAAAGGTATAGCTGAATGACATGACAAATAATATTAACACAATAAGGGAAAAAGTCAAATCATATATTCTTCAGTCTGTTCATGTTGAAAAAGATAAGATTAGCAATAACTCACTTATATTCAAAGAAGGATATATTGACTCAATGGGTTTTATAATGCTGATTACATTCATGGAAGATGAATTTGCAATAAATACAGTCGATGAAGATCTGGTAGAGGAAAATTTTGAGTCAATAAATGCAATATCAGATTTCATTTACAAGAAAAGACAGGACTAATAATGTGCGGTATAGCTGGAATTACAGATTACCATGGCACCAAAAACACTGTTAATGCTGTTAGGTCAATGCTCAGGTCAGTTAACTACCGGGGACCTGATGAAAGTGGCATCTATCATTCTCTTTTCTCTACCTTGGGCAATGTCCGTCTTAGTATCATAGACCTTTTAGATGGCCAGCAGCCCTTGTCTGATAGTACAGGAAGATACTGGATTGTCTTTAACGGTGAAATATATAACTACCGTGAACTTCGTGATGAGCTTAAGAAAGAAGGCACCAGGTTAAAAACACAATCTGATACTGAAGTACTGGTCCAATTGTATGCCAGACATGGAAAGGACTGTCTCGGTAAACTGAACGGGCAATTTGCTTTTGCAATATGGGATAATCGGGAGGAAGAACTTTTTATCGCTCGCGACAGGCTTGGTATCCGGCCACTGTTTTATAATATTTTAAATGGAGTTTTTTCTTTTGCATCTGAAATAAAATCCCTCTTGCAGAATGCAAACATAGTTCCTGAATTGGAGGCCAGAAGCCTTTCACAGATATACACCTTCTGGTCAGCCATTACCCCTTATACGGCTTTCAGGAATATTCTTGAACTTTCACCCGGTCATTATGCAATCTTCAACCGCAATGGTTTAAAAACAGGAAAATATTGGGAGTTGAATTTCAGTAACATCGAGGTAAATATTTCATTGAGTGACGCTATAAATCAATTTGATGAACTATTGAACAACGCGGTGAGTTTAAGACTGAGGGCAGATGTCGAGGTTGCAGCATATCTTAGCGGGGGGATTGATTCCAGTTCTACCGTAGCATATATAAAGAAAATAGAACCGGGAATACTGAACACCTTTTCAATAAGCTTTGCTGAAAAAGATTTCGATGAAAGAACTTTTCAGGACGAAGCCGTTAGATACCTGGATACAAACCATAAGTCTATAAATTGTACTTCTGAAGATATTGCCCGTTATTTTCCCAGGGTGGTATGGCATTCAGAGATCCCTGTGACGAGAACCGCTCCCACCCCCATGATGATACTTTCGGGACTTGTCAGGGAAAACAATATTAAAGTTGTTATCACAGGTGAAGGTGCCGATGAGATCCTTGCAGGTTATGATATCTTTAGGGAAGCAGTTATAAGAAGATTCTGGGCCAGACAGCCGGGATCGACAATGCGTCCCCTTCTCTTGAAAAAGCTATACCCTGATATTCCCCACCTCAGGAAGGCCAGTCCTAATATCCTGAAAATGTTTTTCGGGTATAAACTGGAGGATACAGATAATCCTTTTTACTCTCATCTGCTAAGGTGGAATAATTCAAACCATATAAAGAAACATTTATCAGCCGGCGTAAAGGAAGTTCTAAAAGATTATTCCCCTCGTGATGAGCTCTCAAGCATATTGCTTGCTGATTTCAAGAAATGGGATGTCCTTTCCAAAGCCCAGTGGCTGGAGACTGCAGTTTTTATGTCGGGCTACCTGCTCTCCTCCCAGGGCGACAGGATGGCAATGGCCAACTCTGTAGAGGGAAGATATCCCTTCCTTGACCACAGGCTGGTTGAATTTTGTTCCTCCCTGCCACCGGAGTTTAAGCTTAAGGGACTCAACGAGAAATATTTACTGAAGAAGCTGATGAAGGGCAAGATCCCCGAAAGCATAATTAAAAGACCAAAACAGCCATACAGGGCTCCTATCAGCAATGTCTTTTTGGCTAAGAATGCCCCGGAGTATGTAAAATATATGTTATCTGAAAGCTGCACGAAGAAGGCAGGGATCTTTGATTATGAATCCCTTTCTTCAATGTTAAATAAGATAGAAAAGGCAGGTGTGGCTTCGGAAGTTGATAATATGGCTCTCACGGCTATCATATCAACCCACCTGTTGCATTACCAGTTCATTGAGGGGCATAATTCGGAGTTTGAGCGGGGAGAGCTGCGGAATTTGAGGATAATTGACGAAACCAGATCCCCCTTTGAAGGGGGTTAGGGGGATGTTATGGCACGGGGCACGGGGCACAGGGCACAGGGCACAGAGCACAGAGCACAGGGCACAGAGCGCAGAGCAGCGACTAGAAATATTTAAGTAATTTCTAAATAGAATGTAAAATGGAAGATTTTAGGTTTGAGCAATTGGAAGTAACTTTTAATATAAAACTTACAGCTCCTGCTCTGAGCTCAGCCTACGCTAAAGCTACGGCTGACAGGGCCTGAGAAAAAAATAATGGTAGTAGTAGTAAATTAGAATATTTAAAGGCAAAATATAAATAAAGAATAAAACGCTAAATGACATTTTACAAACTAGAACAATATTCTTAGCTCATACTCTGAGCCCTGAGCTCTGTGCTCTGAGCTAAATGTATTAGCTAATTAAATACTTGAATTAACCTGAAATACAGAACCGAGAAAATATATTACACAATGAATAAAAAACCATTTACTAAAGAAATTATATTATTGGATGATATAGCATCTGCAGTAGACCAGATAGTGCCAAAGATGCAGGAAGATGTACTGAAAGTAATGAAACGCAAGGGGGGTATTGTCGGCATCAGTGGAGGTATTGATTCCTCAGTATGCCTGGCCCTGGCTGCAAAAGCCTTCGGCCCTGAAAGTGTGCTGGGCATAATGCTGCCTGAAAAGGATTCAAGCCCCGACAGTGAAGAACTGGCCATGGAGCTATCTGCCAAATACGGTGTAAAGACAATCAGGGAAGAAATAACAGGTGCATTGTCAGGATTCAATTGCTATAAGAGACGGGATGAAGCTGCCGCAAAAGTCTTTCCCGAATATGACCCGGAAAAATACAGGATGAAGATAGGAATAAAACAAAGAGGACTATACTCCGGTCTTCCACCTGTCTTTACAATCACTATCGTAGATGCTGAAGGAACAGAAAAAGAAAAGATACTACCTGCGAAGGAGTACCTCCAGATTGTTGCCGCCTCAAATTTCAAGCAAAGAACAAGAATGTCAATGCTCTATTACCATGCCGAAAGACTGCATTATGCTGTTATAGGAACGCCAAACAAACACGAGCAGGAACAGGGCTTCTTCGTTAAATATGGTGATGGTGGCGCCGATGTAATGCCTATAGGAAACCTCTATAAGACACAGGTCTACCAGCTTGCAGAATATCTGGATGTTCCGGAAGAAATTATTCAAAGGACTCCTACAACAGACACTTACTCAGCAGAACAGACACAGGAAGAATTCTTCTTCCAGCTTCCGTTCGAGTTAATGGATATCTACTGGTACGGCTTTGAGAACGGCTACCCGGTAGAAGAAGTAGCAGAAGTAATGAATGAAACAGAAGAGAGAGTTAAGGCGCTATTTAGTAACTTTGAACGAAAAAGAAAAACAACAGAGTACCTGCGGATGGCACCGGTCAGGGATTATTATGGAACCGGATCCCCCTTTGAAGGGGGTGGCGAGTAAAGCGAGCCGGGGGATGTTATGGCTAAGGGCACAGGGCACAGAGCACAGAGCACAGAGCACAGAGCACAGAGCACAGAGCACAGAGCACAGAGCACAGAGCACAGAGCAGCGACTAGAAATATTTAAGTAATTTCTAAATAGAATGTAAAATGGAAGATTTTAGGTTTGAGCAATTGGAAGTATGGAAAGAAGCTATAAGTATTTCTGATTTATTGTTTGATTACGCTGATTTAGCAGAAAAGAAAAGGTATTATAAGTTTGCAGAACAATTAAGAGCTGCTGGAATGAGCATTTCTAATAATATCGCTGAAGGTTCTGGCTCGTTTTCCGATAAAGAATTTGCCAGTTTCTTAAATATATCAAGACGTTCAATATTTGAATGTGCAAATATTCTCCATATTTATGTGAGGAGAAACATTATAACATCAGATGAAAAATATGCAGTATATAATAGATTATTAATGCTAAGCAAAATGATAACGAGTTTCCGTAAAACACTAATATAAAAACTACATATAAAATTAACAGCTCTTGCTCTGTGCCCTAAGCCCTGAGCTCTGAGCAAAATAATAGATCACTATTAAATAAATAAAGAAAAACTAAATTCAAACATTAATAACCACGCTCACTGCCGGCAGCTCATGCCCTGAGCTCTGTGCCCTGAGCCCTGAGCTAGATAATATGAACGCAATAGACTACTTCTTCGAAAACACCTCAACCCTCGACAAACCTTTTCTGGTTGGTAAAGAGGAAATTAATTATAAGGACCTGTACAGGGAGGTTGTTGGCCTGGCCTCGTGGATAAAGGATGAAGTGGGAACAGGGAAAAACATTATCCTGCTTTCTGTAAATAACCTCTTCATGATCCGTGCATACCTGGCAATCATAAAGTCAGGGAACGTATGCATCCCCCTAGACCCACACATCGAAAAAGACAACTACCAGTACATCCACGACCTCACCAAACCCAACCTTATATTTATAACACCCGACATAAACAAACGCCTCAACCTCGTCGCAGAAAGATTAATATTTCCCGATACAATAAACTCGAAACTCGAAACCAGAAACGAGCCAGCCCGCCATAGCTTTGGCGAAGGCGGGGACCCAGGACCCAGTACCCAGCACCCAGAACCTATTGATAAGAGCTTCGACTCCGAGCAGCTAGCTGAAATCATCTTTACTTCCGGCTCAACAGGTGAGCCGAAAGGCGTCATGCTTTCCCATAAAAACCTTATCGCAAATACCTCCTCTATTGTCGAATACCTGGAACTAAATTCCAAAGACCGTATACTGATTGTCCTGCCCTTTTATTACTGCTATGGATTGTCACTCCTCCACACTCATTTAAGAGCTGGAGGTTCAATAGTATTGAACAACTCGTTTATCTTTCTCGGTGGAGTCATAAAAGATTTACTTGAGTATGAATGTACCGGCTTTGCAGGAGTACCCACTCATTTCCAGATACTTCTCAGGAAATCAGATTCATTCAAGAAAACAAGTTTCCCGGATCTTAAATATGTTACCCAGGCCGGTGGCGGACTGGCACCAATATTCATTGACGAGTTCAGGGAGAGTCATCCTGAGATCTCATTTGTTGTTATGTATGGACAGACTGAAGCCACTGCAAGATTATCATGGCTGCCACCTGTTTTTTACGAAATGAAAAGAGGTTCTATAGGTAAGGGTATACCGGGAGTGGAATTAAAAGTGGTAAACGAAAAAGGAGAGAAAATAAAACCCGGTGAAACGGGTGAAATAATTGCCCGCGGGGATAATATCATGACAGGTTATTTTCACGATGAAGAAGGTACAAAGAAAACCCTGAGGGATGGATGGCTCCACACGGGCGATCTGGGCACGGTGGATGAAGACGGTTACATCTATTTGACTGCCCGTTCAAAGGAGATCATTAAAGTAAGGGGAAAACGCATAAGCCCTAAAGAAATTGAAGCAGTGATGCTGGCTATACCAGGTATAATAGATGTCAACCTTTCAGGGATTGAAGACGAGATTGAGGGCGAAACACTTAAGGCAAGTGTTGTGGTAAGAAAGGAAGAAAAGGAAACCTTAACTAAAGAATATATAATGGAACACTGTTCAAAACACCTGGCATTATATAAAATACCAAGGGTTTATGAATTCAAGGACACACTGAAAATAAGCCATACCGGGAAAAAAATTAAGAAAAAATGATCCCCGGATTCCTCTTTCAGCCAAGAAGCCTGATCCCAAAAATTCGGGAGAGAGTGACGAGCTCGTCAAACAGAGTGAGCTAACAGGAAAGAACTCGAAGGGCAAGGGAGATGTCTAACTGGTTCGGAGTTCAGACTTGTCAGCTGAAGCTCTAGTGAAAGCTGGGCTCAGGACAAAGAAGATCTATAAGAATGAAGTAGGGACTTGTTTCATGCGCGCTTAAAGAAAAATAATAAATTAATATTTAACGTAAAACGGTAAAGCCTGACGCTCCATATGGTAGGTCAGGGACTTCGTCATGAAACTCGAAACACTTTATATTCGTACAAATAAACCATAAAGCAAATAACATGTGCCTTTGAGATTATATTCTGATTCATTGCTTATTTACTACATTTGTTATAAATTGCCATGTACAAACAACCGCTACATATATTATCACGACACGGAATGGGAAAAAATAAGGTTTCCTTCATCATATGCAACAAGTGGCTTATCATTTTCCTGGTAACCCTGGTTTCAACAAATACATTAAATGCCCAACCTGCACCGTGTAACCCGATATCATACAGGATATTCAACCCCTTTGTTTTTAATCCTGCCATTGCAGGTAGTAAAGATTTCTCAACAGCAGGATTAATAATCAGCAATTATGGAAAGTCAAATGCACAGCTAGCAACCATAAATACAAGATTGTCTAAAACAAGAAACGAATATTTCACATCTCCTTCAAACCCTGAATTTACCAATATAGGTCTGGGAGGATATTTCTTTAATGAACTTGATGATCCTACTCATAACATAGGGATAGGAGCAACAGGGAGCTATCATCTCCAGCTTACTAAAGATGCACTATCCTATTTTTCTGTCGGTATCACTGCTAAGTATATTCTAAACATGTATGCAGGAAACACCGAACTGGAAAACCCTTCCATAAACACCTATATTAATAATTTTGATGCAGGTATGTATTATTATAACCCTTCATTTTATGCAGGTATTTCAGCAACAAACATCCTGGACAGGCTGGAAAACCCTGACAGTCTGGGTATCTACAATATTCCAATAACTCGCCGCTACTTTTTTTATGGAGGAGCCAAAATCATCTTGAGCAGGTATCATAACATTTTACTTGAGCCCTCATTAATCATAACATCAGGTGATAGTATTCCTGATAAGATAATTGAGATCTTTAAACCCGGGTTAAAATTATATGCAGGCGATTTCTGCATTGGGACATATTTAAACGATTTTAATAAAATATCTTTTTTCGGGCAGTATAAATACCCACGAACCTATCTCGGAGCATACTTTGAGTTAGCTTACAAGGAACCATATTATAAACAACCTCTTTTAGTAGAATTTGCACTGGGTATTAATATTTCAGCAGTCAAGTACGGTACATCAAGAAGTTATCACTGGTAATTTATATATAAAATGAGCATAAGGCTTAACATATTGTCAGGTTTAATATTATCCTTCACTATTATCATCTCTTTCACAGTTAAAGGAAGTGAAGAAATGATAATCAGGAATAATCTAAAAAAGTCACTGACAGATACCTTGAATGAAAGAAACTGGATCAAAGTTGATCCGTTTAATCTTGATATTGTTCTCCCCTCCTCCGGTGTTACTTTCTACAGGGATGGTATTGTTTATCTATCCTCATCAAAATATGAAAAAGGAATGGCAAGCAACCATATTTCTTTCGGGAAGGTTGATGCACGGTATGCTGTTTTGGATGATACTGCATTAACTGCCCGCCGATTATTCTCAACTTCCTCATCATTTACCTATCCCTGTGATGCCCTGACCTTCAGCAGTGATTATAACACAATGTACTTCACAAAATACTCTGAAAATGAAGGCGTTGAAAAGATTTACAGGGCAGATTATTCGAATACACATGGCAACTGGTCCTTCCAGGATAAACCCTTGAGTTTTTGTTCAGGTTATTCAAGATATACACATCCAGCATTATCTACAGATGGTAAACTGATGGTCTTTGCCTCAGACAGGCCCGGTTCAATTGGTGGTATGGATCTTTATATTACATTATTTAAAGAAGGAAAATGGTCGAAACCTATCAATCTCGGTGAAGCTGTCAATACAACCGGCAATGAACTATATCCTTACATCGATTCACAAAACAATCTCTATTTCTCATCTGACGGGATCCAAGGTTATGGCGGATTTGATATTTTTATCTGTAAGTTTAAAAGCAATACATGGGAGAACCCCGTGAACCTCTCAAAACCTATAAATACAGAACTTGATGATATTGGATTCACCCTCGAAGAGAAAGACGGTAAACGTGCTTTTTATACTGTAAGGGAAAAATATGGACGCAAAGAAAGTAAATTGCATATGATAAGGATGAATCGGTATATACCGGATCCCAAAATGAATATATCACAATATTTTACTAGCCCTGATATTTCACATATGGTAATAATGGCACTTGAACCGCCTGTTGAGGCCACAGATGTCGATAGAGAAGAAGAAATGCTCAGAAAATCAGAAACGGCAACAGAAGAAATAACTTACAGGGTCCAGTTTATGACTAGTTTTAATCCCCGTACCAGATCTGAATTATCCGTCGGTGATAAACACTACGAAGTTTTTGAGTATTTATATTCAGGAGCCTACAGGCTGTTCATCGGTGAGTTCGGTACACTTGCACCTGCAGTGGAGTTGCAAAATCTGTTAAGATCAAACGGTTATCCCGGCGCTTCCGTTGTTGCCTTCAAGGATAACGTTCTAACTCTAGATCCTGAACTGTTGACAGAAAGGGCACAGGCAGTAAAACCGGAGGTAGAAGAAAAAGAAGAAGCAGCCAAAACAATCAAAACGGAAGAGAGATTGGAAGAAGTCATTGAAGAAAAAGACAAAAAAACTGAAGAAAGTATCATTCAAAAGCCTGACACTGCTAAAACCATTATCCCTGAGGCAGAATTGAAAAAGGAAGAACCAATTAAAGAGGAAATTAAAAAAGAACCTGCTGAACCAAAAGATATTATAGTCTACAGGGTTCAGATACTTTCCAGCACTAAGCCTAAAGGTAGTTATGAAATCACAATTGCCGGGAAGACATATAAAACCTTTGAATACTTACATGCTGGAGCCTTCCGTACTACTGTAGGAGAATTTGACAAGCTTACTGATGCACGCAAATTACAGACAGCATCACGAAATGCAGGTTACAACCAGGCCTTTGTCATTGCCTTTAAAAACGGGAAGCGATCAAATGATCCTAAATTATTCAGGTGATTAGATCCCCTACCTTTTGGAGATAATTCTCTCTTCTTCTATTAGTTACATTTTCTTTATGGTTCTGACTTTGGCTGGTTTTACCAGTCAAGTTCTTTAGCTATCCCTATAGTATTAGTCACAAGTATTAAGGTAGAAGATCGTAAGGATCTCATTCCCCTTTATTCTGACTTTGACCTTCTCCAGATAATAACATTGCTTTTAAGTAATAAAATTGCCCCATATGGGTAGG
This sequence comes from Bacteroidales bacterium, assembly GCA_041686075.1. Taxonomy (GTDB): domain Bacteria; phylum Bacteroidota; class Bacteroidia; order Bacteroidales; family VadinHA17; genus UBA9300. Next base: position 1,715 of record JAWLEO010000051.1, on the reverse strand, counting down.
CTGTTTATTGCGAAGTTCTGCTGCTACGATCTATTATTGCTCCTCGTGTTTTCCAATCCTGCCTTTTCAGTTATCCTATTATCTCAATACTTTAACCAGTTTATACCAGGATATCCACTCTAAATCTTACCAAGTTATGATTCGAGAAAATTGTTCCAGCAAAGTAAAAATGCCTTCCTCAATGTTTTTCTTAAATACAAAAAAAACTTTATCTGCTTGTCATTTAGAGCTATGCACAATTTACGAACATCCTTTCAAAGAACTCGCAATAATTAATATTTCTGTACTAAATAATATTACTTTCCAGTAAAGTATTTTAATTAATTTAATTTCCTTACTGGATCTAGCAAGGCGTTAACATAGTCGGCGTTCTTTTTTTTCAAGGATATAAGAGAACACTTATATATGTGGACATTAGAATCAAACTCGTTTTTTATCATCCTAAACGAGTTATTCATCAAAATATACTCATTCCTCATAAAAAAGAATTCCAAATTTAATCTTATTATCTTATATTTAGAATAAAATCTTTAAATCTATAAAGTTATGAAGCAAATTAAATTACTTGTACTTTTTACCATATCAGCCTTTTTAATATTCTCTTGTGAGAAGCAGGATGATATGAAAGACACCGGCAATGAGTTACTTAAGAAAGGAAAGGCTGATGCCACTTATATTGAACTAGACCTGGTTGATCAATGTTCTGAGAGTCCCATTGATTTGATTGCAGGTCAGCACACAGTTGTTGGCCAGTTGCTCATTGAAACAAACACTGCTAACGAATGCATTAACATCACCTATAAACTGGATGATGAGGATGAAGGCGACTGGTACCTAACAGAAGTACATCTTCACCTGACTACCGATCCCAATGAAATCCCTATGAACAGGGCAGGGAACCCCATGATCGGGCATTTCGAATATAACTTCCCACTCGATATTGATGATCAGGTTAAGGAATTTGAACTACCGGTATGCATCCCCATACCCGAGGATGAGAATGGGAACCCGGTTAATTCTGTCTTTATAGCAGCTCATGGGGTGGCCTGCAATAAGGTTGCTGTACTTCATGAAACGCCCGACTTTGAACAATTCTGTGCCAGCCTACCCGAAACAGCTGATCTTACCGTAGTAGACGATAGGGTACTGGGTTACTTCACATCAACCATCACTGACGGCGGTTGGCTTGATGGAGAATACCCCGGATGGTGCCTATCCAGGATTATCACCATTCCAAGGGGAGTACTGCTGGATGATTTTGAAATTGTATGCAGCCTTGATCCTAACCTCGAAGCGTATGGAATAGTTGATTATCCTGAAAACATGCCTCTTGTCAACTATATCCTGAACCAGAATTATATAGGCAAGATTGTCGATGTGGAAAGTGCTGACAAAAAAATCCGCGCAATGGATGTTCAGTGTGCAATCTGGGAACTAATAGATGAAAGTGGTGCTCCTGAGGTATATATGAATGATAAAGTTCAGTGGATATTGGAAGACGTGGAAGCGAACTCTCCAGATTTTGTTTTGGAATGTGGAAGCTACGTTGGAATCATCCTTGTCCCCCCTAGGAATGAAGATGGTTCATTGACAACCCAGGTAAGCATGATCTCGGTACCTCTTTCATGTGAGTCCTATGAATATGAATGTGAAACAATATGGGCTGAGGGCTTCGAATTTCCAGGTAACAACTGGGCAATGTTTTTTAAATACTG
>JAWLEO010000050.1:0-20247 GCA_041686075.1 Bacteroidales bacterium | reverse complement strand
CGCCAGTACATCTTGTTCCTGTCGCCATCTTCTTCGAGGTCTTTATCCGTGATGTGATTGGGGTAAGCCTGGTCGTCGTAGGCAGAACGTCCGCCCCACCCGCCAAGGGTGTAGTCCACGTGCGATTCGAGACCGTTGTTCACCAAATGTAAGAAGGAGGGGGTATCGCCTTCACTGATGTACCTCTGAGGTGTCATGGCGCCGAGAGGACCATGTCCGGTCTTGACGTTTGCGTTCAACCAGTCCGGTTTCATATATTCTTGCACAAAAGGCGGGTTGGAACTCTTGCCCCTGCCGCGGCCACCATCGTAGCTTTCATAATCCCAGACATTGTCCCAGCGGTAGGCTTCGTTGATATAGGCCTCCGGAATATTCTCCTGAATCCATTTACCGCCACCGTCCTGATACCAAATGCAGTAGATGCGAATGCGTGAGGCGGCATACTCGAATTTCTCCTTGGGATACTCGGTCTTCAACTTCCACAGGGCCGAAGCCGTGGTATTCGCTCCCCCCCACGACAGGACATGAACGGGACGTGGGTCATCATCCAGGAGTTTGTCGATAATCAGTTGCGCACCGGCGGTATTCTTCGTCGCCATGTCCGGTGGAGCAACATAGAGGTCGTTGCGGTTCTCGTTCCCGACCCGCATGACGCTGCGTAAGGTGTTGGCGTCCGGATAATGGGGATTGTGTTTGCGCAGGTTCGGCAGCACCTGCTCATAGGCGTCGAGTTGGGCTTCAATCCACTTCTTGTCGCTGTGGCCATCCTTCTGAAATCTTGAATTGACCTGCACAATTCCTTCAACATCGAAATCGCAGGAATAGAGGAAGAAGCGAATCATGGAGCTCCTGTCATCCACCTCCCCGTCGGTGGTGACGATAACTCTTGGTTTTTCTGACTTGTCCTGCGCATTTAAACCGGTCATCCCTGATAAAAGAACGACACCCAGGAGCAGGAAGAAAATTTTCTTAAAGTTCATAATCTATTTGGTTTTAGAATGATATATTCTGGCGGCCATATACTGCCCTTGATGTGTATGAGGGGGTATATTATCCGGCTGAATTCATATTGATATCTTAAATCACAATCCGGTTATTTAGGTAATACTTCAACAATAACCCTTTGATACCGTGTCAGTGCTGGTTCCCCATTATCAGTAACTTGCAAAATAACATGTATTGTTTTTGCCTGATCCACATTTGGAGCTATAAATGTTGCAACTGCATCATCTGAATTTTGAATTTTGATATTTCCTACAAAACTTCCTACTTCACCATAATAAATCCATTTGTAATTCAAATTATTATTGTCCGGGTCGCTGGATTTAGACCCATCAAGTATTACCGTTTGTCCTGGCTTTACCGATAGCTTGTTTTCATGTGCCAATCGGACGACCGGCGGATGATTGGCTTCACTATATGGCATCACACACCAATCCATACGCGCTGCAAAATCATTCTGATAAGCTTCTCTCCATCGCCAAATAGTGACATGATTGCTGGTGTGATAGCGTTTGGTAACCGGGCTATAGACTTCATCAACAGCATCTGTCCAGATGGCACGGGTTTCCGGTTCATGAAAATATTTCTTAGTATGTGGCATGTACAATTCATATCGTCCCCCCCAACTTCCATAATTGGGATTTTCAGGACTGGATAACCCATTATTGATCAAATACAGGAAACTGGGAGTATCCCCTTCCATTAAATATTCAGTATGAGGGTATTCTGCTCCCAAAGGGCCATGATTTTGTCTGATGTTTACATCTAACCAGGGATTATCAACAATATTAAAATCCGGTCCATCGAAGCGCCCATGAAATCTATCACCCGAAATTCCCACCCAGGTTGCGAAATGATACTGGCCTCCTCCATTTTCTTGATACCCGGGGCTTACTATATAAAATAATTCAGGAAATTTATTTCGTATCCAGGGACCCGAATCATCCTGATCAGAAATAGTATAAACCCTGATTTTGCTCACAAATTTCTTCGTATCTTCCTCGGAACGACTGTTTTTTACTTTCCAAAGGGCCTGTGCGAGGCAATTAGAGCCACCCCAAATGGGTATCCAAACAGGTCTGGGATCATCTTTATCCACCATTTTTATTATCCAGTCCTAACCTTCCGAATCTTTGCCTTCGCCAACTGCAGCCATACCGAAATCAGTATATCCCTTTTTTATTCGTTTTTTTAAATAAGAATATTCCGGATAACCGGGTTCATGTTTTTCCAGGTTATCCCTGACCTTCCCATATGCATCAACGATTTCGTGAATACGCCAATCAGCAATTTTATTTTTTTGCCAACAGGAAGTAGTTGCTACAATACCTTCCACATCGAACATGTTGGAATAAGTTAAGAAACGGACTAACGACTGTGCGTCATCAGGTTCGTTTTCAATATCGGTTAGAATTAATATTCTCGTCTTTTCTTGTATAAAATCATTATTGTTTTGAGCATTTATTGATTTTATACTAAAGACAATCGTGGTTACTAACAACAAAATTATTTTCATCTGATTAAATTAAATAATTTTCAAAGGTATCAGATGGAACTCGCATAATTTTGATCATACTCGTTTGTGTCATGAATCGTCATGCTCGTTTCATCTTAAAAAATTTTATAATGATAAGTTTATATTCAAAAAAAGTTAATATGCTGTTTTAAACAGGTTTTTCCGATTCCAGTATTCCAGACTTCGTTAAAGGGTGAAATCTCACTAGATCTTTATAAATAATTATATTTTATCGTAAACTATCGCTCGTGAAATTTTGACTTTTGTTCCCTCCGACTTTTCATTCTTTTCACCGGTAACAATAAATTTAATTGTATGCTGCCCTTGATCTAAATTGATTACATGGAAAAGATGTGCCCCATTTAACCAACCGTCACCAGAGCCCCAACCTTGGGCATAATAATAATTATCAATAGTTCGTATAAATCTATCATCAACATATACATCCGCCTTTCCACAATCCATATCAAACCTTCCCATAATAACAGCACCGGTACCTTCAAATTTGAATACTACTTGGGATCCTTTTTCTGAAGCCTGCATTTGCGATTCTTTACTTCCCCACTCGAGTGGCTGCTGAACGATATTCCAGTTTCCTTGCCATTCCCAATATTCTTCATCCTCAAAAGTAACTTTGTATTTAGGCTTCATACCCGGGAATGACTCTTCATATTTTGCACGCACAGGTTCCTGAGTTTTTATGTAACAGATTCCATCCTCAATTTTCCCACCATTTTTAACTATTAATTCCTTTGCGTAATGTAAAGTTCTATCTACAGCATTATTAAACGTATAATCGGTGTATATAAATGTTGAATCGGAAATATCATCAATATACTTTGTCCATTCGGATGGTATATTATCATAGCCGAGAATTATCCCCATAACTCCAGCAGCATTGGATGGATTACAATCCGAATCGGCACCACATCTTGTGCTGATTTCCATCGTTTTTTTAAAGTCTCCTTCACCATATAGCAGGCCCATAGCAATAAAAGCACCATTAAGTTTAGCATCAATATTAAATTCAGAAAGAGCACAACATATATCAACTTCTCCCCAATTATCGTATAATTCATGCCATGTTTTTCTCCAGTCCAGTGGATTACGTTTGTAGCCGGCAATTACGTCCAATAGGATTTTGTGATACCCGCTTTCTAACGGTAAAGATTTTAAAGAAATATCTAATATTTTTTTAATATCAGTTTCAAAATAAGCAGCGGCATAAAGTGCGCTTACAAACATACCGCCATATACCCCATCACCAAAGTTCATTATGTGACCAATCTTATCACAAATTTTATTTGATGTTTGAGGCATACCTGGACTCATGAATCCTATATAATCAGCTTCTATTTGAAAATCGATGTCATCGGCGTGAAGATTATAATCCGGGTGTCCGGACATTGGAGGGGCGATACCGTCTAAAATATTTTTCCGAGCTTTTCTGTTTGCATGAAATAACATATAACCAGCATTTGCAAATGATTCACCAAATTTTTCAACCGGTGCATCGATTCCATATTCATCCATTGTCATCATAAAACTCATTTGTACATAAAGATCATCTTCTTCCAAAGACCTGCGTAAACTTTCAGGTTCCCAATCAATTAGGCCCTCATTTATTACGCCGTTATATCTAAATTCTGTTGGACCACCATATGAAACACCAATCATCTTTCCAGCCCATCCGCCTGCTATTTTATTTCGTAGTTCCTCGACTGAAATTTTTTTATAATTCTCGGTTTGGCAGCTACTAAATAAAAATAATAGCATCAATAGCATGAATGATAAAAATCCTTTTTTCATTTTATTACTCCTTCAAACACATTGTAAAAGTTTGTTCAATTTGGTAATTAGGCATATAAGTTCACAATATTAGATTGTTAAGGTGCCAAAGTCATCAACCGTTCTATTTCATCTTCTACTTCTTTATCTTTCTTTGGAGCAGCATACCCTCTATACCCCTTTTTAAATTTCCAGGTATATCCATTTCTCAGACTGCCGCCACCTTCCCATTTTTCATCGTAATACTGAGTTCCATATACAGCATAAAGTACGGACACCTGATCCCAGCTGGAGCGGCCCACATCGGGCCCCTGTTTCCATTCCAATTCGTATGCCCGTCTGACTGGATTGTTTACCGGTGTGGTGGCTGTAAGTGTTTCACCCGTAATCATCCTTCCACCCACATCAGTAGTAACCAAAGTACCCGGCCAGTTTTCAATAACATATTGAGTCTGGTCCACAAGGCCATGCCGGGAAAAGTTAAAACCATCATTATTCAGACCACCCATTGCAACCAACAGTTTGACTTTCTTTTCTACAAGGGCATAACCCTCCGGGTCTTTTAACAGGTCATACAAGTTATTGAGAAAACCAACGCTGATAATAACAACTGAGTTGTCAGCCTGATTTTTCAGGATATGTTTATATACCGCTATCGCACAGCCTACAATATTATCAAACGGATCATGCGGCATATTATCCACATCAAAGTACCGCTCGTGGGTAAAGTAATCCGACGGGTCCGGATCTTTAAAAGCCTTATCGTAATTCATGTAAATACCTATGGGAATATTACCGCGGTTGTACCAGGTATTGATTGCATCGATTACAGATGCCCCTAAGGGATGCACTTCATTATAACATACACCGAGAATTTTAACTTTACCCTCAGTTTGCAATCCATGCAATACAGCCAGTGCCCCCACGTCATCAACATCAAGTGTCATATCTGTTTCAAAAATCACTTTAACCTCAGCCGGCTGAGCTAGTATATTATTATTGGTTAGTATAAAAGCGACAAAAATAACTAAACCAAAAAATGTCGTTATTGAATTTCTCATAGTAAATTTTATATTTAAGTATTTTTGATTATGCATTTAATTATCAATTCCCAAATTTTTGTTTTCTTTTATTTATGTTCATTTCGTAGAACCTTCTGGTTTATTTTTGAGAAAAAACTATGTTATTTTCTCAATGAGATTAAAATCTTGTATTTACCACATTGGAAAACTGGGATCCAAATTTATATGTAAAGCCAATGTATCCGTACATCTGATAGTTGGTAGCCTGACGACGCTGCTGAAGCAGTATTTCTTCAAGCGAAAGATCACCTGCCGGAAGGGATACCAGATCGTTAATAAATTCAAAATCTCCTCCTAATCTAAGAGATAAGCCCTTGAAAACCCTGAAGTCCAGACTTGAAGACAGGGATACTCTGTTGGCTTTAAAATCATGAAAATAATTTGACCCGGAAATATCTGCCCTAAAGGAACCCCAGGGTTGCTGAAAATCGACTGATAGCTTCAGAGACTGATTTGCAAGATTTTCTTCCTTTTTAAAGAACACTGTTTCTTCTATATATTTATAATGACCAACTCCCAGTCGATAAACTAAAGTAATTGCCTTTCGGGAAGCCTCAGTATAAGGGTAAAAGCTATATTCGACACCGGGGGCAGCTTCAATATTAAACTTCGCATTTTGAAACGTACTCGATAACATATTTACAAATAAACCGGCCGACCAGTGCTGATTAATGCTTTTAATGAGATAACCATCAAATCCATGCCTGTGTGAAAGACTTATAATATCATCATCATCATGGATAAATGTGCGTTTGTTTATGTTAAAATAGGGTCTCATTCTTATTTTCCAATCATCCGATATTTTATCGACATATAAACCCCATCGTGAATCAAAACTGCTTTGACTGCTCTCCTTTCTCAATTTGGCATCTCCATATATTTCAATAACCCATTTATTCCATGGATCTTCAACCGGGATTCTTTCCTCCAAGAGATTATTGTTAGCAATTATCGTTATCTGGTTTGCTATATTCGTATTTGCGACATAAGGAGACAGTCCCATACTTATCATTTTCACCAGTCCCTGACGCGTTTCATCAACGGTGTGTGTTCCCTGATCCCAATAGGTTATGACATTATTCATCCCCTCATAACTTTCTCTACCAATGAATGATATTTCATAATTATCCCCTGCTGATCCGGAGCTATGCCGTGTCATCATAATATGCACTAAAGATAACTACTTGTCACGAACATAGTTAACAAATGTTATCGTTTCACGTATATATTGCTGATGGAAGGAAAAATCAAGAAATACCGTAATAAGGTCATTATTTCCGGGCTTTACCGGAGGTTCAGTATTTCCTATTTCTGATTGTGCAAAAATGCTGTTAGTAAATACTAATAGGTATAAAAATACTCCAACATAGAAATTCATTATTAACTAATTTAGTTTAACTCCGCAGCTCAAATATTCTGTATGCCTCTGTCCATCAGGGGGTATTCCCTACTTTTCTCTGTTTTTCAAGCTAACGGAACGTACCTCGCCCCTAGACTCTCATGCTGGTCCTCATATTTTTCTCCATTCGTATTTCTATGCCGCTTCGGTGAGCCTGTCAAGCTTCTCCCAAGCGTCTTTATAAAAGTGGTGTTCATACATTTTCAATTCTATCTGATGCCTACTCATGGTTATCTTTGCAGGCACGAAAAAACCAATCGATAAAGCTGCGGTGTTCCTGCTTCTTAAACTTGTCTTTCTTCTGACGCATCATCACCGAGATGTTGTATGCAAATACACTCAATTGCCAGAGTATGTCATTTGCCCAGAAGTCATCGGTTATAGTACCTCCTGCCATAGCATGCCCTTTTACCTGCTCAATCCATGTCTCACTGGTAAAACGCTGCTTGTACGGCTCATGCAACTCGATGGCATCCATGGTATAACTGCTAATATAGCAGACGTATTGATATACCGGAACTGTTTTTTCTCTCCCCAGGTAGGATACTTCAACATATTCCTTTACTGAGCGCATTGCTTTTAGCACCCTGGAACCAGGTATTACATTTGCTCCTTGTAATACAACAGCGGAAGACTCTGTATATGTTTTTTGAACCTGCCTGTTTTTGCATCTAAAAAAAGATATTGAAAACAGGAGGAGAATTATTTGGTAGATGTTAATGCTATACATCATTATGCTATTTCTGATATAATTCCTCTGACTTTTGCATAGTATTGTAGAATTCCTTAATAATGGCTGCTTTATCAAAATCCTCCCAGAAAACTACTTCGCGTTCGGGATTTCCATCCAGGTCCCAGTTTTCGCCATCAAAACTTGCGCCTTTTACCAGGGTCTTTTTCCCATATTCCGGATATTTTAATATTACAAGTGCGCATACGTCAAATATGGGCCTGATAGCTTCACCGTATTTCTTATATAGCTCTACGGAGTAATCACCAAAACATGTAAAAGTTCCGCCATGCCTGCCAGGTACAGGACCCACCTTTGGTCCGAGGCCTGTCATTGTATTTCTTACTTCCTCAACACTCAGACTAACAGCATCCGTGCCTGATGGCTCACCATATCTTACAGTCAGAATCTCGAACTCAAGGTCATCGTTCTCCAGCAAGGGGGCCAGTGAAGATGTATCATTTATCAGGTTATATTCACCGGGCCCAGGCCAGTTTGAACCAAGCCACACCACTTTTACCTTCTTTGCAATATCAGGAGCCTTTTCCAGTGCAAGTGTAATATTTGTTAATTTGCCAATGGGCACCAGTACAAGTTTCTGTCCTTCTATCTTCCTGGCTTCATCAATAATAAAGTCGACTGCTTCCCTGCCATCAAAATCATCATTGCCCAGGTCCTCCTTGATTTGATAATAGCTTTCTGAAGCCCCTGGTATTATCTTAACTTTATCCCTGAAATTGCATAGATCCACAACACGTGTTGCCTCATCAACATGCCCCTGTATGCCTCCGCCATTATATGTGTCATTAACAGTAATTCCTTTAATATCAAAGATTTCTGAGTTGAACAACATATAAGCTATGGCATGCTGATCGTCCAGTTCATTATTCGCATCGGTATCAAGGATGACCGGAATCATCTGCTTGGTTTTATTCCTGGTTTTACTTTCATCTGTTCCGTATGCAGAAAGCATGATTAAGGCAATAGCCACACATACCAGGCCTAAACCTCTGTTTATTGAAAAATATAGATTCATATTCCTGTTCTTAAGATTTTCTAATAATATCACCTAACCTTCTTCCATATACAGTATTTGTATATGCCAGTATTATATATGGTAAAGTAAGCAAGTACTGAAATAATGTAAATATCAACGAACCTCCCAGCACAGCAGCTATACTTGTTCCCATTCTCGACCATGGGCCTGCAATCTGTGAAAACCCAAGCAACAATATATATACTCCAACAATATTCACAATAAAGAGGCAGAGAATTGTTAAGAGGTTAAATCTAAGCTTCGTATACTTTCTAAAGTTTAGTCTCATCGATAAAGCAATTCCGATAAGCCATAATATGGATATAACAAGGTACCCAACAAAGGTTATTTTTGTACTTGCGATATATCTACCTTCAGAAGCACCCAAGGCACCGACAATACCGACAAGTACTACAAGCACAAGAGCTACAATCACAGCCATATACCTTTTCATGGCAGAGAGGCTGTTTCCAATTAATAGCAACATTGCAATCGAAGCTATCATGGTTTTGAATATGGATGCTACATCCACTGTTCCAGACAAATCGGGAGGTATAACAGAGTTCATAAGTTCCAGCAATATCCATACAAGTGCAAATGGAATTAGTATAGCAGCTGATCTTACATTGCGGTTATCCTTAAAAACAAATATTGCCAGTACAACAATTAGTATCAAAATATATTTGTATATCGGATTTCCCTTTATTTGCCTTAGCTCTTCCTTTGTAAATTCATTATCGGAAAGCGGGCCAGGATCAAAACTCTGTTCCAGTTCGTTGACTATAGGTTCTTTAACAGGAATTACAAGATAATCCTCACCATCTTTTCCCTTTTCCACTCTGCCACCTGTTTGCTTTGTAAACTCAATTGCAAACCTCTCACATACATCTATCAGCTCATCAAAGGTGTAATCAGTAAAGCTAAACTTAATATCCCTCTTCAGGCCTGATGTATATTTCTCCGGCAGATTCTTATACCCTATAGTTGTATATAATATACCTGCTGCATTTGAAGGATTACAGTCTGAATCCTGTCCACAGCGCATTGATTCAATAACCGTTTTATCAGTGTCACCCTCACCATATAGAAGTCCCATAACAATATAGGCACCATTTAACTTGGCATCTATATTATTATCAGATCCAGGAGGTGATGATGTAAACTTTCTGTACTCAGGGTCGAGATGGTACTTCTCATTAATAAGATTCCATGTTTTCTCAAAGTCATCAGGATACATGGAATGCCACTTAACAACATCGCGAACTGCCTCTGCATACTGACTTTCTTGAGGAATAGCCGCCAGTCCTGCACTTATAATATTTTGAATATCAGAGTCAAAAAATGCCTCTGCATACATTGCCCCTACGAAAATGCCTCCATAAAGTCCGTCGCCATAGTTCATTAAGCGACCAAATTTATTTCCAAGCCCGATAACAACATTCGGCATGCCCGGGGCAATAAGACCCGAATAATCTGCCTCAATCTGGTAATCAATTGCATCGGAAGCATTACTGTACTTTGGGTGTCCTGAATTTGGCGGAGCAATACCCTTTCTCAGGTTAGTGCGTCCAACCCTGTTTGCAACCCATAAGAGGTAGGCACTGTTTGCAAAGTCAATACCCGCCTGTTTAATTGACACATCTGTTCCATGCTCTTCCATCGTCCTCAGGAAGGTCATCTCAACATACATATCGTCCTGGTTGTACACGTTTACAAGGTCCGGCTCCCATGCAGGTATCTCATCGTCAGGGATAATCCTCGACAGGTAAGCAAATTCTGTCGGTGCTCCCCATCCAACGCCAACCATCTGTCCTATCCAGCCTCCCATCATCTTATCCCTGTATTCTGACAGGCTTATCTTTCTTACGGGGATACTATCTGTCTGATCCTGTAAATTTGCTGTCACCGGTATCACCAGAGACACTAGAAAACAAAAAGTAAATATTCTAATCATTCTATTCCTGTTAAAGTGTTAATTTTTTTCTGTGGTAATAGAGAGGTGGATACTTACCATTTAAAAGGGGTCAAACGCCAATCAACCCAAAACCACGGCTATAACCTCATTCCAAAATAAAATTAACCCTAAGCTATTTGTCTCTCTCCGTATAAAACCTGTCTATTTCCTTCCTGAAAGGGATAGAGGGGTAAGCGCCAAGCTTCTGAACTGTCAGGGCAGAAGCGACTGATGCCATCATGATTGAATCATCTATGATTATACCTTCAGCAAGGAAGGCCGTAAGAGATCCACAAAAAGTATCCCCGGCTGCCGTTGTGTCAACGGCATTTACACTGAATGCATTGAACTTTCTTGCAGTATCGCCATTCAACAGGTAAGAGCCATTTTCACCAAGGGTTATAATAACCGACTTGGCTCCCATGTTGATCAGCTCCCTAGCCATTTTTTCCACTCCGAGATCGTTGAATGACTTCCCGGATATTATTTCGGATTCCGTTTCATTTACAACCAGCAGGTCAACCATTGAAATCAGTTCCTTGCTCAGCCTGCAGGCAGGAGCAGGATTCAAGAGGACGAACGTATCATTATCTGATGCAATTTTTGCAGCTTTTTCAACACACTCATAAGTAATCTCCATCTGCATTATCAGGTAATCAGCACCCGCAATAAGATCTGTATATGATTCCAGATCATCACATGTAAGTTCCTTATTTGCACCGGGAGAAACAACAATACTGTTTTCTCCGGATTCTTCTACAAAGATAAATGCAGCACCGGTCCTAGACCCTTTTTTATAAATAACGCTGTTTGTATCTGCTCCGTCATTTTTAATTGTATTAATAATCTGCTTTCCATCCTCATCATCTCCAACACTTGCAAGAAAGGTAACATTACCGCCTGCCTTGGTGGCTGCAACAGCCTGGTTGAAACCTTTACCTCCAAATACCTTAGAGTAAACGCCATCACCAACCGTTTCTCCCGGTACAGGTATATGATGAACCTTTGCTATATGATCAATATTAGCACTACCTAAAACAATTATTTTCTTTTTCATAATCAGACTTTAGCTAAGATTATCAATGCCAATCCAGTGAAGAATAATACGAACATCATCGTAGTCATAATATTGACCGTTTTTTTACCCCGAGCTTCCCTGAATTCCTTCCAGATAAATACTCCCCATGCTGCTGACACCATTGTAGCTCCTTGTCCGAGTCCATAGGAAATAGCATAACTGGCTTTCTCGCCTGCCAGAATACTGAACAGCATACCCAGGCACCAGATTGATCCTCCAAATATTCCTATCAGATGCAATCTGGGTGTTCCTATCATAAAATATTCCTTATAAGTGGTTTTCTGTCCAGAAAATGGATAATACATATTAATTGAGTTCCAAAGGAAATTTGATATTAATACTCCAACTGAGAAAATAACGACGGCTGTATAAGGAGTCATTTTCCCGGGACTTGGATTTGCAAAATCAAGACTCATACTGGCTGTAACAAAACGATAAAAGAATCCCATCGACACTCCTGCAAGTATGCTGAAAAGCAAACCCTTAAGAATCTGCACGTCCTTATTCTCCGATGGTATACGCCTGTATATCAGGGCATCTATAATAATCGCCACTACTACCAGCGCAACCCCAATGAAAATAAGAAAGGGATTGCCTGACGGGGTGGCAATATAATTCACCAGAACACCTATTACCAAAGCCAGACCAATTCCCACAGGGAATGCTACTGCTAATCCGGCTATATCTATTGCGATAACCAGGAGTATATTGGCAAAGTTAAAAATCACCCCACCAATGAAGGCGGATAATAATGAATCACCATTAGCTTGGGATAAATCGTAAAGAAATCCTCTTCCCTCTGACCCTATACTTCCCATCGTAAATGCCATTAACAGTGAGAAGAGGAGTACTCCGATAACATAATCCCAATAAAACAATTGAAACGGCCACTTCTGGGAGGCCAGTTTTTGTGTATTGGCCCATGAACCCCAGCATAGCATAGTGACCACACAGAAAATTACTGCAACTGTGTAACTACCTATAATAAACATATTGTTTTCTATTTAATTTCTACTTCAATATCAGATTTCTCGGTTGTGTATTCAATATAACCTCTGACACCTATTGCACCATACTCAACAGGATTTAACCATTTCAATGTAGCTGTGTGGTCACCTTCCGGTATTTGAACATTCCAGTAGAGCTCAGCCGTACGCGTCCTGTAATCTACCGGGAGTTTCATCACCTTATCAACTTCACCATCGATTCTGACTTCCAGTTCACCTACATAGTCCTCTTCAAGGTCACCCATAACACCTCCTTTGATAACCAGACCGATACCTGAAAAATCAATATCATACGGTTCATCTGAATCAATAGTATGAAGCATTGCCCACCGGCCTCTTAGTGTTTCAGGAGGCCTGGCCTGTGTGACCTTATAGGGATAAATATCCGGGAATGCTATCTCCAGGGGTAAGACCTCAGGTTCCTGCACTTTTATTTCAACGGACTCATCACCGACCTCTCCTCCATACCTCTTAATAACCTGGAGCGCATGCCTGTAGCTCATGTCATAAACATCGTTAAGAGATATGGTCGTATATGCAAAGTCCCTGTCTTCCACAGGCTTGATAGGGTCGAGCCAGTAATCGGGAATGGCATCATATCCCATCATGGTAAAAAGTATTCCTGCGGCAGTTGCCGGATTACAGTCTGAATCCTGGCCGGTCCGTGTGGATATCTCAAGTGTTTTATCAATATCTCCCCCTCCGTATAACAATCCCAATAATACGTATGCTGAATTAACCGTTGCGTCAATATTGAATGGTGATGCTATGCCGTCAGGGCAATGCAGGTCAATTGCCCATTCACTGTCTTCAATGGCCTGCCATGCTTTCTTCCAGTCATCAGGATATTGCTTATGGAATGATATTACATCCTGCATGCAGCGGTAATAATTGCTTTCTGCCGGAATAACCTTCAGTGCCTCATTTACTATTTTATATATATCACCATAGATAAAAGCCAGCGAATACATAGCTGCCACATATGCACCACCATAGAAGCCGTCGCCATAATTCATGATATGCCCGATCTTGTCGGCATAAAGCATTGCGGAGTTTATCATGCCGGGAGCCATGAGTCCTGCGAAATCAGCCTCAATCTGGAAATCGATATCATCTGCATGCATATTGTTTTTCCAGTGCCCGGATGCAGGTGCCGGTATTCCGTTCAGGATATTATACCTGGCAGCCTGGTTTGCGTGCCAGAGCATATAATTAGCATTCGCAAAAGCATTTGCAAATGACTCTACGGGGGCATCGAGACCTTCTTTTTCAAATATATCTACAAATGTCAGGTCCATGTAAATATCATCATAAAGCCCCGGAAACTCATCATAGAAATAAGTTACCAGCTCGTTGTCCCATCTTAGCTCAACGCTGTCAGGAATGATCCTGGAGAGGTACCTGAACTCGGTTGGCCCGCCAAATGTAACCCCTATTGCTTGTCCTGCCCATCCTCCTTTTACCTTGTCAAGGAGTACCGCTTTGTTCATTTCAACCGTTTTTGCTTCATCTTTTCCTCCAGAACCACATGATGTTAAAAATGCAGTCAGGATTAGTGCTGTCAGAATTGTTTGTCTCATTGGATTATGTTTTAATTGTTTAAATTTCTAATTCTCATCCTGCTCAAATATACTTGTATAAGGATTGTAGATTTCAAATTCTTTACCCCAGATATTCCTAAGCATAATGGCATGCTGTACAGCCATTGATACGGATACTTCACGTCCCCAGTAATCTTCTTCATGTCCGCCCTGTGACTGGCTGTAAACAAAGGGTATCCTGTTCTCCAACAGAAATTCCATGAATTTTTTTGTTGGCTCATACAGGAAATCTTCTGTTCCCACATCAATATATATATGAGGCAATTCATCTTTTGGTATCTTCAATACATTGATATAGGGATCCACCCTGTCAATTTGTTCTTCGGATGTAAAGATCTTACCTCTCGGTGTACGATCTTTCATAGTGGAGAACCCCTCTATATCAATATCCCTGTAATACATGGTAGTATCATTGATCATTGCCTCCCTCCATGCATTAGCTTCCTCATGTTCTTCCTCGTCCTTTTTCTTAAGCTCCTCCCTTGCTGCATCATAACTGTAGCCACCGGAATGACCCGCAATTGAGCAGAAAAGATAAGGCTTGGATAGTCCCAGAGTAATGGCGCCGTTAGCACCCATTGAGATGCCATTGATTGCCCTGCCTTTTCTGTCGGCGATGGTTCTGTAATTATCATCAACATAGTTAATGACATCACTTGTCACATGATCAGCAAAATTCAGAGGCCGGCCATCCTCTGATTCAGCCCAGTTGACATAGGATGAGTTACCTGCGTCCACCATAACCACTATCATATCGAAGCGGTTAAGGTATTCCGGCACGCCAACATGAACAAATTCGTGGTAGTTAGCCGTAAATCCGTGGCATAAATACAATACTGGGTAATCCATTTCTGAGTCTTCATAGCCACGGGGAAGAACAACATTGATATGCATTTCCCGCTGTAGTGATTCAGAGAAAAAGGCCACATCATAGACCGGCCGGGGATCATAACCTATATGTCCTAGTTTGTTTAATTCACCAGTATCAGTCCTATAATTGCATGATGCCAAAAAGATACTAATCAGGGAAAATAATAGAATGGTATTAACTGCTGTTCTCATTTAAGGCGTTTTCAGTAAAGATATCTCTAAGTTAAACTAAATAGTTTCTATTCTATCCGTTGCGTTTACTCATGAATATCCGATGGCCAAGGCATGCCTGACCATCGGAATCCAACCAAAATCAAAATTAACCCGTCAATCAATAATTGTTAATAACCCGGGTTCTGGGTCAGGTTATCATTAAGTTCTAATTCGTTAAATGGTATTGGCCACAGATAATGCTTGGCAGGGTTAAACTCTTTTACATATCCTGTCAGCTCAGCAGTTACAAGCGTTCCCGGATTGGCAGGGTCTTCATATGTCATTCCCTTTATTGTACCGGGTATAACATCCTCACCAATCTGCCATCTTCTGATATCAAAGAGTCTATGACCCTCTATTGCAAGTTCTACCTTTCGCTCACGCCTTACTATTTCCCTGAGCTCCGCCTGATCTGTTGCTGTAACAAGAGGCATGTTGACATCTGACCTTGTCCTCAATTCATTTATTGCATCAAGGACGGACTGGTCGATGTTTGCTCCGCCAAGCTCAATACTGGCCTCCGCATAAATCAGGAGTACCTCAGCATAGCGAAGATAGATGAGATTTACTCCGCAATTCCACGGTGTTGGATAATCAGTTTCACTGACATACTTCTTAAAATACCAGCCTGTTTGTGTAACATTCTCGGCAGAACTGGTAATATCATCGCCGGTACCACTACCTGGCAGGGTGTTAAGCACCTCACCATTGGGCAGTATGTCACCATTAACATAGATGGTATGAGATAACCTCGGGTCCCTGTCATTGTAGGGATCGTAGGGATCAAAGCCACTACCAGCCTCATCAATGGGCAGTCCGGTCGATTGCATCAAATAAGCATCCACCAGTTCCTTTGTTGGTATGACCTGGCACTCCTGGGTATAGAGGCTGTTGGCAGTATAGAAGTTAAATATCTCATGGGCATCCAGATCCCTGGCATATTGCCTGGCAAACATTATCTCGGAGGATGATTCACCTGCATAATCAAACAATTCGGCATATGAATCATGTATCTCATGCACACCGAGTGCCATTACTGCGGCAGCTGCATCCCTTGCCTCGGAATAATTCCCTGCATAGAGGGCTGCTCTTGCTTTCAGACCCAGGGCAACACCCTTTGTGACACGTCCTCTATCCGATTGCACTGAAGGAAGATCAGTGGCAGCTTCACCCAATTCGGTTGAAATAAAAGACCATATCTCGGAAGTGCTTGTCCTGGTGATTTCTTTGGCATCTGCCACACTCATGGTTCTTGTAACCAGAGGCACATCACCATAGAGCATAACCAGGTTGATATAAGCATAGGCTCTGAGTGTTTTTGCCTCGGCTTCCAGCCTGGCAGTAAGATCAGGATCTATATCCTCTACCTTTTCTATATTCTCGAGAAATGAGCTGGCCGCCTGGACAATACCGTAGTAATGAGCCCACTCATAACCTACAACATTGTTGCTTGCATCATAAGTGTTCTTCTCAATTGCCGACTCAGCCCTCCATTGCAATATGAAATGAGCAATATCGGTATATGCATCCATTGAGCAGTATCTCCATTGACCACCCAGCCTTGAATATATACCTGTTGAAGCATAAAGGGCATCCTGCTCGGTTTGCCAGAACAAATCGGTTGCAAGCCTGTCCTTGGGTATGGTATTAAGCAGGTCCTTTTCACATGAAACCGTCAGAAGTGACAGTATACTTAGGAATATTAATATTTTAGAAATTTTCATCTTTTCCATTGCTTAGAAATTTACATTTAGACCTATGGTAGTAACTGAAGTTTGTGGGAAGGAAGACTCCGGACCTCTTCCTATCATTTCAGGATCTATATCATACATATTGAGCTCTGCAAATGTGAGCAGGTTAGTAGCTGATATGTAAACGCTTATATTATTTATGTTTACACGCTCGGATAGGCTTTGGGGAATATCGTAGGATAACCTGATATTCTTTAAGCGCAGATAGCTTCCATCCACCATTGTACGGTCAGATATCTGGACATTCTTCATAGTGTATTTTGTCGGACGTGGAAACTGTGCATCGGTATTTTCGGGTGTCCAGTAGTCCTCAAAAACTTCGTGGCAGAATCCTCCCCAGATACCCATTTCCAGCATTGCGCCTGTTATAAGCTTCTCTGAGCCCGTTACACCCTGCCAGAAAAGATCAAGGGTAAGGCCTTTCCAGCCAAATGACATATTGGATGAAAAGGTCCAGTCAGGCATCTCGTTACCGAGGATCACAAAATCCTCAGGTGTAAGGATACCATCATTATTCTGATCTACATATTTCACATCACCCGGTCCAACCGATCCATCCCAGTTTGCATAGCCATCAACTTCTTCCTGGGTCTGGAAGAAACCATCAGTCTCGAATCCGTAAAAGGAACTAATGGGAAATCCTTCCCTTGTAATGGTCCTGTAATCACTGTTACCGTAAGCTGAGATATAAGGACCGGTACCTGCCAGATCCACAACCTCATTATGATTAAAATTGAGATTGAAATCAAGTGCCAGTCTGAAGTCCCCGAATGTCTGCCGGCCACCCAGCACAAATTCCAATCCCCAGTTCTCTACGATACCGGCGTTCTGATCGGTCGGGTTAAGACCAATTAATGTAGGTATTGGCAAGGCGAGGAGAATATCTGTAGTGGTCTTCTTATAATAGTCTGCAGAAAAATTGATCCTGTTATCAAAGAGGTAGCCGTCAAGCCCCACATTAAACTGAGTGGTTGTTTCCCAGGAAAGATCCTGGCTGGCCAGGCTGGTTTGACGATAGCCGGTGGCCCGTGATTCATTAAATATATAATTGCTTTGATTATATGTTTCAAGATAGGTATATAAACCTACGGTCTGACTACCGACCTGTCCCCATGAACCTCTTAGCTTCAGCTCATTGACAACGTTCTTTATGGGGTCCCAGAAGCTCTCATTTGATATCCGCCATCCCAGAGAGAAAGAGGGAAAAAAGCCATACCTGTTACCTTCGGAGAAGCGTGAGGAACCATCATAACGTGCATTTGCTTCAAACAGATACTTGCCGGAATAGTCATAATTTACCCTGGCAAAATATGAACGCAGTCCCCATTCAGAATTACCACCTGTTGCCGATTGCGTTGCATCATTAACTCCCAGTGAAAGGGCCTGCAGGTCATTATTATAGAATTGCTGCCTGTAACCTCCCACATATGTATTCTCAAAATGGATCTGCGAATACCCGGCAATACTGTTGATAGTATGCAAACCAAACGACCTGTCAAAGGTAAGCTGTAAATCAACACCGTCTTCTCTCGACTGTGATCTGTTATCAATCATATAATTCAGGTTACTGACCGTGGTCCTTGAGGGATGCAGCTTGTCCTGGAAAAAGTACTTGTTGGCGAAAGAAGATGAATAACCATAATCGTACTGAATTGAATACTGGCCTCTAAGTGTGAGCCCCTCAATAATATCATATTCACCTCTGAATATACCAAGCAGATAAGTATTGTTCTCTTCAGTTAATCCTCCTTCATTAGCCAGTATCAGTGGGCTGTAACTGTCAACTGATAGCCCGTATGATCCGTCCTCATAGCGTGGCACTGCCCACTGGCTGTTTTGTAATATCCGGTAGGTAAGACGTGTCCATCCGCCCCATGGATTATAAGGCTCCTTCCTGATTGTGTTTCTCAGGTTGAGATTGGTATTGAATCTGAGTTTGTCACTTACATTATAATCCGTGTTTGCCCTCAGTTCAGCAATTTTAAAATTATAGTGAGGCAGAACACCGTCCTGATCCATGTAACGTGCTGAAACCCTCGTGCTCAGCTTTTCATTGCCACCGCTGAAGGTAAGCGTGTGACTCTGCTGTGGTGCCAGACTGTAAAGGGCATCGAACCACTGATGAGGTACCGGGTACATTTCAGGATCGTTTGCATGGTTCTGGGGCCACTGTTCAATATATTCATCTGTATAATACTGAAATCCGAAAGAATTCAGATAAGCTTCATTTTGCAGTTTCATATATGGTACGGCATCCATATGAACAGGATTATTATTTGTTCGGGCTATACCATAGTATCCATTGTATGAAACCGATAATTCTCCACTTTCAGCTGATTTCGTAGTTACAAGTATTACCCCGGCAGCAGCTCGTGAACCGTAGATGGCAGATGCTGCAGCATCTTTCAGAATTGATACTGATTCAATATCCACCGGGTTAAGCCGTGCGAGATCTCCAGGAACACCATCGATCAGCACCAGGGGGGCATTTTCATTTAAGGATGTTGTACCCCTTATTCTTAACATAATATTTTCGACGCCAGGAGCTCCACCGTAATCAATAATAGTCAGGCCAGGTAGTTTTCCCTGCAAAGCCTGGTTAATATTGGTGGCGTTTCGCTCCGCTAACTCTTCAGCTGTCACATTACTGACAGCATTTGTAATACTTACCTTCCTCTGAGTACCGTATCCAATTACTACGACGTCATCAAGCCTTGTTATGTCAACCTCAAGCTGAACATCAATACTTGACCGGCCTTCAATTGGAACTTCAACCGTAGAATACCCCACAAAACTGAAAACCAGTGTTTCCATATCCTGTGGTACTTCAATCTCATAGCTACCATCCGCATTTGTAATGCTTCCAATGGTAGTCCCCTCAACCATGACTGTAACACCAACTAATGGGTCACCTGTTTCGGCTTCAGTAACAGTTCCCGTTATAACCTGCTGAGCAATTGCTGTAACCGAAAATGTCAGGGCTAAGAAAAGAAAAATAATTTTCTTCATAGTCTAGATTTGGTTAATATTTAAGGTTTAAAATTTTTCCCTTGTTTAAGCCATTCATACTGTGATTTGCCCCTATTTATGAGAATTTGTATAATTAATATATTACGCAATCGATTGTTCTTATTTTTTTTGCAATTTAAAGTTTTAGTAACAGATAATTAAATATTTTTTTATTTTTTTCTTCATATTATATTTTTTGATTTATTATATT
>JAWLEO010000049.1:0-21021 GCA_041686075.1 Bacteroidales bacterium | reverse complement strand
TTGCATAAGCTTGAGTATTAAGATTAATAATTGTTTTATTTATAATTACCAAGTTAATTAATTACTCGGGCTTATGCTTTTTAAACATAGGATCTTTTTCCTTTTATCTTTTGTCTTTTGTCTTTATTCAATCCTTCCTTTTATATCAAGAATAATCACTGAACAATATTCATCAGGTGCCTTTTCGGGCAGATCAATAATTATTTTATCATCTTGCCTTTCATAACCGGTCTTTACCATACCATCCATTATATATGCATCTTTTATTTTGTTCCCCGGGTCTGGGACAACAAGCCTGCTATCTTCAGGCCAGTCAAAAACATGGAGGTAGAGCCTGGTATCTTTCCCTGTTTGTATTTTCGTACATCTTCCCCACTCAAGGTCAGCAAATGGGCTGGCCGAAGTTCCATATATTGATTCTCCGTAAACATCCATCCAGTCGCCTATCGCCCTGAGCCTTTCAATACTCTCCTCAGGGAAAGTTCCATCAACCTTAGGTCCAACATTAAGAAGGAAATTGCCTCCCTTGGATGCTATGTCCACAAGTTTTTGGACCAGGTCTTCTGCTGATTTCCAGTTATCATCATATTTATTATACCCCCAGTGATTGTTCATGGTCATACATGTCTCCCAGTCAACGCCGGCTAATCCTGTATCCGGGATCTCCTGCTCGGGCGTACCAAAATCACCTTTATATTCACCCTCCTTTGTCAGTCCCTGCATGCCCTGACGTCCTTTATCAACCCGGTTATTTATTATTATGTCGTCCTGCAATCCACGTACATAATTATACAGATCAATTCCCCTCTCATGGGTCCATGTGTCTTCCCATTCACCATCAAACCACAGGACCCCTATTCTGCCATAGTCACCCACCAATTCGGCAAGTTGGTTTTTCATATAGGATACGTACCTGTCAAAATCGGCCCCTTCTGTTGGCCGGTCTTCCCAGTCGCGCCTGGGCAGATAATCAGGATGGTGCCAGTCCATGATCGAATGGTACCAGCATATTTCAATATCTTCTTCTCTACAGGCTTCCGACAATTCTTTCATTATATCTCTTTTGAAGGGGGTAGACATAATGTCAAAATCTGTGTATTCGGAATCAAAAAGGCAAAACCCATCATGATGCTTCGAGGTAATTACAATATATTTCATTCCTGCATCTTTTGCCATCTTAACCCATTCATCGGCATCAAATTCAACCGGGTTAAATTGCTCAATAAATCCCTCGTAAGTCTCAAGAGGTATCTGAGCTGTGGTCCGTATCCATTCAGCGTGGTTTGTTGTTCCTTCCCATTCACCTGCCGGCACTGCATACAGCCCCCAGTGGATAAACATACCGAAGCGTGCATCCCGCCACCACGCCATGCGATCATCATCCTTGTTTTCCGTACTATCATCAAGACAGCCCGATAATAAGACAAGAAACAAAACTAAGATTGTGGTAAGAGTTTTTTTCATAATTTCCAGGTTTTATTTTTTTCCAACTGTTTGTTATAAAAATCAATTATTGCTTGTTGTGATTTCTCCCTTTCTTCAATAAAGCCAAGGTGCCCTGATTTTTCAAGCACGAGCATTTCTGCATTGTCCGGCAGTTTAATCCTGTTTTTAACCTCATCATATGGTATATAGTTATCATATCTGCCAAGTATCATGAGCATGGGGACATCCCCTTTTCCCAGTATTTCGATCCTGGAAGGCCTGCTTATCATTCCTTTGAGGACAGCAATTATACCTTCAGCAGGTATCGCCGAGGCTGTTTTTTTATTATGCTCTAATTGTTGTTTGAATCTGTCGGTATTAAAATCTGCAAACATCTTCGGTATATTTACAGGATAGATAAGATCTTTTTTTCCTGATTCCACAACCCTTATTTCTCTTTTCCTGTTGTCAATTATTTCTTCAGTGTCGGCAAAGGGGTGAGAATGAAAAAGACAGTAAGCAAAGAGACTTTCCGGATACTTTTCAACAAAGGCGAGGGCTACATAGCCTCCCATTGAGTGGCCCGTCAGCATAGCTTTTTCAATTCCCTCTTTATTCATAACAGCCAATACCGCATCAGCCATAAATTCCATGGAATGCTCTTCTCCCAAGACACCTGATTCACCATGTCCGGGCAAATCAATACTTATTACCCTGAAGTTTTCTGCAAGGCCGGGAATAAAATCACGCCAAACGTCTGAGGTTTCGAGATAACCATGCAGGAGTATTATCACATTGCCTGAACCCTCATCATAGTATATTATTTTTCCTTGCTGATATTCTATGCTTTTTTTCATGCTATGAATATTATAGGAAATATTTCGAATAACATCATTTTAAATTGGCAAGCTAAAAATAATTAAAATATATTTGTGCCTTATGTACTAAAGTTAATCTCAAAACTTTCCACTTAATATGAATAAAGTATTAGTCTCCTCCATATCAAAGAAATTTGTTATGGCATTGGCGGGATTGTTTCTTCTCGCTTTCCTGCCTGTTCACCTTGGGATCAATTTCATGTTACTTAAACCAGATCCTGAACCCTTTAACTCAGCAGCACATTTTATGGCAAACTTTGCATTGATTAAGGTGGTTGAAATAATTTTATTCCTTGCCTTCCTGATTCACATCTCCATCGGTATCGTGGTGCAGATCCAGAACTGGCTTGCAAGATCATCAAGGTATAAAGTCAGCCCTAAATCCAAAACATCTTTCTTTTCCAAATACATGATATGGACAGGTGGAGCCATATTTATTTTTTTAATAATCCACTTTATAAATTTCTTTTTCATGAGACTGGGGCTTGTTGAAGGCAATGCAGAAGATTTTTATTCTGTTGCTCACCAGCTATTTGCTATCCCGGGATATAATATTTTTTACTGGATATGTTTTATTATCCTGGGCTTTCATCTTTACCATGCCCTTATTTCAGCTTTTCATACTGTAGGATTGAATCACAGGATATGGACACCGATAGTAGAGGTGGTAGCAGTATTGTATGCTGTTCTCATCCCTGCGGGATTTGCTTCTATACCTTTGATTATCTGGCTGTTCAAATAAACAGAAAAAAATAGAAAAAATATTAATATGGCAAAATTGGATTCAAAAATACCTGACGGACCATTAACAGAAAAATGGACAAAACATCAAGCATCGGTTAAGCTTGTGAGCCCTGCGAACAAGAAAAAACTAGAAATTATTGTTGTTGGTGGAGGTGCCGCCGGCGCATCTGCAGCGGCCAGTCTGGCCGAACTGGGGTATAACGTTAAGGTTTACGTGTTCCAGGATTCCTCCCGGAGGGCACATTCAATTGCTTCACAGGGAGGTATTAACGCAACCAAGAATTACAAAAATGATGCTGACAGTGACTTCCGCCTTTTCTATGATATGATCAAGGGCGGCGATTTCAGGGCAAGGGAAGCAAATGTATACCGGGCCGCTGAAGTAAGCAATAAGATAATTGATCAATACGTGGCACAGGGGGTTCCCTTTGCTAGAGAATACAGTGGTTATCTTGCAAACCGCTCTTTCGGAGGAGTACAGGTATCGCGTACTTTTTATGCACAGGGTCAAACCGGGCAACAGTGCACCCTGGCTGCATATCAGGCATTGATGAGACAGGTAAAGACCGGAAAAGCAAAACTGTTTACACGCCGGGACATGCTGGACCTGGTAGTGGTTGATGGCAGGGCACGGGGGATTATAACAAGAAATCTTTTAACAGGTGAAATTGAACGACACTCAGCCCATGCTGTGGTCTTTGCCACCGGAGGTTTCGGGACAATCTATTACCTCTCAACACTTGCCATAAATTCAAATGGCAGCGCTGCCATGGCCGCTTACAGAAAAGGGGCCTTAATGGCAAATCCCAGTATGGCACAGATTCATCCTACAAGTATTCCCGTTCTTAATGAATACCAGTCGAAACTTACGCTGATGTCAGAATCACTAAGGAACGACGGAAGGGTGTGGGTACCCAAACAAAAAGGAGATAAACGACCTGCCAACGAGATAAAAGAAGAAGAACGAGACTATTATCTTGAACGTAAATATCCTGCCTTTGGTAACCTCGTCCCAAGGGATGTTGCTTCAAGGGCTGCAAAAGAAAGATGCGATGAAGGATATGGTGTGGGTGACACAGGTTTGTCTGTCTATCTTGATTTCAGGGACGCCATAGAAAGCCAGGGAGAAGACGTTATAAGGTCCAAGTATGGAAACCTTTTTGATTTATACACTAAAATTACTGGCATAAATCCGTATAAGGAACCAATGCGGATATACCCCGCCTCCCACTATACCATGGGCGGATTGTGGGTTGATTACAACCTGATGACCACTATCCCCGGCCTGTATGCAATAGGTGAAGCCAATTTCTCGGATCATGGTGCTAACCGACTGGGCGCCAGCTCCCTTATGCAATGTTCAGGTGATGGGTATTTTATTCTGCCGGTTACCATCGGTGATTACCTTGCCGACCAGATCAAAACCTCTCGAATACCCACCGATACACCCGAATTTGGTGAAGCTGAAAAAGCAGTTAAGGAAAAACTGAATAAACTCATGTCAGTTAAGGGTAGTCAGAGTCCCACGTCTTTCCATAAAAGGTTGGGCCATATTTTATGGTCCCATTCGGGAATGAAAAGAAACGAGGAAGGATTGAAAAAGGCATTGGAAGAAATACAAGAACTGAAGGATGAGTTCTGGAGAGATGTGAAAGTGGCAGGGGAATTAAATGAACCTAACCACGAACTTGAGAAAGCAGGAAGGATAGCTGATTTCTTTGATTTGGCCAGGCTGATAGTATTAGATGCTCTTAACCGCAAAGAATCATGCGGTGCACACTTCAGGGAAGAATATCAAACTGAAGAAGGAGAACCCAAACGTGACGATGAAAACTATTCTTATGTCGCTGCCTGGGAATATACAGGTGAGACATCAGATCCTGAATTACATAAGGAAGAATTAAAGTTTGAATATGTCACACCTATACAAAGAAGCTACAAATAGGGGTAATAATTAATTTTCAAATCTGAACGATATGAATATAACACTCAAAATCTGGCGTCAGAAGAACAAAGAAGATAAAGGAAAATTTGTCACATATAAACTCGATGGCGTCTCCGCAGAAATGACCTTCCTGGAGATGTTGGACTATCTCAATGAAAAGCTTATCCGCGAAGATGGTGATCCTGTTGCCTTTGACAGTGATTGCCGTGAAGGTATATGCGGAATGTGCGGCCTGTATATAAATGGCAGGCCTAATGGTCCACAGGAAAGTGTAACTACCTGCCAGCTAAGTATGAACGTCTTTAATGATGGTGACACTATAACAGTGGAACCCTGGAGATCAAAAGCCTTCCCTGTAATTAAAGATCTTATGGTCGACAGAACATCTTTTGACAAACTGATAGAAGCCGGCGGATATATTTCTGTAAATACAGGAGCTGCACCTGAAGCAAACTCCATACCTGTGAAGAAGCAAAATGCAGACAGGGCATTTGACGCGGGTGTGTGTATAGGTTGCGGCACATGCGTGGCAGCATGTAAAAATGCTTCAGCAATGCTTTTCGTATCATCCAAAATAAGCCAGTTGGCTCTTTTACCCCAGGGCCAGGTGGAAGCTAAAGAAAGGGTGCGTGCCCTGGTGCAAACAATGGACGAGCTGGGCTTTGGTAATTGCTCCAATACAGGTGCGTGTGAGGCTGAATGCCCGAAAGATATTAAGCTGGTACATATAGCCAGGCTGAACAGGGAGTACTATAAGGCGTATTGAGAGGCGAAAGAGCAGGGAGCAGGGAGCAGGGAAGTGTTAATTATGATTTATGAGTTATGAATTGGTAGCTGGTAGCAAGGAGTGGAGAGGGTAAGATGAGAGATGAGTTCCCAACAATTTTAAAATGGTATTCTCTATCCGACTAACTGCTTTTAACGAAAGGTTATGAATGGCGAATATCGAATGTCGAACGCCGAACCGAGAATTGCGAGACCCGACGATACTGTCGGGACGAGGGATTCGAGCTCGGCGAACAAAGTGAGTCAATGACGAAGTAGTTGTTGGATGATTTCAGAATTAATTCTCATTATTGCAGAGGTTTTATTGCCTAAAATTATTTAATATTTGCCACAATTTCTTATTATTACCCTTGTTAAAATCAATTTATTTGAAATTAACTAATATTATTCGTCGAGTTAGAATCACTCTTCCACCGAATCTACTTCTGCCTTCGAAAATTCGATATTCGAAATTCGAAATTCAATGCAACCCTAATATCCTAGTTATTTGCTATCTGAGTTCTAGTGAGATAATAGGTAGGGCGAATGACTATGTTGCTGAGCGTTTGAGCCTGCGGTATAAAAGAACTATCGCGGATATAATAATAAGATTGCCGGCTGTAAACAGCCACCAGTTAAAACGCCTGGGGATATATCCGTAAGCATATTCAAGAAGAGAGCTGTCACGGGGCATGTTCCATATGTCAGATAATGAATACCGTTCAAGTATATATGATGAATAATCCCAGGTAAATGATACCAATACCACAAGGGCCCCAACAATTATAATGAGCCATTCTGAAGCCTCAAGCCTGGTATCAATACCCTTGTTTGCATAATGTAGTATTACCACAGCCAGGCTTATCATCACAATGCATTCAATTAAAGGACTGATAACCGGACCGGTCCAGGTAACGGGTAATAAAAACAGGATATCCCATTCAAGAAGTGTTGGAGGCCAGCCTACAAGCAACCTGAGAAAAACATAGTAAAAGATATCCCATATGGCAAAACAATAAACAAACCATGCAAAGCTGGTGGAGAAGCTTTTCCCGGCAATAAAAGCTATAGCCACCAGCATAACAAGAGTGGACACTTCCCTTATTATTTCTGTCACAGCAAGGGAGCCCTCAAACTCCGCCAGTGGAAAATCAAAACCTTCAGGATATAGTATTTCCCTGAGGTAAATAACAACTGAACTTTCCATGAAGGCCATGGCAATGCCAAAAATTGTGACCCACAGAAATAAATTCCTTAATCTCATAATGAAAAATTACATATAATAATCCACCTGGTCAAGAATTGTTAAAAGAATTTAAATCACGCTTTTTTATTCGGGTCATTTTTACACAGTAGTCACTATTTGATATATTTGGTATGAATTATTAAAACTTATAACATGAAAAAATATCTAATACTGGTCATAATAATCATCGTTTCTGTACCTTTTACGAGGGCTCAGAAAATAATTAAAAGAGACCCCCTGATCAGGAACATGGTTGAAGGGATCTCGCGTGACAGCATAGAAGCATATATACTAAAGCTGGTAAGCTTCCATACACGCCATAACCTGAGTGTACAGGACGATCCTGAAATTGGCATAGGGGCAGCGTGGCACTGGGTAAAGAAAGAGATGGAACAATATATACCAGTTTCTGATGGCCGTCTTTCAGTTGAATTTGTTAACTACACCGTTGGCGGGGAGGGCCAGCGAATTAAGAAAGAAACGGAACTCAGGAATGTAGTAGCCACATTAAAGGGAACGGACCCCGATGATGACAGGATATTACTTGTAAGTGCACATCTGGACAGCCGCGTAGATGATAACTACGACAGTACCACCTTCGCACCGGGAGCAAATGATGACGGATCAGGTGTTGCAGCCATTCTTGAGATGGTCAGAATCATGTCAAAACATGAATTCCCTGCAACTATTAAGTTTATGATAGTTACCGGCGAGGAGCAAGGATTGTATGGATCTTCAGCCATGGCCGATATAGCCAGTGAAGAAAACTGGAATATAATAGCCATGCTTAATAATGATATGATAGGTAACAGCAGTTCCAGTGGCACTCTGCTCAATGATAATATGAGGGTCAGGGTCTTCAGTGAAGGTGTACCTGCCTATGAGACAGAGCAGATGGCAAGGCTGAGAGCATATACTGCGGGAGAAAATGACGGTAAGGCAAGGCAGCTGGCAAGATATATAAAGGAGGTTGGTGAGAGGTATGTAGATCAGATTAATGTAACACTGATATACAGGAACGACAGGTTTGGCCGTGGCGGTGATCATACACCTTTTTGCAGGAAAGGATTTACAGCTGTACGGATATGTGAGTTCAACGAAAACTACCACCGAACACATACCACACCCGGGATGAGGGATGGCATAATGTATGGTGATCTGCCTGAGGGTGTTGATTATGAATATGTACGCAAAAATACCGGCATTAACCTTGCCACCCTGGCTAACCTCGCTTTATCTCCCGGTCAACCTGTTAATGCGGGAATAGTTGTATCAGGACTGAGTAATTCAAGCACACTGAGGTGGGAAAAACCGTCCGTCGGCAAAGAACCGGCAGGTTACTATATCCTTATTAGGGAAACATACCAGTCGATGTGGCAAAACAAAATATTTGTGACTGACACAGAAGTAACAATACCTTATTCAAAGGACAATTATTTTTTTGCTGTCCAGAGTGTTGATTCCGGAGGACATGAGAGCCTGCCTGTCTTTCCTGGTCCCGCACGAAGAAGGAGGTAAATATTAACTGCAAATAGATTCCACTTCCTTCACCGTCTTTGGAATAGGTTTACCCAGTACCTTATGCCCCGATTCGGTTATGAGTACGTCATCTTCGATACGCACTCCGCCGAAATCCAGGTATTTTTCAACCTTGTCGTAATTGATATATTCAGTGTGCAGGCGTTTTGATTTCCACTGCTCAATCAACTCAGGTATAAAATAGCATCCCGGCTCAATTGTGAATACATGTCCGGCTTTGAAAGGCAGTGCAAACCTCAGGAATGCCAGTCCGAACTGATCGCTCCTTTTCACTTCGTCATTATAACCTACATAGTCCTCACCAAGACCTTCCATATCATGAACATCCAATCCCATCATATGACCAAGTCCATGAGGCATAAAGAGGGCATGAGCACCCCTTGCAACGGCCTCATCAACATCCCCTTTCATTAAGCCAAGTTCTTTCAGGCCTCTGGCAATCACCTTGCAGGCTTCAATATGAAGTTTTTTGTTTGAGGTCCCGGGACCAGCATCCTGGATGGCTTTCATATTTGCTTCAAGCACTATTTCATAAATATCCTTCTGCCGTGTATTGAATTTTCCACCTACAGGAGTGGTCCTCGTAATATCCGATGCATAATGTATATTTGTTTCAGCACCGGCATCGGTGACCATCAATCGTCCTGTCTTAAGAATGTTATCATGGCTATGGTTATGAAGTGTCTGCCCGTCTATACTGAGGATGATAGGGAAAGATGGCCCCATACCCTTTGACAGTGATATCCCTTCAATGGTACCGAATATTTCCTGTTCCTTCACTCCGGGCTTACACATCTTCATTGCCGTGGTGTGCATATCATATGCTATATCAACTGCTGACTCAATTTCTTCTATCTCACACGGCTCCTTGTATGAACGCAGGGCCACAACTGCCTTGATCAATTCTTCCGATGCCTTAGACTTCATCTGGCAGGGATTCTCCTTTAACAAAGCACCAAGAGTCATTTTGTTCTCTCCACGGTAAGGCGGCAGGAAATGTATTTTTCTACCCGCTGATTTTGCTTCTTCAATAAAATCTTCCAGCTTACCCATAGGCATTGTATCCTTTACGCCTACCCGGGAAGCCAGTTCTTTTATAGAAGGTTGAGGTCCCATCCAGATAATATCATCCACCTCGATATCATCCCCAAAAATATAATCCTTTCCATTGTCAACATCCAGAATCCCCGCCAGGCCCTGCAGATCGAGCCCGAAAAAGTAAAGAAAATCACTGTCCTGCCTGAAATGAAAAGGATTGGCAGGATAATTCATGGGCGAATCAACATTGCCCAATATAAGTACCATCCCACCCGACATGGATTTTCTTAAAGATTCTCTACGTTTATTGTATACTTCTGTTTTAAACATAATACTGCTTTTTGTGATTAAGTGTCATAAATAATAAATAAAAGTACGGCTATTATACTGCATTGCAAAATGTTCATCGATGATTAAGTATTAAAAGCTGGATCCTTCAAACAGTGTTTTCAACAGGATAGTAAGGAAAAACGACAATTATTTATTTTTTTTGCAAAAAGTATTGAAAATCACCGGCGAATACTATTGTTCTTTATTTCAAATTTTATATATTCGCACATATTGCTAACAAGTTTTCAACAATTTGCCTGTATGTATGCCCTACCGTAGATTACCAAACACAGATGCTGCGAGGATAAGAGCTATGGAAAAAGCTCTCTGCAAAGGGCACGAGTTGCCTCCCTTTGAATTGGCTTACACAGCTGATACCTTTGTTAAACTCCAGGCTTTTCTACCTTCTTTCAAACATAATTATCAACTGCAGCGACAATCATATAACAAACAGGTTGAAAGCAACAAGGATTATCAGGAATTACTTAAAAAGGCAAAAATCTATATCAATCATTTCCTCAGGGTAATGAGTATGGCTGTTCAAAGAAAAGACTTACGCCAGGACACACCTGAATTTTTTGGTTTGATCAACGGGCATGCCTCCTTGCCAACACTCACATGTGAAAAAGACATCATCCATTGGGGAAAGAAGATCATCGACGGTGAAGCAGCAAGGATAAGGACCGGCAGGACGCCTATTACCAATCCTACAATTGCTGTTGTCAAAGTTCATTTCGAGAATTTTCTGGATGCATACCATTTTCAGAAAACCATGCACAAAAAGACAAATGATTATGCTAATAAGATATGTGAACTGAGGAGGAAGGCTGACGAGCTTATAGCACAAATATGGAATGAAGTTGAGCAGACTTATTCCGATCTCCCTGAAGAAGAAAAAAGATCAAAAGCAGAAAAGTACGGCATAGTATACGTTTTCCGTAAAAATGAACTCCAGAAGCTTAACAGGAATTAATTATCCCTCAGACTTCTTTCCCTTATATAAATCATGATAAAAACAGCGCCGATGGCTGGTATTATTGTCATGAGTCCATCCTTTGAAGAAAATTCGTCCACAGTCTTATTAATATTTTCCCACCCGTAAAAATATGAAAGGATAACAGGTATGAGGTTGTTTAAGAGGTGGGCCATTACGGGTAGCCAGATATTCATTGACCACAGGTAGATGTATCCAAAAGCCAGTCCCAGTATAAACCTTGGTATAAAACCATAAAATTGGAGATGCGTGGCACTGAACAGTAAGGCTGTCAGTATCACTGCAAGGTGGCCTGATTTCAGCCATCTCTTAAATATATTTTGCAACACTCCCCTGTAAATAAACTCCTCGCCAATGGCAGGTATTACGGCGATCACTAAAACATTAAGCAATAAGTCGCCGGTAGTGACTGCTTCCATAAGTATTTGTGTGATTCGCTCTGCCTGCAATTCTTTAGTTTCCATCCACCGTTCAAGTCCTTCGAGCCAGGCAGGGAAATCCAGACCTTCGTTCAGCCATGCAAGGAAACTGTTCAGGGGAATCATGAAAATAATCAGCAACATGCATAATAATGAAACTGTCAAGCCCGGCTTTTTGTTAAGGCCGAGGTAGGAATAAACATCCCCCCTCATGAGGTAAGCTATTAGCAGCGAAGGAAGCAAAAATATGGACAGGTGCTGGAGGGTCTGTAAGTATTTAAAATAATTAATATGTCTTGCTCCGAAATTTAATTCATTAATATCTGCCTCACCCGGTGCAATTCCAAAAAAGAGCCAGCCAGTCAGTAGGGTAATGAGCAATCCTGCAACAGATACGAAAAGAATCACCAGCATTGATACTATGAATTGCACAAAGGGTCTCTTTGTGCTCAATGGTATCAATTCTGAATAATCTCCCATTTTGTTAATTTTGTATCGAAGATAATTAATTAGGAACAATTATTATAAACATCCGGTTTTGAAAGTAGGGGATACAGATCTGGGCACCAGGCCATTATTGCTTGCTCCAATGGAGGATATTACCGATCCTTCCTTCAGGAGTATATGCAAGCATTACGGTGCCGACCTGGTGTATACCGAGTTTGTATCATCTGACGGCCTTATCAGGGATGGTGTAAAAAGTGTAAGGAAACTTGATATAAATGACAAGGAACGACCCATCGGGATACAAATCTATGGCCATATCCCGGAGTCGATGGTTGAGGCTGCCAGGATAGCAAAGCAGGCTAAGCCCGAACTCATCGACATAAATTTCGGATGTCCCGTAAAAAAGATAGCCACCAGGGGCGCTGGTTCGGGAATGATGAAAAATGTTCCTCTCATGGTTAAAATTACCGATGCCATTGTAAAAGCTGTCAATCTGCCAGTGACGGTTAAGACACGCCTCGGATGGGATGAAGACAGTAAAAATATCGTTGAAATTGCAGAGAAGCTCCAGGATGCAGGCATAGCCGCCATAACAATACACGGCAGGACAAGGGCACAGATGTACAGGGGTGATGCCGACTGGCGATTAATAGGAGAAGTGAAGAAAAACCCCAGGATGACAATACCTGTTATAGGGAATGGGGATATCGATGGTCCAGAACGAGCATTTCATGCTTTTAATAGTTACGGCGTTGATGGCATTATGATAGGGAGAGCCACTGTTGGACGTCCCTGGATATTTAAAGACATTAAGCATTACCTGCGCACAGGTGAGATTTTGCCTGAACCAACGCTGGATGAAAAAGTGGACCTTGCCATTTTACATATGAAAAAATCAATTGATCATAAGGAAGGTAAGAGGGCAATTTATGAAATGCGCAGGCATCTTTCCAATTATTTCAAGGGTCTCCCTCATTTTAAGGAGACCCGTTTGAAGCTTTTGACCTCACTTGATGTTGAAGAAATATTTAATCTCTTAGAATATATTAGAGTGAGGTGGTCTGGTTATTCTTCGTCATCATACCAGTAGCCGTAGCCGTATCCGCGTCCGTAGCCGGGGCCATAACCTGCTCCGCATGGACCCATTCCGCGTCCGCCAAAGGCAGCCCTGCCTCTTCCACGTCCAAATCCTCTTCCAGGTACAAAGTTACCATATCCTCTGCCTGCTCCCCTGCCATACATGGGTGCATTACGCAATCCCCTGGGGCCCATTCCAAAATAAGTATTGTTTAAATATTCTTTCTGCTCTTCGGTAAGCAATGCTTTCACCTGCTTGATATGTTCATTATGTGTTAGCAGCATTTCAGCACCTATCTCATTCATTTCTTCAAAGGTTGCTGCAGTCTGCCTCTTAAGCCTCAGCTCATCTATTTTCTTACGATGAGCCTCATTAACCGAAAGTATTCTTTCTTTCTGCTGGTCAGTGAGACCGGGAATAGTAAGACAATATTCCAGTGGTGTCCTATACTGGTTCCTGTTAAACCTTCCATATTGTGCACTGCTAACGAGAGTACCCGCAAAAATAAGCATTGCCGCAAGTGCTAAAAATCTTATTTTCTTTTTCATGATCATTATTATTTTAATTAAACATCTCTCTATCTATTCACTAATTTAAATCCCTTTGTAACCTGCCGCCTCCTCTTCTTAATCCCCGGCCTGCACCTCCTCGTCCGCGTCCGTATATGTCACCCTCTGGGTCGAGCATATCCCTGAACATATAATGCAGTCTTTCTTTTTGAGCTTCATCAGACACGGATTTAAGGTTGAAATAATATTCCATGGTAAGCTTTTTCATTTCTTTATGCAAGCTTCCAAATTCCGAGGCTATATTATTCAGTAATGTTGTGTCAGGATTTTCAGAAGCCATCTCATCTACCATCAGGCGCCGCAGCTGGTGCATTTTACCCGAGAGCTGGCCTGCTTGCATGTAATACTGCCTGTTATAATTATCAAATGCCTGGCGTTGTTCCTCACGCAAACCGATGTGATTGTGAAAAAATCCAACCCTTCTCTCCCTTGGCAGTTCTATAACAGCAGCTGGCTCAGCCTGTCCCTGGTCCTTTCTATTCAGGCTTACGGTAGTAATTATGGTAGCTACATTCGTAACCAGGAGGAAGATTATTATTATGATATATACTGACGTTTTATTCATTTTCCTCATGCTTTAAAAGAAAGAAGCTTTCAATGGGTTCCTGGTACATATCATTAAGGTAATATGCTTCGTCACTTAACTCACCTGTTCCGTATTCACCAGGCACCGATGCAACTTTTGCTATATTAATACCTGTAAAGATTCCAAATACTATTACAGCGGCGGCGGCAGCATACCTGAGTATATTATAAACAGGTATGTTCACCGTATCTTTGCCAGAATTAAAAGTTTTTAATACCCGGTCAGTAAAGTCCTTATCTTCGGTTTCAGTAATCTTCTTTTCCCTCTCAATGACATCAAGGCTTTTCCTCATCATGTCAGCAAAAGCAGCACAATCACCACAGAGCCCGAGGTGTTCTTCCACAGACTTACTTACTCCCTCATCGAGGCTTCCCTCGAGATAAAAGATCAGGTTTCTATGTACTTCACTGCAATTCATTTTTTTGTCCTTTCTTTTAATTTGACACATAATCTCAAAAAAACCTGCGCTTTATTTCAGATTTCTTTTATAATAATTAAAAAGTTTGCTCTGGAGATTCTTTTTAGCCCTGAAAAGAAGCGATTCAACAGAAGAAATACTTGTTTTCATCACATCAGCAATCTCACTGTATTTCATATCTTCATACTTACTCAGCACAAATGCCGTACGTTGTGCTTCAGGCAGGCTGTCGATAGCACTATGTAATGCTTCTGAATGTTCTTCCTGCACAAGTTTCTGATCTGCAGAATATTCTCCGCTGTCGTTGCCCCCAAGGTCAGTTACTTTCTTATAATCATTATAGTCTCCCCTTTTTCTGTCCCTGATAAAGTTGAGTGATTTATTTACAGCTATCCTGTATATCCAGGTTGAAAGCGATGATTGTCCCCTGAACCTTCTTATTGACTTGAATATTTCCACAAACACATCCTGTGCCAGGTCTTCAGCATCATCACTTGAGCCGGTGAATCCCATGCATAGCCTGATAACGTGCTTTCTGTACAGTGTGATAAGACGCCTGTAGGCATCTTCATTGCCTGCAACAAGCTCATTAATTAATTCCTTCTCCTTACTATTTTTGTTTTCAATCACCCGGTAGTTTTTCTGGATCACTGCTTTCTTTCCTCTTAGACACAGTTAAGGGTAAAAAAATTGCGCTATATATTGCTTTTAAGTTTAAAAATGCCATTTAAACGCCACCTGTTGAGTATTCCCATCAGAACAATGAAAATAAAGGATAAAATGACCAAAGACAAAAAATCGATCCATGGATAAACCTGTTGTTGCTCAAATATTGCAGGTGTTTGGAGGGCGGCAGATTTTTGTGTTACAAAGACTGAAAGAAAAATATTATTAGCCGCATGAGCTCCCATGGCAATTTCAATGCCGTCGTCAATTATAGTAATAAGGCCGAATGTGAAACCGTAGATGACGTATTGCGGTATCATCACCCAGAAGCCAAATTCTTTAATCTCCGGATTAAATGAATGCATTAGTCCGAATAATATGGATGTTATTATCAGGGGCATCCATTTATTCCCAAACCATGCCCCGGCCCCCTGCATCAGGTAGCCCCTGAAGAGTATTTCTTCGAATGAAGTCTGGAAAGGAATAAATAATATAGCTATTATCACCAGCCATATCAGTGATCTCGACAGGTTATTAACAGCAAAATTGCCCGGGTCATTAATAATACTGACATAAAGGTAAACGCCCATAAGAATCAGCCAGATCAGGGCGCTGAGGAAGAATTTCTTCCATCTTATTGAGCCTCCGCCATTGAATAGGCTTATGAACTCCCTATTATGAAGTGGTTTAAATAGCAGGTAAAGTGTTAGTATACCCACAATAAAGGGTAGCAGCATTAGTAAGAGACCAACATTGGGGTCAATGCCATATGTTGAAAGATTCATTAAATTTTCGGATGTAGTGTCAAGTACCTCGGGATTATTAATACTTTTTATAAGTATCACCGCAATCAGCGGCAGTGCGCCGATGGTATTGGTAGCAGCGAATATTACAACAAAAATAACAAGGTAACGCCAGAAAGCATTTTTACCTTTTAGAGCCGATTCAAAAAACATAGGCAGAAAATTAATTAAAACTCGGTTCCTTTTTGCCCGGGATAATCTAATGTGTAATGTAATCCCCTGCTTTCGTGCCTGTTACTTGCCATTTTTATTACCAGGTAACCAATATTAATGAGATTCCTGAGCTCACAGAGCCTACGGCTGAGAAAAGATTTCTTATAAAGTTCTTCCGTTTCTTCATATATTATTTCCAGTCGTCTGAGAGCACGTTCAAGTCTGAGGTCCGATCTCACTATTCCCACATAATTACTGAGTATCATCTGTACTTCCCTGCAATTCTGTGTTACCAACACCATTTCTTCAGGATGGCTTGTACCTTCGAAGCTCCACTCAGGAATGGATTCCTGGTATCTGATATTTTTTAATCTGTCTCTTGCATCAACTGCAGCCCTGTGTGCATAAACCACTGCTTCCATCAGGGAGTTGGATGCCAGCCTGTTTGCCCCGTGCAAGCCGGTGGAAGCAACCTCACCTATGGCATATAAATTTCTTATAGTGCTTTCACCATTCATATCAACCTTAACACCGCCGCAGAGATAGTGAGCAGCCGGCACAACAGGTATATAGTCCTTTGTTATGTCTATATCAAGGCTGAGGCATTTACGGGTGATATTCGGGAAATTCTCAACCAGCTCATCTGGATCGAGATGGGTACAATCAAGGAAAACAAAATCATCACCCTTTACCTTCATCTCGGTGTCAATGGCACGTGCAACAACATCCCGTGGTGCAAGTGATCCCCTCTCATCATAACGGTTCATAAATTTCTCGCCTTCCGAGTTTCTGAGCACAGCACCAAAACCCCTCAGTGCTTCCGTTATCAGGAATGAGGGCCTTTCTCCGGGGTTATATAATGATGTGGGGTGAAACTGGATAAATTCCATGTTCTCGATAATTCCTTTTGCCCTGTAAACCATTGCTATACCATCTCCTGTAGCAATAACAGGATTCGTTGTTGTATGGTAGAGGTTGCCGATGCCACCGGTGGCAACAACTGTTATTTTAGACAGAACTGTTAATACTTCATTATCTTTTGTATCGAAAATATATGCGCCATAGCATTGTATGTCT
This sequence comes from Bacteroidales bacterium, assembly GCA_041686075.1. GTDB lineage: Bacteria > Bacteroidota > Bacteroidia > Bacteroidales > VadinHA17 > UBA9300. The sequence goes on along the minus strand of JAWLEO010000049.1, from coordinate 3,901 downwards.
TTTTTAGTCCTGTCAATTACCTCTCCCAGGTGGTGCTGGGTTATAAGATCAACAGCGAAATGATTTTCACGTATATGTATTTGGGGATGGTTTCGCACTTTTTCTATCAGGGTTTTCTCAATTACTTCACCGGTGTTATCCTTGTGATGTAATATCCTGTGTTCGGTATGCCCCCCTTCCCGTGCCAGGTCATATTTGCCGTCACTGGTGCGATCAAAATCAACGCCCATTTCAACGAGCTCTTTGATCCTTTCAGGAGCTTCGCTTACCACCATACGCACCACTTCTTCATTACAAATACCACGGCCTGCAGCAATGGTATCCCTGACATGCTTTTCAACAGTGTCAGGACTATACATAACCGACGCAATTCCTCCCTGTGCATACCGGGTATTGGTTTCATCAATATTTACTTTTGACACAAGGCATACTTTACCGCTTTCAGCTGCCTTAAGTGCAAAAGATAATCCCGCAATACCTGACCCGATAACAAGAAAATCAGTCTTTTCCGCCATTACATAAAAATGTATCTAGATATGATTAAGAATACAAATATAGGCAATCCCGGTCAGCTTTGAAATCAAATTGTAAAAGCAAAGTTTTTGGATTACTTTTGCCTGACATATTGCAAAACATAAGGAATGGCGAAAGAAGATGTTTTTAAAAACCTCATTGCCCACAGTAAAGAATACGGGTTCATTTTCCAGTCCAGTGAAATATACGACGGACTGAGTGCCGTATATGACTATGGCCAGAATGGTGTTGAACTGAAAAATAATATCAAGAAATACTGGTGGGACAGCATGATTTTGCTCAACGAGAATGTGATTGGTCTCGATTCGGCTATCTTTATGCACCCGAAAACGTGGAAGGCATCGGGCCACGTTGACGCCTTCAATGACCCGCTAATCGATAACAAAGATTCAAAGAAAAGATACCGTGCCGATGACCTGATAGAGGAATACCTGGAAAAAATTGAGGGGAAAATTGAAAAGGAAGTAGAAAAGGCAAGAAAAAGATATGGGGATTCTTTCGATGAGGAAATGTTCAGATCAACACATCCACGGGTACTTGCAAACAAAGAAAAATATGATGTCCTGGATAAGAGGTTTGTAAAAGCTATGAATAACACCGACCTGGAAGATCTGAAACAGATAATACTCGATTATGAGATCGCCTGTCCCGTATCAGGCACCAGGAACTGGACAGATGTCAGGCAGTTCAACCTTATGTTTGCCACTGAAATGGGATCGACAGCTGAGGGCTCAATGAAAATATTTCTGCGACCGGAAACAGCACAGGGTATATTCGTCAACTATTTGAATGTGCAGAAAACGGGCAGGATGAAGCTACCCTTTGGTATTGCACAGATAGGTAAAGCTTTCCGTAATGAGATCGTTGCCCGACAGTTCATCTTCCGGATGAGGGAATTTGAGCAGATGGAGATGCAGTATTTCATAAAACCGGGTACAGAGCCAGGATGGTTTGAACACTGGAAGAAAGTTAGGATGAAGTGGCATAAAGCCCTTGGCCTTGGTGATGATAACTACCGCTTCTTTGACCATGAAAAGCTCGCTCATTATGCCAGTGCCGCCACCGATATAGAATTTAAGTTCCCCTTTGGCTTCAGGGAGGTGGAGGGTATCCATTCACGGACCGACTTTGACCTCGGTCAACACCAGAAGTTCAGTGGCAAGAAACTGCAATATTTTGACCCTGAAACAAATGAATCCTACGTACCCTACGTGGTGGAAACCTCACTGGGACTGGACAGGATATTTTTGCAGATAATATCTGCTGCTTACCACGAGGAGGAGATAAAAAAAGAAAACGGGGAATCAGACACCCGCGTGGTATTTAAATTACCCCCGGTACTGGCACCGGTAAAACTTGCTGTACTGCCACTGGTGAAAAAAGACGGTCTTCCGGAAATATCCAGGAAGATAATGAATGACCTGAAATATGATTTCAATTGCCAGTACGAGGAAAAGGATTCCATAGGAAGAAGATATCGAAGGCAGGATGCCATAGGCACACCTTATTGCATTACAATAGATCACCAGACCACTGAAGACAACACCGTTACCATCAGGTACCGCGACAGTATGGAGCAGGAAAGGGTACATGTGGATCAGCTGAGAAGCATAATTGCCGATAAGGTGGATATGAGCAGCTTTTTGCGGCGGGAGAGGCGGGAGAGGCAGTAGAGGCGGTAAAGGCTGGAGAGGCGATAAAGGCGGTAAAGGCGGTAAAGGCGGTAGAGGCGGGAGAGGCGGGAGAGGCAGTAGAGGCGGTAAAGGCTGGAGAGGCGATAAAGGCGATAAAGGCGGTAAAGGCGGTAAAGGCGGGAGAGGCGGTAGAGGCGGTAAAGGCGGGAGAGGCGGTAAAGGCGGTAAAGGCGGTAAAGGCGGGAGAGGCGGGAGAGGTATGGTTAGATAAATAAAATATCCAAATCTAAAAATAAAATTATGGCCAGTTCATGGGAAAAGCTCATAGTCTGGCAAAAAGCTCACAATCTTGTACTGGAAGTGTATAAGCTATGTGTGAAATTCCCAGATGATGAAAAATGGGGATTGACAAGCCAGTTAAAAAGAGCTATGATATCTGTCCCGGCAAATATTGTCGAGGGAAAATCCAAACATACGGATAAGGAATTACTTCATTCCTTATATATTTCACGAGGTTCCCTGGAGGAATCAAGATATTATATGCTTCTTGCTAATGATCTTAAGTATATAACACAGGATGAGTTTGACAGATTTTCAGATTATTTCTCAGAGATTAGTTATCTTCTCAACACACTTATCAAATCTATCCGAAAATGAAAGCCTCTAAAGCCTCTATAGCCTCTAAAGCCTCTAAAGCCTCCAAAGCCTCTATAGCCTCCAAAAAAATACTGATTATTACATATTACTGGCCTCCCTGCGGGGGCGCAGGTGTGCAACGCTGGCTTAAATTTACCAAGTATATGCCAGAATTTGGATGGGAACCTTATGTGCTTACCGTTGATCCTGACCATGCACAATATCCTGCAATAGACGAAAGCCTTGAAAAAGACATAAATCCTTCCCTTAAGGTTTATAAAACTAAAGCCTTGAACTATTTCCTGTTAGGGGAAGCAAGCAGATCACCGGAGAAAGTGATATCCGGTTCCGCCATCGATAATAACAATATTAAAAACAGGATAGCCCGTTTCATAAGGGGTAACTTTTTTATCCCCGACCCCCGCAAAGGATGGAACAGGTATGCTGTAAACAGGGCCCTGGAACTGATAAGTGAAGAGGATATTAAATATGTTGTAACAACCAGTCCGCCACACTCAACACAACTGATAGGCCTGAAACTGAAATCCATCTTCCCCGCCATTAAATGGATAGCCGACCTGCGTGATCCGTGGACGGATATATACTATTACAAACAATTCTACGGCACCATCCCAGCCAGGATATATGACCGCAGATTAGAGAAAAAGGTACTTCGGAGGGCAGATAAGATAATTACCGTAGGTGAAAGCCTTGCAGGTTTATTTATGTCGAAAGACGCAAGTGTGCAGAAAAAAATAACCGTTATCACCAATGGTTATGATGAGGAGGATTTTGTATCCGTTAAAGAGACTTCCCCGGATTTGCCGACCATAACTTATGCCGGCACCCTGACAGAGCAATACCCTGTGGATTCGTTAATTTTATCCCTGCTAAGACTCTCTGCTGAAGGCATTAAGTATATATTTAATTTTACAGGATCATACCCTGAAAACATCAGGAACAGAATTGTTGAGAAGCTGCCGGATGATTCCTTTCATTTCTCATCATACATAACTCATCGCGATGCTATTTGTGCTATGTGTAATTCAACTGTCTTGCTGCTGCTGATACCTGATCATAAGAACAATGAAATGATT
>JAWLEO010000048.1:0-21984 GCA_041686075.1 Bacteroidales bacterium | reverse complement strand
CAAATATATAATAAAATATTTATAAACATAACAAATATTTTTTCTCCCTAAGGCCTGATTATCGACTCAGACTCACCTGGAAAGTGATAATTTTGCATAATAAACAATGAGCTTGCATAAACGTTATATCATAAAAAAGCTATGAACAATCCTCTTCTGCATGAATGGGAATCACCCTATAAGCTACCACCCTTTGATCTTATAAAAGCCGGGCATTTTAAGCCGGCCATTGCAAAATCGATAGAAATGACCAGGGATGAGATCAATAAAATTACTCGGAATCCTGCTAATCCCTCCTTTTCAAATACTGTTGAACCCCTGGATAAGGCGGGGACAAGACTTGATGAGATAACATCAATACTCTTCAATCTTAACAGTGCAGAGACAAACAGGGATATCCAGGCTGCTGCCAGGGAGGTGTCTCCCATCCTTTCCAGGTTCCGGGATGAGATTACCCTGAATCGTAAACTCTTTGAGAGGCTGGAGGAAGTACATCGCAAGCAGGCTTCCTTAAAACTCAACAAGGAACAAGAAATGCTTCTTAAGAAGACATACAGGAGCTTTATGAAAGGTGGTGCTGGTCTCGAGGAAGCCAAACGTGAGAGGTTCAGGCAGATAAACCAGGAACTGGCCTCGCTCTCACTTAAGTTTGAAGAAAACGTGCTGGAAGAAACGAACGCCTTCTTCCTCCATATAAACGACGAAGCTGATCTTGAAGGCTTGCCTGATGGTATTATTGAAACAGCCTCTGAAGAAGCAAAAAACAGCGGAAGGGAAGGTTGGATTTTCACACTTCACTTGCCAAGCTATATCCCTTTTATGCAGTACTCTGCAAGAAGAGATCTGAGAGAAAGAATGTACAGGGCTTATTCTTCAAGAGCATACAGGAAAAAGCGAAATGATAACCGCAAAATTGTTGAAAAGATAGTGAAGCTGAGAAAAGAAAAAGCAGTGATGCTCGGCTTTAAAAACTATGCTGAATTTGTGCTTGGAGACAGGATGCTCGACAGCCCGGGCAAGGTAATAGACTTCCTTGAAGAACTGCATGTGCAATCACGTGAATACGCATTGAGGGACCTGGAAAACGTAAGAGCTTATGCAGCAAATAATAATCATAGCGGAGAACTGGAAAGATGGGACTGGGCTTATTACGCCGAGAAACTTAAGAAGAGCAAATTTGATATCGATGATGAAACACTACGGCCTTATTTCGACCTCGAGAAAGTGGAAAAGGCTATTTTCAAACTGGCAAATGAGCTCTTCGGCTTGCAATTTGAAAAAAGAGATGACCTGCCCCGTTATCATGAAGATGTAAAAGTATTTACTGTTACTGGCAAAGACGGTAAACACATTTCTGTGCTCTATCTTGATTATTACCCCAGGAAAGGCAAAAGTAGCGGGGCATGGATGACCAATTATCGGGACCAGTACCGGGTGAACAGTAGTGATAGACGCCCCGTTATTTCCCTGGTTACCAACTTCAGCAAGCCAACATCAAGCAGACCGGCCCTCTTAAGTCATAATGAACTGACCACTTTCCTCCATGAATTCGGTCACGCACTGCATGGGATGATGTCAAAATGCCATTACAAAAGTCTTTCAGGAACAAATGTTTCAAGGGATTTCGTGGAGCTACCTTCTCAATTGATGGAAAATTGGGCCTATGAGAAAGAGTGGCTTGATTCATGGGCAAGACATTACAAAACAGGTGAGAAAATATCGGCTGAGCTGATAGAGAAAATAAAAGAGTCCAGTGTTTATAATGAAGGATATGCTTGTAACAGGCAACTGGGCTTTGGCTTTCTCGATATGGCATGGCATACCCTGGAAAAAGATCCTGGGCTTGAAATCAACCGTTTTGAAAGGGAAGCGATGAAAAAAACCGAACTGCTCCCCCCTGTTGAAGGAACAAATATGACTTGCTCATTCGGCCACCTTTTCTCGGGTGGCTACGCTGCCGGATACTACGGCTATAAATGGTCCGAAGTACTTGATGCTGATGCTTTCAGCCTTTTTAAAAAGAAGGGCATATATGACAGGGAAACCGCCGATTCCTTCCGGGTCAATATACTTGAAAAAGGCGGTGCCGACGAACCAATGGAATTATATAAAAAATTTCGCGGCAAAGAACCTTCAATGGAGGCCCTCCTAGAACGCAGTGGATTTTAAAATCCCATTATTAACTCATCCCGCTGGCGCAGGTCTAACTCATTAGCTGGCGCGAGTCTCCAGACTCGTGCCATCTCATTTCATCGAGCTCGTCTCCCTCGGTTCCATTATTCCAGTATTCCAATATTCCATTATTCCATATTGTATTATCTTTGTCATACATCCCAGAAAATTCAACTTTGTAGCTATAATACTTATTACCAACATATTAAACCAAGCAAATGATATATTTCTTTCGTCTTCCCGGTAAAATAATCGCAGTCCAAAGCCAAAATAATTTAACAAAAGGGGATTATTTGAAGCTCTCATGGCTTCTCGGAGCAAAAGTCATATCTGATGCAGACAGGATTGAAGGATACTTCATTGGCCCCCGAAAAGAAATGGTAAGTCCCTGGAGTACCAATGCCGTAGAAATAACTCAGAACATGGGCATTGAAGGCATAAGCAGGATTGAAGAGTTTTTTGCCGCTGAAAGTCCTGATAGTGAGTATGATCCTATGTTGCAAAATATGTACGAAAACCTTGACCAGGGCATCTTCCATATTGACCGTACGCCTGAGCCGGTCTATGAAATAGATGACATCGCCGTTTATAATAAATCTGAAGGCCTGGCACTCAGTGATGAAGAAATAAGTTATCTTGAAGGATTAAGCAGGTCTCTGAACAGGAAACTTACCGACAGTGAGGTCTTTGGCTTTTCCCAGGTAAATTCTGAGCATTGCCGCCATAAAATATTCAATGGTAAGTTCATAATAGATGGCAATGAAAAGGAATCTACACTTTTTAACCTGATTAAGAAAACAACCCGTACAAACCCGAATAAGATAGTGTCGGCATACAAGGATAACTGTTCCTTTGCCCGCGGACCGGTATCCGAACTGTTCGCCCCTGAGACCCAGCATAAGGCTGATTTTTTTACTGTCAGGGAAACTGAAACGGTATTGTCACTCAAAGCTGAAACTCATAATTTCCCCACCACCGTTGAACCCTTCAATGGTGCGTCTACCGGTACCGGCGGGGAGATCCGTGACAGGATTGCAGGAGGTAAAGGTGCATTCCCCATTGCAGGAACAGCTGTTTATATGACGTCATACCCACGAATTTCTGAAGGTCGTCACTGGGAAGAAGCAAATAAACCAAGGAAGTGGTTATACCATGATCCGGAAGATATACTCATAAAAGCATCTAACGGGGCAAGCGATTTCGGTAATAAGTTCGGCCAGCCGCTGATATGTGGTTCATTGCTCACCTTCGAGCATATTGAAAATTCAAAAAGCCTCGGTTACGATAAAGTAATAATGCTCGCCGGCGGTATAGGTCATGGTAAAATGAAGGATAGCGAAAAGGATATTCCCGGTAAAGGAGATCTTATTATAATGCTCGGCGGCGACAATTACCGCATTGGTATGGGGGGAGGGTCTGTATCAAGTGTCGATACCGGACGTTACGAAAGTGCTATTGAGCTTAATGCTGTACAGAGAGCCAACCCCGAAATGCAGAAGAGGGTTTACAATGCTCTACGTGCCATGGGCGAATCAGAAAATAATCTTATTATCTCATTGCATGACCACGGGGCGGGTGGTCATTTAAACTGCCTTTCTGAACTGGTTGAGGCAACAGGTGGTAAAATAGATATAAGCAAGCTCCCGGTAGGCGATCCTACCCTGTCAGCCAAAGAGATTATAGGCAATGAGTCACAGGAAAGAATGGGACTGGTTATAAAGAAAAAGGATGTTGATGAATTGATCAGGATCGCAGAAAGAGAAAGAGCTCCTATCTATATCATAGGCGAAGTGACAGGCGATCATCAGTTTACATTTGAAAATTCAGAAACAGGTGAAAAACCAATTGACCTCCAGCTTAGTTCTTTCTTCGGTGACCCCCCGCAGACTGTAATGAGAGATAAGAGCATCAAGCCTTCCTACAGTGAAGTGGAGTACAATATAAATGATCTGCCGTATTACCTCAGCCAGCTGATGCAAATGGAAGAAGTGGCCTGTAAAGATTGGCTGACAAACAAGGTCGACCGTTCTGTAACGGGCCGCATAGCCAGGCAGCAATGCGTCGGTGAACTGCAGCTACCCCTGAATAACCTGGGTGCTATAGCACTGGACTACAGGGGCATTAAAGGATATGCAACTTCTATCGGACATGCACCTATTGCCGGATTGATAAACCCGTCCCACGGATCGGTATTATCAATTGCAGAGTCTCTTACCAATATAATCTGGGCTCCCCTGCAAGACGGCATCTCAGGAATATCTCTATCCGCTAACTGGATGTGGCCATGTAAAAACCCTGGTGAAGATGCAAGGCTCTATGAAGCCGTGGAAGCCGCCAGTAATTTTGCCCTGAGCCTTGGTATAAACATACCAACAGGTAAAGACAGCCTGTCAATGACACAGAAATACAAGGACAAGATAGTTTATTCGCCGGGTACCGTGATAATATCTGCTTCCGCCGAAGTATCTGATGTAAGTAAAATTATTGAGCCCGTGATGAGGCCCGATCCTGAAACAAGCCTGCTCTATATAGATATGAGCCGGGATAAACACTGGCTTGGTGGTAGCAGCTTCGCACAGGTCCGCAACAGGATAGGCAAAAGAACACCAACAATTAATGATCCCGATTACTTTGTAAGGGTTTTCAATACTGTCCAGGAACTGATCAGGGATGAAAAGATAATTGCCGGTCATGATATCTCTGCAGGTGGCATGATCACTACCCTGCTGGAGATGTGTTTTGCCTCTACAGAAGGGGGGATGAGTGTAAACCTGGATGCCGTTAATGAAGATGATATAATAAAACTGCTTTTCAGTGAGAATCCCGGTATCATAATACAGGTTGAGAATGAAGATGAAGTTGCAGAAATATTACTCGACAAGGACATTCATTTTTATTCCTTAGGAAAGCCGGTGGACAGAAGAGCGGTCTTCATATCACTGAAAGGTCATGAGTATGTTTTTGATATAGAAGAGCTGAGAAATCAGTGGTTCAGAACTTCCTATCTCTTTGACCGCAAACAGTGTGGACCGGAACTGGCCCTGGAGAAATATGAAAATTACCATAAGCACAAACTGGTATTTGATATGAAAGGCTTTAAAGGAAAGCTTAAAGACCTTGGCATATATCATGGGAAACATGAAGCCTCCGGAGTCAGGGCCGCCATAATACGGGAAAAAGGAGTTAACGGTGACAGGGAAATGGCATACGCCATGTACCTGGCCGGTTTTGATGTTAAGGATATTCATATGACAGACCTCATTAATGGCAGGGAAAATCTCGAAGATGTAAATTTCATAGTCTTTGTGGGCGGCTTTTCCAATTCGGATGTGCTGGGCTCCGCAAAAGGCTGGGCCGGTGCATTCAGGTATAATGAAAAAGCGAGGATTTCTCTTGAGAACTTTTACAAAAGAGATGACACACTAAGCCTTGGCGTATGCAATGGCTGCCAGCTGATGGCAGAACTTGATCTTCTTTACCCCGAGCATGAAGTAAAGCCTTCATTGCTTCATAACACTTCGGGTAAATTTGAGTCTGCTTTTCTAACGGTTGATATCGGTGAAAGTAATTCAATTATGCTCAAAGATATGGAGGGAATGAAGCTGGGCATATGGATTGCCCACGGTGAGGGTCAGTTCGACCTGCCCTATGATGAATCGGCATACGATATACCCATTAAATACCACTATGGCAACTATCCGGCAAATCCGAACGGTTCAGAATATAATGCTGCGGCTATATGTTCCCATAACGGACGCCACCTGGCTATGATGCCCCATCTCGAAAGGTCCTTCCTGCCATGGCAATGTGCATTCTACCCTGAGAACAGAAAAAATGATGAGGTAACTCCATGGATACAGGCATTCATAAATGCAAAAAAATGGATCCGGCAAACAATCGATATACAATAAATACCTTGTGAGAAATACTGAGCTTATGACTTATTTATCCAATCAATAAATCATAAATCATAAATCATAATTCATAAATCATCATTAATAAATAATACTTCAAGTCAGATTCCGCTGTAAGCAGAAAATCCCCCGTCAATTGGTATAACTGCCCCGGTAACAAAACTTGAAGCATCAGAAATAAGCCACAAAACAGTGCCGGTGAGCTCTTCCGGTTCACCGAAGCGTCCAAAGGGGGTTTGGTTGATTATTTTCTTTCCCCTCTCTGTGATAGAGCCATCTTTATTAAGGAGAAGATCCCTGTTTTGATTTGTCACCAGAAAGCCCGGGGCTATGGCATTTACCCTGATTCCATCACCGTATTTTCTTGCCATCTCGACCGCCATCCACCTGGTGAAATTATCTACCGCAGCCTTTGCTGATGAATATCCTGCAACCCTGCTTATGGCTCTTAATGAGGCCATGGATGAATAATTAAGTATAACACCCCTTGCCTGCTTAGACATTTCTTCACCAAATATTAAGGAAGGGATCACTGTACCGTCGAGGTTTAATTCACATACCTTCCTGAAGTCATCAATATCCATATCAAAAATACTTTCGCCCTCTCCAACTGTAGCACCTGGCATATTACCGCCCGCAGCATTAATGAGAATATCAATTTTACCCCACCTGGAAAGCACTGATTTTTTGACTTCCTCCATGGCCTTCCTATCGAGTACACTGGCACAATAAAAAACAGCATCACCCTTATTACGGATTATGCTGTCTTCTATTTCTTCTCCTCTTTGCTTATTGATGCCTATAATAGCTATCCTGGCGCCCATGGCTGCCAGTTCAAATGCGAGGGTGCTCCCAAGAACACCCTCTCCTCCTGTTATTATAATTATCTTTTCGTCAATATTGAATTTGCCGGCAAGGCTGGTCATTCGGTTATTGGCTTTAATATCAGGCTTCTCAATTCTGTATGCCTTGAGCTATTGCTAAGGAGCGTAGTCTCACAAGGCCTTACCTTGGAACATACAAGCTGAATATTGTAATTACCTGGGTTTTGTATATATACAGAACCCAGCTTGGAGTCAGCCCTGAAAAACATATTACCGAGTCCCGGCGTGTCAAGCACTATTTCATTGCCCTTTATGGATTCAGCCTTTATTCTTTTATCCAGGAAATTGACAAAGACAGGCCCTTCATATTGCAGATCCATTGTGTCTCTTGTGTAACTGCTAAGCCATAACTCATACCTTCCCTTGTTCTTTACACTGATAAACCATTCAGCGGTATTCATATCGGGATGCAGGCTGTCCTGTAAAAGATATGCTTTCTCCAGGTCAAGAATAATGGTACCGTTTTCTTCCTGTGTTATATAAGATATCCTTTCTTCTCTCAGATTTTCATCAGTACGATTTCCACAACTACTTGCTAAAACAAAAATCAACACAACCGTAAAAATATCTCTCATTCTTCTCATAATATTTAAAATTGAATAGTTTACCACTTTTTTTACAAATAATGATTTTAAAATTTAACTATAATAATCGATACAGCTTATGCCCAAATAATATTTTCTCAGGCAATGCAAATTTAATTTATTGTTTTTATTAGAAGAATCTTTTTGACCAATCTAATAAAAAATTACACGAACGATAAAATTTATCCCCGATGAACCTGGTAATCGAAACAAAAATCATACCACGGCGTGCAAAGATAATCTGAAAAAATTAATTAAATCAATATCCCGACTTTTATTTTGCCTCTGCATATTAAGCTTCTTTTTTAAATATTTATTGTGCGGATTTTATGGTTCTGAGGGACAAGCTTTTTTATTCAGACAGTAATTGCTTCAAGGCGTTCAGATTATTTTTCCTAATTTTGATATAAACAAAAACCCCTTACTATGAAACGCCTTACAATCACCCCCTCCCTTTTCACCTTAATCTCAACCTCAACCTTAGCCTTAGCCTTAGCCTTAGCCTTAGCCTCATCACTATCTTCCTGCTCTGAAAAAGAAGCCATCACCCTCAATTCTCTCTTATTCGAGATGACTGACAGGCAGGATATAACCACATTTCCCGATCCATATTACAAGCTGAAACAATTCAGCAGTTATGACAGGCGATCGGCAGAGCCCGGAGAAGAAGGATGGTTTGCAAATGCCGACTACACACAGTTTATACGTGAAGAAGAAAATGATGGCAGAAGGGAATTCGTCCTTTTCGATCATGAAGGACCGGGTGCCGTAGTAAGATGGTGGATGACTTTTGCAGGTGCAGGAAGTCATGATGGCACTGTGAGGATTTACCTTGACAACAATGAAGAGCCTCTTATTGAAGATAATATACTTAAAGTTCTGAGTGGCCACCTTCTGGCCGGAGAACCTCTAAGTACATCTGTCTCCCCGGAATCGGATTATTACAGGAGAGGGCATAATCTCTATATGCCCATCCCCTATGCCGAACACTGTAAGATCACTTATGAATGCGATTCGATCCTTATAAGTGAAAACAGGCGCAAGCCAAGCGTTTATTACAATATCTGTTACAGGGACTATGATGATAATGTCAAAGTTGAAACTCTGAATATGGAAATATTACGTGAGTCCGAAGGCCTGATAGAGCAAGTGAACCGGGAACTTGTAAGCTCCGTGGATACGACTGGGGAACCTGTTCTGCTAGCAGGGGAAATTTTAGCCGACAGTTCCATCAATCATTCTACGGCAAAGGGCAAACAGGCTATATACAAGATTAAAATGAGCATTGATGCCCGGGATATTAACCAGGCTCTGCGTTCCACTGTCATTGAACTGATTTTTGACGATATAAGGACAGCCTGGGTGCCTGCAGGTGATTTCTTTGGAACCGGTTTTGAGCTACACAGCTCTGATACCTGGTATACATCGGTAAACAATGAAGGAGTGATGAGTTCAGAATGGATAATGCCTTTCAGGGAAACAGCTGATTTCAGGATACATAATTTAGGAGATCAAGCTGTTAAAGTGAACACTGAAATTTACTTTGAACCATATAAATGGCAAAAGAACAGCATGTATTTCGGTGCGGCATGGCATGAATACCACCACATAGAAACAGCCGGGGCGGAAAACGTTGGTAGCACAGGTGAGCATTTTGATATTAATTACATCGACATTATTGGCAAAGGGGTATATGCAGGGGATGCAGTTACCGTATATAATACTGCCGACGCCTGGTGGGGCGAAGGAGATGAAAAGATATTTGTTGACAGTGAATCCTTCCCCTCTTCCATAGGTACCGGAACCGAAGATTACTATGGCTATGCCTGGTGCCGTCCCGAAAAATTCACCCATCCCTTTATAGCCCAACCGACCGGTGCAGGCAATTTCACCCCTGGCATGACCGTTAACATGCGGTTCAGAAGCCTTGATGCCATACCCTTCATGGAAAAAATAGGCTCCAACATTGAACTGTGGCACTGGGCTCCTACGGTGATTAATTATGCCCTCACCAGTTACTATTATATTTTCCCCGGTGCAGAAATAAATATAAGTCCTGATGAAGAAGCCGTTTCCAGGGTCGTTCCAAGGAAAAGGTCTGACATAATAAAACCCGTAATGGATGAAAATGGTATTATTGAAGGCGAATACCTTGAAGTAATGTCGGTGGGAAGTGGTTCTGCGGAAACACAATATATAACAAGCTGGGGCTGGAGCAATAAAGGGCAGCTATGGTGGAGAAACGGGGCAGTTGGTGATAAAATGCTTACAAGGTTTATCATACCTGAAACAGGACTCTATGAAGTAACTGCCCGCTTATCAAAAGCACGTGATTACGGCATCATTGGTTTTGAGCTGAACGCTGAAGAGGCAGGAAGCACTTTCAACGGATATACCGATGGTGAAGAGGTTGTAGAGATATCTATCGGCAGACATATGCTCATTGAAGGTGACAACATCTTCACGGTGATAATAAAGGGAAGGGATGATAGGGCGAAGCCCGGCAATATGGCCGGCATCGACTATCTGAAACTAAAGAAAATATGAGTTATGAATTATGAATTATGAATTAATAAGCTCATAACTCATAATTAATACTTCATAATTAATACTTTACATCTGGTACAGTGCTGCTATGCCTCCGTATCTAAGTGCCCGCAGGTAAAGCTTAATAAAGAAAAGTACCTGTGATATAAGGAAGAGGAGGAAAAGCCCTCCGCCTGTATCAGGTGTATAATCCGACAATAATTTGACTACCAGCATAAGATACAAGCCCTGCACTATTATCATGGTCAGCATGAAGAAATAGGAACCAAAGAAAGATTTAAAGGTGGCCTTGAAGCCATAGCCCAGGGCCTTAAATACCTTGAAATGGTTGTTGGCAGCAAGCCATACCCTCGAATAATCTGCCACAAGCAGAAATATGGGCAGCACTAATAGTGCAATAATTCTAAGAATTGATATAAGCTTCAAGGTTGCAGCTTCTGAAGCAGCTGATCCAGCTCTCTGTATTATGAGTGGTACACCTATTACGAGGAACATTGCTATAAGTGTCATTAGCATTACAAGTATCACCACCATAAGGTATGAAAGAAAGTATCTCGCCGAGGACCTGAAAAAGTCGCCTGGTTTATAGGACCATTTATTTGCCAGCAATGAATCAAACAAGCCCCCGCTAAAAAAGACATACAGGAAGAAAAATATCAGTATTATTATCAATATTCCCCCAGTGATAGCTGACATCATCGGGTCAAATGCCTCCCCCAGGTTCATAAAAAAACTAATATCGAATCCGTCTTTTAATAAACTCGTTGAGGTCGTATCTCCAAGGGCGCTGCTTATATATGATTTCAGTGGCACCGAAAAAACTGCAAGCACTGAAAAAGTAAACAGCCAGATAATTAGGAGGGCTTTAATAGAACGCAATGCTCTTACCGCACCCGAGGTATATGCTTTAATGAATTTCATACTGCCTTGTTTTTATAATGAAATTAGATGTGTGAAAAACTGCATGAATGTCAATAATTTACGAATTATTCTTTTTTGCGGAACCTTGTCAGGTTTAATTGTATAAGAGTTATTAATATAATCTATATCCATTGGAATTTTATATTCGGGGTCAATCACAGCCTTGACCACTCTGCTTGGTCTGGAATATTCATAATCCCTATATCTGCCCCTTCCATGCCAGTATTCCATTACTTCTGTTCCATCTTCGAAAAATATTTTCACTTCGATTGGTAATTTAACATCACCGAGTCTCTCCAGGCGAACAATACATGTATAAAGCGTATCGTTTACCAAATCTTCTCTCTCTAAAATCATTCCGGCAGTATCTGTTTTCACCATTCCCCTGAATGACCTTTCCTTATAGTTGGATATACCGGCAACTTTATAATCGCATATCCCTGTTCCAAAGAGAGTCTGGTCAAAAAACCAGTTCATGTTTTCCCCGTATTTATCTCCATGCATCCTGGTCACCACCCGGTTTGCGATTTTAATAAAATCTTTTGTTGAAGGATGCCTAAAAGACCACTCCTTATAATAGGTCCTGAAAATCTCGTCCATGGTCTCCTCTCCCACTATCCCCTGCATTGTCAGCAACCATGTTGTGGCTTTCTGGTAGGAAAGCATGCCGTATGAACCATGGGGGTATTGCCAGGAAAAGGGAGTATTATCAGCGACGCTCCGGTTTGCAGCATAAACGTAACCCATGCGCTGCATTTCCTTGTCTGAAAGCCAGAAGTTCTCATGGCTTATTATTCCCTTCCCAGGGCCATAATAATGATCCATGATCCTTGCTTCCCAGTAGGAGTTAATTCCTTCGTCCATCCATGGTTCTTCAAACTCATTTGTGGCAAGGATGCCCATGAAGTATGAATGTCCGAATTCATGCACGGTAACCATTTCGGGCATATGGATATATTCAGGCATCATGGGTGCACTTACCGTAGTAAAGAGTGTTGTATATTCCATTCCCCCCGCACCTGATCCCTTGGTGGGAGGATCTACAAATGTCAGGTGAGGCCATGGATATGGCCCTACATGTTCATTCAGGTACTCCAGGGCATGTTTTACGGCAGTGAACTGCCTGTCAACCTGGTCTTCCCTTCCCGGTGGTGAGAGAAATCTTATTTTAACGTGTTCCCACTGGTCCTCGTATTCCTTGTACTCCGGCCATGCTGTCCATGCAAAATCAACAATATCCTCAGCCCTATAATTGAGGATCTTAAATCCCTCATCGTTTATTTCCTCACTGATAAGCTGTCCGCCGCTACCGACAATATATTCCCCGGGTACTTTTATCCTGACCGTATAAACACTGTGGTTGGCATAGAATTCAGAATGTGCATGAAACTGGTGGCAATTCCATCCTGCTTCTTCTGCATAACGCATTCCTTTTGTCTCGTAAACCCCAAATTTCGGGAACCATTGTGCAACAAAGAAGAAATCATCTGTAAATCCTGTTCGCCTTATAGTGGAAGGGAGCTTTGATGTGAAATCGATATATAGAAAAGCGGTGTCGCCGGGAGCCACCGGTTCGGGCAATAATAGGCGCAGGACCGTTTTATCATAGGGATTGCCATCATCCGGCTGAATGTATTCCATGTATTCTTTGAGATCAGTTCCCCTACGGTTAATTATATTATTAATCTCTATCCATCCATAATCTATCTCCCTGCTACCGGGCGACCCCTTGCTTTCACTGTAAAACGTGGTTTTATTGCTCCTGAAGGCATTGAGGTACATATGCATCTGTATATCCGGTACACTATTATTTGAATTGTTAACCCAGTATGCTTCCAGTGAACCTGAAACGGTTTTTGCCTCAGGATCAAGTTCAACATCCATATTGTAACCTGTAAGCCTTTCACTCATGGGCTCGTAGAAAATAACCTGAGCCCTTACTGAGAAAACACAGGCTAAAAAGAAAAATAAAAATGAGATTCTTTTCATAATTCCCGAGATTGATTAGTAAAACGAAGTACCCTAAGCATAAATAAAGGTAAGCAAATTATGATTGAATGAAAACCTGGTGATTTATTCTTCAATTATTTTCCTCGTAGCATATAGAGCCACTTCACCCTGGGGGTATAAAGCCTTACCAGAAAGTTTGTCCTCTTCAAGGAGCTTTTCTTTTTCATAGTCATAGTCATTTGGTTAAAAGATCTTGTAAAGATATGACTAAAATAAACACTCCATTTGAAATAATAAATAAGATCGGGATAATTAACAATATGCTCGTAAGCAGTTTCTATTAAATTCTAATTATCCCTGAGAATAAACAGGGATCGATGCCTTTATTACCATTTTTAATGAAGAATCTACAAAAACATGATAAATATCACTGTTATCAGGTTAACAAAAGTACATATCAATATATTTATATATATATAAGCATTGTATTTTTGTACCATTCAAAAAATATTAAAATATATATATATAAGAATATGAAAAAATTATTAATTCTCGGGGCAGGTACAGGTGGTACTATTATGGCCAATAAGATGCGCAAGGAATTACCTCGCGATGAATGGAAGATAACTGTAATTGACCAGAACAAGGTTCATTATTACCAGCCGGGCTTCCTGTTTATCCCGTTTGGTTATTACAAGAGGGAAGACGTTATAAAGCCGAAACAAAACTTCATGCCACCGGGGGTGAACATTCTTTACCAGGGCATTGAAAAAATTGAGGCAGAACAGAATAAGGTACTTTTTAAAAGCGGTGAGTTGATACCTTATGATATTCTGATTGTAGCAACCGGCAGCAGGATAAATCCTGAAGAAACACCCGGGCTTAAAGATGAATTATGGCATAAGAAGATTTTTGATTTCTACACTATCGAGGGTTCTCTTGCACTCGCAAATTTTTTTAAGACGTGGGAGGGCGGTGAACTGGTAATAAACATAGCAGACAATCCCATAAAATGTCCGGTTGCACCACTTGAATTTGCTTTTTATGCAGATGCCTTTTTTACTGAAAGAGGAATGCGCGACAGAGTAAATATCACTTATGTAACTCCCCTATCAGGGGCATTTACTAAACCAAGGGCTTCCAGGCTTCTCGGTGGCCTGCTTGAAGAAAAGAATATTAATCTTGTCACAGATTATTTTCTTGGTGAGGTCGACAACAAAAACCAAACCATAACTGATTTCGGAGGAAAGGAAATTAAGTTTGACTGTCTTGTTTCTATTCCCTTACACAATGGTGATGAAGTAATCAGTAAGAGTGGACTCGGAGACGATTTCGGTTTCATTCCGGCAGATAAACATACATTGCAATCAAATGCTTATGAAAATATTTTTGTAATAGGTGATGCTGGTAATTTTCCTACTTCCAAGGCAGGTTCAGTTGTACATTTCATGGCTGAGATCCTTGAAGAAAACCTGATATGCTATATAGAGAACAGGCCTTTTACAGGATCATACGACGGACATTCGAATTGCTTTATTGAAACAGGGCATAGTAAGGGTGCTCTTATAGATTTCAATTATGACACGGAACCTTTGCCGGGATTCTTTCCCTTACCCGGTATTGGTCCACTCGGATTGCTCAAACAAAGTCGCTTGAATCATTACGGTAAACTTCTGTTCCGATGGGTATACTGGCATATATTACTACGTGGTAAGGAAATGCCTATAGACACGGAGATGACCATGGCCGGTAAAAGGATAGATTAATTAAAACGCATTATTATGAAAGAGAATAATATACAGACACAGATTGACCGGATAAATGAAAAGCTGGATATAATCCTGGAAGAAACAGCATTGCAGAAACAAAACAGGGAAACAGTGGTTGATCTTGTGGATGACCTGTCAATAGTGAGTAAAGACGCCTTCAATGGAATGGTAGGCACCCTGGATAATGCAGGAATTGAGGTTGATGGAGAGGAGATTAATCACCTCTTATTGAATTTCCTGAGAAATATCAACAATATAAATATGCTTTTCAGGACCATGGAAAACATTAATGATCTGATAAAAGATTTTTCACCAATCATAAAGCAGGTAGGCATAGATGCCACAGATAAGTTCAATGAACTTGACAGAAAGGGATATTTTGAGATACTAAACCAGGTAACAATTGCTTTTGATACCATAATGTCAAGATACTCAAAGGAAGACCTGGAAAACCTTTCTGACAATATTGTCAACCTTACAGATACATTGTTAGCGATAGCCGACCCATCCATTTTGAATAATCTGGCGCAGGTAGCCGGTACTTTTAAGGAAATGGACAAGGAAGTGGTACCTGAATATTCTGTTTGGAAAATACTTAGGGAAATGAATAAACCGGAGATAAAGAAATCAATGGGCTTTATAATGACCCTCCTTAAAAAGATAAATTCAATCGAAAAAAATTCTCAACAATTAAACAATTAAGCAATTAAACAATTAAACATAAAACACATGGCAACAAAAACTTACGCAGGAAAAACTGTAGATGTGAATGACGAGGGATATTTTACTGATCCCGGTCAATGGACAAGAGAAATTGCAGTTGAAATAGCAAAAGAAGAAGGCATTGACCTTACTGACCAGCATTTTGAGGTGCTGGAAATGCTGAGGCAAAAGAATGATAAGGGTGACGCTCTGTCTATCAGGGGCATAAACAAATCAGGTATAGTGGATGTAAAAACATTCTACCAGCTTTTCCCCGGCGCACCTCTTAAGAAAGCTACAAAGATTGCAGGTATACCTAAACCCGCAAGTTGTGTCTAATCATTAAAATGACGATTATGAATGAAAATAAAAATCCAATAAAGAAAGTAAATATTATCTGTGCCAAGGGCAATATTGAAGATATTTACGCAGCACTAGTCCTGGGCAACGGGGCAGTGATGGAGGGGATTGAAGCTAATCTGTTCTTCACTTTCTTCGGTCTTGAAGGAATTGTAAAAAAATGGATGAAGAAGCCGCATACGGCAGTCATAGGTAACCCAGCCATGCGGCTACCCGGACTTGGCTCTCGCATGCCTAATCTTATGGGTGTAATACCGGGTGTTGAAGCAATGGTTTCGGGCATGATGCGCAAGCAAATGGATGAGCTGGATGTGCCACCTATCGACGAATTCCTGGACCTCTATACAGCGGGCGGTGGAAAGGTCTATGCCTGTAAGCTTGCTATGGATATGTTCAAGCTTAAAAAAGAGGACCTTACAGAACATGTGTCGGACATACTTACAGTGGGTGAATTCTATGAATTGGCCGGTGGTGAGGGTTCCCACATAATATTCACCTGAGTGCAGATCACACTGATAAAAACAGGTTACTAAGATTAATGGCCGCTAAGTTCAGCGGCCATTTTTTCCCTTACAATTTTTATTCCTCAACTTACTCTCAACTTACTCTCAACTTACTCTCAACTTATTCTCAACTTATTCTCAACTTATTCTCAACTTACTCTCAACTTACTCTCAACTTATTCTCAACTTATTCTCAACTTACTCTCAACTTACTCTCAACTTACTCTCAACTTACTCTCAACTTATTCTCAACTTATTCTCAACTTACTCTCAACCCCTGTATTATATTATGCAGCATAAATCCGTCACTTTCAACTTTGCCAATAATTATTACATTTGTTGGAATTATTAGAAACCTAAATCCATCATAATGCAGGCGACAAATGATTTTCTCATAATGCTTGACAGCTATATCGGGGGACATTCCTGGTTTGTATTCCTGTTACTGGGCACCGGTATCTTCTTTACTTTCTACCTGGGCTTTCCACAGATAAGATATTTCAGGCACGCTATCAGGATAGTAAAGGGGAAATATGACCACAGTAAGGATGTTGGTGACACCAGTCATTTCCAGGCCTTGACAACTGCCCTTTCAGGTACGGTGGGGACAGGAAATATTGCGGGTGTAGCCCTTGCCATCCACCTTGGAGGGCCTGCAGCACTCTTCTGGATGCTTGTCACAGCAATGATAGGCATGTGTACCAAGTTTGTGGAAGTATCGATATCTCATAAACACCGGGATATCCTGCCTAACGGCAGGGTATCAGGAGGCCCTATGTATTACATGAAGAAAAAACTGAATATCAACCTCCGCAATGGCAAAATAATTAAGATTGGTGCTGTTATGGGTGGCTTCTTTGCCGTAGCTACTGTGCTCAGTTCCTTCGGTACGGGAAGCCTGCCCCAGATAAACAGTATATCGAACTCAGTATTCGCCACATTTGGTGTCAATCATATAATAACGGGTTTTATACTGGCTATTCTATTGGCTCTTGTAATTATTGGCGGCATAAAAAGGATTGCCAAGGTAACATCAACCCTTGTTCCCGCCATGGCTCTTATTTATCTAATCGGCGCACTGGCCGTTATTTTCAAAAATTATGACCAGATCATTCCTTCCTTT
The DNA here is from genome assembly GCA_041686075.1 of Bacteroidales bacterium. Taxonomy (GTDB): domain Bacteria; phylum Bacteroidota; class Bacteroidia; order Bacteroidales; family VadinHA17; genus UBA9300. The sequence goes on along the minus strand of JAWLEO010000048.1, from coordinate 4,555 downwards.
GTGGCTATTTTTGGTGACGCCTTCACCGGTACAGCTGCAACAGGTGGTTTTCTCGGGGCTTCACTATCGTGGACAATAAACCGTGGTGTAAACCGGGGACTATTTTCAAATGAAGCCGGACAGGGTTCAGCACCAATAGCCCACTCGGCTGCCAGGGCTCCGGAACCGGTATCTGAGGGCATGGTTGCAATTCTTGAGCCTTTTATCGATACAATATGTATATGCACACTTACAGGCCTGGTATTGCTGTCGTCAGGTGCCTGGAACCAGAAACACGTTAACCAGTTCCAGAATGCCGACACGGAGTTTGTGGTCGGTGAGTACACCGACAAAACAGAGGAAGGAAGAAAAATACTGAGCGATCATATAAGTAATAAAGAAAACCTGCCAAAACTTGATCCTTATGAAGGCACAATAACAATTGAAGATGGCAAGCTTATAACTCCGGGAATAACCCTGCTCCATGCCGAGTCGCTTGCCGAGGATTTCAGGTTCCTCCGGGGTGATCAAGCATACAGCGGAACACTGGAAATTGATGATGGCAAACTTGCTATTGCTGAAGAAGATAAACCAACATATGGAGAAAGGATAAAAGGACTGTTCGGTAAAACATCGTCAGAGCAATTAGTAATTGAAGGGAAGTCGCTTATGCACAGTGCTCCACTGACGGCCAAAGCCTTTGAAAAAGGGTTCTTTGGACCCTGGGGACAATATATTGTATCCATAGGCCTGCTTCTATTTGCCTTTTCGACCGCTATTTCATGGTCATACTACGGGGATAGGGCCCTTACTTATCTCCTGGGCCCGAAATCGGTCTTATACTATCGTATTGTCTATGTTATAATGTTCTTTATAGCATCATTTACAGATACTACGATCATATGGTCATTATCATATATTACCATCGCCCTTATGACAATACCTAACCTGATAGGACTGCTGGTGCTGCACAGGGATATTAAAGGAACTATAAGGCAATACTGGTTTGACTTCAGTAATGATCACCCGGGTGAAAAGATAAGCAGTAAAGTCCGCCGGAGAGGAAAGATGTAAGATTTAAGAAAGTATTAATTATTATTTATTATTTATGAACTGGCAGGGTGTATTTAGTAAGGGAGAGGGAAAGATGATATGCGAGACGGAGTCCCTGACCGACTGAAAGGAGCGTCAGGGATGAGCGATGAGACATTTTGTTGGAATACTGGGTGTTGATAGTTATTTACCCGGCAATCCTTAGCCTTAGCCTTAGCCTTAGCCTTTACTTTTGTCTTAACAGAGCCACATTCTCCACATGATGAGTCTGCGGAAACATATCCACAGGCTGAACTGTTACTACTTCGTAATTTTCGGCCATCATCGAAATATCCCTGGCCTGTGTAGCAGGGTTACAGCTAACATACACAATTCTCCCGGGTCCTGCCTCAAGAATGGCTTCCACCGCCGAGCGATGCATGCCCGTTCTGGGAGGGTCAGTAATAATGACATCGGGGTCACCGTGCTCATTAAAAAAATCCCTGTTTAACATGTCTTTCATATCACCAACGAAGAAACGGGTATTTTTTATGCCATTTATCTCTGAATTGATCCTTGCATCATTTATAGCTTCGGGCACAGATTCCAATCCTATTACTTTTTTGCTTTTACCTGCAAGAAAATTAGCTATGGTACCCGTACCAGTATAAAGATCATATACGGTTTCCCTCCCGGTCAGGCCGGCAAAATCACCGGCTACAGAATAGAGCCTGTGAGCCTGTTGAGTATTTGTCTGGAAGAAAGACTTGGGACCTATTTTGAAGTTCAGTTCTCCCATCCTTTCAATAATATAATCCTCACCGGAAAAAAGTTTTACATCCAGGTCAAGGTAACTATCATTCAGTTTGGGATTTATAACATACATCAATGATGTTATTTCAGGAAAACCGTCACGTATATATGTCATCACAGCATCCCTCCTTTTTCTGTCTTCATGAGCCATTATAAGAATAACCATAATCTGACCCTCAGTTGTTGTTCTTATAACCAGTGTTCGCAGGAAGCCCTTATGCTCCTTTGAATCATAAAAATCGACCTCGTGCGCATGGGCAAACTTTCTAATGCCGTTTCTAATTTTATTTGAAACATCATTCTGCAGGTAACATTTATCAATATCCACAACCCTGTCGAACATCCCCGGCACGTGAAATCCCAGGGCATTCCTGTTGCTTATCTCATCGCCTGAACCAATTTCATCCTCAGTCAGCCACCGCCTGGTTGAGAAAGTGAACTCAAGCTTATTACGATAAAAGTACTCATTCTCAGAACCTATAATAGGCCTTATAGCTGGGAAATTGAACTTCCCTATTCGCTCAAAATTGTCTTTTACCTGCTGCTGTTTAAACTCAAGTTGCTTTTCGTATGGCAGGTGCTGCCATTTACAGCCGCCGCATATGCCGAAATGACTGCAGCGGGCTTCCCTCCTCATGCTTGAATACCTATGGTGTTTCACCACGTAGCCTTCCATATAATTCTTCCTCTTTCGTGTCACCTGGACATCAACTATATCGCCAGGCACAAGCATGGGTACAAACACAACCTTTTCATCGACTCTGCCAAGGGCTTTGCCTTCAGCCCCAATGGAGGTTATTTCAACATTTTCAAGCAATGGTTTTTTCCTGCGTGCCATATAATGTTTATGTCTAATGCAAAAATAGGAATATTACCTTAGTATGTTGAAGTGTTAAATTGTTGAATTGTTGAACTGGGATATATTTTCGACTCGACTCAGTCTAAGGCTTACATTATCCACCGCAGCCATCAGTCATCATAACTGATAAAGAGTCTGGATCGATTAACTATAATTAATAATAAACACTTTGTCGAATAGCATAGTTTTTCCTATTTTTGTCACGCCAAAAATTAAGCAGGCGAGCCTTGGAGAGATGGGTGAGTGGCTTAAACCACTGGTTTGCTAAACCAGCGTACTCTAAAAAGGGTACCGGGGGTTCGAATCCCCCTCTCTCCGCCAGAGCAATCAAAACAAATCCCGCATTAGCGGGATTTTTATTTTGAGACCGCTTTCCGTCATAAATTTATTTATGTAAGGAAAGTGGTCTTTAAATATAAAAGCCGTAGGCTTGTTTTGATTGCTCTGAAGCTACCCTCCACAGGGGATCACGAGCGACTGAAAGGAGCGAGTAATCCCCTGGAATTATCCGAATCCTGTTTTGATTGCTCTGAAATTCTTTTCCAAAAGTTCGTTATATTTGTACCTGCTGAATCTAACCGGATCGTTTTATGCGGTTGATACAATTTGTTCTTGTACTCCTTTTACTATCAAAAGCCAGTGCATTCGCCCAGTCGTTCGGCTGGAATGCCGGCTTTGATGGCTTTCTAGACAACCGCGAATATTATAGCATCAACAATGCGCAGACCTTCTTTGGATCACGTGCATGGGGTGAGATCGGGGCTGATCTGAGAGAACACCATAGCTTCAGGGTAGGGCTGAATTACCTGTATGAATTCGGGCATGACACGGATGCACATCTCCCTGATGTGACGATGTATTATCAGTACGGCAGTAAAAAGATCTTATTCCTGATAGGATCCTTTCAGAGAAGGGACATTCTCGAATATCCCCTGGCATTTCTCTCCGACTCGCTGGATTATTTCCAGCCCAATGTCCAGGGCATTTATGCCAGCTATACCGGTAACAACTGGCATCAGGGGATATTCATCGATTGGATCAGACGCAAGACTGATGATCGCCACGAGCAGTTTGTTTTCGGCTTGTCTGGCAGATTACGGCATGGTGTCTTTTTTATGGAAAACCACATAATGATGGCCCACCTCTCAAAAAATGGTATTCCCGACCCCGATTTTCACCTTCGTGACAATGGGGGGATCAATGTCAGCCTGGGGCTGAACTTCTCAAGATACTGTTTGTTTGACACCCTGGTACTGAAGGCTGGCAGCCTGGTCTCTCTGGATAGGATCAGAGAGTTAGGGTCCGGGTGGCAGGCCCATGTAGGTTTCCTGGGCCAGGTATCAGCAAGGTACAGGATGCTTGGGATAGATGTCCTCTATTATAGTGGGGAAGGACATAAATTCTTATTCGGTGATCCCTTTTACATTCTTAACAACTATGGTCGTCTCGATCTTTATGTAATGCCGTTCATGAAAGATAACATCAATCTGAAAATCAACTTTGGCACCCACCTTGCAAATGGACAACTGGATTATTCCCAGCGGCTTTTGTTGAGTATTGCCATCAAATAATTATATATGAGTATCTACATCTCATTTACAGGATAATACGGACAAATGTAATTATGTCATTTTGTGAAAGTGCCTAAATGGGTTAAGGGAGAGGCACAAATGTGTGTTTGAGGTTATATTTGATATTTTTTAAGTTTAAATCTCCTAATTTTTACAATATTCAGGTAGCTAACTAAAAGAACTTGTGTGACTTTCAGATAAATAGGGATATTCGCAAAATAGACAAGATTTCAAAAAATCCGGTTAAGTAACTACTATCCTTGCCGGATTTTTCATTTCCTGGCTCTCGATTTTAAGCTTT
>JAWLEO010000047.1:0-22263 GCA_041686075.1 Bacteroidales bacterium | reverse complement strand
CGCGTCCGCCGTAGCTTGGCACGGATCGGGAGATCCGCGCCAGCGAAGGTGGAGCCTTAGCCTTAGCCTTAGCCTTAGCCTTAGCCTTAGCCTATTTGCATATTAACCGCCTTTCGTAAAAGGTTCATTGCAGCCAGTGAGGCCCTGCGGATATTATTCGTCCGGCTGAAGGCAAAATTGTGTTTTTCTGCATAATCGCCATTTTCAGAGCTTACTGCCACCCATACCAGGCCAACAGGTTTCTCTTCAGTGCCGCCTTCAGGGCCTGCAATACCTGTTGTTGAAATGCCGTAATCAGTTTTATATCTTTTCTTGATGCCTTTAGCCATTTCCAATGCTGTTTCCCTGCTTACAGCACCATGCTGTGCAAGCGTTTTTTCAGATACAGCAAGCATCTCCTTTTTTATCCTGTTATCATAGGCAATCACAGAACCGGTGAAATAGTCTGAGCTGCCCGACACAGATGTTATCATAGCCGACAGATGTCCGCCGGTACAACTCTCAGCAGTGCTTACCGTCAAGCCCTCATCCCGGAGCAAATTTCCAAGTGCTTCTTCAAGTGTAATACCGTCGAGACCATAAATATACTCAGGTACTATGTTGTACAGTTTTTCAATCTGGGAAGAGAGTAGCCTGTCGATTTCTTCCTTATCCTCACCCCTTCCGGTGAGTCTCAACTTAATAATACCTGAGGTTGGAAGATATGCTATTCGAACATTATCAGGTAATTCACTCTCAAAATCCTCTAGTATTTCTGCAAGGTGTGCCTCGAAAGTGCCGAAAGTCATTACCAGCCTGTACCTGATGTTGGGCCTGCTAAAATGTTCCTCAATACCCGGGATTACATGTTCTTCCATAATATACTTCATCTCATAAGGAACACCAGGCATTGAAACAAGGACCTTGCCATCTTTTTCAAACCACATTCCGGGCGCTGTACCCAGTTTATTTGGCAACACCCTGCAGGCTTCAGGTACCTCAGCCTGCCTGACATTATTTTCATTCATCTGGAGTCCCCTGCTTTTAATAAACTCCCTGATATTTTCCAGTACATCCTTATCCTCCACCAGCCTTGTATTGAAATAATCACTCAAGGTCTTTTTGGTAATATCATCGCTTGTCGGACCCAGTCCTCCTGTAACCAGAACGAGGTCAGATCGCCCAAGTGATTCATCTATTACTTTAAGTATATGTTCCCTCTCATCAGATATAGAAGTCATTTGATACACCTCGATACCGATATTTGTTAGCTGGCTTCCCATCCATGCGGCATTAGAATCAACAGTCATTCCAATGAGTATCTCGTCGCCTATTGATATTATTTCTGCTTGCATTTCTCATATTGTTGAATTAACATTCCTTATTATGCAAAGATATTTTTTTGTATGTTCAGTTTCTAAAAATAGACAATAAATTATGTACAGGGATTTATTAGTACAAACGGAAAAGTTTGTAAAGGCCTGCCTATCGGGTGTAGAGTCCGGTCATAACTGGTGGCATATTTACAGGGTCAGGAATAACGCCATGTATATTTTCTCAATTGAAAAGAAAGGTGATCCATTTATTATTGAGATGGGCTCCCTTCTGCACGATATAGGGGATTACAAAATTCAATTTGCCGGCATCAATCATGATCTGCGAGACTTTTTAGTCGATTTGGGGCTTGAAGGAAATCAGATAGACAAGCTTATTTACATAGTCGATCATATATCGTTTAAGAGCAGTTTTGGACCTGAATGTGAGCATAGGCCTGAACTGGATATTGTACAGGATGCCGATCGCCTCGATGCCATGGGAGCAATTGGCATAGCCAGGGCCTTTAACTATGGTGGATTCAAGGGGCATGAGATATACAAACCCGGCATCAAGCCTAAAACTTATAAGACGCCTGCTGAGTATGAAAGCTCAGATTCATCTACAATAAACCACTTCTATGAAAAGCTGCTTAAACTAAAGGATATGATGAATACTGAAACAGGTAAAAACCTGGCTGAAGAGAGGCACAGGTATATGGAAGGATTTTTAAAACAATTTTTTGCGGAATGGAATATGGCGGATTCTTTAAACCCTGGCTGAAATGATTGATTCAGTCTCTTTCATTTTAAAACTTACTTATAAATGTATTCAATGTTACCATTGACCATTACAGGATATCCCTTCATATCATATTCATAGGAATATTCTATAACTGAAACGTCATCGATCCCCGTATCGATGTGCACCGTATATTTTTCTTTAAGGATGTTATTACGATTCATATATTTCCCCGGGCTCATCAAGTGCTCAAATGATTGATAGGGATTATTCATATTATCAAATTCATATTCAGTACTTGTCCATACAGTCGTATTTCCATCCTGTCCCAGCATGTATTTCTCTTCGTTAACCAGGTTTCCATTATTATCATATTCATATTCGATATAACCAGACAGTTCATTATTCCAATACAACCTTCTCCTGCTTATTCGGTTATTCTCCCAGGTATATTCTGAAAATTCGGAATGGCTTACAGAAGGACGGTCATATGTTTTTCGGATTAATTGACCTCCACTGTCATAGTCAAATGTTGTGGTGAGGCTTTTTTCCGTGTTCCAGGGGTTAACCCACTCCTCCCGCTTCATTGCAGGCATAGTGCTGCTGAACATGTCTGGATCAACATAATAATCAGATCGTACCAGCTGCTTGCTGTTATTATAGTAGTGCCTGGTATAATGGTGTTGGTGCTTTTCTTCAGTCACCAGGTTTGCCTCATTGTATGAGTACTCATAGAATAATTCACCATCAACCATGATTTTGCTTAATAATGGAATACCCCCGTTTTCAATAAAAGGAGTATAGTCCTTTTCACAGGCAAAGGTAATCAGGGCAATAATAAAAATAGATACTGCTTTTCTCATTTCTAAAGATTTGGCAACTATTTTCTTACAAAAATCATACAAATCTTTAACTGATCCTGGCTAATAATTGTTTTTAAAAAAATAAAGAATAATTGGGCTATTCGGTGTGAATCAGTGATTAACTCAATTCAAACGCTCAAACCTGCCTGCAGGTAGGCAGACAATCAAACTTTCAAACTCAAATTAGAGCGGGAAACGGGATTCGAACCCGCGACCCTCAGCTTGGGAAGCTGATGCTCTACCCCTGAGCTACTCCCGCATTCAGGTTCCAAATTTAAGCTAATTTTTTTTCTTCGGATATTGAGGTTATATTGTTTGATTAGGCTGGAAGTTTGAAAGTTTGATCAAATAAATTTATTATTTCAAACATTCAAACGCTCAAACCTTTCAAACTCATCATTAATACTTACCAGCTCGCTGGCCATTCCCCTATTCCGTCTTTGAAAAATTGTATGTGTTCATAATGAGGTTTTACCTTATCTTCGATAGCTAACATCTCATCGGCTGATAACTGCTTGAACTCACTGGCTATCTGCATATTCTCCTCAAGCTCGGCTATCTCGTCAATGCCAATAACTATGGTACTAACTGGCAGTGACATTACGTAGTCCATCGCTTCTTTCATTGTAATTATGCCACCGAAGTCGAATATCCTGTCCCTGGCTGGTATTTTCATTCCAACAATACCCATTTCCTTTTCCACAGCCACGGGCAGAAACTTTTCAATCATCGAATTATAGTGTTTATCAGCTGCATTGATTGCTACCAGAACATTATCGAAATCATATCTTTCCGCCATCATTTTTAGAATCTCGGGCTCTTCATGGCCGGTTATCCCTACATTCTTCACCATTCCTTCTTCCCTGGCTTTTTCCATTGCCTTTATCACACCGTCGTCAGCAAAATACTTATCTATATTTGCTTTTTCACTTGCCCGGAGGTTGTGCACCTGCCAGAGGTCGAGATAATCCGTCTGGAGATTTTTAAGGCTTTGCTCGAGTAATCGCATTGAGCCGTCATATGAACGATCATGGGTTTTTGAGGCAAGAAAGACCTCCTCCCTTCTTGTCTTAAGCACCCTGCCTATATTACGTTCGCTGATTCCCATTGCTTCTGACCTGGGAATGGTTTCGGTTGATCTACCATATGCTGCAGCTGTGTCTATATAGTTGATACCCAAATCAATAGCCTTATTCACTATTTCAACAGCGAGGTCCTCTTTTCCCGGAGTTTCTATTGTTGCCTGTCCACCAAGGCTGTATATTCCAACCATATGTCCTGTTTTACCTAAAGGCCTGAGGGGCATTTGATAAGCTTTTTCGACCGTTGTGCAGCCCGATAATAGTTTTACAGGGTTGGCGACAGTTGCGACTGCAGCTGCCGCAGCCATTTTCTTTAGAAATTCTCTTCGTGAGTTACGATTTTGATAAATCATGATATGCGGTTTTTAATTATTTTATTAGACCAAATATAAGAAATTCAGTTGGATTATGTTATTTCTTAATGGTATAAACAATTGATGGCCTGCAATGTTCAAGTTTTAATCCGCTACATTGACCGTGATCTATGAAGCTCTTATCAGGTCTTACTCTCGATATTATCAATTCTCTTCAGAAGCGGGGGATGAGAATAATGGACAAAGACATATGCAGGATGGGGGTTGAGATTACTAAGGTTTTTAAGGGATAACTTTTTCAGGGCCGATAAAAGGTATTTACCGTCGTATATATTTTTTGCATAAACATCGGCCTCGTATTCATGTTTCCGTGATAGATAATTCATAAACAAGCTTATAACTCTTGAGACAGGACTGTAAATCAGTACAAATGCCAGCAGGCTTATATGGAAAGATGGTATTTCAGCACCCATGGCGATAGTAAGTTTTTCATTATTAGCAAGTAATGAAAATATATATAGCATAATACCTGTTTGTAATATACCGTATAGCAACATTGTTAGAGAGTGCTTCTTTTTATAATGCCCTATTTCATGTGCCAGTACGGCTGTAATCTCCTCAACACTGAGATCGTCTATTAGTGTGTCAAAGAGCACAATACGTTTTTTTGGACCAAGCCCGGCAAAATATGCATTTGCCTTGGTGCTTCGACGTGAGCCATCGATAGTATAAATATTCGAAAGTCTGAACCCTGCTTCTGCTGCCATTTTCTCTATCTCTGTCCTGAGTTCACCTTCCTCAAGTGGCTTTTGTTTGTTGAAGATAGGAACGATTAGCTCAGAATAGAACATATTCATAAAAAGCGAAAACAGGGTGATAACCACCCATATATATATCCAGAACATTTCCCCGGCTGAATAATATATCCAGGTGATAAGTGCCAGGACTGGTGCACCTAAGATTATCGCCAGCAACCAACTTTTAATGTGATCAAGGATGAAGGTTGCCTTGCTAGTCTTATTAAAACCAAATTTTTCTTCAATTTTAAAAGTATCATACCATGAAAAGGGCAGGCTTAATAGATCAGAAGCCAGGCCGATAATTCCGAAAAAAATAATACATACCAGTATCCTGTTTTCTGTTATTGACCTGGCCAGCTGGTCGATCCATGCAAATCCACCAAGAAATATCATGACAAGTATGATCACAAGAAAAAAGGAGGAGCTTATGTTGCTGAATTTATTATTTATCCGGTAGTAACTTTGTGAAGTCTTGTACCTGTCTTTATCAATAATACCTCTTAGCTTCTCGGGAACAGTGTCAGACCACATCTTGTTATTAAGATAATCAAGGTAGAGTCCTGATAGATGCCCGATAATTATAATAGCTACGATAAGAAAGAAAAAGACGTTATACATAGTCTATATTATATAAAAAAAACAGGGCGCCGAGGATTGGAAGAAAAAATGTGGAATAAAAATGTCTCGCTGCATTTCCTCGTGCTGTACGCGCCCTGCTTTCTATAAGAATGTTTTCTAATGCAAATATCTAAATTTTTTTTGATTAAACAATACCACGAAGCCGTCTTTTAATATACTTTTCAACAATTTGCTGGATTCCTCATAAGTGATGAAGTTTGCATAAACGCACTGAGCACTCAGGTGAGCATCCCACCGCATACCTGGATGACCTGACCTGAAATATAATCAGACATGTCGGAAGCGAGAAATAATGCTGCATTTGCCACGTCGTCAGGTGTCCCTCCCCTTTTGAGAGGTATTTTATCGATCCACTCCTTTTTAACTTCATCCTTAAGTTGTTCTGTCATTTCAGTAAGTATAAAACCCGGGGCGATAGCATTGCATCTTATGTTTCTTGATCCTATCTCCCTTGCTACGCTTTTGGTAAATCCTATAATACCTGCTTTTGAAGCTGAATAATTAGTCTGACCTGCATTGCCGGATATACCCACAACCGAACTCATGTTAATTATAGATCCATTCCTCTGCTTCATCATAGGTTTAACCACTGCCCTTGTAAGGTTAAATACACCTTTAAGGTTTACTTCAAGGACCCGGTCCCATTGATCTTCAGTCATTATCATTAACAGGGTGTCCTTGGTTATGCCTGCATTGTTAACCAAAACATCTATTGAACCAAAATCTTTTATAACCTCTTCAGCAACACGGTGCGAATCATTATAGTCAGCAACATTTGATACATATCGCTTTACTTTAGCCCCAAGCTTTTCGCATTCATCAGATGCTTCGGTGAATTCTGCATCCTCAATTATGTTGGTCATTGCAATATTTGCCCCTTCGGAAGCAAACTTTAAGGCCATTGCTTTACCTATTCCTCTTGATGCTCCTGTTATAAGAACTGTTTTACCTTCTAAAAGACCCATTTTTATAATGTATTAGTTATTGAAATATAAAAAGATTTGCTTTTTAACGTAGAAGTAAAAAGTAAAATCAGCCTTTCTTTAAGGCTTCGGCGACTGTTTTACCTATGTCAGCAGGCGATTCGACTACTTCAATACCACATTCCTTCATTATCTTCATTTTTGCAGCTGCAGTATCTGCCTTTCCACCTATAATTGCACCCGCATGTCCCATGCGCTTTCCCTTGGGAGCTGTCTTCCCGGCAATGAATCCGATTACGGGCTTGGCTTTATTCTCTTTTATCCAGTTCGCTGCATCTGATTCCATATTGCCTCCTATTTCACCGATAATAATAATGGCTTCGGTATCATCATCCTCCATCATAAGCTTAACTGCATCAAGAATTGTGGTTCCAACGATAGGATCACCACCAATACCTATACAGGTCGATTGACCCATGCCCAGTCGGCTTACCTGGTCAACTGCTTCGTATGTCAGCGTTCCTGACCTGCTTATTATACCTACAGTCCCTTTCCTGTGGATAAACCCCGGCATAATTCCTACTTTAGCCTCACCGGGAGTAATAATACCCGGACAGTTAGGGCCTATAAGGCGACATTTACGTTTGGATATGAATTCCTTAACACGTACCATATCTGAAACCGGGATGCCTTCAGTAATAGTAACAATAAGCTCTATCCCAGCATCAGCAGCTTCCATTATCGCATCAGCGGCAAAAGCAGGAGGAACAAATATTACGGAAACATCGGCACCCGAGCTTTCAACTGCATCTTTAACAGTGTTATAAACAGGAAGATCAAGATGTTTGCTTCCTCCCTTCCCCGGTGTCACACCTCCCACTATATTCGTTCCGTATTCTATCATTTGCTGCGCATGGAATGTGCCTTCGCTGCCTGTAAATCCTTGCACGACAACTCTGGAGTTTTTATTCAGAAGAACGCTCATCTCACTATAATTTTCAAATTTTAGAATTTAATTATCACTATTTTGACAATCATATTATATTTTAAATTCAAAACCCAAATGTACAATAAAAATTCTTGACTTATTATTATCTTTAAAATGGAATATTGGAATGATCCATCATTCCAGTGAAAGTAGTAGTATGGAAGTAATAGAGCCGATATTATACATTGCCATTTCACAGACTTTCTTTGCGGGTTTACTGATCGCAACGAAAAAACCGATATCCATACCTGACAGACTTATGGCAGCCTTCCTCTTTATGATATTTTTCGATCTTATTTTTGCAGTAATAAAGATCAATGTCATTACTTTTTATTCCTTTCCCTTTGTGGCATTTACATATGGACCAATCTTATTTTTGTATGTAAAATTTATGACAGAGCCCGGTAAAAAATTTAAAATAGCAAGCTTCCTGCATTTCATTCCCTTCGTGATATTTTTCATAGTATCGGTGGTGTTCAGGGCTGACCAGGTTTTTGCTGATCTTACCGGCTTTTTTGTATCTGATAAATATATCTCCTTACGTATAGTATATGGTGTTTGTTTTTTCCTCTCGATAACGATTTATAGTACACTGACTTTTATAACAATAAGCAAACACCAGCGACATTTGAAAGACCTGGTGTCCTATGCTTCCGGAAGGATTACATTGAACTGGCTCAAGATATTAAGTATAAGCTTTTACACTGCTTATTTTGTATTATTTATCCTGGGAGCGATTAATATATTCGTCAATTTTCTTCCCTTTGATCCATATTATACCGTTTTTGTGTTCATTGCAATTTTTTCATTTGTATACGGTTTCTATGCAATCAAACAACCTGTACTGGCCAATGTCCTGATCGGGACCGATGAAATCGTACATCCCACCCTGAAAATATCCGTGCAAAAAAAAGAAAGCAAGAGTGCAGGTGACGAGAAGAAAAGTAAAACAAAAAAATACAGTCGCAGTGGATTAAGTGAAACACGGGCCAGGAAATACCTGGATGAGATTTTAAATTATATGGAAAAAGAGAAACCCTACCTTGACAGGGATCTATCTATATACGACCTATCTCTGCAGACGGGTATTTCACGTCATCATATAACACAGGTATTGAATGATATATATGGCCGTAATTTTTTCACTTTTATCAATGAATATAGAGTCAGAGAAGTAATAAAGAGAATGAAGGATCCTGCAAATAAAAATTATACAATTCTTGCAATAGCATATGACTCAGGTTTCAATTCCAAGTCCACTTTTAATACGATCTTCAAAAATATCACCCATCTCACGCCCACCCAATACCTTGAAAAACTGAAGCATGAGGGTTCATGATCAGCGGTTCACACCCCTAATTTTGGAGAAAGTGGTTTGATATATGCGGATCGGGCGAAGGAAAGGCCAGCAGTCCCTTTCTTTGTAAAGTAAATACTTGAGAAATGAGGACCGGTCTGGCAATTTTCACCATAGCATTTATAATATTCCCAAACCCGGTACTTTCACAATCTCTTTTTGATGATGTTTCCGGCGAGGATTATAAACTGGGGGGATTTATCAGGAGTGGCATGTATCTGAATAATCTTGAAAAATCGCTCGGTGTTCCGGTATCATTTGCTGATTTAAGCTTACATGCCGAGGCCGGTGATGGTACTCATTATAAAGCATACGCTGATTTTAGATACAGGTATGCTTCAGAATACAGAAAGATTGTCAGTGAACCTGTCTTACGCGAGGCCTGGGCAGCATGGTATACCCCGATTACTGAACTAAAAGCTGGCAAGCAGATAAACAAATGGAGCAGTATGGATTTTTTCCGGCTGCAAGATGTCATTAGCCCTCGTAACGACCTTTACAGGTCATTTGATCCAGCAGACAGAGATCTGGGTAATATTTCATTAAATCTCAATTTAAGCTCGCTTAATGATGTTTCCTTAATGGCAATACTAATTCCCCGGTTCAGGCCATCGGTACTTTATACTGAATTTATGGATATGCCTGAAATAATTGAGATCAAAGAACATACATTTAATGGAAGCGGGTCATTGTCCTATGGCTTGCGGGCAGAATTTTTCCTGAGAAACTTCAGTGCCAGCATCGCTTATTTCGATGGATATAATGCTTTACCCGGTCTTGGACTCGATACTCTCACGATAGCCGGAAATAATGGATCAATGGTTTCCCTTGAAAAACGTTCATTTAAAACAAAAACTCTTTCGGCCGGTATTGAATTCACACTTGGCAATAATATAATACGTTCGGAAGCTATCTGGTCTAATCCGGATGCTGATTACAGGCAGGAAGAACATGTAATGCTTCCAGAAATACGCTGGGCTGGAGGGTTTGAACATTTCTTTGGTGATCTTCAGGTACTTATTGAATACAGTGGTAAATACCTTATTGATTATGAAGCACCGGCTTTTGATCCTGCATTACCCGATGAATCATCATTTTCGGATATTGGCACCCTGCCGCCTCAACAGATTATAGAATACACAAGGCAGCAGATAGGCGCTTTCAACAGGCTTTATAACTACCAGCTTGATGAATATAATCATTTTGCAGGCCTCAGCCTGACTTATGAAAAAGGACTGGCAATTCTCAGTCCGTTAGTAAATATATTATACAATATCACTGCAGAGGAATATATGATTAACCCGGTTTTAAAGATAAAACCTACTGATAATATTGAACTAATTGCAGGTGCTGAAATATATAACGGGGTCAATAATTCACTTTTTGATATGATTAACGACAGGCTTAATTCAGTTTATGGTGGAGTAAGAATAGATTTCTAATAACAAAAAAATGACAAAGCTGCTAATAAAACACAGGTATCTGGTAATAGCCATTTCGCTTGTAATAGGACTTGGAGGCCTTTTCATGCTCCCGAAAATGAAAACGGATCCTGACATACGAAATTACATTCCTGCTGATATGGAATCCCGTATCAATACAGATATCATAGAGCAGGAATTCGGTCTTCAAGATATGATAATGATCGTATATAAAGACAGCTGTATTCTTACACCATCGAACCTGAAAAGGATCAGAGCCACCAGCAGGCAACTGGAAAAGCTCAAATCAATTGATAATATAATTTCACTTTTTAATACAAGACGCATTTATGGAAAACAGGGAATGATGATTGTTGACCCGGCCGTCAGGAGATTTCCGGAGAATGAGAAGGATATTGAGGTACTCAAGGACCAGCTGAAAAGCAATCCTCTGGCTATGGGAACTGTGGTTTCTGAAGATTTTGAGATGTCGACCATAGCTGCAACCATTTCCAAGGAGATTGATGAAAATATCACACTTAAGGATATTGATTCAATAGTAAATGCCAACCCGGGATCGGCAGAAGTTTACTATGGTGGCTTGCCATATATCCGGGAGGCTATCATGAAAGATGTCAAACGAGACGGTTTAATACTCGTTCCACTTGCCTTACTTATAATGCTTGGCTTCCTCTGGCTTGCTTTCAGGGAATGGCGTGGCATGGTATTACCTTTTTCAATTGTTGTTCTGTCAATAGCATTTGCCATGGGACTTGCCCCCCTCCTTGGATGGAAACTGTCAATATTAAGTCTTATTGTGCCCATTATGCTCATCGCTGTGGCGAATGACTACGGTATTCATATGATAGCCAAATACCAGGAGCTTATATCAGATAACCATCACGACAGCCATGAATCCATAGTGCGTACCATGGTCAGGAAACTCAGGTTACCGGTAATATTCACAGGACTTACTACTATTGCCGGCATACTTGGCTTGCTGGCACATGCCATCATACCCGCAAGGCATGTTGGTGTCCTTGCCTCTGCAGGTATAGCACTGGCAGTACTGCTTACCATATTCTTTCTGCCCGCCTGGCTGTCTCTACTTCCAAAATCAAAGCCTCTTGTGGGAGGAGAAAAAATATCAGGATCGCTACTCGACCGGTCTCTTAGTAAGATGGCAAATATTGTAATATCAAAACCTCGTCGCATACTCGTAATATCAGCTCTGTTAACTTTTGTCTTTGCCGCAGGTATATTATTGATTCGGGTTGACGGCAACCAGGAAAATTTCTTCCCTAAAAAGCATCCCGTTAAGCAAGCTTCTACACTGATAAACAAGAATTTCGGCGGGTCACAGAGTATATCAGTAATGCTTGAGGGTGATATAAAAGACCCGGATCTATTGAAAGCTATGGATAACTGGACCGGTGAACTGAAGACAATGGATGGCGTGGGTGATTCATATTCAATTGCCACGGTATTGAAGGAAATGACCAAAGCTCTTTATGACAAGAATGAAGAAGGTTATGACCGTATACCCGATAGCAGGCAGGCCGTTGCACAGATACTGGAAATATATAACATGAGCGGTGATCCCGAAGATTTTGACCGTTTAGTGGATTTCAATTATTCAAAGGCACATTTGATGGTGAGGTTCGAAGACCCTGAGACAAGGCTTGTGAGGAAGGCTCTTGATAAAGTATACTCGCTGGCTGAGAGAGATAATATTGACATCACTGTGGGAGGCTATGCATATATAATGCTTCAATTCTCCGATAAAATTGTAACGGGCCAGGTCAATTCATTGATTTTCGCAATACTCATAGTTCTTGTATTACTTTCTATTATCTTCAGATCGCTTAAGGGCGGTTTAATATCCACAATACCAATTTTAGTGTCGGTTATTTTCTTGCTGGGATTCATGGGGATTACAAGCATAGCGCTTGACCCTGCAACTGCCCTTCTGTCTTCAATAATGATTGGGGTGGGCGTTGACTATACAATACACCTCCTCTGGCGCTATAAATCGGAACTTGTATTTTCAAATCACGCAGAGTCAATAAAAAAGACACTTACTACAACCGGCAGGGGAATAGTATATAATGCATTAAGTGTAATGGTGGGATTCTCTGTACTTGTTTTTTCCGGCTTCACATCAATACGCTTCTTTGGTTACCTGGTGCTCATAAGTATTGGGGTTTGTCTTATAAGTGCTCTTTTTGTTATACCATCAATCCTCCTGGTGTTTAAACCTTCATTCGTTGAGTATAAAACAAATAATAAGAAATATATAAGAAAAAAGAATATGAAAAAAGCAATAGTACTGTCGTTACTTATAGCCTTGCCCCTGGCTTTGACGGCACAGGAAACCGCCGAAGAGATAATGGATCAGAGCCGTGATGTTATGAAAGTAGAATCTTTTGAGGCCGTGGCCTCGCTAAATATTATTGATTCGAAGGGAAGAGTCAGAGAACGATCTAATATCACTGCTTCAAAAAGTTATGATGACGGTACAGAAAAACGATTTATTAAGTTCCTCTCCCCTGCCGATGTTGAAGGAACCACCATGCTGATATATGACTATGAGAAGGGACAGGATGACATGTGGATATACCTGCCTGCCCTTAATCGCACCCGAAGGATTGTAAGCTCTGAAAAAGGTAAAAGCTTTATGGGGTCTGAATTTACCAATGCAGATATGTCATCTCCTCCTACCGAAGACTTTAATCATAGAATTATCAATGAAACTGATGAATTTTTTATCATAGAAAGCGAGCCTCTTAACAAAGATAAGGAAGATGAATACGGCTTCAGCCGCAAGATAAGCACTATTAAAAAAAGTAATTACGTGGTTAGCAAGATGGACTTTTATGATAGTTTTGATGAGCTGTTTAAGACTATCCTTATTAAAGATGTAAAGGAAGTATCCGGAAATAAATATATCATAAGCCATATGACCGCTGAAAATTTCAGTAACGGCAGAAGCTCAGAGATTGTGATGGAAGATATTCGCACAGGTACCCAGATCAGGGATGAACTGTTTGATGTAACAAACCTGGGAAGATAGAAGATGCAATAATATCCAATAATTCTCCCTTTTTACTATTTTAGCGTCTTATTTCTAATAAGATGAAACTATCCGCCCTCGACATCTCTATCATTTTCGCTTACCTGGTATTAACAGTAGTTCTTGGCTTCTGGATATCAAAGAGAGCTAGCAGGAATCTTGACTCATATTTTTTAGGTGGTAAAAGTCTTCCGTGGTATATGTTGGGTCTTTCCAATGCTTCCGGCATGTTCGACATCACAGGTACAATGTGGATGGTGGCCATCATGTTTATCTATGGTGTAAAAAGTGCATTTATTCCATGGCTGTGGCCCGTATGGAACCAGGTTATCCTGATGATATTCCTTGCGATATGGCTGAGAAGATCAAATGTGCTTACCGGGGCTGAATGGCTTAAAACAAGATTCGGCGTAAGCACCGGTGCAAAAATGTCACATATCTCGGTTGTTGTTTTTGCTCTGGTTGCTGTTATTGGATTCATTGCATACGCCTTTGAAGGAATAGGGAAATTTGCAGTTATGTTTCTCCCCTGGGATCTTTCAACCACGGTTCTGGGTATATATATATCATCCGAGAGAATGTATGCCCTTTTAATTATGGGTATAACCACAATTTATGTTGTTAAAGGTGGAATGTACAGCGTGGTTCTTACCGAGGTATTGCAGTTCATTGTAATGACCATCTCATGTGTCATAATAGGAATAATAGCTCTTAAAACAGTTTCACCGGAACAGTTGGATGCGGTGGTGCCGGAAGGGTGGAAAAGCCTGTCGTTTGGGTGGAAGCTGGATATTCATTGGTCTACCTTCCCGGAAGACATTAACCGAATATTGAATGAGAAGATACACACCGACGGCTATGAATTGTTTTCAATATTTTTAATGATAGTAATATTCAGGGGTATACTGGTTAGCATTGCCGGTCCTGTCCCCGGATACGATATGCAAAGGGTGCTTGCAACCCGGACACCCAAGGAATCAGCACTTATGAGCTGGTTTGTTTCTGCAGTGCTTTTCATTCCCAGGTACCTGATGATAACCGGCCTGGCCGTTATTGCCCTGGTTTATTTTAACCCCGAATCCCTGATGAGCGAGGGTAGCATGGATTTTGAAAAAGTGCTGCCATTTGCGCTCAGCAACTTTATACCGGTAGGAGTCCTTGGTATAATACTGGCTGGCCTTATTGCAGCTTTCATGTCGACATTTGCTGCAAATGTTAATGCCGGCCCTGCATATATTGTAAATGATATCTACAAGCGATTCATTAATCCCGGTGCCAGCCAGAAAACACTGGTTAGTTTAAGCTATGTATCATCCGCAGCTATGGTAGTGATAGGTATAAGCGTAGGATTCTTTGTGAGCTCAATAAACAGTCTGCTACAGTGGATCACTGCCGCCCTTTTCGGAGGATATGCAGCAGCCAACTTTCTTAAGTGGATTTGGTGGAGGTTTAACGGACATGGATATTTCTGGGGTATGGTAGCGGGACTTGCGGCATCGCTGGCCCTGCCTAAACTTTTTCCAGGCCTGTCGGTAATAATAGCCTTCCCCCTGCTTATTTTGCCCCTTTCAACTGCAGGTTCACTGCTTGGATGCCTGCTGACCCCTCCCGACGACATGAAAGTGCTTAAAAGTTTTTATACCAGTGTCCGGCCCTGGGGTTTCTGGGCACCCGTGCATAGAGAAGTGCTTAAAGATGACCCTCAGTTTGTAGGTAACAAGGCCTTTAAACGTGATGCACTAAATTCCCTTGTGGGCATAGTATGGCAAATGATGCTTATTATAGCACCAATATACCTTATCATCAGGGAGTATAAAAGCATGATTTATTCCTTGATAATTCTGGCTCTTACATCAGTTATTCTTAAATTTAACTGGTATAATAAACTTGAGGATGATTAACTAATAATAAAATGGAATAATGGAATAATGGAATGATGGAATAATGGAATTTGGTAAACAATTAAACCCATTATTCCAGTATTCCAGTATTCCAAACAATAAAAATTATGAAAAGACATGAATTCGACAGGGAAGTAAAAAGATTATTCAACAGGCACGAGGAACTGATTATCAGGAAGAACCGTGCTATGAAAAAGGGTAATGGCATCTATGAGAGGTATATATACCCGGTTATAACGAGAGACCATATACCCATATTCTGGAAATATGATCTGGATCACAAAACAAACCCCGAGCTGCTTATGAGACTAGGCGTAAATACTACTTTCAATGCAGGAGCAATAAAGCTGAACGGGAAATATTATATGGTATTGAGGACAGAGGGCTTTGATGTGAAGTCGTTCTTTGCCGTTGCCGAGAGTCCAAATGGAATAGATACCTGGATATTTCATGATCGACCTGTACAGATGCCCGTAAGCGACGATCCGGAAACTAACGTATATGACATGAGGCTTACACAGCACGAAGATGGATGGATATACGGACTTTTCTGTGCCGAGAGAAAGGATAAAAGTAAACCTGACGATTTATCAGCAGCGCTGGCATCATGTGGAATAGCCCGCACCAAAGACCTTATTGACTGGGAAAGGCTTCCTGATCTAAAATCAAAAGCTGCTCAACAAAGAAACTGTGTACTTCATCCTGAATATGTTAAGGGTAAATACATGATATATACACGGCCACAGTCCGGTTTCATTGAAACGGGCGACAGCGGAATATCTGTGGCTTTTACCGATTCAATGGAAAATGCAGCCATTGATGACGAAATCCTTATGGATCCAAGACAATATCATACTGTGAAAGAAGTAAAAAACGGGCAGGGTCCCCCTCCAATAAAAACCGAAAAAGGATGGATACACCTGGCACATGGTGTAAGACACACTGCAGCAGGACTGAGGTATACTCTTTATATACTTCTTTCAGACCTTAACGAACCATGGAAAGTGATAAAAAGACCATCGGGTCACTTTATTGAACCACTTGGTGAAGAACGGGTTGGAGATGTTTCGAACGTCGTGTTTTCCAATGGATGGATTAAGGACGATGATGGAACAGTGTTTATCTACTATGCGTCGTCAGATACGAGGATGCATGTAGCAACTACAGATGTTAATAAGCTTATGGACTATATTGAAAATACACCTGAAGATCCCGGTCGGTCGGAATTATGCGTTAAACAAAGAACCAGGATGATCGATAAGAACCTTGAAATACTGAAGAAAGACTTTCCAGATCTATTGGAATAATGGAATGATAGGTTGATACTGGTTTCTCGTTGCTCGTTGCTCGTTGCTCGTTAATACCAATTCAACAATTCAAAAAATGAATACTTTTAAACAACCCAATATTCCAGTATTCCATTATTCCAATACTCCATTAATCCAATGGTTTTCCATTAACGATTAACTATTTGTGAGAAAGAATGAACATCAATCTAAATAAGACCATAGTTGCTCCTGCCTCCGGTACAGGTGGTGCTATTTCTGTTATAAGAGTAAGCGGGAAAGATGCATTTAAAATTATTGCTTCAATTTTCATCCCTGCATCAGAAAAAACGATTCAACGATTCAACGATTCAACGATTCAACAATCCCTTTTCGCAAAGGGATTCAGAATCGTATACGGAGATATAATTGATGGAGATGAAATAATCGATGATGTCCTGATATCGGTTTTCAGAGCTCCTAATTCGTATACCGGGGAAGATTCGGTGGAGATAAGCTGTCATGCCTCTCCCTATATACAGAATAAGATACTGCAATTGCTGGTGGATAAGGGGGCCTCCCCTGCCCGACCCGGAGAATTTACACAAAGAGCTTTTCTAAATGGCAAGATGGATCTTTCGCAGGCTGAGGCTGTGGCTGATGTGATAAACTCGGAGACTGAAGCTGCACACAGACTGGCCATGCAGCAGATGCGAGGTGGTTATTCAAAAGAGATAAATGAGCTACGTGAAAAAATGTTGCACTTTGCCTCCATGATAGAGCTCGAACTTGACTTTGGAGAGGAAGATGTGGAGTTTGCCGATCGCGCCGAGCTCAGGTCAATGGTGGAAGAAATAAAATTATATACCGATTCACTGAGGGATTCATTTAAATACGGCAATGCTATAAAAAAAGGTGTCCCTGTGGCTATAGTGGGTAAACCGAATGTCGGTAAATCAACCCTCCTGAATGCCCTTCTTAAAGATGATAAGGCCATAGTGTCAGAGATACCGGGCACTACACGTGATGTGATAGAAGATACCATCATTATCGAAGGTATCTTATTCAGGTTTATCGATACCGCCGGTTTACACGAAACAGCAGATATTATTGAAAATCTTGGGATAAGAAAAACCTACCAGAAAATAGAACAGGCTGATGTAGTCCTGTTGATTACAGAAGCGGCAGATGGTGCAGAAGCTATAAACAATTCATTTACAGAGATAAAGAAACAGACAGAAGGGAGTGAAAAGTCGTTGATCCTGGTAGTAAATAAGATAGATCTGCTGACAGATAAAGAAATGGATAAATTAGTTTCCTGCTTAAAATGCCCGCCTGATAGCTGTATGTTGATTTCTGCCACGCAAGAAAAGGGCATACATAATCTAATTGAAAGACTTACAGGTATAATAGAACCGGCACGTTCAGGATCACAGCAGCTGATAGTAACTAACCTGAGGCATTACGAGGCCCTGAGCGAGTGTTCCGAAAGTCTCGAACGGGTACTGCATGGACTGGATGAGAACCTCCCGGAAGACCTGATTGCCATTGATCTGCGCCAGGCTATACACTACCTCGGAGAAATAACCGGTGAAATATCCACAGATGAAATTCTGGGTAATATATTCATGAACTTTTGTATAGGAAAATGATCTCTTACAAAGGTTTAAGCACCAAGTTTTTCCATAGTACTTTAATACCTCCCCCATCATGTATTTGCAATGCTATCCTGCCGTTGGCCTCGCCTATGCGGGAGTCATCAAGGTGGGTCATTTCCTCGCCATTGAGCCATGTGGTGACTTCTGAGCCCACAACCTTCACTCGCATGGTATTCCACTCGCCCTCCTTCAGGATGTCTTCATTCTCATCAGGAATTTGCTTAAGCCATCCCCTGCCATACGATTCATATATACCACCAGAATCATGGCCTTTCGGTGCCACTTCCACCTGCCAGCCGGTAACTTTTGTGCCATCGAAAACCGATCTGAAAAATATACCGCTGTTGCCATCCGATACCTGTTTAAAATCTACAGAAAGATCAAAATCCTTATAAAACATTTCGGTTGCCAGGTAACCATATTGCTCTTCGGGTCCGCTTTCACACACCAGAAGGCTGTCTTCAACATACCATAATTCATTTCCATACTCTATCCATCCATCAAGGTTTACACCGTTAAACAGCTCCACAGGTTCACTCTTTTTCTCTGGTAATTCCTTAATCTTCATATTCCTGAACCATATTTTACTTCCATGGTCCTGGAGGCTGATATGCCCAAGGGATGACAGGCCATAACCTGGTGTATTTCCCCACTTGCCACTGTTCTTGTGTTCAAACCATTCATCTGTCCAGGCTTCAAATTCAAGAATCTTCTCACCGTTTAGCCAATGTTCAACATGGCCATTGTCAAATATTATCCTTGATGAATTCCACTCTCCCACCGGTTTCAGGTCCTTCTTCGATTTGTCCGGTGGATACATGGCATAATCAGCCCCGGTTTTTTGCCACTCTTCGAGCTCTGATGGATAGCCCACATCATCCACCAGCTGGTATTCAGGTCCTGTGAGGTAGGGTGTGGGATATCTTTCCGATTCGATAACCTGGTACATGACACCACTGTTACCTTCAGGTGCAATTTTCCATTCAAATTTAAGGTCAAAATTTTCGTACTGATTCCTGGTAATGATATAACCGGTTCTGTCGCTTCCTTCACCACTTGCTGCCAGGAGACCGTCCTCAATCATCCAGGTCCCGGTTCCATCAGCATTATAGGCTTTCCAGTTGTTAAGGTTTTCACCATTAAACAATAATTCCCAGCCTTCAGATTCTTCTAATTCCGATAATTCATTTATTTTACTGCTACAGCCTGTGACCATTAGAATGGCTGTAAGTAAACTGATTACAATAATATCTTTCATTTTCATAATTTATGAGTTTTTTTCAAATATAAGAATACTGAGCATATCCTTCCAATAAACAGTCAACATAATGAGCCATTAGTATTTCAAAACGCGTATTTGGCAAGGTATGCCCGCTTTTCTATTATAATCCAATATGCTTCCATTGATTACCATGGAACCACTTTCAGTGATGGATTCATTTTCGTTATATATTTATAATAAACCCTGCAAATTTGAGTCCCGGAAATTTATTGTATTTTCACGCAAGCGAAATAATATCTGAATGTGCATTATGAAAATAAAGACTAATATCTTGATATATAGCTTTTTAGTAGCAATATTAGCTATATTGGTAAGTTCATGTGAGAATAAAAAGAGAAATGATGAAGAGATCGATCTAACGATATTCTTCATAAACGACAGTCATTCGCAAATAGATAATTTCAGCAAGATTAAGTATATAGTTGATCAAGAAGAAGAGGAAAAAAATATAATAATTGCCAGTACGGGTGATGTATTTTCAGGTAATCCAATTGTTGATTACTACTCTGAAAAAGGATATCCCGTTATTGACCTGATGAACAGGCTTGGCTTTGATGTTATGACCCTTGGTAATCACGAATTCGATTATGGACAGCAAGTTTTGCAGGACAGGATAGACCAGGCGGCTTTTGATGTGATCTGTGCTAATATGATTTCGGAATCTCCCCATCTCGATCAAACACCCCCTGGTGTTACAATAAGCGAGGGAGACCTTAGAATAAGTTTTGTAGGTGTTATTGAGACCCACGGCAAACCCGGGGCAACCATGCCTTCAACACATCCAAACAAGTTAACTGATCTCACCTTCAAAGATGCAGGCGACATCCTGGATGATTATTCAACATACAAAGAAGAAAAAGATTCTGATTTATTAATCCTTTTAAGTCACCTGGGACATTATTACGAAGCTAATGTAACTTCTGATTTCAGCGTAGCGCATGATTTTCCTTTTTTTGACTTAATCATAGGCGGACACAGCCACAATGTTATTGATACTACAATCAATAATGTGCATATATACCAATCAGGAGCATACCTGGATTATCTCGGGAAAATATCTCTAAAAATAAAAAACAGGGAAATAGTATTAGAAGATTTCGAGCTTATAGATCTGGAAAAACATGGGAAAAAAGATGAAGAAATAATGGCCCTTGTAGAAAGCTATAACAGCAACCCGGCATTTTCGGAAGTAATTGGAACCAACGATACCTTTCTGACCAGGCGGGGAACTGTCGGATGCTTTTATACTGATGCCCTGAGGGGATATCTTAATACCGATCTGTCGTTTCAGAACCCGGGTGGGATAAGGGCTGATCTTGATGAAGGTGAGATAAGACTTATGGAAATATACCGGATTGATCCTTTTAATAACGGCCTGTTGAAATACGAGATGACAGCTTCCGATATAAAAGACTTTCTGGAAGGAACAGGTGAGGGTTTTTATTATTCAGGTGTAATAATAGAAAATGATCCACTTGAGGGTATTATTATCAGAGATCAGGAGGGCAATGCTTACAGTGACGACCATCTTATATCAATTGCAATAAATGATTATATACCGGCTGTACATGAGGATTATTTCCCTGAACCTGTAAACACCTATGACCTTACCACCGCCGAGGCAATGATTGAATATTTGAAGAACCTGGAGGAACCCTTACACTATGAGTCATGCAGCAGGTTTTTCAGATACGAAAAGAAGTAATAATGGAATGTTGGAATAATGGAACCGATATTCTTCATTTCTCCCCCTGCTCCCTGTCGAAGCGGAGCGAAGACCCTGACCGACCAAAGGGAGCGTCAGGGCTCCCTGCCCCCTGCAATCATACATATTCCGAATGATGCCGGGTGTCAACCAGCTCCCGGTATTTGCGAACTATCTTTTTATAGTCTTCCCATGTATCCCTTTTAAGATTCGGATTTCTCAGGAGGGCAGCTGGGTGATAAACAGGCATTACAAGCTTGTTATACCAGTTAAGCCAGTTGCCTCGAACCTGTGTAATACGGTATTCCTTCCCAAAAAAAACATGCAATGCTGAAGCGCCCAGGGGTATAAGAATTATGGGATCAATTAGTTCTATTTGTTTCATTAAATAAGGTACACAGGTTTTTGTTTCCAGGTCAGTAGGAGCACGATTACCGGGTGGACGGCATTTGACGATATTACTTATGTAAACATGTTGTTCCCTTGTGAATCCACAAGCTGCAAGTATCTTATCAAGCAACTGCCCCGATTTGCCCACAAAAGGTCTTCCTATCATATCTTCATCATGGCCAGGTGCTTCACCGATAAGCATTATCCTGGCACCGACATTACCTTCCCCAAAAATTACATTATGCCGCGTCTTATGTAAGTCGCATTTTGTACAAGACAGTACTTCCTGTTTCAGCTGTTCCATGCCTTAATATGAAATGAGATTATACTCCAGTGGTAAACGAAAATAAAGTTAATGATTAATTTCATGTTCCTAAATTATTCGATGCCCTTATTTACAGAATAAAAACAGGATTATTTATTTTTACTATTATCAATGAAAAATTTCAATATCGTTATTAAATGCAGAAATTGAGTATTTTATATTATTAAATATCATATTGTCTTATATATAATTTGAACCTTTACTTATTACAATATGTTTAGAATATGTAAAGAGAAGCATTTT
>JAWLEO010000046.1:0-22767 GCA_041686075.1 Bacteroidales bacterium | reverse complement strand
ACCTGTACCATCTGCAGAGGTGGTAGTGACTACATCACTGCCCGCGGTGACGGTAGGATCCTCATCATCGGTGACCGTGACTGTCTGTACATCGCTTGCCGTGAGACCAGCTCCGTCTGTATTGGTATAGGTGATCGTGACACTGCCTACCGGGAAGGTATATATTCCCACCTGGCCGGTACCACTGTCCGACACATCCCCTGTCATCTCCCAGATGAGATTGCTCTCACAGTTATCATCATAGCTGGCCGCCGGAACGTCTACTTCAACGGTGCAGTCGCCTGTGCCATCTGCAGAGGTGGTGGTACCTATATCACTGCCCGCGGTGACGGTAGGATTCTCATCATCGGTGACTGTGACTGTCTGTATATCGCTTGCTGTCAGACCGGCTCCGTCTGTATTGGTATAGGTGATGGTTACACTGCCTGCCGGAAAGGTATATGTACCTACCTGGCCGGTGCCACTGTCCGACACATCCCCTGTCATCTCCCAGCTGAGATTGCTCTCACAGTTATCATCATAGGTGGCAGCCGGAACGTCTACTTCAACGGTGCAGTCGCCTGTGCCATCTGCAGAGGTGGTAGTAACTACATCACTGCCCGCGGTAACTGATGGTGCCTCGTCATCACTAATCTCAACGGTGAAACTACATTGATCGGTATTTCCTG
Organism: Bacteroidales bacterium; assembly: GCA_041686075.1. Taxonomy (GTDB): domain Bacteria; phylum Bacteroidota; class Bacteroidia; order Bacteroidales; family VadinHA17; genus UBA9300. The sequence goes on along the minus strand of JAWLEO010000046.1, from coordinate 22,099 downwards.
CAGCATCTGTGGCGGTCCAGGTCACTGTTGTTTGACCCGTGTTAAATGCTACGCCATCCAGGTTTGTCCCCGAGCCTTCTGTAGCACCAGTCAGCGCATACTCAAGGGAAGACACAGTACAGTTATCTGTTGCTGAGGCATTCCAGCCGGTCCCCGAATGGGTATAGGTGCATACACCATCATCTGTTCCTAAAGATTGTGTTCCTGAAACAGGGCAAATAATCACAGGATCAGTAACATCGTTCCCAGTCAGAGTAACATTACAGTTTTTTGAGTTAGCCTCCTCATCTGCAACGGTGATTGTCACATTGTGAGTAATGCCATGACCTGAACTAAGAACCGTGCCAGCAAATGGATTCTGGCTAATCAACAGATCACCTGAAGGGGTACAGTTATCATTCGCCACTACCTCATCGGTTAGATCAGGAACGGTAAGCTCACAGTCATCATCCAGTTCAATGTTCTTGTCTGAGGGGCAGGTGGATATTTCCGGATCGGTATCATCATCGAAAACAGATAAATAAAATTTTCCTTTGTCGTTATCAAAATATTCCCACATCCTGATAAACAAGGTGTCGCCTGGGGTAAGACCATTTAAAACCAGTTCGGGAGGATCCGGTGGATCATTGACCATGTCGATATCACAGTTCACGTAATTAAGAGCGGTACATGTACCGGTATAAGCAGCTATGCCGATTCGAAAAGCCCATTCCCTGTCTGCCTGTGACGTCGATTCAGTGTAGATTCTCACTGTCACTTCTCCCGAAGCAGGTATTACTGCCTTGAACCATGCATCTTCATAAGAAGAAGTGTTATCGCATGGTGTAGCAGGGATGCCACTTGATGATGCATCCTTATTAGAGTATACAACGGGCGTATAGCATTGGGTGACAGGGATGAGGAGGGCGCTGCAAGGATTATCATATCCAAACTCCCTGCTCCCGAAGCTCATAAAAGCACCGGGATTATTCTGGTTATTGTACTCTGTCTGGATCCACCCAGTATTACGTGCAACATTTTGAACACGTACTTCATCAATTAAGCCATTAAAAAATTTAATAATATTTTTATGTTCCCAGCTGTATCCTGCCCCTATATATGCGCTGGCCTGAGAAGTACCTGAGAGATTATAGCCGGACCCGGCAGTGATAGAGGTCGTAGCCTCCGGTCCGCCATTATCATGGTAAATATATATATTCGTTCCTTCTCTTTTTCCCACGATGTAATGCCACTGCCCATCATTTGTTAAGCCTGCAGGAGAGATAGCCTGGTATTTATTACTGTTATTATCTGTTGTGAGAACTGCTGTTCCAGCTACCGCATCTTCTGAAGAGGCCAGAACATATCTTACACCACCGATATCATCTCCTCCGTTGCTGAAAATATTATTTTGAAAACCTGCAGTTGTATTTATCCATGCCGAGACAGTCCAGTCGTTTGTTCCAAAATTCATTTCTGCAGGGTTACCCAGGTCAATGTACTGGGAGCCATTAAATGCCTGCCCATCAGCAATTTTCCCCGCAGCATCGGTGGATCCCTGATTTGTTCCGTGATTTACATTGGACGTGCCGTCGTTATAATCGTCGTGCAAATGGTAGACTGAAACATAGTCAGAACTCCAGGTGTCACTTGTTGACGGATCACCTGTGATATTGTAGTTACCGAAATAAACATAAAACTCATAATCGGAAGAAGGATCCAATACAGGTATCCTTACCCAGGCGATCAGTTCACCTGTTGCAGCATTATATTTCTCGACCTGGTGATCAAGCGTGGTAACATTATCTTCCGAAAAAACTATATCAAAACCTGAAGAATTCTCCACATAACCCCCGTTAACCGTTGTTGCCAGATCAGCATTGACAGTATTTACGAGGACAGGAAAATCAATATGATTTGAGGCCCCGGAAATCTGTGCTGCCGGAATAGTTATTTTAATCCTGTTAGAATAAGCGTCTAGCCATTGTCCTGATAAAACAAATGGAATTAAAAGCAGCAAAAAGAAACTAAGCAGGTATTTCATCAGTGAAGCACGCCACTTGTTCTGCAAATTGACAACAGACAGGCAATATTTAGTTAAGTCAGTCAATCCTTTTATCCAATACAAATATGATCGACCTTCAATGCTCTTTTCCAGCAAGGCCGATACATTTTATTATAAGTTTTATACGCAGGTTCACACTCTTTGTTGTATGAACACCACTGAATCTATATTTAATGACTAAATATCTGAACTTTAGGTTGCATTAAAAGATCTCATTTCCAATGCAGCTAAAGATATAAGAAATTTTTCTCGAAATCAGCACTGATTGGGGCACTGATGTTTAATAAAGTGGGATGTTATTAACAATTTCAGATTATAAGCATTGCATCACCATAGGTGCCAAACCGGTATTTTTCTTTTACCGCTTCTTCATAGGCATCAAAAACAAGGTGATAACCGCCGAAGGCAGCCACCATCATAAGCAGTGTGGAGTATGGAAGGTGGAAATTACTCACCATCATATCAGGTACGCTGAATTCATAAGGGGGAAAGATAAATTTATTGGTCCACCCGTCAAAGGGTTTAAGGAATCCTTCCGTAGAGACGGAGCTTTCGAGTGTCCGTACAACCGTTGTCCCTACAGCACATATCTTATTCTTCCTCTTTTTTGTCTCATTCACCTGGCGTGCCGCCTCTTCGGAGATTATTATCCGTTCAGAATCCATTTTATGCTTGGTCAGGTCTTCAACATCAACACTTCTGAAATTACCGAGGCCCACATGCAATGTTATTTCACTGAAGTTAACCCCCAGTATCTCAAATCGTTTCAGCAACTCCCTGCTAAAATGCAAACCGGCGGTGGGGGCAGCCACTGCTCCCTCATGCCTTGCGAAAATTGTCTGGTACCTTTCGCTGTCTTCAGGTTCAACCGGTCGTTCAATAAATTTGGGTAGGGGTGTTTCTCCAAGGCTATAAAGTGTGTTTTTAAACTCTTCGTATGAACCGTCATAGAGAAAGCGCAGAGTCCTTCCCCTGGATGTTGTATTGTCAATCACTTCCGCAACCAGCACATCATCTTCACCAAAGTAAAGTTTATTTCCGATCCTTATCTTCCTTGCCGGATCAACCAGTACGTCCCATAGACGCTGTTCCCGGTTCAGTTCACGCAGCAGAAAGACCTCTATCTCTGCACCCGTCTTTTCCTTATTGCCAAACAAGCGGGCCGGAAACACTTTAGTGTTGTTGAAAACCAGCAAATCATTCTCATTAAAAAATTCAATTATTTCTTTAAATATCTTATGTTCTATCTTACCTGTCTTTCTATCAACCACCATTAGCCTCGATTCGTCCCTGTTCTTAGCAGGATACAAGGCAATCAACTCCTGAGGCAATCTGTACTTAAACTGAGATAATTTCATGTTATATGTCTTTCTTTAAATGTCCAACCTTATACGTATCAAATCCTATTTTGTTACATGCAGCTCAATTTTTTTATTATGTCATAGTGATTCAATCATTTTTCTTATTGAAGAGCTTATTTAACAAGAACTCAAAATCCCTTATTTGCATTGCACTTTCAAGCCTGTAATCCCCTATGGCAGTCCTTTGCAAACCTGCAAGATAAGCTCCGCTACCGAGATGTTCTCCCAGGTCACGGGCAAAGGAGCGAATATAAGTCCCCTTACTGCATAATATCCTGATAATTGCTTCAGGAAGCTCAAAATTCAACAGCTCCAGCTCATAGAAAATAACTTTTTTTGCTTTCAGTTCAAAATCCATTCCTTTTCTCGCATATTCGTATGCCCTTTTCCCATTTATATTTTTGGCGGAAAAAAGTGGGGGAACCTGGTCATATTCACCTTCAAAATGTTTGAGGACTTTAATTATCATATCACTATCTATATGTGAAGTCTCATACACCCCGTTTACCTCTGTTTCAAGATCAAATGAAGGGGTGGTTTTCCCAAGGTATAATCTGGCTATGTATTCCTTATTGCTTTCCAGTAGTTCACTTATTTTTTTTGTCGCTTTACCGGTACATATTATTACCAGGCCACTTGCCAGGGGATCAAGTGTACCTGCATGACCCACTTTGATATTTTTATACCCACAGGCATGTCGAATAATGTTCTTAACCTTTTTCACCAGGTCAAAAGACGTCCAGTACAAAGGTTTATCAAACAAAAGCACCTGGCCTTCCTGGAAATCCGTATTTCTGTCAATAAGCATATTTATTATCCAAAAATAATTGCAATCGAACCAATTATTAAACAATATATTCCAAACCAGTACAGTTTACCTCTTTTCACAATGTTGATCATCCATCTGCAAGCAATATATCCGGTGATAAAAGCAGCTATAAAACCTGCAATGATTGCGAGAGGGCCAACTGATGAGTCTGCTGAAAAATCCCCTCTTATCAATTTTAAAATATTGGCTCCAATAATAGGAATTAAGATCATCAAAAATGAAAACCTTGCCAGGTTTTCCTTCTTATTACCCAGCATGAGGCCCGTTGAGATGGTCGCTCCCGACCTCGATATGCCTGGCAGCACGGCAAACGCCTGGGCTATTCCAATGATAAATGCATGAAAATAGTTAATTTCCTTTCTCCTGTCTTTCATGACAGATGATACTATCAAAAGACCTGCTGTTACCAGCAGCATGGAGCCTACAAATATAATATTACCGTTAAATAATGATGCTACTTCATCTTCAAAGAACAAACCAACAATGACCACAGGGACCATTGACACAATTATCTTCAACACATAGTGTGTTTCGCTGTTCATCCTGAACTTTAAAGTGCCCCTGGTTAGTGAGGCCACCTCCTTCCTGAATACTAGCAGGGTACTTAAAACAGTAGCACCATGCACAGCAACTGAATAGGCGAAACTTGATTGTGCCTCAATATCAAAGAGGTATTTACCTATTTCCAGGTGGCCGCTGGAGCTTACGGGTAGAAATTCTGTCAAGCCCTGGATAATACCAAGGATGATGGCTTCCAATAAATTCATACATGTAATTGAATACTCATACTATTCCCTTGCCGATGGTTTTTTCATTATGGCCCATATCTCAAAAACAAAGCCGGCCAATACAATAACAGGGGCAAGGGTAATACGCCTGAAACTGAAAATAGCCTCGGAGAATTCATTGGGATCATCACTCCCGCCGCCGAGCATAAGAAGAAATCCGATAACAATTATTGCGAAACCTATTGCCATCAGTTTGTAATTCTCCTTACCCAGGGCTAATCCACTATCTTCCTTTTTTACTTTTTTTGCTGTCATTTCAATAATATAGTTTATCTTCTGAAATTCCCAGGTATTTGTTAACCGAGACATACGTGGATACCAGGTTTATCAAAATACCAACAATAATTATACCACCAAATAATATTACCAGTAAGCCGATGTCCTGCAGTGTAAATAACAAATAAAATTCCTGTTCTACGAAGAACAATATAACCAATAATAATATAATGGAGAAAAGTGCTGCAATAATTCCATGCACAATGCTGCGAAGGAGGAAGGGCTTTCTTATGAAGGACCTTGTAGCCCCCACCAGGTGCATTGTCCTTATTATGAAGCGTTTGGAATAGACCGACAATCTTATTGTATTATTGATGATGGTGAGTGAAATAAACAATAACAATCCACTGAATATCAGGAGGAAGGCACTAATCTTTCTCACATTCTCATCTATCAGGTGAAGAAATGATTCCTGGAAATATACTTCGTTAACAAGATCATATTCCATCAGGTAACGTTCGATATTCAGAACACTGTCAGGGTGAGTATAATCGGCCAGCAGGTACACGTCTATTGAAGGCAGGAGAGGATTATATCCCATGAAGGTCAGGAAGTCTTCACCCAGCTCCTCCCTCAGGTTCTCTGCTGCCTGTTCTTTAGAAATATATTCCGTGCTTTTTACAAAGTGCTTAGCGTCAAGGTCTTTCTGAAGCATCCGTATATCAGCTTCCTTGGCATCCTCATCCAGCATCACAGAAAAACTGAGGCTTTCCCGGAAATAATCGGACAATTCCCTGGCATTAATGATCACAAAGCCAAGTAAACCAAGCAGGAACAAAACCAGAGAAATACTCACTATCTGTGTAAGATAAGAACTTCTCAGCCTGCCTTTCGATATACCCTCCTGATATTTAACCACTATGCAAGATTTGCATGCAAAAATACAATTTATATTTAACTGACAGAATCAGATTAATATATATTCACCGTACTGTTAAAAACTAATTATTCCCCCTTTCAGCTTCTGGCAATCGGTCAAGATTAATCAAGCACAGTAATCCAACCAAAGTTATCGGGTAAATCTCCTTTTTGGATACCCGTAAGCATATCATACAGTTTCATCTGCATCTTACCGGGTTGTCCATCTTTGCAATATTCAAATACCTTGTTGGTATCAGGGTCAAATATTTTCCCTATTGGACTGATTACTGCAGCTGTTCCGCAGGCACCCACTTCCTCAAATTCGGATAGTTCTTCGTAGGGCACCGGGCGACGTTCAACCTTCATCCCTATACTTTCAGCCAATTCAACCAGGCTCTTGTTTGTTATAGAAGGTAATATTGAATCTGACTTCGGTGTTATATAGGTATTGTTTTTTATGGCAAAGAAATTAGCGGGTCCGCATTCATCAATATATTTTTTCTCTTTTGCATCCAGGAAAATGACATTGGCATAATTTTCATCCCTGGCTTTCACTATTGCTCTCAGGCTGGCTGCATAATTACCTCCAACCTTGTAAACTCCTGTTCCCTGGGGTGCTGCCCTGTCAACATCACGGCATATCATCATGCTTACCGGTTTCACACCGCCTTTGAAATATGGCCCCACCGGGGTAACAAAAACCATAAAAGTATATTCCCCGGAAGGCTTCACTCCCACCTCCGGGCCACTGCCAAAGAGCAGGGGCCTGATATATAATGCAGCACCAAAGCCATAGGGAGGTACATACTTTTCATTCAGCTTAACCGCTTTAAAAACCACGTCCCTGAACAGTTCTTCCGGAACTTCGGCCATTATTATGCCCCGGGCAGAATTTATCATTCTTTTTGCATTTTCCCTCCAGCGAAACAACCTTATCTTATTATCCTTTCCCCTGTAGGCCTTCATTCCCTCAAAAGCCTCCTGTCCGTAATGCAGGGCGGTGGCTGCGATATGAACCTTAAGATATTCCGAATCTGTAACCTCCGGTTCACTCCACTTACCGTCTTTATAATAAGCACGTACATTGTAATCTGTCTTAATATATCCAAAAGACAGTTCTTTCCAATTTATATTTTCCATAGAACAAACTATTGTTTTGATTAAAACCCAAATTTACCTTTTTAAAAGATGAGTTCAAAAGTGTTATTTAATATGTTTAATATACCTCCTTAGATTTTCTGCCTGTTCTTTCCCGGTATAAGATCTTAGCATCCTGGCGGTGCCTGTAAAAAATTCATGGTGTACTATTCTCTTCAATTCGGTGTCGAACCATTTTTCTCTATCAAGTGGACCTTTTACTGAATTTTCTTCTTCATAGAGTAATTCTATCATTTCAGGATAATCCACATGCCCCCGATAATCATTAATTGCATCAAGTAATATCCTCACCTCTTTATCACCCGCCTCCCCGGCATATGCATTTCGAATTATTGCTTCGGCATCTTCTACATAGCTCTTACCGAATCCATATTCCGGTGCCATTTCCTTAAGCTTTTCAACGGAATGATCAACGGGATTATCATAATCGCTAAGCAAGCCGGATTTAACAAAGAGGGCTGCCAGTCTCAGGTACAGTATTTTTTCTTCGTCAAGCTTTTCTGCTGTGGCTATTAACTCTGTCTGAGTACATATATTCTTAACGAATTTAAGGTTATGAAAAACAAAGTTATCGGGCACATTCTCACCATACCATTCGAAGTAATAATCTTCAAGGTCCTGTATTTTTATTGCCAGCAGCTTATTGATAAAAACTTTATTAGGCTCAAACTTGCCTTCACCTCTTAATTCAGGCCTTATCCCCTTGACAAAATACATGTCAAGATCGCCCTTATACTTCACCGGCATTTTACCCCTGTATTCACATATAAAGAAATCTTTTACATATTCATATGTTACACCTGAGATGTTTATTTTCCCCGGTATGCCGGAAGACTCCATTCTGCTGGCAATATTTACAGTATCGCCCCAGATATCATAGGATAGTTTTTTCTGCCCTACCACGCCCGCTATAACCGTGCCGGTATGTATACCCACCCTGATGTCCCAGAATTTTAATCCCCTCTCTGTCTGTTCCTTTTTAAGTCCTTCCATGTATTCCTGCATCTCAAGGGCAGCCAGGACAACCTCCAGGGGATTTGTCCGGTTGCGATGTGGTATTCCGCCGGCACACATATATGCATCTCCAATAGTTTTGATTTTTTCAATATTATATTTCTCAACAACCGAATCAAAATGGAAGAAGAAATTGTCAAGCTCATCGATCAGAATTTCCGGGTTCACTTCTTCTGCAATTCTTGTAAAGCCCTGTATGTCTGAAAATAACACGGTGGCAAAATTAAATTTCTGCCTGGTGGCTTTCCCTTTCGACATTATTTCATCTGCAGTATCCTTGGGCAAAAGGTTGGCAAGCAGATTTTCTGTTTTTTCTTTCTCATTGATTAACTCCTCTGTCCTTTCCAGGATAATTGCCTCCAGATGCGCCTGCTTGGCTTTTTGCCTTGACAACAAGAGACGAAATAAAATGAAGACTAATAAGAATACGCAGATAGAAAATATTAATATCGAGAATGGGGTAAAATAAACCGGCATTTTAACTTTGAAACTTGCAAGCTGATATTCGTCACTCACATTGCCCGATTCTAAGGTCCTCACCAAAAGTGAATATTTCCCCGGTTTCAGGTTTGTATACTCCTTAACAGGGTGGGAAGACCATGATGTCCATTTAACATCATTTCCTGCAAGGTAAAATGAAAACATGCACGAGGTATCCCGGCATGAGCATTCAAAAAGCAGGTTATTATTCTTATTATCGAGCACATAAAGATCATTGATCTTGTCGCCCCGGTTAATATCATATAATACTGAATCGTAGTTTATGATAATCTTCTGAACGTAAATACTGTCCTGACCGTAAGAAATGTCAACCCGGATAATGCCCAGTAATAAAAACAATATTATTGCACAGGTTCTAGACAAGACGGTATAATTTGGTAAAAAGATGAGTAAGCCCCATCTCCTTTTCTCAAATGTAATATATATAAATTTACTCCGAAAGCTTTTGCTATTTTTAATTATTTTTGACCAAAGCCAGATTATTATTATGGAAATAATAATTGCTTCAAACAATAAGCATAAAATCAGGGAGATAAGCTCGGTTCTCGACAGGTCTGTAAGGCTCATTTCACTGGCCGGGGCCGGCATTAAAGAAGATATCCCTGAAAATGAAAAAACACTGGAGGGTAATGCGCTCACCAAGGCAAGGTATGTATATCGGCTAACAGGTTCCGACGTTTTGGCCGATGACACAGGACTGGAAGTAGAGGCCCTGAACGGTGCCCCAGGTGTTCATTCAGCAAGATATGCAGGCGAAAGTAAAAATCCTGATAATAATATCGACAGGTTGTTAAAGGAATTAAAAAACCATAAAAACAGGAAAGCCAGGTTCCGGACGGTGATTGCCCTTATATATGATAATAAAGAATATCTTTTTGAGGGTCTTATAAATGGAAAAATAATAGATGAAAGGCGAGGACAGAAAGGTTTTGGCTACGACCCTGTTTTTTTACCGGATAACGAGGAGCTCACTTTTGCTGAAATGCCCGCTCAAAAGAAAAATATGATATCACACCGGGCCATTGCCATTAAAAAGCTTAATGATTTTCTAAGTAGCAGGCTATGAACAATATATTATCATGCCGGCAGTTTATACTAATATGTTAAGATACCTGGTTATACTCGTTTCTTTGTTAAACTTAGTCCCATGCAGTGCCCAGGGACCAATGGGATCATGGACCGACCATCTGCCTTACCGTTCGGCTAATTTCGTGTCGGCAGGTCAGGATGAGATATACGCATCAACAGATTATGCAATAAGCATATATAACAGGACCTATAATGAAATTAAAAAACTGTCAAAAGTAAACGGATTATCTGACTGTGGCATCAGCACCATTACTTATTCAAAAGAAAAAAAAGCACTTATAATAGCCTATCAAACAGGGAATATTGACATATACCAGGATGTTGGCATAAGCAATATCCCGGATATTATGAATACTTTTACTGGAAGGGATATCTCGATAAACAGGCTGAGGACATACGGTAAATTTGCCTATCTGGCATGTAACTATGGCATTATTGTTATTGATATTGAAAAAAGAGAGATAAAAGACAGCTGGAAACCTTCGATTAATGAGGCTCATAATGAAGTCTATGATTTCAATATCTTTAATGACACTGTATATGCAGCAAGCGAAAGCGGTCTCTTCAAAGCATCATCGGATAATCAAGGACTGGCATACTTCGGCAACTGGGAAATTCTTCCCGGTACTTCAGGTAAGCAGTATAACTGCCTTGCTTCAGTAAATGATTATTTATTTTTCAATAAGCAAGGCACGGAAACAGGAAGCGACTCTGTTTTTTACTATGACAATGGAAAGATTACTTACCTGCAAGGATTGTCTCCTTCAGTGAACTATTCCTTCGAAGCCAGGCAGGATGGTATCATTATCTGTTCCGGATCTACTATCAGCCTTATTGACCAGGAAGGTGACATAGTAAGAATTATTGACGGGTATGGCGGTAAACAGATAGATGCCCGTAATGCTATCTCAGCAGGAAATGACATTTTTATTGCCGACAGGAATAATGGCCTGGTAAGACTTGCCAATGGCAATACCTTTTCAAATTATATTCCCGGGGGTCCTTATGCCAATAATTGTTATAAGCTTGTGGCTGCGGATGGCCAGGTCTGGGTTGCCGGTGGCGGTGTCAATGAAGAATGGGAAAATAAGTGGACACCATTTATGTTTTTCAACTTTTCCAACCGTCAATGGTGGTCAGAGCTGAGGGATGACTCCTGGGATGTAATGACGGTGGAACCTGTCAGGAATGAACCGGGTCATATATATGTTTCAACCTGGGGATCGGGTATTTATGAGTATGAAAACAAGGAATTGATCAATCACTGGTCAGAGAATACCCTGGGAAGCATAATCCCCGGCGAACCCTATGTCAGGATATGGGGTCTGGCTGTCGATAGTTACAAAAACCTGTGGATCACCCAGTCAGGCATTCAAAACAATATAAAGGTATTGACAGATGAAAATAACTGGATCTCTTTACCTTACAATATAGACGCTCCTGTAATAGGAGATATTATTATAACTAAATCGGGGCATAAATGGATAGTGTTGCCGGGTGGTCACGGGCTTTTTGTTCTTGATGATAATAGCACACCTGCATATTTTGATGATGATAGTTTCAGGAAGATAGAACTTAAGGACCAGGAGGGGGAATTACTATCAGACATTTATTCAATTGCCGAGGATCTTGAAGGGAATATATGGATCGGGACCAATAAGGGCCCTGCAGTGATCTACCAGGCTGAGCAGGTGTTTGACAGGGATATTTACGCAAGCAGGATCAAGGTTCCAAGGAACGACGGCACCGGCCTGGCTGATTATTTGCTGGGGACAGAGACCGTATTGAGTATAGCAATAGACGGGGGAAACAGGAAATGGTTAGGCACAAAGAATTCAGGTGCCTTCCTTATATCTGAAGAGACTAATGACCTGGTCAAGAATTACAATACATCAAACAGCCCCCTTCTGTCGGACAGGGTTACATCCATAGCAACAGAAGGATCCACAGGTGAAGTATGGTTCGGTACAGGCAAAGGCATAGTTACGGTGAGGGAAACAGGCTCTTCCGGCTCTGCCGGTATGGAAGACGTGTATGCCTATCCTAACCCTGTACGTGAAGATTTTACGGGTGATGTCACCATAACCGGCCTCGCAAGGAATTCCAATGTAAAAATAACAGATGTTTCAGGCAACCTGGTCTACGAAACTAAATCAACTGGAGGTGATATTACCTGGAATATGAAAACCTATAACGGGAAAAAGGTTTCAACAGGGGTATACCTTGTGTTTTGTAACAATGAGGATGGCAGTGTCAGTACAATTATCAAAATACTTATCATCAGGTAATAAGACTCTCTATACGCTCAATTTGCTTTTGCTTGTTCACCTCCCTCAGGCTTCGTGCTGTTTTTGTAAAATACTGGTGATTTGAAATGAACTTTACCTGCAATTTATTCCAGTCGTTCAGACTGCCTATTTTATCCTGCGCCTTCAATTCGTCATAGAGGGTATTCGAAACAGGTATAAAATCGCTTCGACCCAGGTAATCCAGGTCTGCATCACAGATTATTTCCTCAAGGAGGTTCTTCGGTTCAGGCGGCAGTTTTGTAGCCATTATAATATCACATATAGTATCTATTTGTCTCTCATTGTAATTAAAATCGGGCAGTATCTTTCTTGCCAGCTGTGTACCATGGTATTCATGGTTATCATAATCAATTGTATGGCCGGCATCATGAAAAAGAGCCGCCGTTTTAAGCAATAATATTTCCTCATCACTGCATCCCTCAGCCCATCCCATAAGCTCTACCTCGGTCACAACATCTACAGTATGCTTGACATTATGATAATACAGATAATCAGGTAGTTCCTTCTCAAGTTTGTCCAGTATTAGCTCCTGTATGTCTGTGAATTGAATGAGCCCAAACTTTATATTGAAAGCCTCGTTCGGATTAATTCCGTCGCCCTTAACTGAGAACTGAGGCTTAATACCCAGCACCTCGTATACATCAAGATCTCCCTTATACTTTACAGGCAGTTTACCAAAATATTCGCACTGGAAAAATTCTTTTACCAGCTCATAGGTCATCACTGAGATCAATATCTTACCCTGCCCGGATACCCCTTCCACCCTGGTGGCTGTATTAACTGTGTCGCCTTTAATGTCATACGCTACCTTCTTCCTTCCGGTTATATTGGCAGTCACAGGACCTGTATGTATGCCTATCTTTAGATCCCATATCTGTCCGTTGCCCCCACGCCTGCTTTTTTCGTGTTCACCAAGGTATCCTTGCATCTCCAGTGCAGCCATTACAACATCAATGGGGTTGGTTATGTTCTTCACAGGTATACCTCCCGCACACATGTAAGTGTCTCCTATAGTCTTAATCTTTTTTATTTTATACTTCTCAGTTATATGGTCGAAATTAAACAGTATCTCATCCAGTTCATCCATAAGCTCTGATGAGTCCGAATCAGCCATTACCCTTGAAAAACCATGGATGTCGGCATACAGGACCGTGGCCATCTTAAATTTTAAGGCCCTCTGGTCAGCCAGTGAAGGAGCGGCTTTTTTTAATTCGCCGGGTGATACTTTTTCAAGCAAAGCTTTTTGCTTTTCATTCTGCCTGAGCAGCTTTTCATTCTCCTTTTGCAGTTTCTTCAGTTTTTCCTCCAGGTCCTGGTTCTGCTTTGCAAGCTTTGCTATCCTCTTAATTAATTGCTCCTGTGATTCTTTACCCATAATAATCCTTTGACTCAAGTTTTAAATATACAAAAATTTAATTTCCATCTGATATATCAGGCACAGGCATAATTTGTATTTTTGACTATTCAATAGCGACCGATGCTTGAAAAAACAGAAGGTATAGTATTACACACTTTTAAACATTCCGATTCAGGAATTATATCACATATTTTCACAAAAAAATATGGCAGGCTCAGCTTTATAGTCAAGGGAATAAGCAATAAGAAAGGAACCACACGAAGGGCATATTTCCAGGTATTACAGCCATTGAGTATAGAATTCTATTACAGGGAGAAGAGAGACCTCCATATCATTAAAGAAGCACATCCCTTATTTAATTATCTGAACCTGCACACCGACATCAGGATGACCAGCATTATCATGTTCCTTGGAGAAGTGCTTTATAAAGCCCTAAGACCTGCAGGCCCGGATGAACATCTCTATAACTACCTTATTGATACCCTTGAATATCTCGATAATGAAAAACGCCTCCTACTTAATTTTCACATAGGTTTTATCATTGGTCTGTCTAAGTATCTCGGTATAGCACCTTCAAATAATTACAGCCGTGATTTGCAATATTTTGATATGCAAAATGGCATTTACACTGATGTGCCTCCTATTCACGGTTTCTACATGGGTAAGAAATATTCATCGCTGCTCAATGATTTTCTCAGGTCAAATATATCAGAATGTAATGAGATCCTCCTTTCCGGTCATGCCCGTAAAGAATTTCTTGATGATTTGCTAGCATTTTATTCCTTGCACCTGCCGGGCTTTCAAAATGTCAGGTCGCTTAAAATTTATTCCGATATGTTCAGCCAGGCGAATCACTAACACAGGCTGCCTTAATTTATATTTTCACTATATTAGCATTCCCCTAAAAATAAAATATGGCACTCATACCTTCAATTATTAACTGGTTGAATACCAAAAGGATGATCTCGATAGACCTCTTCAGGACCTATCCTTACGAAGTGCAATTGGAGACATTTGTTAACCTTATAACTACTGCAGCCGATACTACATGGGGTAAGAAATACAACTATAAAAATATTGATTCAATAAAAGAGTACCAGGAAACCGTTCCCGTTGGTACTTACACTGAACTGGAACCCTATATAGAAAGACTGCGCAAGGGTGAACAAGACCTGCTCTGGCCGGGTGCAATAAGATGGTTCGCTAAATCAGCGGGTACAACCAGTGCGAAAAGCAAGTTTATACCGGTAAGCAGGGAAGCACTCGAAGAATGCCACTTCAGGGGAGGGAAGGATGTGCTTGCCATTTATTCCATGATGAAGCCCGATACTAAAATATTTGCGGGCAGGGGCCTCACCCTGGGAGGAAGCCACAGGGTAAATAATTTCAGTAACGACTCCCTCTATGGCGACCTGTCAGCAATACTTATCGAAAACCTTCCTTTATGGGCTGAACTGATGAAGTCGCCCCGGGCGAAGATAGCCTTGATCGAAGATTTCGAGGAGAAAATGGAGAAGATAGCCCGCAGGACGGTGAACCAGAATATCAGGTACCTGGCAGGAGTGCCATCATGGTTCCTTGTATTGATTAAATATATTCTCGAATATACCGGTAAGGATAACCTCCTGGAAGTATGGCCCGACCTGGAGCTCTTCTGCCATGGCGGTGTGAGCTTTAAACCCTACAGGGAACTGTATAAAAAAATCATCCCTTCCGATGAGATGGACTACCTGGAATCATATAATGCATCGGAAGGCTACTTTGGTATACAGGACGACCTTAGCACAGATGATATGCTGCTTATGCTTGATTACGGCATATTTTATGAATTCATAAAAACAGATGATATAAACAAGGAGTTCCCCAGGTCATACACCGTGGCAGATGTTGAAAAAGGGGTGAACTATGCAATGATCATATCAACCAATGGGGGTCTATGGAGATATATGATTGGCGATACCATAATTTTCACAAAACTTTTCCCCCATAAGTTCAGGATCACCGGGCGTACCAAACATTTTATCAATGCCTTTGGGGAAGAACTAATAATAGAGAATGCGGAGAAAGCACTGGCAACAGCATCTTCCAAAACCGGTGCCCTGATAACAGACTACACGGCAGGACCATACTTCATGAGCACAACAGCAAAAGGTCATCATGAATGGATTATTGAATTTGAAAAAGAACCCCAGGACCTGGAATTATTTGTTGATATCCTTGATAACAGCCTTAAAGCCCTGAACTCTGATTATGAGGCTAAACGGTTCAAAGATCTCACCCTGACAAAACCTTCTGTAATAATAGCCCCAAAAGGCACTTTCTACAGGTGGCTGGAGAAAAAAAACAAGCTCGGCGGACAGAACAAGGTGCCAAGGCTGTCAAACGACAGGCAATACCTGGATGAATTACTTGAATTTATGTAAGCAGGTTCTTATTTATTTATTAATTTTATGTACTCAATTTTTAAAGAAATAATATGCATATCGCTATAGCAGGAAATATTGGCTCTGGAAAAACAACCCTTGCCCGCATGTTAGCAAAACATTACGGATGGATACCTAATTATGAGGATATTGAGGATAATCCTTATCTCAATGACTTCTACGATGATATGCAACGATGGGCCTTTAATTTACAGATTTTTTTCCTTAACTCCCGTTTCAACCAGATCATTGAGATCAAAAAGATGGATGAAACAGTTATACAGGACAGGACAATATATGAGGATGCATATATTTTTGCGCCCAACCTGCACTCGATGGGACTGATGTCGACGCGTGACTTTGAAAACTATTTCTCACTCTTCAACCTTATGAGCTCACTGATTGAACCCCCGGATCTTTTACTTTACCTGAGAGCATCAGTGCCTACCCTTGTTAACCAGATACAAAAACGAGGAAGAGAATATGAAAACTCTATCAGGATTGATTATCTGAAGAGGCTTAACGAAAGATACGAGGCATGGATAGAGTCATACAAACTGGGGAGATTGCTAATCCTGGAAGCGGATAGTTACGATTTTCCTGATAATACCGACCATCTACGCCAGGTAATTGATAAGATTGATGCAGAGCTGCATGGCCTGTTTTAAATACTACTGTCAAATTTAAATAATTACACTATGAACTGTACAGGAAGAAAAATTATCCTGCCTTTCCTTATTATTTTCTCATTAAATATTACAGGACTGGCGCAAAATGATGAAAAAACTGTGCCTGTCGATCCTGAAATCCGTATGGGTAAGCTAGATAATGGCATGAGTTACTATATCAGGAAAAACGGCGAACCCGAGAACAGGGCCAGCTTTTACATTATACAGAATGTAGGGGCCCTGCTTGAAAACGATAAGCAGAACGGCCTCGCCCACTTCCTCGAACATATGGCCTTTAATGGGACAAAACATTTCCCTTCAAAAGAAAAGGGTATAATAAGTACACTCGAAAAGCACGGCGTGGCCTTTGGCCGCAACATTAATGCCTATACAGCTTTTAATGAAACAGTGTATAATATCAGTGACGTGCCGGTTGATCACCCGGGATTGATCGATACATGCCTGCTTATACTAAACGATTGGTCCAACTACCTTTTGCTGACAGAAGAAGAAATAGATGCAGAGCGCGGGGTGATCACCGAAGAATGGAGGACCAGGCGTACAGCCCAGTTCAGGTTAAACTGGAAATTTATCCCGGTTCTTCTTGAAGGATCAAAATATGCTGAAAGGGACATAATAGGAGACCTGGATATTATTCAAAATTTCGATTACAATACATTGCGCGATTTTTACCATAAATGGTACAGAACTGATTTGCAAGCAATTGCTATTGTGGGAGATTTTAATCCTGATGATATGGAAAAAAAGGTCATCGAGCTCTTCTCAAAGATACCTGCCGTGGAAAATCCACCGGAAAGACCCTTCTTTGAAGTGCCAGAACATGATAAGATGCGCTACGTACTGGCAACTGACAGGGAGTCCTCACAGCATTCGGTTGACCTGTATATAAAACACAGGTCCGTAGATCCTGCAGATAAGGACGAGGATTACCTCAAAGAGCAATACATAAGGACACTCTTTAATTCAATGATGACCGAAAGAATAAATGAGCTGCTTCAGAAAGGAATGCCTCCCTTCATAATGGGTTCAATAAGTTACACCAGCTTTATCCGCGGTTATGATGTTTTCAGTCTTGGTGCCAACTTCAGGCAGGGAGAAGGTGAGAAAGCTTTTAAAGCAATCTACACCGAAGCGGAAAGAGTTAAAAGACATGGTTTTACTGAAGGCGAACTGGAAAGGGCAAAGGCCGAAATGCTCTCTGATTGGGAAAATTATTACAAGGAAAGAGATAAAATCAGTAACGATTCACGGGCGGGCAGCATACAACAACACTTCCTGCTTAATGAACCATTGCCTCCGGTTGAATACGAGTATCAGAAAGTAATGGATATAGTGCCGGATATTTCCCTCGCGGAAGTGTCATTGAAGGCCAGGCAATGGATTACAGATGATAACCAGGTGCTCTTTGTGCAGGGACCTGAAGGTGATGATATAAGCTACCTGACCGAAAAGCAGGCAATGGATATCATTGACGATATAAAAAACTCAGATATTGAACCATATGATGATGCAGGATCAGCAGAATCATTGATCAAGGAAGAACTTAAGGGCAGCAAGGTGATAAATACAAGGCAACTGGACGAATTTAACGCCCTGGAATGGACCCTTGAGAATGGTACCAGGGTGATATATAAAAAAGCAGATTATGAAAAAGACAATGTATCCTTGAATGCCTTTTCTTTCGGTGGTGCATCACTCGTTGAAGACAGCTTGGTCCCGGAAGCTTCTTTGCTTTCCACTCTTGCATTAACTTACGGCGCAGGTGAGTTTGATAATATATCCTTACAGAAAATGCTTTCCGGAAAAAAAGCCTCGCTCAACATCAGCCTTGGTGAAGTAACTGAAAACATCAGTGGCTCCTCAACGCCAAAAGACTTTGAAACCCTCATGGAGTTGCTCTATCTTCGCTTCGAAAATCCGAGATTTGACCGTGAAGCACACGATGCTATTACGTCAAGATACAAGGCTTTGCTTGAAACGATGAATAACAATCCTCAAAAAATTATGCAGGATTCCCTTACACTTATCATTTCAGATTACCACCCCCGTATCAGGATACTGGATGAAGAATTTATCAATGACATTGAATTTGAAAAGATCAAAGAACTATACCTGGAGAGATTCAGGGACGCCGATGATTATACTTTCTTTATAGTGGGCAACGTGGAGGAAGAAACAGCCATGATGATGACAGAAAAATATATTGGTTCATTATCGAGCCATCCGGGGTCTGAAAAATGGATCGACAGGGGTGTGAGACAACCTGAAGGTAAGATTGAAAAAATAATAGAGATGCCCCTGACCGTTCCAAAATCAACGGTTGTAATCAGTTACTCGGAAGATATGCCCTTCAAGCCCTACAACAGGCAGGCGGCAAGGGTGATCAATGGCATCCTCGACATTATATATACAGAAAAGATACGTGAGGAGGAAGGTGGAACATATGGTGTGTCATCTGCTATCTCACTGCAGCAATTCCCTGTTCAGAAAGCCAGCGCCATTATTTCATTTGACTGTGATCCGGGACGGGCCGGTGAGCTGAAATCAATAGTGTACAGTGAAATAGAAAAATTGATGGAAAAAGGACCTGAAAAGGAAGACCTCGATAAGGCAGTAAAAAATATCCTTAAAAACAGGGAGGAATCAAAGCAACATAATTCATACTGGATGTCAACCCTTTATACATATTACCTCAGTGGCATAAACTACCACGATCCGGCTAATTACGAGGATATACTTAATGGGTTTACCGTTGAAGATATCAGGGAAGCCGCTGCTGCATTATTTAGAGATGCGGACGTGGTGGATATTGTTTTTACACCGGAGGAAGAATAGAAAAAAGGCTAAGGCTCGGCCTCTGCTGGCGCGGATCTCCAGATCCGTGCCAAGCTTTGCCTTTTATCCTGCTCAGAAAAGCCACCCGTAATTTCCTTCACCTTCTCAAAGAAGGCTTTTTTCCTCTGTGAGTTAATGCCCCAGTCGACCGGTACGCTCTGGAAACCCTGCTCAAAAGCTTCCCCCTCGCGGCGGTAATCAAAATAACCCCATGATGCGAATGATTCAACTGCCGCCTTCAGGTTATATTCTTCCTGGTCAAAAGCATAATGATCATCCTCGTTAAAAACGACCGGCTGTGCATTATATTCGGGCATCACCCTAATGCGCCTGACCATCTCCCGGATCTCCGCCGGATCATCAACTCCATTCCCGTGAAGAAATATTACATCCGATGTTTTGACGACATTCACACCCGGCAATTTACCCCCGCTGTAGCTCACCCCCGCAGGATAATTATACCCGTCATATTTTCGTTCCTTCACCCTCAATATCAGTTCATGTATACGTTCGGGTTGGAGGATATCATGATCATAATTAATATCGCATTCGTTGCTGATCTCTATAATCACGTTCCTGAATCCTGATTCGTTAAGCCAGTCGAGGGTATTATCAACCGCGTTTAATATTGCCTGCTCATTTGCCATCTCCTCATCCTGGCCAAAATAAAACAGACCAAGGATAACCGACATGCCCAATTCATCCGACTTTTTGAGAATGCGATGAAGTCGCGTAAAATATTTCCTTTTAAGTGAACCATCGGCATTAAAAGCCGTATTGACCCACCCGTCATTACCATAGCCCATGGGACTTCCACCCTGGAGGTTGATTGTAAAAGCCAGCAAACCATAACTGTGCCATTCATCCATAGACTGTACGAATTCATTGGTATTCCTGTCAGGATCCCACTTATCTGTGTCAGGATATTTCCATAGGGCTCTCGTTTGTTCATTGTTGTCATCAAAGATGCCCTGCACCATGCGTGAATTGAAAAGTAAACCTTCGATGCTGTTCCCGTTCCATTCTTTACCCCTGTAGGTGGGAATGCCATTTATATAGAACTTATTCCCCCTGACCTCGAGCCTAGTATTAATATCCTCCCTCTTACATGATATAGGAGGAAGAATAACAAGCAGTGCAAGAAGAGTTATTTTATACCAGTTTTTCATCTATCTCCCTCCTTATGCCGGGCCATTTTTCACTGTCTATTTTCGGACCCAGCACCTGTATTACATATGAAGCCAGCAAGGAGCCGAAGAAGCCACACTTATCCAGCGGGACATCATTGGCCAATCCGTAAAGGAAGCCTGATGCATACAGGTCGCCTGCTCCCGTGGTGTCTATACAATCAACATCAACAGCGTCAATTTTTATCACTTCGCTACCATCATTTATTATAGAACCCCTGGCTCCGCTTTTAATTACTGCTACTTCGCATTTTTCCGCCAGCATTTTTAGGGCCTCTTCCTCATCTTTGCCCGTCAGTGCCTTTGCCTCGTATTGATTAGCAAATACTATATCGGCATAATTATCAATGATATGAACAAAACTATCCCTGAAGGCCTCAACCACATTGAAGCTGGAAAGGTCAATGGCAATTTTCATATTTTCTTCTTTGGCAAAGGTACATGCTTTTTCAACAAGTTCCATGTTAGTAATAAGGTAGCCTTCAAGGTAGAGGTAATCATACTTGCTGAAAATTGATTTATCAAGGTCATCTGCCATCAGGTTTTCAGCAGCACCAAGGTGAGTGGCAAATGTACGTTCCGAATCTTTGCTTATCATTGCCACAGCCGTGCCGGTATCATTGTATTTATGGCTCAAATAAGTTTTCACCCTTGCCGATTTCATATTCTTTTCAAAGATCTCCCCCGTTGCGTCATCACCTATAGATCCTATGAAGCCTGCGATCATATGCATTTTTGAAAGACCATGGATAGTATTGGCCGCTGAACCTCCGGGGGCCATACTTGAAACATATTCTGCTGTTATCCTTTTTATTTCCCTTGATTTTGCCAGGTCAACAAGGTTCATACTCCCTTTTTCAAATCCCAGGCGTTCAATGAGGCTGTCATCTCCCAGGGGAGCCATCACATCAACAAGGGCATTACCTATCCCGAGTACCTTTTTCATATAAGTGTTTAAGCGTTTTCTATATCCTAAAATAATTGACAAATATATTGCTTAATTCACTAAAAGCCATTATTTTTGCCACGCAAATTTCAGTGCAATATTATTACTTTTTGAGATATTCCTCAGTAGCTCAGCTGGTTAGAGCGGCGGACTGTTAATCCGTAGGTCGAAGGTTCGAATCCTTCCTGGGGAGCGAAGCGACCCAGGCCCCTGGCAGAATTGCCAGGGGTTTTTCATTTATGAAAAAAAGGATGAGAAGTTTATCCTGAGCAACTTTGAGCGGAGCGAAAAGGAGTCGAAGGGTGACGCTCCTGGCACTCGGCTAATTGAGGTCATTCTGCGATAATAGCCGAATTGTTCTACTATCCAAAGGTCCCTGAGTAAGTGAGGCGATACGAGAACATCGAGTAGCGCCGAACGCATTGAAGGGTG
>JAWLEO010000045.1:0-24405 GCA_041686075.1 Bacteroidales bacterium | reverse complement strand
AACTCTGCGAGTTGTCAACATTTCAACATTACATAATAATCATCATTTATGATGAAAAAAATATAAAAAGATTTGCTTTTTAACGTAGAAGTAAAAAGTCGTACCATGCATACATTTAGCATTCTTCGAAGACGCATTCTTCGCCTTCATTTTCGAATTCTATGGTTGCATGCTGAATATCCAGCTGTTCGCATGTCTCTCTTATTTCTTTTTTAAGCTCAGTATGCTTTCCTGACGGTGTTCCTGCGGGCAATACAGCATGCATGGTAAGAATATTATTGATACCATCGAGTGACCATATATGCAGGTCGTGCACGGAGATGCTGCCTTCAATCCTGCTTATAACATTTTTAACCTTTTCATAGTCAATGCCCGGCGGTACTTCCTGCAATAATATTCTGAAAGTCTTCTTCAAGTTCTTATATACATTGAATAGCACCCATGCTGTTATTCCCAGCGAAAGCAATGAATCCAGGATGGGGGCATTAACAAAAATCATGACTATACTGACAATAAGTACTGCTATCCATCCGAGAACATCCTCAAGCATATGAAGGAAAACAGCCTTTTCATTCATTGTTTTGCCTTTTCTGAGCCTCAGTACGGCAATCCCGTTTACTATTATCCCGAGAATGGCAAGGTACATCATACCCTGGGCATTAACTTCATCAGGTGATATGAGCCTTTCAATACTTTCTTTGATGATAAATACTGCACCGGCGATTAGCATCACTGAAATAAACAGTGCACCCAGCAGGGAGAATCTTTTATATCAATAGGTATAATGCTTGTCCCTGGGACGGTTTGATACTTTTTGCAGGTACCATGCCACCGCCAGTGATATTGTATCCCCGAGGTCATGCAGGGCATCGGAGATAATGGCAATACTGTTTGTGATCAAGCCTCCTATTATCTCAATAATGGTAAATACCAGGTTGAGAAAAAAGGCAAGGGAAATATGGCGGGTGGTATTTTTCGTTTGTTTATGCATGAACCTGCTGATTCAATCAAAGATACTTAATTATAATAACAAGGGGGGGTGGGAATATGTTGGATGGAATATTGGAACATTGGATTGGTGAGTATATAAACAAATTTCCCCTCTTTGAATCCGCAGAATTTAAGGAGGGGTCCACTTCACCGAGAATGCCGTCAGGCATATGATGGTGAAGTGGGGGGTGGTTATAAAAGCACCCGAAACGAGCACGTAACACCGAGATTAACATCCCCTAACCCCGTTGACTCCCTCCCTTCGACCCTTCGGCAGGCTCAGGACAGGCAAGCTCAGGGCAAGCCGATCGTCGAGCTCGTCCCACTAAAGCGGTCTTCGGTTCTAAAGGGGAATTAGATACCAGGTTTTATTCTTCAAACACAAACACCTCTTCTATATTCAAATTGAGTACCGACGGAGGCAAAACCCGATCCAGTAGGGGGCTAGTACACTCTGATAATTTCTCCCGTTCTGGTTCCTTCAACACTCCTTCGGTATGCATTAACAACCTTTTCCATTGGTATTGGATTATAGCCAGGGAAGATATGACCAAGAGCTTCAGCTGAGTCCTCAACCAGTCCGGGAGCTACTACGTTAACCCTAAGATGACCTTTTAACTCTAGCACCAGGGCTTTAACGAAACTGTGGATGGCCCCGTTCACCATGGCTGCGCTGGTTGTTCCGGGTACCGGGTCATCTGCCAGTATTCCGGTAGTCAGTGTTATTGATCCGCCACTGTTAATATATGATCTACCTATTCTGACCAGGTTAACCTGACCCATAAGCTTATTCCTGAGGCCGTAATAAAAATCCTCCTCTGATATTTCATCAAAGGGTGCCCATTTTGATTTTCCCGTAGTAGCAATAGCTGCATCCAAATTACCGGCCTTTTGAAACATATTTTCAATGGATGAGCTGTTTTCGATATCTACACTTATATCTCCTGAATTACTGCCCGCAACAATTACTTCGTGATTAGCAGCAAAATGAGATGCCAACTTGCTGCCAATTGTGCCCGTTCCTCCAATAATCAGTATTTTCATAGCCGTTTATTGATATTTATCTAAACATTTCCTAAAACATGGAACGTTTTTTATATGTCAATAGTTCAATATTTATGCCTAACTAATCATAATTGATTGCTCCTTTTAAAATAGCCTTAATACCTACTACCAGTACCCAGCTACCTTAGCCTTAGCCTTAGCCTTAGCCTAATACTCATATTCATCCCCTTTTTCAGGTATACTGATATCTCTAAATCCCTTACTTTCCAGGTATCTTTTGTATTCATTCTGTACGTCGATCTCACCATGCACCAGGAAGGTCTGCTTTATTTTACCTGGATCCTGGCATGACAGGAATTCGGCCATTTCCCGGTAGTCACCATGCCCACTGTATGAATCAATGCTTTTTATATCAGCCCTGACATAGTACCTGTTACCGTGTATTGAAATTTCTTTCTCTCCTGACAGCAGCCTGGCTCCCAGGGTGCGTGGTGCACAATAACCTACGGCAAGGATTGTATTCGCAGGATCTGAGATATTGTTGGCCAGGTGATGTTTAATCCTTCCTGCTTCCATCATTCCCGAGGCTGATATTATTATCATAGGTTCTTTCATCTTATTGAGTTTCTTGGAATCTTCTGCTCTCTTAATATAGTACAGGCTGTTAAAACCAAAGGGATCGGGGTCTTTTTCCATCAGTTCAATGATATCATTATTAAAGCATTCGGGGTGCAATCTGAATATATCAGTGGCATTTATTGCCAGCGGGCTGTCTACATAAATATCGATACGGGGAAGTTTTTCTTCATTATAAAACTTATTCAGGCTGAATACAATATCCTGGGTACGACCTATGCTGAATGCCGGGATTATAAGTTTGCCCTTTTTCTCCACACATGTATTACGGATAACACTGAGCAGTTCTTTCTCAGCATTTATGTCGTCCTCATGAAGACGGTTGCCATAAGTTGATTCAGTGATCAGTATATCAGCCTGGGGGAAAGGCTTCGGGGTAATCAGGATGCGGTTTACCGGTCTTCCTATGTCGCCCGTATATGACAGCCTGTGGATCCTGTCTCCCTCTTTTATCTCTATGTTGGCAACTCCGGCACCAAGCATATGACCGGCGTGAGTAAACTTAACTTTAATATTATCATCAATCCTGAACTTACGATCGTAAGATACACCTATAAAGAGGCCCATGCATTTAACGGCATCCATCCTTGTATATATAGGCTCAACCGGAGGTTCTCCCTTCCTTGCTCTTTTCTTGTTAAAGTAATAGGTATCATGTTCCTGGATATGACCCGAATCGGCCAGCATTATTGAGCACAGGTCCCGTGTTGCGCTTGTACAGACCACCGATCCCCTGAAGCCCTCTTTGTAAACATAGGGTATCAGTCCCGAGTGATCAATATGGGCATGAGTGAGTATAATATGGTCTATTTCAGCCGGATCAAATCCCAGGTTGCGGTTTAAAGCATCTGTTTCAAGGCCTTTACCCTGAAACATACCGCAATCCAGAATGATTTTCTTCCCTTTATCTGTGGTTATTAAATGCTTACTGCCCGTAACTTCCCTTGCAGCCCCGAGGAATTGTATTTTCATAGTGCAAAATTTGCTTTAAAGGTAATCATAAATAAATAAGAGTTTAATTCGTAATCTCTTAGTATTTTTACAGCATGATTATCGATTCCCATACACATATCGGCACCATCTCATACCCGGTGGGCAAGAACAGGGTTTCAAACCTTCCGGGGGAGGACCTGATTGCTGCAATGAAAAAATATTCCATTGATTTTGCTCTGGTTTCCAGCATTGAAGGTGCGGAATTTGATTCTGAGGGTCAGCTGGCCCCGCCGGAAAAACAAATTCCTCAACTGGAGTCTTTTCGGAGATTGGTAAGATTCATCCAGCTCCATGGGGACGCCCAGCCTGGTCGTCCCTGCCTGAAAGCATTACTCTGGGTAAAACCTTATACCGAAAAGGTAACCGAGGATCTAGAACAATTTATTAATGAAAACAGGGACCATATCGCCGGCCTTAAAATGCATCCTTCATTGTCAAGCATAAAATTTACGGACTATAGGTTTAAGTCTTATCTCGAACTTGCAGCAAGGTATGAACTTCCCGTACAGGTGCACACTGAGAATGACGGCTTGTCCAACCCTGCTTATGTTGCTGAGCTAGCAGGTAAATTTCCTCAAATTAAGTTCGTCATGGTACATATGGGGCTGAATACAAATAACGGTGAAGCAATAAACATTATCAGGAATCATGATAATGTTTACGGAGACACCTGCGAGGTGAAAACTGAAAATGTAATTAGTGCCATAAAGCAGTGTGGCTCCGGGAAGATACTGTTTGGAACTGATTCAATAGTGCATGGAATAGATACTTATAAGCGTTATCTACCACTTATTGAGAGTGTAAGGAAAAACTTCAACCGGGATGAAGCAGAAAATGTCCTGTTCAGAAATTGTATAAGGCTTTACAGAAGAAGTTAAAATTGGTATTAATTTTGTGGCCCATAAGAATTACAGGAAAATCAACATAATTCTTAAAACCAGCAATAGTGAACCTCAAACTGATCTGTATTTTTTTGGTACTTTCTTTTTTTACATTGCCCCCAGTTAATGCACAGGATAAACAGGATATAAGTGCTACGGAATTACTTTCACTTTACTTTGATAATGTTTACGGGAGTGATGAAAGGCTGATAAGCGGACGTGTCTATTACGGCCCTGCCAGGGGTTCAATACAGGGTCACCCTTATTATTTCGATGAGTCATGGAAACAGGGTAATATTGAAACGGAGGATAAAAATTACGATGGGCTGCAGCTTAAATATGATATATGCCTTAACCAGATTATACTGAGACATATTTCGACAGACAATGCTGTTTACCAGATTGGTCTGAATTCAGGAAACATATTAAATGTGAAAATGGGGAACAGTGAATTTATACCCTTACCGGGTACCGGTGAGTCTACTGATATACCATTTGCTGAGTTGATAAGTAAAGGCCCGGTGCAGTACCTTATCACAAAAGAAAAGTCACTTGAAATCAGAGAGGGTGTAGGATCGTCTGACTATGAATACAAGGAATATATGGATCAATATTTGTTTTACAGGGGAAATCTATTAGCCTTTCGTAGCAAAAATACGATTTACAGGTTATTCCCGGAAATAAAACGAGACCTGAAGAAGTATGCCAGGCAAAATAATTTATTCTTCATCAGGAGAGATGTTTATGCCCGGAAGAAACTGGTCGATTACTGTAATGTTTTGCTTATAGAGAACAATGAATAAAGCCTGCATAATATTAATTCTTTTACTTCTATTTCCTGTTTCTGTATGCGCATTTCAGCAAAAAGAATCAGCTGGGGAGATTACAGATACTGGAGACCCGCTGATATCAGGAAGTTATAATAATACACCTTTCAATGTTTTTGCAGACGATCTGAAAAGCAGGTATGGTATCGGGATATATTTTCGCCCTGAATGGGTTGAAGAGATCAGGGTGACAGCTTCCGGTGATTCCATAAATCTTACGTCTCTACTATACCGCCTTCTTACGCCACATGATATTCATTTTGTGTACAGGGGAGGCGGTCAATACTTCCTTACGGGGGATGCTTCCATTACCGGTGATTTTATTGCCGTCCCTCCTGTAGATAAAGATGCTGAAGAGGCAAAGAGTGCAGGGGACATAATAAGGCGTGTTTCTTATGAAAAGAAAATAAAGCGCTTTACTGTGGGCTCCCCGGAAAATATCGAAACAGGAAGGGCCCTCCTTTCCGGGCGTATTACCTCTGAAACTTCGGGCGAGCCTGTTCCGGGTGCAACTGTTGTAGTCGAGGGGACCAATGAAGGGGTTATTTCGGATGGCGACGGGTTTTATGCTATACAGCTTCAAGGGGGAAGGACATACAATATCACTGTCTCGTGTATGGGAATGGAAAAGGAGTCGTATATACTGGAGTTAAACTCTACGGGCACCATGAATATTGAGATGCAGGAAAAGCTCATTGATATCCGGGAGGTCATTGTGAAATCGGGGCGTCACGATAATGTGAGGGGTATGCAGATGGGCTTCCAGAGGATAGACATCAAGGAGATCAAAGAAATACCCGTTGTAATGGGTGAACGTGATATACTTAAAGTTGCTCAGCTTATGCCCGGTGTGCAAAATGTTGGGGAAGGATCATCGGGTTTTAACGTACGGGGATCGGGCAGTGACCAGAATCTTTTCCTGATAAACGAAGTCCCTGTCTTGAACACGGGTCATCTCTTTGGATTCTTTTCCGCTTTTAATCCGGACATGATAAGCGATTTCACCCTGTATAAAAATAATTTTCCCGTTGAGTATGGAGGTCGACTGGCATCTATCTTCGAGATATCAACAAGGAAAGGCAACAAGAAAAAGTTTGGGGCAAGGGGAGGAATAAGCCCGGTAACCGCCTCCCTGCTGGCAGAAACACCCATTGTTAATGACCGCTCATCCTTTGTCTTTGCCGGGCGGTCAACCTATTCAGACTGGATACTAAAAAGGCTCAATGACCCTGATCTAAAATCCAGCAATGGCTCTTTCTATGATCTGATGTCATCAATACACCTTATGACATCTGAATCATCATCCTTACAGGTATTCGGATATTATAGCAACGACAGGTTCGGGCTTGCAGGCACCGATAAGTATATGTACGATAATACCGGTGCCTCAGTATTATATGACCGTAAACTGAATGAGAGGTGGACCATGAACAGTGCCGCTGTCTTCAGCCGTTATACTAATCAGCATACCAATATGGAGAATCCATTCACCTCATGGCAGCACCGTTTTATAGTTGATCACCGGGAACTGAAATCCAGTGTCACAGGTTATCAATGGCCCGATCATACCATTACAGCCGGGGCAGGTGTCATTTCCTATGTCCTTAACCAGGGAGCATACGAACCTTATGGTAATGAATCCATATTGGCTCCCCTGCTTCTTGGCCGGGAACAGGGCATAGAAATGTCAATCTTTGGGGCAGATGAATACGCTGTTACTGACAGGCTGACACTATATGGAGGTATACGCCTTAACCTGTACAAATATCTTGGTCCGAATGATATTTATTCATACTCCCCCTCACTGCCTAAAGCTCCTGAACATATTACTGATACCACTTCATACGGAGCACTGGAAACCATAGAAAACAGGGGAGGACCTGATTACCGTATTTCAGCTAATTATACATTCTCACCAACAGCATCTGTTAAGGCAAGCTATAACAGGATGAGACAGTATCTATTCATGCTCTCTAATACCATAGCAATAGCACCTACTGACAGGTGGAAGCTGGCTGACCCCCATATAGAACCACCCATGGCCGACCAGCTTAGCCTTGGTTTCTATAAAAACATTCCACAAAGGGCACTTGAGATATCGGCTGAGATGTATTACAAAAAGACGCGTAACCAGGTTGAGTACCGTGACGGGGCTGATCTTATGCTGAATCCGCTGTTCGAGACGGCTGTTGTACAGGGAGAACAGGAAGGATGGGGAGCAGAGATCCTGTTAAAAAGAAACGCCGGCAGGCTGACGGGATGGATGAGCTATACCTACTCCCGCTCCTTTGTCCGGGTCAATGGATATTATCCGTGGGAACAAATCAACGAGGGTAAAGTATTCCCTGCAAACCATGACAAACCCCATTCTTTCAATTTCGTGAGTACACTAAGAATATCACGCCGCTTCAGCATATCCGCTAATGTTGTATACAGTACAGGAAGACCGGTAACATATCCCTCCGGACTCTTTAATGTTGGTGGCGAAACAGGCATTATTTATTCGGAAAGAAATGCTTACCGGATACCCGACTATTTCCGGGCCGACCTGTCACTCAACATCGAAGGCAACTTATTGAGGGAAAAATTTGCTCACGGTTCATGGATGATTTCAGTATATAATATTACGGGACGAAAGAATGCATATTCCGTTTATTTCAAAAATGAAAACGGGCATATAAAAGGCTATAAACTATCTGTTTATGGCACTCCGATACTAACGGTCAGTTATAATTTCAAACTGGGTAATTATGCGGTTAATTAAATATATGTTTTTCATATTACTTACAGGGTCATTGCTCCGTGCTTGCATTGAACCATATTTCCCGGATGATCTCGAGCATGAACAAATGCTGTTTATCGAAGCAAGGATAACGGATGAACCGGGTGTAGTACCCTGTGTATACTTTAAACATGCTTTTTCGTTTTCCGATCATGATCCATGGGATGAATGGTTCGAACCTGTCATAAACACTTCTGGTGCCACCATCTTCATTGAAAATACAGGGGGAGAAAGATGGTATTTTACTGAACAGGAGGGTCACTGGGGGTTTCCAGGGGGGTATTATTATTACCTCCCGGATACCGGTTTCACGCTCCAGGAAGGAGAAAGTTACATGCTTTACATTGAGACAGAGGATGGATACATCTTTGAATCACAATATGAAAAATACCTGCCGGCACCTCCGGTGGAAGAGATCACCTATAATTATGAAACCTGGGAGACAGATGAATTGGGGGAGGCCACCGATGGATACCGCTTTTATATATCGAGCAGTTCAGAAGGTGAAGATCCACTTTACCTGAGATGGTCCATGGACGCGACATACAGCTATAGGGTGCCATATATAGCATCCTATTATTGGACGGGTAGTGCCTTGGTCGACTCCACAAGTAATGAGCTGAGGCTTTGTTACAAGGGTGAGGATATAAAAGGGATTTTCACCGGTACTTCAGAAGGAATGTCGGTAAACAGGGTTGCCAATGCACCCCTCCATGGCGTATCACGTTTTGGCGACCGCCTGCAGATCAAATACAGTCTTCATGTAAAACAGATACGAATAACTTCTTCCGCTTACCGTTTCTGGAATGAACTTAAGTCATTACTTTATGAAACCGGAGGCCTTTATGAGACAGTGCCTTTCAGATTAAAGGGAAATATATCCTGTATCTCACATGATAATATAAGTGTTGCAGGCCTCTTTGAGGTGTCCGGTGTGTCTGAAACTAGGAAATTTGTGCCCAGGCCGGGAGAATTCAGGGTTGTTACCGACAGGTGTGTGCCGGACACAATAAAAGCTTTTGAATGGAATCAACTGCCTGCGGGATCCTGGATAATGGGCATACCCCCTGATTTAGTAACGGCCGATATAGAATGCTTTGATTGTACTGCAAAAGGGGGATATACACAAACTCCACCCTTCTGGGAAAAATAATACAATGGAAAGATGAATAAATTGAAAACTTTAAATACCAGTACTTTTCTATTCTCATTTATCCTGGTTATCTTTTCCATATTTACAGGACCTGATGCAAGAGCACAAAAAGAAAAAACCACTGGTCCATTTCCCGCTGAAACTGTCTTATTATCCACTGACCGTTCGATATACCTGTCAGGTGAAATAATTTATCTCTCCGCGGCCATTCTTGAGTCTGACAGCTATAAGATTTCTGATTTGAGTAAGGTATTACGTTTTGAATTATTGAACAGTGAGGGGAAGACAGGGATACGTCATGTAAAATATTCTGAAAACGGAACCATGGAAGGCACAATAAAATTGCCGGATAACCTTTCCACAGGGTGGTACCGCCTGAGGGCATATACGGAATGGATGAGAAACATGGGTCCTTCGCAGTTTTCCTATAAGGATATTAGGATTGTCAATCCTGTCGATGCAGGCCATCTAAATGAATATACCCTGAACGACACTCTTTTGGTATCTCTTATTGCCGGTAACGGCTTACCGCTGACAGGTTCACTGAATCACTGTGCCGTCAGAAGTGTAACACGAAGGGGGAGGCCAGTTGCAATTAAGGGATCACTGGTTTCATCCTATAAAGATACGGTGGCTGACTTTACAACCGGTGATGCAGGATGGGGCACCCTCAAATGGGTCCCTGAACCAGGCGTGGACTACTACATCGTTCTGGAATCAGATCCCGGAATGCCGGTTGTCACTGCCGTTCCGCAACATTCTGACAGTGCTTTCTCTGTTACCGTATCAGATCCTTTATCGGCCGGTGAGGACCCCGTTAAAGACAGGAATCTTACGGTTACCCTCATGGGTAATATTCCCGAATCAGGAGTTAAACTCCTTGTACACCGTGTGAGCAGCTGGTACAGGTACGGTGAGGCTGATGTCAGAAACCACAGAACCAGTTTTATCATTCCAACAGCTGACCTGCCTGACGGTTTGATTTCATTTTCATTTTTGAGTGATGACAATAGCTATCTGGCTTCAGCACTGTGGATTAAAGGGGGGGCATGTTCAGGACGGGGATTTGTTGCAACGGAGGCTGTTACCGGGGAAAACAACACACAGTTTATAACAGAGTGCAAAGCAGGTGGGGAAAGTGCAGAAGGATATTATACCCTTACCACGAGGAGATGTGAGCCGTTTGAGATTACTGATATTTATTTGGCTTCACTAGCGGGATGGCACACCACCTGGAAGATTCCGCTTGACAGGGATGAAAGGGAAGGATGGCTGATAGCCAACACTTATGAAAGTTTTGTGGCAGAATCATTTTTTCAAGGGGGTAGAAGCGAGCCTTCGGTACTCTCGGTCAACCTTAAGGAGGTAAGCGATACCAGGGAGTCCATGGTGGAATATCTCCCTGAAACACGGGGAATTAAGATAAGCGGAAGGGTCAACAATGAAAATGGTGAGCCTGCTGCTCTTCACAAATTATCACTTACCGGCCTGCATGATAATAGTTTTATTTCAATAAGCACTTTTTCTGATGGCAGATTCCATTTTGCCATTCCTGACAGGGAAGGTCGAAAGGACCTGCTTCTTTCACATATTACAAGGCCGAATGAAAAAATGAACATTTCAATAGACCCTGAATATGACCCGCGTCTTTGCGAACTGCCGCCGGACAATATATACTTTACAAACACAGAAAAAATATATGTAAACAAAATTATTATTGACAGCCGGCTTGAGGATATCTATCGTGATACCTCTGTTGTATCACCCCTTGCTACAACCGGGAAAAACACAAAATCCATGGCTATGTTCTACGGTAATCCTGACCGGTTAATATTTATTGATGATTATATAAAACTCCCCGATATGAGGGAGGTGATATTTGAAGTTGTGCCATTTGTGTCAGTAAGAAAAGACAGGGATGACTTCTCATTAAAGGTGATTGGAGAGCACCCATTTCCACGAATTTATGACCCTCTATTTCTTATCGACGGGATTCCCCTGCTGCGTTTCAATCGTTTGCTGGAACTTCCCCCGGACCGTTTTGCAAGAATAGACGTCATCAATTCCCTTTATATCCACGGTAGCCAGATTTTTGCAGGTGTGGTTAATTTTATCTCCGTGAACAGGGATCTGGCCGGTCTTGACCTTCCGGAAGGATCACGTATCCTGTCAGTTGATTTGCCGGTTTCTTCTCCCAACGGGGAGCTTGTTACAGAAAGCCCCTCCATTCAAGGTATCCCCTCACTGCTTAGGACCCTGTCATTCATGTCACTTTCTGAACCAAACGGTTTTTCATTGGCTTATGAAAGAAACACGCTGCATGGTAAATATATCACTGTTTTAACAGGTATTAATCAAGATGGCAAATGTGTGAATGCATCTTCCCGCTTCGAAATTAGCGGATCTTACAGAAATTTCTAGTTAACTTTATCCGGGATATAGTTTCGTATTTAATTTTCAACAAGCTTTCCATTCTATGAAAAAAATTCTTGTCGTCATCATTTCTGTAATAAGCATTAGCTCTTCAGCTCAGAAAACATTTACAAGCGGTGGCTTGATGATCTCTTTGGACGAAGAACTTAAGATATCATCCTTCCAGGGTGATCGTGAATATTTGCCTGAGAATGCTGATGCTTATCTGGTAAAACTTAAAGTAGGAGAGGAGATACTTATACCTGCATCAACCACGTGGAAGAGTAATACTGTAACTGTATCTTTTGACAGGTCTATTAATCTTATGCTTTCAATAAAAGAACTTGATAGATACCTTAAAATAAAAGTTTTGGAGATAAATGATGATAATAGGATAGATGTTTTATTTTACGGTCCCTTCCCGACCATAATGGACGAAACCATCGGCGAGATTGTCGGTGTGGTCAGAGAAGATGGTTATGCTCTCGGAATCCAGAGCCTGAATGCAAAAACCACCGGAGGTAAAATAACAAATCCCGATGGAAGCGATCCGGCCAGGGGAACAACAGCCACAGCTGAGGATCACGGAAGCAGCCTACAGGCTTATTGCATCAACAGGGCTATGAAACGCACCTATAATATCTGGAACAACAGTATACCTGACGCTTACATACCGGCAAATCCTGATGGGAAGCTTGAGGGTAGTGCAATTGCCCTTTTCGGCTGTAGTGAGGATAAAGTTCTTAGTATAATTGAACAGATTGAGCTTGAACAGGGACTTCCGCATTCCACCCTTAATGGTACATGGTCCAAAATAAGCCCCGATGCCAATAAGCCTTACCTTATAACCACATTTACAGAGGATAATATTGATGAATTGATACAGTATACCAAAAAGCTGGGATATAATGCACTTTATCACGGTCACCCTTTTTCAACCTGGGGCCATTTTGACCTGATAGAAGAACAATTCCCCGGTGGCTGGGACGGTATGAAAGAATGTGTGGAGAGAGCAAAGAAAGAAGGTATAAGGATAGGAACCCATACCCTTACCAATTTCATTACTACAAATGATCCCTTTGTTAGCCCCGTCCCTGATGATGACCTGATGGTCTTCTGTAAAACAAGCCTGAGCAGGGATATATCAGAGGAAGATAATGTGATCTATATTGATGATCCTGAAGGATACGATTACAAAAACACCAACCAGGCGCTTCTGATAGGAGAGGAGATAATACGATTCTCAGGAGTTTCGGCGGATGAACCATACAGGTTGCTTGATTGTAAAAGGGGTCAATATGGGACAAAGGTTGCTTCATATCCTTCAGGAACTGAAATAGCCAGGCTGGTTGACCATCCTTATAAAGTCTTCTTCCCAAACTGGGACTTGCATAAGGAATTGATAAGCAATCTTGCAGACTTTTTTAATTACACCGGTGTCGGACAGCTCGATTTCGACGGACATGAAGGTGGATGGGGTACCGGTGAAGGCGAATTCGGCATGGACTATTTCAGTAAGCAACTGCAAAAGCAGGTCGGACACGAACTGAGAAACGGTTCCAGCCGCTCAAACCATTACTACTGGCATACGGTATCATATATAAACTGGGGTGAGCCCTGGTACGGAGGCTTTACTAAAAGTCAGGGTCACTACAGGTACCGGAACCAGGCCTTGCTTGAGCGTAATTATATACCTAATATGCTTGGTTGGTTTATGCTT
The DNA here is from genome assembly GCA_041686075.1 of Bacteroidales bacterium. Taxonomy (GTDB): domain Bacteria; phylum Bacteroidota; class Bacteroidia; order Bacteroidales; family VadinHA17; genus UBA9300. Next base: position 11,006 of record JAWLEO010000045.1, on the reverse strand, counting down.
ACCGAATCAACCACCCTTCAGGAGTTCGAATATATGCTGGCCAGGTCGGCAGGATATGACGCTGGGTATGCATTATACAGCATGCTTGAAAATATGAAGAGTAATCCTGAGTTTGATGAAATAGCTGAAGCAATAAAGACCTGGGAAGAGGCAAGACTGAAGAAGATCTTTAACTACAAACAGCTAGAAGAGCTCCGGGATGTAAATAATGATTTCTCACTGCATAAAATATCTGATAATGAATTCGTGCTGCAATATTATGATAAAAAACATTTTGAACTGTTAAACCTGCCTATACAACCGGGCCAACCAAATGATGTGAGAGTTGATTTTGATGTCAGTGAAAGTCAGCCCTTTTATCTGGTAATAGGAGGGGTGGGTGAAAACGGATCAATTAAGAGGATACACATCGATCTTAATGGATACCAGGATTATACTATTGATGTTGACCTTAAAGCCAACTGGGCAATTACTTACCGGGGCGATGATAAGATACTTGTATATGATGAAGTGGGAAGATTGAATAAGAAGATCCCTTTTGACGATGAGGAGTTGATCCTGGGAAAAGGTCCCAACAATATCAGGGTAAGCGCTGATTTCAGCACCGGCTCAGATATTAGACTCCAGGGATATATCCGCCTGAAAGGAAAAATAGAATTGTTAAATCCTTTGAGCCCCTCCACTTCACCAAGAATGCCGTAAGGCATATGAAGGTGAAGTGGGGGAGTTAGATGGCATGGAGCAGGGAGCATGGAGCATGGAGCATGGAGCATGGAGCAAGGTTTGACTTAGAGACTAAAGAAAGTAACCAATTCTATATATATATGCTTTACGACAGTTTGTGTGTTAATAAAGCTTAAATCATATACAGGTATAACAATTAATTCTATTTTTGATCTTCATTTGGAAAAATTGCCTCCATTGTAATTATGATCTTTTGTTTTAAATGAAAACTAAATTGCTTAAGTTTCTTATACTATTATTTTCATTACTTCCGGGAACATTGATGTTATTCTCACAGGAAACAGGTGCGCCCTATCCATCATATAAAATACTTGAAGAGCTGGATAAAATATATGGAGCCGACCAGCGTCTTGTTAGCGGCCCCTTTTATCATCAGGCACATTACGGTTCGCTTATAGGTCATCCCTTCTGTATAAATGAAGAATGGAAGACTGGCGAGGTAGAGCTCGATGGAATAATATATGACAAGCTCCTGCTCAGATATGATATAGTAAATAATGAGCTTGTCCTGAATACTGTTAACTTAAATAATACTCCATGGCAGATAAGTCTTAAAACAGCTGATATTTCTTCATTTAAAATGGATAACAGGGAGTATGTGGTATTCCCGGGAAGCCAGAATGAAGATAAGCCTGTTTTCTGCGAACTGGTAAGCAGCGGGCACGTTGATTTTCTGCTGCTCACAACAAAGGAATTGAGGATAGCCGGTTCAGGTGGCAGCGACTATGAATACAAGGAGTATTATAAAAACTACCTCAGAAAGTATAATACACTTAGCAGGTTCAGGGGCCGGAGAAGTCTTTTTAAACTTTTCCCCGATCTCAGGAAAGAACTGAGACAATATATATCGCAACAGGGCTTGCTCCTGGACAAAAAGAACACTTCTGACAGGGCTTTACTTATTGACTATTGCAACAAATTGCTAAGTGAACAGAAATGAAAAATACAATAATCATAATAATAGTTTCATTTCTGTCTTTTTGCAATCTGTATGCACAGGATGGCAGGCGGGTAATATTAAATGAAAGCTTCAATAACATGACCTTTGAAGAGTTTGCAGACATAATGAAAAGGGACCATGGAATCTCCATCTATTATAAACCGGAATGGGTCAGTAATACCAGGATAAATGTTGAAGGTGATTCACTTACCCTATTATCTGTGCTGGAAGAAGCCCTTTCTCAGGATTCCCTTAAATATATACAACTTGGTACGCGACAATTTTTCATTACAGGAAAAAAAGTAATCAGCCGAAATTTAATTGTTTCTCCCCTTAAGGAAGCAGTATTATCAGACAGCATTGAAAAGTCAGTAGCTGATCAATATTTCAGTAATGTTTCATATGAGCAAGCCATTAAGAAAGTAGTAATTGGCAATGGTAATAATACTGATAATTCTGTTATCAGTGTTCTGAAAGGCCGGATCACATCAAAAACAAGCGGTGAACCGGTAGCAGGTGCAACAGTGGTAGTGGAAGGTACCAACAGGGGAGTGATATCCAATGCCGATGGAGAGTATTCCCTTTCAGTTGAGAGTGGTTCCACCTTTAAGCTGAATATTTCATGTATGGGTATGGAACCTGAAGCTTACCTGGTTGATATGAATGGCTCGGGTATACTTAATATTGAGATGACCGAAAAACTTATAGACATTCAGGAAGTTATTGTGAGGTCAGGTAGGTATGATAATGTACAGGGCATGCAAATGGGTTTCCAGAAGATAGAGATGAAGCAGATAAAAAGCATTCCTGTTGTACTGGGTGAAAGGGACATACTAAAAATAGCCAATATGATGCCGGGTGTACAAACCGTAGGCGAAGGTTCGGCAGGTTATAATGTCAGAGGATCATCATCTGATCAGAATCTGTTCCTGATAAATGAAATTCCGCTTTTAAATACCGGTCATCTTTTTGGTTTTTTCTCTGCCTTCAACCCTGAAATGATAAGCGATTTTAATCTTTATAAAAGTAATTTCCCTGTTGAATTCGGTGGTCGCCTGGCCTCTGTTTTCCAGGTATCTACTCGCAAGGGAAACAAGAAAAAGTTTGGTGCACGGGGAGGGATCAGCCCTGTAACAGGGTCAATACTTTTTGAAACTCCTCTTATCAAGGATAAAGTGTCAGTAATACTGGGTGCCAGGACTACCTATTCCGACTGGATGCTGAAACGTATTAACGACCCTGATATCAGAAGCAGTGATGCATCATTCTATGATATAATGGGATCACTTCATCTCGTGAATGAAGATAATTCAACCTTGCAGTTGTTCGGTTACCACAGCAAAGACCGCTTTACCCTGGCCCGGTCAAATGATTATATGTATCAGAACCTGGGCTTTTCGGTTATTTATGATAAGAATCTGCGTGATAAGTGGAAAATGAAAGTTGCAGCTGTATTGAGTGATTATATTAATTATCATAACAGCAAGGAACAACCTTCGGAAGCATTTGAGCACCGTTTTGAAGTGAGATCACAGGAACTGAAAATCAACTTTACAGGATATCCCTGGCTCAATCACAGGATGGGGTTCGGCCTTAACGGAATACTTCATAACCTTGACCAGGGTAGTTATGAACCATATGGACTGGAATCATTGCTTGAGACAAATGATTTCGGGAAGGAGAACGGACTTGAATATGCCATATATGCTTTTGATGAATATTCACTTAACGATAAACTTACTGTTTACGGCGGACTGAGATACAGTTTATATAATTACCTTGGACCCAATCAAATATACCGGTACAGGGAAAACCTTCCTTACGAACAGGAAAATATAAGCGATACCCTTAACTACGGAGCTGGTGAATTCATTAATAATTACTCGGGCCCTGAGTACCGTTTATCACTCAATTACGAAATAAAACCGGACCTATCGGTTAAATTCAGTTACAACAGGATGCGCCAGTATCTTTTTATGCTGTCAAATACTGTTTCGGTGGCTCCTACTGACAGGTGGAAGCTTACTGATCCTTATATCACTCCCCCGGTATCAGACCAGCTAAGTTTCGGGGTATACAAAGACATAAACAGTACAGCACTTGAAACATCCGCTGAAGTATATTATAAGAAAGGGAAGAATTTTGTTGAATATAAGGACGGTGCTGACCTTACCAGTATTCCGGACTTCGAAACACTGATCCTGCAAGGAAGGAATAATTCGTACGGACTCGAACTTATGGTAAGGCGTAAAGCTGGCAGATTTACAGGATGGATAAGTTATACATGGTCACGGTCACTTATAACCGTCGACGGTAAAGAAGAATGGAACAAGATCAATAAAGGCCTGACTTTTCCTGCAAACTATGATAAACCGCATTCCTTCAATTTTGTGGGGAATATCAGCATATCAAGAAGGATTAGCGTGGCTTCTAACATTGTTTTCAGTTCAGGCAGGCCAATTACATATCCCACCGGCATTTCTTATTTCTCCGGTGTGGAAGTTGTAAATTATTCCTTAAGAAATGAATACAGGATTCCCAGTTATTTCAGAATTGATGCCTCGCTTAATATTGAGGGTAATTTGAAAAGGGAGAAATTGATACACGGATCATGGTCATTTTCAGTTTATAACCTCACCGGGAGAAAGAATGCATATTCAGTGTACTTTAAGAACCATGAGGGCAGAATAAAAGGATATAAGCAGTCGATATACGGGGTCCCGATTTTCACTGTGAGCTATAACTTTAAACTAGGCAATTATGCATCTGAATAAAATTATACTGTTTATATTATTTATCATATCTGTGACATCATGTATCGAACCATTTATTCCGGATACTGCAAAATATGATAACAGTATTTATATAGAAGCACTGATTACTGATGATCCTGATTTACCACCAGTAGTGAAAATGGGCAGTAACATACCACTGAGGACAAAAGTAGATGACAATAATACATCTGACGCGAATGTGATCGACGGGGCAGAAGTGTTCATAATATGCGATGATGGGAATGAATATCAGTTAACCAGTCTGAAACCAGGTGTATATGAAGCTATTGATCCTGTGTTTACAGGTGAAGAAGGGAAATCATATAAAATTATGATCTATTATGGCCAGGAAGTATATGAATCAGGTTTTGTGAAACTTAAATCAGCTCCTGAAATTGATAGTATCAGTTATAAAGTTGATGAGAGAAAAGTAGCCGATGATGCTTTCGCCAGCAAGGGGTATAACTTCCTTGTAAGTACTCATGATGATTCACCAGATCCTTCATATTACAGGTGGATTGCTAAAGCAACATTCTATTATTATCTTCCTTATGAATCTGACTTTATATACAACCCCCCTTATGGTCTTCAACCCTATGATAATTCTGATGTTAAGGAATGCTGGGAGACCAAGAATATTCCGGGAATCTTTATTGGGGGAACGGAAGGCCTGACCGAAAACAGCATAGTGGAAGCCCCCCTGCATTTCGAGTCACAATACGGTGATGAATTGACGTTCCGTTACAGGCTTCATATAAGACAACTTGCTATTACGTCAGAGAGCTATTATTTCTGGGAAGACCTGGATAAGCTTATTAACCAGACAGGTGGACTTTATGAAACACAGCCCTTCCGCTTACAGGGGAATATATTTTGTTCTACAAATCCATCATCCAATGTAACCGGAATATTTGAAGTGGCAGGAGTAAGCGAGAAGGTAAAGTACTTCAACAAACCTGATGAATTTCCTGTGACAGGATATATTTGCGGAACAGTAGAAGTAGGTACAGAGGAAAATCCCTGGATAGCCATAGATGGAGGTACTATTATTATGTATGACGAAAAAAATAACCGGTACTTCACCTCTGATGCTTTGTGTTTTGACTGTACTTTACGGGGAGGGACAACAGAAAGGCCGGCTTTCTGGGAATTCTAAAATAGGGAGAAAATGAAAAACAGATTCTTAATATATATTCTGATATTTTTATTCATTGCATCAAATAATATCTTTTCCCAGGTCCAGCTCAGGGAAACAGTATGGCTGCAGCTTGAAAGAGAATTGTTCCTTCCAGGTGAAAAAATATTCTTTAGGGCAGTACTATTGGAGAATGATACTTACCACCCATCTGTTCTTAGCAATAGCTTGCGTATGGAATTAGCTGATTCACAGGGTAATATAATTAAAACAATTAACCTGGAACTTACAGATTCAGAGCTTGCAGGTAGTATTGATATCCCCCAAAATCTAAAAACGGGATGGTATTTTATCCGTGCATATACAAACTGGATGAGAAATTTTGAAGATACATATTTTACAAGCCGTGCTATCAAAATTCTCAACCCCGGTGATGCTAATGTTCAGACCAGCCCTGAAAGGTCCATGTTAAACTTAGATATTACTCCCTATACTGATCCTTTAAACGGAAAGAGTATGTGTTCTATACACGTTACCGATAGTTACGGATCGGGTATTGAAGCCCATGGTTTCATCCTTAGCGGTCCACATGACACGGTACTGTATTTTAATACTGGTATTACGGGATGGACAAGTTCGTATTATAATGCCGCTCACCAGGACCGTTACCAGGCTTTCGCTGAAAATTACATAAAGGACAGTATTAAATTCACAATACGAGATACAAAAATTGAAGAAAACGGACCGCAGATATCACTAAGTGAAAAGTATGGGTATCTTAATATTGATATTCAAAAGGCAGAAATTGGCTCAGAATATAAAATACTTATTCACAGGCTCTATTCATGGTCGTGGTTTAACAGTGGAAGATCCAGCGGCGGTCAGCTTGTTTTCCGCATTCCCTTGAAGGATATTCCTGCAGGTATTTCCCAGGTTACAATACTTGACCAAGAGAATAATGAAATATGGCGTAGGTTATGGTCAGATTATTCAGAATCGCTGTCCTCAATAAAAATTGAAACAGAGGAAAATAATTTTACTATAGGATCAGAACAATCATTCAATTTCCTTGCACCTTTCAATTCTGCAGGCAAGGATAGTAACAGATTAAGCATCCTTGTCCACACAGCTACACCCCGGCAAGGTATCTATAATTATTTACCGGGTCTGCCGGGATGGCCTGCACTATCAGAGATGCCATTTCCCGATGATGCCTTCAGGGCATGGCTGATGTCAAACTCCTATAAAGCCGGTACCGCTGCTGCTTTCTTCAAAAACGACCCCGGATATCCTTCGTCTCCTTCTTTTGCCAGGGACGGAGACAAAGAAATAAATTACTATCCCGATACCAGGTCAGGTACAATACGTGGGAGAATATATGATGGACAGGGGGAACCATTGGCCCTGAAGGATGTCGCGATGACTATACTAAATGACAATCTATTCTGTGCCGCAAGAACTGACGAAACGGGTTTCTTTACCTTTACCTTTCCCGAAATGCATGGCAAAAAAGATTTTTTCCTGAATTATTATAACGAGTATGATCCTTCGTGGAACCTTAAGATTGAAGAACCTTTTGCCGAATTCAACGGTGTACCAGACAAAGGGAAGGTGTATTTTACTGCCGAGGAAGTGAAATTTCTTGAAAATCAGAACCTGCGGCTGCAACTGAAGAATATTTATTACGAAAGAGATTCTGTTAATGAGCAAGCGGTAAATGACTCAAAGCACGGTGAATATTTGTATTATGGTAAGCCTGATTTCAATATCGAGGTTGATGAATACATTAGACTCCCTAATTTAAGGGAAATTTTTCTTGAGGTTGTACCATTTGTTGCAGTCAGGCAACGGGAGGGACGCAACAGACTGTTTTTAACGGGTAACGATCTTCTAACCAGTAATTTTCCTGCCCTTGTATTGCTTGACGGGATACCCTTATATGAATATGATGATTTGTTAAACCTTCCTCCTGACAGGATAAAGAGAATAGAAGGCATAAACGATTTTTATGTTCATGGAAATGTAGTATTATCAGGTATAGTTAATATTATCTCAAAGAATAATGATTTCGCAGGTTTGAAATTACCCGGATTATCAGTAATCTCAAGCATTCAGTTGTCAGATACAATAGTTGCAAATAATTTCGAGACAATTGTTACAGACAAGGGCTATCCTCGAATAGATAATGTAATTATCTGGGATAAACTGCACTCATTATCAGGTAATGCGGTAACTGTTAAACTGAATGATTACCCGGGTGAGCATGTCATATCTATCTACGGTTTTGATAACGAGGGAAGGTGGTACAGGGGTGTAAAGCGCTTTAATGTATGCGATAATCCTGCAGGCCTAAGCTTCTTTTAAATATGACTCCCTCTTTGAACCGAGAACCGCGTTAGCGGGACGAGCTCGGCGACCAACGGGAGCCAACGGGGAAGACCCGAAGCGGAGCTCACCGCTGCCATATAGGGTAATATAATCTTTAAGGGTCATATATATAAAAGGTGAATATTTTATTTGATATAAAATATTTATTTAATGAATTCACTATTTACATGTATGATAGTTTTTAATTAAATATTACTTACAGAAATGTACATCAAAACAGTCTCCTTTTTAATATTTTGTTCAGCCTTAATATTTTCTCAATGTTCAAAAAATAATAGTGAAGATCCTGTACCACGTGACCCTGATGTTCCCGGTGAATATTTTGCCTACATCAAGAATTATAGTGATAAGATGTGGATAGGAACATATTCTGATTCCATTGCTAATAAAATGAAATCAGTCACCGGTACTGATAACCAGCTTTGGATCGGCGGTGGAGTGATTCCGGATAGCAATATGAAATATGGATTTTATTTCGATCCTAATACAGTACTGATGGCAGAGGCTACAGTTGAAGGTATGCAAATTACTATTCAGCAAATCAGCCAGGATCCGGTTTATTATCAAAACAATGGATGGCCGAATGGACTGACAGATCATGCCTGGTACGTAAAAGCAAAATTCCTGGTATACAGGGAATAGGATTGATATCAGCGGTTCTATTTATTTCAATATTTATCCGATTATTTTTCTCGATTCCAGTTTTATACAAAAAATAATATGAATTTCTTTAAACAAATAAAAAAACACCATTTGGGCTGGATAGCTATAAGTATATCCATTCTCATCATCTGTTTATGGGCATATTGGGGAATCAATGAGAATTTTCATGAAGGCTGGTATTACCGTTCTCTGTCTAAAAACCTGGGACTTTTATTTATACAATACCTGAGTCCCATGTTGATAACTATGGTGCTGACTTTAATTGCTATCCGCTGGCATAAACCGGGGGGAGTCATTTTTATTCTTATCGGTATAGCATTCAGCCTGGTTATTTTTATTACCATCCCGGAAATAACTTTTGGAATTGTTCTTAGCTGGATTCCCGTTACATTATTGCTGGTTGCAGTGGGTTTATTGTACTGGTTCGGACATCTGAGAAAGAAAAGAATTGCCTTCACACTGGCTATAGGAATACCAGTAGTGTTAGTAATCATATTTTCAGTTGAACCTCTTATCAGGATATCGAACCGGGTTAATGAAGTTTCCGGTGAACCTTATGTCATTTCAAAAAATGATAAGCACCTGGTCTGGGCGCCGGAGGGACCAGGCTGGAGTAAGAAAGGAGGATTAAGCCGGAATGAGACAAGAAAAATTTGTGCCCGGTTACAAGAGGATGGGAAAACTTTAGCAGATACCGCACTGAATATCTGGCGGCTGCCAAATGTTAAAGAAGCTGTAAAATCCATGACCCGTCACACAGAAAATTGTAACGGGATGTGGGACGAAGAGAAAGAAAAGGCAGTTTATGAGGTCAAACCAGATAAAGAACCCCCATTATGGGACCCTTATAGCCGGGTAATCTACTATTGGACTTCAACCGAGATAAACCAGGAAAAAGCATATATAATAATCTATAGCGGAGAGGTTTGGAGAAAAAGTAAAGACTCAAAAATGGGTTCTTTAGGCTTCAGGGCTGTAAAAGAAGTCAATAATAAGCGATAGAATTACCACATTGGGTGGGTATTTATAAATAAGCTTTAATGTTAAAATAAATCATTTTCACAATGAAAAAATCATTATTCATTTTTATATCAGCTATTTCACTGGGCTTATTATTTAACAACCAGGCTTATTCACAAGACCAACGATCCCTGAAAGAGACCTTTGATTTCTATGTGCAATCCGTTCAGAATGAAAACATGGAAGACTTGTTCTCCATTGTTTCAGATGAAGCGGATTTCTTTTTTCTGACGTCCAACGGGGTGCTGATCGACAGCAGGGATGGATATTATGAGTTTCACGAAGAGTGGTTTAAGGAAGACAACTGGGAAATGCCTGTTGAATTGCATACCATAAATGAGGGAGAGAAATACGGTTATACCAATGCTCTATTCTATTATAAATACCACCTGAAAGACGGCAGGACATATTGCCTAGATTCTTATTTCACTCTTATTTACAGAAAAGAGAACGGGATATGGAAAGTTATCGGAGATGTATGCTCGCCGATAAAAAGATACTATAAGACTGATTCCACAGACCTCAGCTACTCATCTGACCAGGATTATCTTTTTAATATAATACATACCAGGAGGACCATACGGAAATATAAAAGTACTCCTGTACCTAAAGAGCATATTATCAAAATACTCAATGCTGCACGTATGTGTCCGACAGCAGGCAATCAACAGCCTTGGAAGTTTCTGGTGATCAGGGACAGGAAAAAACTTGACTTGCTGGAGGAAAAAGCGGGTGAATGGCACATTGAAAAATACAGGAAAAACCGGGAAATAGATCCTATAGAGCTGGAAAAAGTAAGAACCTCGGTAAATATAGCAATCTCTAATGCCTTGTCTGCACCGGTATATGTAGCAGTGCTGGTAGATACGAAGGCAAAATACAGCCAGTATGTATTGCATGACGGGACATTGGCAGCCGGTTATTTAATGATTGCTGCCAGATCACTGGGCTATGGCACGGGCTTCTTTACTACTTTTTTCCCTGAAGAAAGAATGAAATCATTTTTTAATATTCCGGACCACTATCAGCTGATCTGTTTTACCCCCATCGGAGTGCCTGAAGAATGGCCGGAAGCTCCTGATAAAAAAGATCTGAAAGATATTATTGTTTGGGAAAAGTTTTAAAGCCGGTGGAAAATTTATTGACTTACGGCGATCTCGAATCACTTGCCTGCCCGCTGTAGCTTCAGCAAAGGCAGGGACGTTACGAATCCTAGGGGTCGTGATCTCCTGGGGGAGGTAACTAGGGATATTCGCAAAATAGACAAGATTTCAAAAAATCCGGTTAAGTAACTACTATCCTTGCCGGATTTTTCATTTCCTGGCTCTCGATTTTAAGCTTT
>JAWLEO010000044.1:0-25567 GCA_041686075.1 Bacteroidales bacterium | reverse complement strand
AGTATTAAGATTAATAATTGTTTTATTTATAATTACCAAGTTAATTAATTACTCGGGCTTATGCTTTTTAAACATAGGATCTTTTTACTTTTGTCTTTTGTCTTTTTACTTTTGTCTTTTGTCTTAAAGATATAATTAAAGATTCCCCGTTAACAATTATTTTTATAATTTTATCTCCAAATATTAATCCGATGTCAGCTTTATTCAACAAGAAGAAATACAAATATGGTATCGCCCTCGGTGGTGGCGGTGCAAGGGGCTTTGCGCACCTGGGGATATTGAAGGCCCTGGAAGAAAAGGATATTAAACCTGATATTATCTCGGGTACCAGTGCCGGTGCAATCGCCGGGGTTTATATAGCTTCGGGAAAATCACTCGAAGAAACATTTGAACTTATTAAAGATCATAAACTTATTGATTTTGTAGAAGTTAGATTTCCAAGAACCGGGCTATTAAATCTCGACAGGCTAAGGTCAAGCCTTTCTGAGCACATACAGGTAGATGACCTGAAAGACCTGAAAATACCATTATATGTAGCTGTAAGTGACATAATAAATGGTCACATAGAGTATTTTAATAAGGGTCCGCTGGTTAAGCTTGTCCAGGCTTCAGCCTCCATACCTGTTTTGTTTTCTCCTGTTGAAATTGATGGCAGGATATATTCTGACGGCGGTCTTTTTGATAATGTGCCCGTTAAACCATTGAAAGATAATTGCAAAAAAATAATAGCGGTGAATGTAACTCCTATTAATAAAACAGATAAGGTTAAGAACCTTATTCAGATTGCCGCCAGGACCTTCCATCTTAGTGTTAACTCCACAATAAGAGGACTGGAAGATAATTGTGATCTGGTCATTGAACCACCTGATCTTGATAAATTCGACACCCTGGATTCCGGCAAGGCGAATGAAATTTTTAAAGTAGGGTACGAATATTGTAAGAGCCTGGATATTGATTTATAAGCAGGGAGCAGGGAGCAGGGAGCAGGGAACCTTAGCCTTAGCCTTAGCCTAATAAATAGGGTGCTATAATTTCATTCTTGCTCTCCGTAGTTCCGTCATAGCTTATTGTCACAATTGGTATTCCCGTATTTTTCCTTATCTCATTCTTCATTGCTTCGGTAATCAATGACGGGCAACAGAAAGCCGGATTTGTCTGCACAAACAATGAAACATTTGGGTATGACTGTATGATATGATAGATTTTAAGTATATTATCAAAAGATTCTCCGGAGTGGTACTTATCGATGTTATATTTTACCAGGTTCTTTTCCAGTTCCTTTGAGTTGGATTCTTTGGCCTTGCCCAGAAAGGGCTCAAAATGTTTGTAATACTTACGCTCAAGTATCTTCATTATTTCCAGAATTCCCCTGTAGGCGGCTATCTGCAATCTGCCCGTATCAACCGACCTGCGCCTCATCACATTTCCTGCTATCAGTTTATAAAATTCACTATAGGGTGTGCTGAGTGCCTCACCTCCATACTTTTCTATAGTGTGTATCAAGTCCTGGTTCATTATGTCATTATCCCGAATAAAGAAATCTCCAAAAATAGCCACAAGTGGTTTTTCTGTTTTTTTCGATTTTGATCTTTCCAAATTCAGGCATGACCTTTTTCAATGCCATGTCAATGCTACTATTTCCTTCAAAGGCATTCTCAAGTATATCGATCGCTTTTTTTTAAACAGCATCTGTCTCACCGGTATTAATCTCATAAGGCCTGAGTCTACATCCTGTCCTTCGCAGGAGACCAGAAAGCATGTAGGCAAAGTATGCATACCTGGTTACACCCAATGATATCTCAGTGTGTGCAATCTCGCCTGAATAAACTGATGCCTTCTCGAGGCCATTACCATAATTTTCCAGAATGGTTTTTATATACTGTGGATACATCCTGATATTACAGGACAGTACTGTTTCGGCCATCCAGAGGATTGTCCTGGATGGATCAAGACCCTTTTTTTCAATATAGTCTATATAATCATGTGCTATTATATTCAGCGGCAGGCACTGACCTGAATTAGTAGCCATCGCTTTTTGTATGCCTAGCCGGCTGTGATCCAGTAAATGAGTTTCAAAACCATGTCGCCTGAGGTTAGCAGCCAGGAAACGGCCGGCTATCTGATCCCAGTTTGGAAAAAGAACAATTCTGTCTTTTGAAAGGATATATACCGGCCGCATTATATTAAAAGCTCTCGTATCGCTAACATTGTCCTTGTCATCATAGTGATTTCTAAAAGATCGTACAGCAGCTTCAACCCTGGTCTCATAACCAACGCTTGAATCATGCTCATCTATCTGCAGTATCAGGTAGGGCTTTGATGCAACATCCATCATCTTTTGAAAATATTCTATTACAAATGAATCAGGTGCACACTTGAATGCAGTTATAAGTACCGGGTAGAGCCCTTTAGCTCCAGTTATATACCTGGCAGCTTTCATCAACCTTGATGCAAAATGCCAGGGCATCGACTTAAGAAGATCATCAAGCCCGTCATCCGCAGGACAGTCGTCAACAGGCAACATATCTTGGTAGAATGTTTTTATTCCAAGTCCACCGAAAATATCCGGTATATTATTGTTCAACTGTTCTGACAGCACCATGTAAGGTCTGCCTAAAAGAACAACCGATAAGTTATCATCTTTGTTAAAATTCGATTTAAACAGGTCCTTAAGCCGGGCTTTTTGTTTCCTGTCTTCTTCGGTGGCCAGCTTCCATGCAGAGTTTATCTGCCTGACATCTACCTTCCTACCCCCTATCCCATCCAGTGAATCATGCAGTGTATTAAGAACAAAAGAAAGACCTTTTTCAAATCTGAGCAGTGGAACAATGGCTCTTTCTTTTAGCCTGTCACTCAGCAGGGATGTAACAGAGGGACTGAACTGGGTATAATAGCAATATAATTCCTTTGCAGGTTCATCTGCTGATCTGTTTTCGAGCACCGCAGGCATGAATATATAATCTGCCTTATCATCCAGCCATTTAACATAGGCATGCATGGCATGCATGGGTGCACAAAACTCGGCACCTGCGATTCGTTTGCCGTAAGAAACCGGATCTTTAACCTTTGCACTGGTAACAACGTCAAAATCCAGCTCCCTGAAAAAGAATTTCTAGAAACTCATCTCCTCGAAGATATTCAGTGCATATGGCAGACCAATTTTTATTTTATCAAAGGAACTGTTATTTGAAGGCACCCTCAATATTTTTCTTCTTTCCTTTATCAGTTCAAAGCCCGATTTATTCCTGTTTACATATTTTTCAGTGCCATAATCCCTTCCGCATAAAAAGCCATATGCAACATTTTCTCCGTTAACTTCTGCAACCGTTATAGTGCAATGATTATTACACAGCTCACATACTTCATTGCGTACTTTTATCTCTTCCTCAATAAGCCCAAATCCTCTAAATTTAGTCTGGCCCTTATGTTCATCAACAAGTAAAAGAGCCGCACCCAGTGCTCCAGTCAGATGGCAGTAAGGTGACACAAAGATATTTTTACCAAGCTTCATTTCGAAGGCAGCAACAAGGGCTTTATTCTTAGCTGTTGCACCCTGGAAACATATATTATTGCCAATAGCCGATTCAATAGCAACCTTTTTAAGATAGTTGTCACGTACCGAATGCAAGACCGCTGCAAGTATCTCATCCCTGTGGTAATCCCTGTTAAGATAATAATTGATATCTCTTTCCATGAAAACAGTGCAACGGTCGCTGGCAAGAGGGGCCCTGGCATTTTCTGCCAGTGAGGAATAATCACTAAGGCTCACAGCCATTTTTATTGCCTGTTCTTCAATAAAGCTGCCAGTACCTGCAGCACATACCGAATTCATCTTTGAAAATACCACCCTCCCATTTTTAAGGGTGGTAAATTTAGCATCCTGGCCGCCTATTTCAATTATAGTATCACTCTCGGGATTTAATTCGTGTGCAGCCCTGGCATGAGTGGTAATTTCATCAATTATCATATCAGATCCTATAACTACCCCTATGAATTTTCTTCCCGAGCCTGTTGTGGCTATCCCTTTCACAGAAATATCGAGGCCCTTATTGCCCGAAAATGAACGAAGTGCTTCCAGTATTGCTCTTGTGGCATTCAGTGGCTGCCCGTTTGTATAGGTATAAAATCCTGCTATGGGCTCGCCGGAAGTATCGGTCAGCATCCCTTTTGTACTTGTTGAGCCGATATCCATTCCTATATAACAATCCAGTGAATTAAAAGCGTCAATATCCCCGTAAAGGTCGACCTGTATTTTTGAAGGATGTCGCACATGGTCAGGTGTATATATGAAATCATTATCCTTCATCTCATCAGGGTAAGATGACAGGTTTATCTCCAGCGGAGGATGTACATATTCAAGGTCTCCAGTGTGTGGCTTAAGGATATCTTCTATGCTCAGATTGATTTTATTTGGCGTTTGTCTGTTTTCTGAAATATAAATCAGGGCTGCTCCTATGGCAGGGAAAAACTCTGAAAGTTCATGTATCACCAGCTTTGTTCCTGTTATAGATTCCAGGTGACGTATTACAGTTTTGTTCTTTGAAACACCACCGGCAAAAATAATCTCCTCATAAGTTTCCACACTGTCAAACAGTGTATCGGAAAGGTTCCTGGCCAGGCCCCTGCACAGGCTGTCACATATTGCTTCCAGGGAATAGCCGGCCTGCTGGGCATGGATCAGGTCAGTTTTAGCAAATACTGAGCAACGGGAGGCTATTTCCGGAATAGAACCCTTGTTTTTATCAGCCAGTTCAGATAATTCGGAGGTTGATTTAATGTCAAGGCGTCGTGCCTGCTGATCAAGAAAACTTCCTGTACCGGCAGCACAGGAGGTATTTGTTGCAGACCAGGCAAAGCTACCGTCATCATTGAAGTGCAATAACTGGAAGCGCCCTGCTCCTACAAGCAGTAAGGCCTTATTGTTTTTATAAAACCTGCGAAAACATTTGATAAGAGAAGCCTGCGAATCATATCTTATGACCATGTCTGAAAGCAGGTGGGCTCCTGAAGGGCTCACTACTGAAGATATCTCCTTAAAATTAAATACCTCCGGCAATTCAGCGACTACATCGGCTGCCTTCCCATAATGATACCTGTAAAAAGTATTCAGTATCTCACCCTGGCTGCTTAACTCAACAGCAGATACCGCAACTGAACCAATATCTATGCTTAATACATTACCGGGATGATCTGTCATATTGCAAGACAATTCTCCTTATCAGGGTATTTTATATACTTAAGTGTTTAAAGATATACTAATCCCGGTAAAAGAGAACTATCTTAAGCAATATAAAAAGTCAATATCTGTAGCTTGGTGTTGATCGACTTTCTCAACTTTCTCAACCTTTCTCAACTTTCTCAACCTTTCTCAACCTTTCTCAACCTTTCTCAACCTTTCTCAACCTTATCCAAAAAAAAGCTGCTTTTTCAAGCAGCTTTTTTATGGATAATTGTTATCTATCCGAGATAAGTTCTGAGCAATTTGCTCCTTGACGTATGTCTTAATCGTCTTATAGCTTTTTCTTTTATCTGACGCACTCTTTCGCGTGTCAGACCAAATTTCTCACCTATCTCCTCAAGCGTCATTTCCTGACAACCGATCCCGAAGAAAAATCTTATTATATCCCTCTCCCTTTCCGTAAGGGTAGTCAGGGCCCTGTCTATCTCCCGGGCTAAAGATTCGTTTATCAAGGATTTATCAGCTATAGGAGAATCATTATTGGGAAGCACATCCAGCAAACTGTTATCTTCACCTTCAACAAAGGGAGCGTCGACCGATACATGGCGACCTGACACCTTAAGGGTATCGGTAACCTTTTCTTTCGGAAGTTCAAGTACATCAGCCAGTTCTTCTGGTGAAGGAGTACGTTCATTTTCCTGCTCGAATTTGGAGAATGCCTTATTGATTTTGTTAAGCGAACCGACCTGGTTCAATGGTAATCTGACAATTCTCGATTGCTCAGCGAGAGCTTGGAGGATACTCTGTCGTATCCACCATACAGCATAGGAAATAAACTTAAATCCTCTTGTTTCATCAAATTTCTCTGCTGCCTTTATCAGCCCCAGGTTGCCCTCGTTAATAAGATCGGGCAGACTCAATCCCTGGTTCTGATATTGCTTGGCAACAGATACGACAAAACGGAGGTTTGCCTTGGTTAATTTTTCCAAAGCAGCTCTGTCTCCTTTCTTTATTCTCTGTGCTAATTCAACTTCTTCCTCTACCGTGATCAACTCTTCCTTACCAATTTCCTGAAGGTACTTGTCCAAAGATGCACTTTCCCGATTGGTGATGGATTTGGTAATCTTAAGTTGCCTCATTTAATCCTCCTCAAAAATTTTCGCAAAGATACTTCTTTTATCACTATTAAACAAAAATTAAAATCTCATACTCTTAAACTGGAATACTGGAATAATGGAATGATGGGTAAATAGATTCTTAAAATAACATTATTCCAGTATTCCAGTATTCCAGTATTCCATTATTCCATCATTCCTATATCTTTATTGCCTGAACTGGTAACTAAAGTATGTGCCATTTGACTGTAAACCTTTAAGTGATTTGAGCTCAGTACCATCTCTGGTAGCTTCAAGTATTTCTTCGTAAGTATTTATATCTTGTCCGTTTACTTCAAAAATAATATAACCTTCACGGATGCCAAGATCTTCGAAACGGCCATCCTGAACCCTTGTCACTTTCATACCATTTGTAATACGGTATTCACTTTTTTCAGCAAGGGTAAGAGGTTCAAGCCTCACACCATAAATCATTCCGCTATCTTCACCTGCTCTTACCACATCCAATCCGCCGGCAAGATTTCTAAGTACCAGTTCATAAGTTCTCTTTCTGCCATTTCTTATGACCTCCAGCCGTACCACATCGCCGGGTCGTTTCCTGCTTACCTGTTCCTGTAGTTCGGCAGCAGTATCGGTATCTATACCGTTAAAGCTTACAATTACATCCCCGGATTTCAAGCCTGCTTCATCTGCCGCACCACCAGGAACGATTTCAGTTATATAAACACCTTTTACCTCATCAATATTTTCTTCTTCAGCCAGTTCTGACGTTACATCAGCTATATTCACTCCAATGATAGCTCTCTGCACTTCACCGTATTCTTTTAGATCTTCCACCACTTTCCTGACAATATTAACAGGTATTGCAAATGAATTACCTGCATATGCACCGCTGGGTGATATAATTGCAGTGGTTATCCCAACAAGCTCACCCGCTATATTAACCAGTGCCCCACCACTGTTTCCAACGTTCAGGGCCGCATCGGTCTGTATAAATGATTCAATCCTGTACTGAGAATCCAGTATACCCAGGCTACGACCCTTTGCACTAACTATACCTGCAGTGACGGTGGAAGTCAGATTAAAGGGGTTTCCGATGGCCACTACCCATTGGCCCAGTTTCAGCTCATCACTGTCACCGTACCTTACATAAGGTAAGTTTTTTGTATCAATTTTCAAAACAGCAATATCAGTACTGAGGTCACGACCTATAATGGTCGCATGAAAGGTCCTGTTGTCATTTAATGTTACATCCACTTCATCGGCTCCTCTGATAACATGATTATTAGTTATTATGTAACCATCGGAACTTACTATAACACCCGACCCATAGCCCCTGACTTCCCTGGGACGGCTATATCGTTCCCCATAAAAGAATTCCATTATTGGATTCTGATATTCATAATCCTGTATTGTCCTGGTTTTAACGTGAACAACCGTGTGGACAATATTCTCTGCCACCTCGGAAAAATCCACCAGGCCTTCCTGCGGTACAGTAAAAACATTGGTAAATTGTGCCTCAGCCTGTTCCTCCGTCTTATCCCCTACCGTGATAAGAGGTTTTTCAAGAAACCTGGTATACACAAACAAGGCTGCAAGAGCACTTAAAAAAGCTATAGCAGCTATTCCTGCTATTTTTCGTCCTTTCATAATATTCTAATTTTTACTTACTTTATATGTCATATAATACAAACTCAAAAACTGTACCTTTGTATAGGTTTATTATATTTATAACCATTATTCGGTATGTTTTGTTACCTAAATGTCAGACTTTTTTGGGAACCTGACAATTTTTCACACTGGTTTAACAAGTATTTAACTAAATGCAAATCATTTTTAACAAATACCATGGAACCGGAAATGATTTCATCATAGTTGATAACCGTGACCAAATAATTAAGCCCTATGATGAGAAAGTAATCAGATACTTGTGCAACAGGCATGTGGGTGTGGGAGCTGACGGATTGATACTTATGTATGATCATGAAGAACATGATTTTGAAATGAAATATTTTAATTCCGATGGCAGAGAGAGCACAATGTGTGGAAATGGAGGGAGGTGTGCCGTGGCTTTTGCAAAGAAAACAGGGATGGGTAAAGGAAGAAGATCTTTCATTGCCAGAGATGGAATACATAAATATAAAATCTCCGGTTCTATGATTACCATAAGCCTTTGTGACACCCAACCACCGGCGACTATAGGTGGCAATCTTTTTTTTGATACTGGATCACCTCATTACATTATAAATGTCCCCGATTGTAAGAAAGTCAACGTGATTGAAACAGGGAAATCATTAAGATGTTCAGATAATTTTGCGCCGGGGGGGACAAATGTGAATTTTGTGGAACATAGAGCTGACAGTATTTTTGTTCGCACTTATGAAAAGGGTATTGAGGATGAAACCCTATCATGTGGCACGGGAGTGGCTGCGGCAGCCATATCCAGCAAGTGGGGGGAAAAACCTGGCAAATATAATGTCAGGGTCGAGACACCGGGTGGCGTACTAAAAGTTAGTTTTCAGGTGAGAAAAGACCTGATTACCAATATATGCCTCAGCGGACCGGCTGAATTCATATTCGCCGGCCTGGTAGAAGTATAAAATTATTCAATTATAAACCCATAAATAAAATATGATGAAAAAGATAAGCAAAGTTATTTACCTGGCAGTAATTGGAATTTTTATTACTGCAAATGTTGCCTACTCTCAGCCGGGTAACACCGAGATCTACGAGAAGATAGAGCAGCTGGAGAACAATTTTGACTACCTGAGGCATACTTTCAATGCCCTGGAGAAACAGATTGATGATATATACTGGTATAATAAAGTTGGTGATGTAGCTTATATTGACAAAGTGTATATGTCCGGACCCCCACTGGCCCATGAGCCTAATCCTACTGCACAGGGAGCAGGCAACCCGGTTAAGTTCTGGTCGTACATATTTATCCCCCGGACGGCTGAAAATGGGAAAAAGTATCCCTTGCTTGTCTTTCCCCATGGCGGGGTACATTCTAACCTGAGCACTTACTATACACACATCATCAGGGAGTTAGTATCTCAGGGCTATATCATAGTAGCAGCCGAATACAGGGGTTCGACCGGTTACGGAGCTTCACACTACAGGAAGATTGATTATGGTGGCCTGGAAACTGAAGATGTGGATGCCAGCAGGCAATATATGATAGATAATTATGATATTGTTGATAAGAACAGGATTGGAATTTTGGGATGGAGTCATGGTGGACTCATAACCCTTCATAATATATTTGACAACCCTGATAACTATGACGTAGCCTTTGCAGGTGTGCCTGTAAGCGACCTCATTGCACGGATGGGATATAAAACACAGGGATACCGCGACATTTATTCAGCTAATTATCACATAGGTAAAACTGCTTATGAAGATGTTGAGGAATACCGTCGGAGATCACCGGCATGGCAGGCCCATAGATATGCAAATAAACCGCCACTGCTAATCCATACAAATACCAATGATGCTGATGTTAATGTACTTGAGGTTGAACATCTCATTAAAACATTAAAAGCTGAAGGTAAAAAGAATTTCGAGTATGAAATATTTCAGGATGTCCCGGGAGGACATTCTTTCGACAGGATGGACCATATGACAGCTAAAAACATCAGGTTGAAAATATATAAGCATCTTAACAGTGTGCTTAAACCGGATAATCCCTTCAATTCGGTTAAGGATCTGCAAAGGGCAGGATACAGATTTGAATAAAGACAAAAGACAAAAGGCACAGGGCTGTGCGCCTCAATTAATTATATCTCAACAGGGCTAAGGGCAATATTCCATTAGTCGTTGGTTGTTTAAATTAATTCTAATCATGATAAGATCTGCATTAATCATTTTCTTCAGCTTTCTTCAGCTTACAGGATCAGCCCAGGTTGATGATTATGTCAATGAATTTGTTAATGACACATCTTTCAGACATGCAGGTATATCGATATGTTTCAGGGACGCATCCTCAGGAAATATAATAGCCGGTTATAACATTGATATGGCTCTCGGTAGCGCTTCGGTCATGAAGCTGGTTACCACGGCAGCCGCCCTCGAGGCACTGGGCCCGGATTTCAGGTTTGTTACAAGGCTGGGATTCGTAGGAAATCACAATAAAGTTGACTCGATTCTTAACGGCCACATTGTAATAAAAGGTGGAGCAGATCCTACCATCCTGTCAGAATATTTTCCGGAAAATAACAAGGCTGTTATTGATGAATGGGCTGATAAAATAGTCAAAGCCGGCATAAAAGAAGTAAAAGGGTCAGTAGTGGCCGATGCCACAGTCTTCGATTATCATCCTGCACCCGGAGGGTGGAACTGGGCAGACCTGGGTAATTATTACGGGGCGGGAGCCCATGGTATCTGTATATTCGATAATATGTACCGTATACATTTCAGAACGGGTAAGGAAGGAAGCAAGCCCGAGATATCGGAGATTGACCCTGATATACCGGGACTCGTTATTGAAAACAGATTGATTTCATACGGTAAGAGGGATAATGGATATGTATACCTTGCACCATATAGCAACTATGCCGTTATAAGGGGAGAAATACCCCCTGAAAAGGATGATTTTATATTAAAGGCTTCAATTCCTGATCCTCCACTGCTAACAGCAAGACTTTTACAACAGGCGCTGGAAAAAAGAAGCATTCGTTTTGACGGGAATCCCACAAGCCTGAGGCTCTCACCCGATATAGCAAGAGAATTCAGCTCATATCCCAGAACTGTTATTACAACTACATTGTCACCTCCTCTTTCGGAAATAATCGCCGTAATCAATACAGAAAGTGTAAACATGTTTGCTGAGCAACTTGTCAAATACCTGGGCTATGTTAACAGTATGACTGAATTCTCCTCAAAAAAAAGTGGTCTTAAAGGAGTTAAGAGGTATATTGACATAATACTCGGAGAAGCTATAGAAGGATTATATGTAGTTGATGGCAGTGGCCTGTCACGGTCAAATGCAATAAGTTCATCCTTTATCACTTCCCTGCTTCATAATATGAGAAGTAAAAGCAGATATGCCGATTATTTTTATAATTCATTGCCAGAAGCCGGTAAAAACGGGACCCTGGAGCATTATTTTAAAGACCCGGTTTTTGCTAATAACCTCAGGGCTAAAAGCGGTACTTCAACCAGAATACGCAATTATGCAGGCTATTTCAAAACATCAGGAGGACAGGATATTGCATTTGCCGTCATGATTAACAACTTTGATTGCAGCAGTGCTGAGGTAACAGGACGCGTGGAGCTATTGTTGAAGAAAATGATTAAAGAGTACTAAGTATATACGGAGTGTATTTTCTCGTTGCTCGTTGCTCGTTGCTCGTTATCTATAATTGATAACTCCTTAGCCTTACCGGTCTCCGGCGGCCATAACCTTTGGCGACGGACGCAGGCAGGCTCGAAAAAGCAGTTTGCTTTTTCGGTACAATTCAACAATATCAGGCATCTATATTAGCATATTTTGCATGTTTCTCAATAAATTCCCTCCGTGGAGGCACCTCATCACCCATGAGCATGCTGAATATGCGATCTGCTTCAGCTGCACTATCGATTGTAACCTGCCGTAGTGTCCTTTTTTCAGGGTTCATCGTTGTATCCCACAACTGTTCTGCATTCATTTCACCCAGACCCTTATACCTCTGAATACCAACATTAGAATCTTTCCCCTGGCCAAATTCATTGATAAACTTACGCAATTCCTCATCGGTCCAGCAATAACGACTGGTTTTACCCTTGCTCACGAGATAGAGGGGTGGTGTGGCAATATAGAGGTATCCTCTTTTTATAAGTTCTTGCATATACCTGAAAAAGAAAGTCATAATCAATGTTGCAATGTGTGAGCCATCGACATCTGCATCGGTCATTATGACGATTTTATGATATCTGAGTTTTTCCAGGTTCAGGGCCTTACTGTCATCTTCCGTTCCAATAGTCACTCCAAGGGCGGTAAAAATATTTTTTATTTCTTCATTGTCGAAGATCTTATGCTGCATGGCTTTTTCCACGTTGAGTATTTTACCTCTCAATGGCATAATTGCCTGGAACTTCCTGTCGCGTCCTGCTTTTGCCGTACCACCTGCGGAGTCACCCTCAACGAGGAATATTTCAGAATTCATAGGATCGCGGTCGGCACAATCGGCCAGTTTGCCGGGCAAGCCTGACCCGGAGAGCACATTTTTTCTCTGGACCAGCTCACGTGCCTTACGTGCAGCATGGCGTGCTGTAGCTGCAAGAATCACTTTTTGCACTATGGCTTTTGCGTCTTTGGGATTTTCTTCCAGGTAGTTTGAAAGCATATTACTCACAGCCTGGTCGACAGCGCCCATTACTTCTGAATTTCCCAGTTTTGTTTTTGTCTGGCCTTCGAACTGGGGTTCAGCTACTTTAATCGACACTATTGCAGTTAAGCCCTCCCGGAAGTCGTCGCCGTTAATATCGAATTTCAGCTTGGCGGTAAGCCCGGATTCCTCGGCATATTTTTTCAATGTACGGGTAAGTCCCCTCCTGAAACCTGCAAGGTGGGTACCTCCTTCGATAGTATTGATATTATTTACGTATGAGTGTACATTTTCAGAAAATGATGTATTATACTGAAGAGCTATTTCAACAGGTGTATCATTTTTTTCTGTTGTAATACAGATAGGATTTTCTATCAGCTTCTCCCGGGTATTGTCGAGATAATCCACAAACTCACGCAAACCGGTTTCTGAGTGGAATTCATCTTTCCTGAAATTATTACCGTTACCGTTCTCCTGTATTTCACGCCGATCAAGTATGGAAAGTTTTATTCCCTTATTCAGAAAGGCCAGTTCCCTTAATCTTGCAGCAAGTATCTCATACCTGAATTCTGTTTCTGTAAATATGCCTGCATCAGGTTTAAATGTTATTATCGTTCCTGATTTTTTGGTAGACCCTAATTGTGCAACTTCAGATTCGGGCTTCCCCTTCCTGTATTCCTGGTAATATATTTTCCCGTCCCTGTGCACCTCTGCCCTCAATGTTTCTGAAAGGGCATTCACAACAGATACGCCAACCCCGTGCAAGCCACCTGATACCTTGTATGATTCCTTATCAAATTTTCCACCTGCGTGAAGGACTGTCATCACAACTTCAAGAGCCGACTTCTTTTCTTTTTCGTGATAATCTATTGGTATTCCCCTGCCATCGTCAATAATTGTAATTGAGCCATCTTCGTTTAATATAACATCTATTTCATTACAGTAGCCGGCAAGCGCCTCATCTATTGAATTATCCACAACCTCATAAACAAGGTGATGCAATCCCTTCACACTCACATCACCGATATACATTGCAGGCCTTTTGCGGACAGCCTGCAGACCCTCAAGCACCTGAATACTACCGGCGGAATAATCGCCGTTAGTCATTTGCCTGTTATCTTTTTCGTTCATATTATTAGTCTTAACTGTTCTTTATATATAATCCATGCATACTCTTTAGTTCCTAAAGCAGTATTTTAATCAAATAAATTACGGCTTAATTTTTCCCCTGATCCTTCAAAAAAAATAGTTCTCATTCAATTGGTATATTCCCTGATGGGATATATGACATATGTCATATTTAAGTCGCTGATTAAACAATACTTAAGTACAGTCACAAAGATAATTAAAATATAGCATTTTACCGCCTGAAAACATCTAATAATTATGTGACTTTTTAACAAAAAATCAACAGGTAGTATATTGTTTATCAGTTTATTACAAAAAATGATAAAATTTTAGAGACTATAAGTGAATCCTGCCATAAAAAGAAGCCTCTGTGAGGGGTAAAAATTCCACTCATAATACCTGTTTGAAGCAATATTATTAAGCCTTGCCCAGAACGAAAGTATCTTTGTATAGCGGTACTCAAGCCCGATATTCAGGCTCAGATATACAGGAAGCTCATTCACTTCATAATCAGTTGATGAGGAATATGGCATGGGTCCAAACCGGGCATATCTCTTCGACATACCGTATACATTGGCATGGGCAAGTATTTTATCCCGGAGATTATAATTTAACTCAATTTTTCCATCCCAACTGGGTTTATGCCAGGGTTTTTCCTGAGCTCCCATCCTATAGTCATAATAACCTGCATTGAATGAAAGAGATAATTCCTGATTAATATTTGATGAAAATTCTGCCTGCACTTCAAGTAATTCACCATTGTCATATATCGGTACAAATCCCCTTCCCTGCAAAAGATCATTGGTATAGAAGACCATATCTTCGAACAAAGAATAAGATATCTTCAAGCTGTAACCGGAATTTTCGGTGGCATGTCCTGTTAAACCTCCTTTAACTCTGAGTTTGGTGTCAGTAGGTGATATAGTATACAGATTATCAGATGGTTCAATAAGTCCATTCGTGCTTTGTGCAACAATAAAGGGATTTGTATATATTATCTCATTGGCATTATTGTTTTTATATTCCCCATCGAGGCCCACAAACATCTGTAAAATAGTTGGAATTACGCTGAATTGAAATTTCAGGTCAGGATAAAAGAAAAGCTTTGTCTTATATTCCCGCGGCCCCGGGATCTCATAATATCTGGAATCGGTAATAAGCTTTAAGCCGAGCCTGAAATTCCAGTTTGTGCTTCTCTTACTGATTGCCGGATTAAGTGACACGGTATGTCTGAATTTATCCTCTATGTTTGGAATGGTAAGCATTTCATAAGCAAAACGAAGACCGGCATAAAAAATATCCATATCATAACCGAGGTCTCCCTTTAAACCTGCCAGGTGTTGATAATACAGGCTGTTTTGATACAGAAGTTTATAGTGAAGTTGAATATCATAAAACATTTTTGAAGAATCGAGTCTTGTTGAATAGAGCTTGATAGTGGCCCTCGGATTAAAATATTCGATTTTAAGGCTATCCCTGTTTATTTCACGGGGTTCCAGCAATATTGGATCACCACCGTAAGCATGCCTTCGTATGTGGTCAAAATCTATGTTTGCATCCAGTGCTGCTCTTCTGAAAAACCTGGTAGCATATATTTTGGCCATATTATCCATATATCCTCCATACACTTTTGTGGCATCATTAATCCTTAATCTGCCAAAACTGGATTCATGACCCAGGTAAATACCAGCAAGACTGTTACGAGAACGTTCGCTTGAAATACTGAGTTCTCCCACAGGTGAAAAGTAGCTACCAAAACCCAGGTTTAGGTATCCTTTATACAATTTTGGGAGAGGGTCAGGCTGGAGGCGTGCGGCACTGATTGTCTTAATTTCATATTCGGGCATGAAGGGTGTGGCACTGACAGTATAATGAAATTCCGGGGCTGTCACTGTAGTGTCTCCCATCTCGGGTGAGAAATTAATTTTTGCAGCCTTATTGAGAGAGGGTTTATAAGGATTGTACATAGTTACTTCGCGTCGTATTTCTTCCTGCCCCCTCTGGGCATGAGCACTCGCTTGAAGTATTAAAAGTAATATAACGAAACAGGATAATACCCTTTTATTCATAATTTACATATTGAGTTGATTGTTCCTAATATTGAGAGTATCGGGACTTATTTCACTTTCCCTGTTTATTTCATCAAGTTTTGCATTCACCTCATCAAGAATACCATCGTCCTCCACCTGGTAGTAATCCTTAAGGCTTTGTAACGTTGCCCTTGCCTGGAATTCATCACCCTTTTCCATACTTATGTCAGCCAGAAGGATAAACATACGTGCCATCCAGTATTGATGGGGAGTATTCTGATCAATAAACTCATAGATTATACTTTCTGCCTCATCAAGATTACCCTGCATAAAAAGTATCTGTGCCACGCGGTATTTCGACTCTGCTCCCTCACTGCTGGTTACTTCTACCGCCACCCTCCTGAAATCTCTCAGGGCTCTTTCATAATTGCCAAGTGTATAATTCGATGTGGCACTCCTAAAACTGGCCTCCCTGGCAAGTTCTTCTGTAATCATATCAGACTCCAGCAATCTTTGTGATGAAGTCAGAGTTTTTTGAGCATCCCCCATATTGAAGGCAGAACGCATCATCCCCACCTTTGCCCTCAGTTCATTCTCGGGTAATTCAGCTACCTTTTCAAGTTCGTTATAAAAATAATACGCACTGTCATATATCTCTTTAAGATAATAAATACCTGACAGCGACTGGTAGGTTTTCTCCATGAAGGGGTTGTTGGGTGTTTCTGCAACTTCAGAATAGTATTTCAGAGCTTCTTCACTTCTACCGGACTCTGACAGGCATTCAGCCAGGTAAAAGCATGCATTAAGCCTGAAGCTGCCCTGGTCAAACTCATTGAGATAATTCCTGAAAACCTGACTCGCCCTTTCGCAGTTACCAGCTATATAAAGATTTTCTCCCGAGATATAAAGTAAACTATCCCGTTCGCTGGCACTTACATCACCATATCCTTCAAGATTTCTCACGTATGCGAAATATGATTCCACGTCATTCATATCTACATAGGTATTTTTCAATCCGGTGAGGGCATTACGTGCTTCAGGTGTTAACTGGAATTTTTCTATAACCTCCTTAAACCTCGAAATTGCCTTTTCATTTTCACCCCTGTTATAATAAAGCAAGCCTAATTGCACCATTGCTCGTGGAACAAAAACTGAATTTGGATGGGCATTGATTACATGCTTAAAATCTTCTTCACCCTCTCCATCATTTTCAAGTGCAATATAAGCCCTGCCACGTTCAAAAATAGCATTTGGTATCAATATCGAATTGGGATATTCGTTGATCAGGCTTGTGAGTACTCGCACCTTCGCATTCTGATCGTGCATAAGTCCCAGTGCAAAACCCTTCTGGAACAAGGCATAATCAGTTGCTGCACCCTTGTTTGCAATCACTTTATCATAGTAGCTTATTGCCTCCTTATAATCTGTGTTGATATAGTAGCAATCTGCAATCCTGTTATAAACATCGGTAATTAACCTGCCCCGTACATCCTTTTCCTCAGCTTCAAAATTCCTGAACCATCTGAGAGCTTCGGCATAATTTCCTTTATTATAATGGATATAGCCTATATTATATGTAACCATCCTGTATTCATGAAGAGCTGATGAACCGGGGATACCCATAAATGCCTGATATTCTTCAAGAGCCCTATCGGTTTCATTCAAACGGTACAATGATTCACCTTTCCAGTAATGGGCCCTTGCTCTTAATGTACGATCGTACTGTCCATATTTTAATGATTTATCAAGCATTCCGACAGCCGCATTCAGGTCAAGGTTTTTATACAGTTCAAGTCCCCTGAAAAAGGCCACTTTCTGATACGCTTCCTCTAATCTTTCATCCTTATATGTGATACGATCAAGTGATTGTATTGCAGCCCTGTAATTTTTTACTTTCATATAAGCCGACACAAGGTATTCATAGGCTTCTTCAATATGTTCTGAAGCCGGGAATTGTTCAATATATTCCTGGAAAGCCCTTATCACTTCACCAAAAGGAGAATATACCGTTTCGTATGTAAGTTTTGCAAAATTGAAAAGTGCTTCTTCTTTAATGTCCCGGTCATAATCCATTTGTGCTGCAGAAGAGAATGCAGTCCTGGCCATTTTTTTCTGATCCTTCTTCAGGTAACAATCGCCCAGCA
Source organism: Bacteroidales bacterium (assembly GCA_041686075.1). Lineage (GTDB taxonomy): Bacteria > Bacteroidota > Bacteroidia > Bacteroidales > VadinHA17 > UBA9300. The sequence continues at coordinate 7,663 of JAWLEO010000044.1, read as the reverse complement.
GATAATATGCATTCTGGCCTAATTCGTCTCTCCTCCTAGTGATTTCCTGGAAAAGCTCAATAGACTTATCATATTGTTCAGTCTTATAATAACAGAAGGCGAGCTGGTAACTACCCTCCCTTCCTGTTCTCAGAGCCCTCTCCAGGTGTGCTTCGAGATTGCGGGCAGCTGATTCATAATCTCCCTTCTTGAAGTAAGCATCCCCTATCAGCCTGTAAAGTTCTGATTTTCTTTCTTCACCTGCATCTTCTATAAGTCCGGGAGCCATATTAAGTATACCATCGTAGTCTTCCAGGATATACATTATCTGCACTATGTAAAAAGGAACCACCTCACCAAAGGACGCATCACCCCTCAACTTCATAAAACCATCGAAGGCCGTGCGATACATCTTTTCATTGTAGGCTATATAGGAGAAATAATAAATAGCCGGGCGACTGTATTCTGTGTCAATATCAGTTAATTCTGAAAAGAAAAGCATTGCTCTTTTACGGTCGCCATCCATAAAATGAGAATAGCCATATTGAAAATAATAAGTCGGAAGCAATTCTTCATCCAGTTCAAGCCTGTCTACTTTATCATAATATCTTATTGCCCGCCTGTAACTTTTCGCCTGGTAAAAATGATCGGACAATTCAAGCCATGCCCTGTTGACCAGGGGATCGTCGGGATGGTTACTGGCAAACTTATTCATCCTGTATTCAGCATCTCTGTTATATAGCCTGGTGGCTGAAACAGCTGCCAGATATTCAGCTTCAACTGCGTCTTCTGACATAAGAGGGCCAGCTTCATCAACAAAACTGTCAAAAAATTTTAGGGCAGCAGTATATTTCTCTTTGTTAAATAGCTCCTTACCCCTTTGAAAACCAGTTAACTCAACTGTGATTGATTCAGGCTTCTGGGCCATTGAGAGGTAAGAACTTAATGTCAATAAAAACAAAGTAAAAAGCAGCCTTCGAAAATTTATCGTGTAAACCCGGTACGTATTCATATCATGAGAATTTTCTACCTTAAAGTAGAAATTTAAATATTTTAAAATGAACAATTTAAACCTAATTAAGCGACAAAAATGTTTTCGCTAATTTACAACTATAAAACGCTTGATTCGGGGCTTTAGTATTGATTTTATCAACATTAGAATGTTAATTGTTAAAACAGGGAGATGAAGATTTAAGATTGAGGTACTCCACCTAAAAATCGGGTGTTACACTGCTCGGTTCATAACTCATAATTAACTTACTCCCAAGGCACCAGGACGAAGGTGGAGCCTCAGCCTTAGCCTTAGCCTTAGCCTTAGCCTTAGCCTTAGCCTTAGCCTTAGCCTGTATCTTTTTACTTTTTCCTTTATACTTTGTACTTTTGTCTTTTATCTTAAAATAAAGCCATGAAGGAAAATAACATGCCACTTGACACGATAATATCGTTCAAGGACTGCAATATATACCAGCAGGATCATCTTGTGCTGAGTGATGTGAACCTCGAAGTAAAAAAAGGTGAGTTTGTCTACCTCATAGGGAAAGTCGGCACCGGTAAAACAAGCCTTATTAAAACAATAAACGCTCAATCACCCCTTGAAGAAGGAGAAGGGATTGTTGCTGGTTTTGATCTTACCAATTTACGCAAAAAGGACATCCCTGTTTTAAGAAGAAAACTCGGCATTGTTTTCCAGGACTTCCAGTTGCTCACCGACAGGTCGGTTTATTCTAACCTGGAATTTGTGCTTAGAGCTACGGGATGGAAAAACAAAAGTGAGATAGATGAGCGAATAGGCGAGGTACTTGAAAAAGTTGGTCTGGGTACCAAAGGTTATAAGATGCCACATCAGCTTTCGGGAGGTGAGCAACAAAGAGTGGTGATAGCCAGGGCTTTATTGAATGATCCTGATATAATACTTGCCGACGAACCAACAGGTAACCTTGATCCTGAAACATCTGAGGACATAATCAAAATACTGAAGGAAATAAGTAAGAGTGGTAGAGCTGTGGTTTTTGCCACACATAACTATACCCTGCTTAAAAAATATATTGCACGGACAATGAAATGTGAGAATGGCAGGATAAGCGAAACAGATCATGATGAAGAGCTGGAATTTATTTGAATGGATCTCAGTAAATGAATGATTCCTGTTGTTCCCTCAAGGTATATTCAAATACCTGCCGCCAGCCTTTCCACTCTCCCTCATCATTAAGTGTATTATTGTGCCATACACTGACAAAAAGACCGCCTACTTGCTTTGTCCAGTTTATCAGCTTGCTTACCGACTCGATGGCTTCCGGGGGATCATATCTTTTGTATTTTTGAAATGTCGCTTCCATATACTGAAAAGGAACAAGTGTTAGCAAGCTTGTCTCTTCCCTGATAAGATCATAGAATTTAAAAGGACGGGCAATGCCTGCCCTGAATCCGGCCTCCCTGACATAACCAATGGAATAATCTTCTTCGAAACCAATAGAGTGAATCACCTGGTAGGTAAATGGTATGGTCAGCAGTAAATAATGTTGTTTCAGCCTTGTAATTTTTTGCTGTATAACATTTTCCAGATCTTCCTTCTCCTTGATTATAAGCTTTTCAGAATTTCCCGAATTGAATGAACTGTGCAGTCCTATACTATACTTCCTTGATAGACTACGTATAAGCTTTTTGTAACATCGTTGGTTTGGGTTTATATTTTTATCGACTCTGCCTTTATCACCGGTAGAAAAAAAATACAATACGGAACTATTATATTTTTTGGCATTTTCATTTATGTAGGCATAAGTATCGTATGAATCTTTCATCTTGCCTGTTATGCACCTTAAACGGTTGGCAGGCCTGTCAGCCCTTAGTGTGTCCATTAGAAGACCACCAAGATTTCTTAAAATGCCCTTACCCCTATATTTAAAAGGCTCATCAACTTCCACTATTAAAAGGTGATCATACTTCTTATCAGGGATTATCACATCAGGATATAAAAGTTTTAAGGTTGTACCAAGGCGATGCGCCCAAATATCCACAACAGGTTTATCCAGAAAATTATGTTTATAAGCCAGGCTGGACTCCGCTGCAAAACGCCCTTGTTCATCCCTTACAACAGTGAGATACTCTTCATATCTTGTAACCATATAAAAAGCAAAAGAAAATATATCCAGTTGAAAGCCCGCTTCAGGTGGTTGCTGAAAGAAGAAAGGTGTGCCGTCAAAATGAGCAACCCATATTTCCTGAGTCCTTATCCCTTTCTGAAAAAGAAGTCCCTCCGGCTGGATAAATATACCCCCAATTGACCTGTCGTACGAATAATTGATCAAGGGTAAGCTTTCATCCGGGGAATCAGTTATGCTATATGATAAACCCAGTATATTACCAAGCACAAGGTCAACGGCATATTTAAGTCGTGATGATGTTTGTGGTGTGTATACCTGGACATCAGATTTCATATGATAAATATAGGCCTTTTATAAAAGACGGTAAATATTTTATTTCAGGTTACGCTATCAGCTTTTGAATCGTATAGTGTATAAATATTATTTTTTACAATATTTTCTATCTCCAGAATAACCTCAAGCACTTCTGCAAACTGATTATAGAGCGGAGCCAATCCAAGCCTGATGTTATCAGGCGGCCTGAAATCAGGGATAATGACATGGGTGCCGGTTTTATCATCAATCAGAGCTTTACAAATCCTGTATCCTTCTTTGTGCTTAAGAGAAATATGCGATCCCCTCTCTTCTCCACTTTCAGGTGATCCCAGGTCAAATCCTAAGGGCTTGAGTAAAGCATGATATAATTCAAGCAGAAATCCGGTCAATTTTAAACTTTTCGCCCTGATATTATCCATTCCTGCTTTATTTATTATATCCAGCGAAGGTTCCAATGTACATAACGATAAAATATTCGGTGAGCCGGTCATGTATCGATGGGCTCCTTCTGAAGGACGATAATCCAGGCTGAATTCGAAAGGGTCCTTCTCTCCAAGCCATCCCCATATAGGGGATACAATCCGATCCTGTATCTTTTTGTTTACGTATAAGAATGCCGGTGAACCCGGGCCGCCGTTAAGGTATTTGTAGGTACATCCAACTGCCATATCTGCATTCACTGAATCAAGTTCGATTTTTACTGCCCCTGTGGCATGACTGAGGTCCCATATAATCAGAGCACCCTTCTTATGGGCATATTCCGTAACCTTTTTCATCTTATACATGAAGGCACTCCGGAAAGAAACATAACTGAGGACTACGACAGCAGTGTTCCGGTCTATTTTTTCAAAGAGTCTGCTGTATTCAATATCTATATCATTATCGCTTTCCACCAGTTCAAGAATATGACCGTCATCAAGGTTTTTTACTATTCCCTGGATAACATATAGGTCGGAGGGAAAATTAAGATTATCACTGATGATCTTTTCCCTTCCCTTTTGAATCTTCAGTGATGCACTTACCAGCTTGTAAAGGTTTACAGAGGTCGAATCACATACAATAACTTCGTCGCTCTCACAACCAATCAATTTAGCCACCTTGCCAGACACTCTTCCTGGCATTTCCCACCAGTTTTCATTCCAGGCCCTTATAAGTCTTTCACCCCACTCATGAGATATTAGCTTGCCTGCAAGCTGTTCAGACTCGAAAGGCATCATTCCCAATGAGTTACCATCAAAATAAATTAAATTTTCGGATATTTTGAAACATGCTCTGTATTCCTTAAGAACATCATCCCTGTCTTCCTGCTCTGCCCTTTTTCTGTATGCATTTATATTTTCCATATTTCAGCAATACTTTGTATTAGTGAGTCACTAATTTAAAGGTTTTTAATATTAATAACTATGGAACTGCTACCTTTGTCCACCATAACTTTAGTGAAGGTGTAGCTTGCCTGTGGCAAACTCGGGATCCTCGGTTCCATTATTCCAGTAATCCATTATTCCAGTAATCCAGATTTTTATTACCTTTATCAGCCTTATTAATCATATATAATCTTTTAACCTAATAACTAGAAGTATGGGCAAAGGAGACAGAAAAACCAAAAGAGGTAAAATAGTAAGAGGAACATATGGAGTCCGCAGAAGAAGGAAAAAAAGTAATAAAACACTCTGGGATGTAAAAGCTAAAGAATTACAGACAGAGGCTGAGGAAGAAGAGAAGGCTAAGGCTGAGGCTAAGGCTGAGGAAGAAGAGAAGGCTGAGGTTGAGGTGAAGGCTAAGGAAGAAGAAAAGGCGAAGGCTGAGGCTGAGGCTAAGGCTAAGGAAGAAGAAAAGGCTGAGGCTGAGGCTGAGGCTAAGGAAGAAGAGAAGGCTGAGGCTGAGGCTAAGGCTAAGGAAGAAGAAAAGGCTGAGGCTGAGGCTAAGGCTAAGGAAGAAGAAAAGGCTGAGGCTAAGGCTGAGGAAGAAGAAAAGGCGAAGGCTGAGGCTAAGGCTAAGGAAGAAGAAAAGGCGAAGGCTGAGGCTGAGGCTAAGGAAGAAGAAAAGGCGAAGGCTGAGGCTGAGGCTAAGGCTAAGGAAGAAGAGAAGGCTAAGGCTAAGGAAGAAGAAAAGGCTGAGGCTGAGGCTGAGGCTAAGGAAGAAGAGAAGGCTAAGGCTGAGGAGAAGGCTAAGGAAGAGGAAGAGAAAGTAGAAAAGAAAAAAACAGCTAAGAAAAAGCCGGTAGAAAAAACAAAGGCAACAGAAAAAAAGGGAACGGCGGAGAAAAAGAAGGCAGGGAAAAAGGAAGAAACCGGAGAGAAAAAATCAGCGGAAAAAAAGAAAGAAACAAACATAAAGAAGACAGCCGGTAAAAAACAGCCAGAGAAAAAGAAAGAAGCAGCACCAAAGAAAAAGACGGGAAAAAGCAAAGCAAAGGCTGAGGGAAAGTCAGGCACTGAGAAAAAAAAAGAAGAAGATAAAGAAAAATAAATTTCAGGTCACTATCAATTTCTGATAATCGGAAGGATCAATTGCAACATCAAGTATCAGGGGACCTTTCATAGGATATAACCCTGATAGTGCTTCGCGGAATGATGTCTCATCAGAACAACTTAATACTGGCACACCGAGAAAAGACTTTTCACCAATAAGGTTTCCGGTGTACATTTCCGAACCACCGGATTTCATACCTTGTTTTTGCTCCTTTAATTTGATCAGGTTAAGCTCCCTGTCGGCTAGTATAATGAATAACACCCCCAGGTTTAGTCTGCGTGCAGTAACCATTTCTCCGCACATCATCAGGAAGCCACCATCACCGGTAACACAGGCCACAGGTATATCGGGCTTATTCAATGCAGCTGCTATGGCTGCTGGTATACTGAAGCCCATACCGGACCAGCCGTTGGTCATCAATAACTTCTCGGGTCCACTGGGTCTCCAGTACTGACCAAATAAATGTATATGGGATCCCACATCAAGACATAATATATTATTATCAGGTAGAAGGTCCTGCATTATCTCAAGGACCTTAACAGGGCCAAAATTATCATATCCGCGTTTTACCAGGCTTTGTATTTGGTTCCTGCATAGAGATATAGTACCAATATCCCAATCGGGTTTTGACTTGAGTGGAGGGCTTATCATTGATAGTAAGCCACTGAGAGATCCTATCACCTGTTTAACCATAATTCCTTCAGGCATATCGGTGTACACGGTATTTAGATGAATAAGGGGAACATCAGGTAGCCAGGATTCATAATTATACTCGACAGGATCATAACCGAGTCCAATAACCAGGTCTGCTTCATTTATCACTGTGGACAATTTATCAGAAGCAGCGTGGAACAAGACACCGCAATAACATTCATGGTCTTCATCTATGAGTCCTTTGGCCATAGGTGTCAAGACAACAGGGATAGTAAATTCATTAAGAAAATTAAGTAACTCATCCTTTATCCCGGCTCTAGCTGCAGTAAGTCCCAGAGCCAGCAATGGTCGCCTGGAATATTCAAGTAATTCTATAAGTTCATCGTCAACAAGTAAGCTGCTACTGTTTTCTTTATCAGGTGATCTGCTTCCCTTCTCATTTACCTGCTTGAGCAACTGGTCGGTTGGGATCCCCAGGTGAATCGGTCCGGGGTATTCTTCTTTAGCAAGATCAAAGGAATCTGTGAGGACATCTTTTATATTCTCATTGCTTATTATTACACTGGCTTTTGTAGTAGGCTCAAATAGTAATTGATGGTCAATATTCATCTGGGCGGTACGTTTTCTCATTTTCTCGGACATCACAGATGTAAGGGCAATCATTGGTGATCGATCGAGCATAGCCCCACCAACACCTGTATTCAGGTTAGTGGCCCCTGGACCATAGGTAGAATGGCAAATACCCGGTATGCCGGTAAGTCTTCCCGTAACATCGGCCATTATAGCTGCTGCTGATTCATGTGAGGTAAGTATGAATTCAATACCTGTTTTTCCTATTTCTTCTATTAAGGGAATAGAAGGTCCGCCCGGTATGCCGAAGACATACTTCACTCCACGGTTCTTGAGCTCTTTTGCTATGTACTCGCTTACTGTCATATCAATTGTTCATCGAGAAGTATAAAGCTAAGATTTTTCTTTCAATTGACTCCATGCTCCATGCTCCATGCCCCATGCAAAAAAAGCTCAAGAAAATTCTTGAGCTTTTTTTTATGTAAAGTTGGCGGCGACCTACTCTCCCGCTTTCGCAGTACCATCGGCGCTGACGGGCTTAACTTCTCTGTTCGGAATGGGAAGAGGTGGAA
>JAWLEO010000043.1:0-25638 GCA_041686075.1 Bacteroidales bacterium | reverse complement strand
GAACCAAATCCCATTTCACGAATATTATAAGCCTCAAGAAGATTAAGCATTTGCAGTGCTGCTGTTCCCTGTCCATTGGGTGGTAACTCCCACACCGTATAACCCCTGTAATCGGTGCTTATAGGTTCTACCCATTCGGAATGATGCCTTGCAAGATCTTCATATGAAAGAAAGCCACCTTGTTCTGCCATAAAATCAGAAATGATTCTGGCAATGGAACCTTTGTAAAATTCCTCTCTGCCTCCCTTCGCAATGAGCTCAAGTGTGTTTGCCAGGGCCGGGTTCTTGAATATCTCTCCCTTGCGGGGTGCATGCCCGTCAGGCATATACACCTCAGCAACATTGGGAAACCTTTTCAAGTTACGTGTTCCTATATCAAGGTAAAAAGCAATCAGCTCAGATACCGGGAAGCCTTCGCGGGCATACTTAATTGCCGGTTGAAGTATATTTTCCATGGATAGTTTACCGAACATGCCATGCATCTCAAACCATCCGTCAACACACCCCGGTACAGAAACGGGAAGAGGCCCTCTTGCAGGTATATATTCGTATCCCTTCTCATTAAAATATTCAAGTGTAAGTGAACGGGGTGACCTGCCACTTGCATTCAGACCGTAAAGTTTTTGTTTCTGTTCACTCCAGATAATAGCAAACAAATCACCTCCAATGCCACAGCTTGTAGGTTCAACAAGGCCAAGAACCGCATTGGCGGCTATGGCAGCATCAATGGCATTGCCTCCTTTCTTAAGAATGTCGAGTGCTGCCTGTGTGGCCAGTGGCTGACTGGTACAGGCCATGCCGTTAACTGCTATCACTTCAGACCTGGTGGCAAAATCGTGACCTGTTATCCGGTCCTGGCTATTTATTGAAAGACAAAAAAATAATGCCAGTAAAAATGTGAGATATTTTTTCATTTCTAACTTGTTTTGATGGAATAAACAAAATTAAAATAAATAGTAGAGAAAATAAAGAATTATGTCAGGCAATGCGGGCTTACACCCGGAGCTTAACCGGCTTGGTTTAATATAATATTTTCGATTATCTTAGCAGTCGGTTAGAAGTGTAGCTTAAGTTATAATATGTTGGTGTAAATAATTTTATAGATTAAATGGCCTATAAGATTCTGGTAGTAGATGATGAATCCGACGTTCAGGAAATTTTGCAATTTAACCTGAGATCAGAAGGTTATGACGTTGATACCGCCGGGTCATCAGAAGAAGCCTTGACAAAGGACCTGTTTTCCTACGATATTTTTATACTCGACGTAATGATGGGCAAGACCTCAGGTTTTAAGCTGGCCGACAAGATAAGATCCGAGATGAAGATAAAGTCACCAATCATTTTCCTCACCGCAAAAGATAAAGAAAATGATATGCTCACCGGCTTTAGCCTGGGTGCCGATGATTATATAAGGAAACCATTTTCTATAGTTGAGCTAAAGGCCAGGGTAAAAGCTATTCTTTCCAGGAGCCAGGGCAATCATTCGGTTGAGGTGATCATTAATATCGGCCCATTAATTATAGACACCGAAAAAAAAGAGGTTAAACTTAGCGGAAAAACAATAGAGCTGACAAAGAAGGAATATCAAATACTCTTATTGCTGGTGAAATCATCAGGCCGCTTTATAACCCGTGAAGAAATACTGGATTCTATCTGGTCCGATACCTTTGTTACAGAGCGAACGGTCGATGTCCATATTACACGATTGAGAAAACGTCTTGGCAGCTTTGGTTCAAGGATAAAATCACGCACAGGATACGGTTATTATATTGATGAAAATAAATCCTGAGTGATGATTATAAATACCTTCAGGAATCGTGTTTTTACCTATTACTTCCTGGTTTTCATTGTATTCACTGTTTTTATACTCCTATTCCAGTACTACAGGGAACGGGAATTCAGGAGGGACAGGTTTGCTGCCGTCCTTGACAATGTCTCGGGCCTGGCTCATAATTACATTAAAGAGAAGGAGCTTAACGACTCAACCGGCTTTGATCAACTCGGGGAACTGCTTGCTATCGTTCCTGTACCCAATGTGCGGCTGACAGTAATTGATAAGAGCGGTAAAGTCTTATTTGACAGCGATGTGGCTAATTATGAGGCTATGGAAAACCATATTAACAGGCCTGAAGTCAGGGAAGCGCTGAGTAAAGAAACAGGATATTCAGTAAGAAGGTCCGCATCAACAGGTAAAAAGTATTTCTATTTTGCCAATAATTTTGATAATTATATTACCCGGACGGCAGCGGAATATACTTACGAACTTAAGTCCTTGCTCAGAATAGATATCCTTTTTCTGATCTTCATCATCATTTTGTTCTTAATTGTGTGGGCAGCCTTAATATACATTAATGAGAGACTGGGATTATCTATTGACCAGTTAAAAAAATTTACAAGCAATGCCCTGGAAGGGAAGGAGTTAAGCAAGGTAAACTTCCCAAATAGTGAATTGGGCAATATAGGGAACCAGATAGTTGATATTTACAGTGAGCTGAAACGTACAAGAGATGAACTAATCACTGAACAGGAAAAAATATTCCGGCACCTGCAGACAATGGAAGAAGGCGTCGCTGTATTTTCATCTCAACGAGAAATTGTGGTATCAAACAATGCATTTATACAGAATGCGAACCTTCTTGCCGACACTACGCTTAAATCACCGGAAGATGTTCTTAAAATAAAAGAAATCAAACCTTTGGTCGATTACCTTGATAAGAAGAGTAATGAATTAAAATTGGATGTGGCAGGAGAGGTACCCTATAAGGAGATAGTGAGCCAGAAAAAAAATAAATATTTTCTTATCAGGGCCAATATCTTTAAGGATAACAGTTTCGAAATAATAATTAAGGATGTAACAAAATCAGAGAAGAACAGGGTCCTTAAGCAGCAGCTTACCTCGAATATCGCGCATGAACTACGTACTCCCATAACATCAATAATTGGTTACCTTGAGACCTTGCTAAATGCTGATATTGACGAAGATAAGAGAAAATTGTTCATGTCGAGAACGAAAGATCAGGCCATGAGGCTTTCAGAACTTATTGATCATATTTCGGTACTGAATAAACTGGAAGAAGGTTCCGGCTTTTACGAGATTGAGGATGTAGTGATTTCTGATGTTGTAATGGGTGTTGTTGACAGCATGAGGATGCGACTTGAAGCAAAAGGCATGAAGGTAAAAAATGATATTGATAAAGATCTTACGGTAAGAGGAAACAAAATACTACTACATTCAATTTACCAGAACCTGATTGAGAATACAATCAATTATGCAGGGGAAAATGTAAATATCCATACCGAATTGCATTACCAGGATGATAATTATTATTATTTCAAGTATTCAAACGATGGGAGGGGAATACCGGATCAACATATTCCAAGGTTGTTCGAGAGGTTTTATCGCATTGAAGAGGGCAGGTCAAGAAAGAAAGGAGGAACAGGTCTGGGTCTGGCAATTGTTAAACATGCTGTACAGTTCCATAAGGGTCAGATATCAGTGAAGAACATTGAAGGCGGGGGGCTTGAGTTCCTTTTCTCAATCAGTAAGCAGCTTTGAGATATTAAAGTTATAATTACTGCTTCCCGATGAGACAGCGCTCTGAATCATTGTTTCCTGATTGCCCGGTGAATCATTTACTTTCTGCACGGTAATGTCGAATACATTTTGAACAAAAAATAGCGAGATAAAGGCTATTATACAGGCTATTATTGGTGTAATAAGCCAGCCGCTGGCAATTCCACCGACCATTTTAAAATTTATGTTTCTTGCACCATTGAGAACACCCATTCCAATTATGGCTCCCACTATGACCTGTGAGCTTGAGACAGGGACAAGGGGAATAGGAGGAAGCCCCAGGCTTGAAACAAACTCGGACAAGCGGGACGATGAAAAGATAAATAGTACTAATGCATGTGACATTACCACAATAAGAGCGGCATCAGCACTTAATTCGAAAATATTCCTGCCCACTGTGTGCATCACTTTCCGGGAGTAAGTAAAAATACCTGCTGCAATAGCTATTCCACCGAGCAGGAATAATTGTTGGGCACTGTTAAGGCTTATAAATCCCAGGTTTATTTTGTCAAAGCTCACAGCCGGAACAAAGACTCCCATAACATTGGCTATATTATTTGCCCCGAGACTGTATGCTGCAAAGGCCCCGACTATTATAAGCCCTGTTTTTATATATGACTCATATCTTATAAGGTGTATCCTGGTGCTTCTTTTTATTTTCCTGATTATAAAATATAGAAGTATTGAAAAAAGACCACCGAGCACAGGCCCGGTAATCCATGTTATTACAATGGTTGTTAATGAATCATAGTCTGTTTTGCTGCCTGTGAACAGGTTCCAGCCTATTATTGCTCCCACTATAGCCTGGCTTGTTGAAACAGGAAGGCTCAGCCTTGTCATGAAATATACCGCCAGGGCTGCGGCCAGTGCAACGGTAAATGAGCCGCCCAGGGCATTTACGGCACCAAGATCACCTAACGTTTCAGCCGCTCCCTGGCCCTGGAACACCGCACCGATAATTACAAAAGCAGAGGCTATGATGGCAGCCTTGATAAATGATATCATACGGGAGCCTACTGCTGAACCAAATACATTGGCTGCATCGTTGGCTCCGAGGGACCAGCCCAGGAACAAGCCGCTTGTGAGAAAAAAGAATATCATACCTACATTATTATCCTCATTGAAAGGCTTAACAAGAGGTCGGCAACATCCTGCGCCCTGTCGGAAAGCCTTTCAATATGATGGGTGAAATACCTGAGATGTGACTTTTCAGCAAGATCGAGTTCAGGCATTTCATGAAAGATTTTTCTCTTTATCTTGTTGGCTACAGTGTCTGTTTCTCTTTCGTAAAAATATACCTTATTAAGCTTTTCGCGTACATTGTGTGGCTCCCTGAAGAAGGCCCTTAGAGCGGGTATAAGTTCTTCGCATGTGGCCACTGAAACTTCAGTGAGGTGCAATATCTGGTCATGCAATGACTCAGGGATGGCAGGTATCTCAACATCGAACTGGTAAATAACCTCTTTTACCGTATCAATGAGATCATCGGTGTCGTCAATCAGCATAGCCACTTCGCTGCGATGCTGTGGCAGAATGCTGTGTATGATCATATCGTTCTCGATAGATCTTTGTTTCTTGTCAGCTTCCGATTCCAGCTTGTCAATACGGTTGATATAATCTTTGAAAGTATCGGTATCTTTCCTGAGGTAACTGCCTATCGATTCCTTGAAGGTCAAAAGGCCATCTTCAACACAATCAAAAAAGTCATCAATTTTAATAATTACTTTTCCTATGTGCTTGGTAAATACTCCCATAAGCAATCATTTTATATATTGGTAATTAAGATATGAAAATTCAGAATCTTATAAGCCTGTATCCCCTGTTATTTTTCAGGTATGCTTTAAGTATTACCTGGGTGTCTCCATTATCGCAAGAAGGTTTTATACAATCGTGCAGGGCCTGGAGGCCAAATCCCATTTCGTTAATGTCAAAGAAGCCATAACCAGTATAGTGACCGTTGATGATCTTAATAGCTGATTTTTCTTCATCATACCGCCCCTTATCTATTATGAAGAAATTATCACGGCTGAAGGCGAACTCATCCAGGGCTTTCTGCGCTCTCAGGTTATATGTTGCTGTATTTTCATCACCTGTGCAAGCACCTCTGCATATTCCTACCTGCCTGTGGAAACAACCATTGGTTGATTTATACAGCCCGCAGAGCTGCTGACATAGTTCATATTTGTTCACAAGAGAAAGCAGACTGGACCTTGCTGCTTCTTTTGTAGTAAATACCGATAAGGGATGAATGTTATTATTCTTAATACTGCTTACCTGAAAAACTATGTAACCTTTGTCATCGCGCCCGGCCAGGATACCCCAGGTGTAACCTGTTCGTCTCTGTGCACGGTTATAAAGCGGCTTATTCTGCTTTATTTCCTCCGACTCTTTAAGTAAGGCAATAAGTTCATTCCCTGTCAACTCAAAATCAATATCAGCTATCTCATCACGCATTTTCATAGCCCTTTTTGAACTGTTGTTTGACAGGTGGGTCATTACCCTCTGGTGGATATTCTTGCTTTTACCAATGTAAATGAGGTCGCTATGATCGTTATAGAAATAATATACACCCGGCTCCTCAGGTAGTTTGTCCAATTTGTCAGTATCCAGTAAGGGATTTAACTTTGAAATTTTACTATTGCGTGTTATACCGGGCTTGTATGATTTTTCATCAGCTTCCAATAATAATTCAAAAAGCTTAACCGTAGCCATGGCGTCACCTGAAGCGCGATGCCTGCCATTTATCTCGATTCCCAGCTCCTTACAGAGGCTCCCCAGGGAATATGATCCGTGACCCGGAAATAATCTGCGGCTCAGGCTGACAGTGTCAAGCAGGTTTCTCTTATAATTATAGCCCAGACCTTTGAATTCCTGTCGTATGAATGAGTAATCGAACCTGGCATTGTGAGCCACAAATGTTTTTCCTTCAGTTATTTCCACTATTTCCCTTGCTATTTCATAAAATTTTGGTGCATCTGCAACCATCTCATTTGTGATCCCGGTCAGGTTGGTGATGTAATAAGGTATGTTCCTTTCAGGATTAACCAGGCTGCAGAACTCATCAATAATTTTTTCTCCGTCGAAAATGTAAACAGCAATCTCAGTTATTCTCTCCTTCCTGGGGCTACCTCCTGTTGTTTCTATGTCAACTATTGCATACAATGATTGTAAAATAACTACTAATATATGTAGATTTCGAGTCCTCATGAAAATAAGTTATTATTTTTATGATTCAATATCCCGGATTATGAGTGAATGCTTCAGTGAGTTATTTATTGAAAACGGAACTATACGTGACCGGTCTGAATTTGATATTTCTAAAGTCTTTGAAGATAAAGTAATTTATGAAGTAATAAGAATCAGGCAGGGCATTCCAATTTTTTTGAGGGATCATTTTCATCGTCTTGGTAGAAGTGCCGGCTATTATGGAAATGAATTGCTTCTAAGCTATGACCAACTCAAGAAACATATCCTCACATTGATCGAAATAAGTGGGATAAAAGAAGGAAATATTAAAGTAAGCCTCAAATATTCCCCCTCTTATACCGGCTACATGATATATTATATTGAAGCACAGTACCCCAGCAGGGAAATGTATATAAAAGGAGTAAAAGGTATTTTATATTATGCCGAAAGACGTAATCCGGTGGTTAAGATTTTTAATCACAAATTACGCTCTTCAATATATTCAAAGTTGATACAGGCCAAAGCTTACGAAGCCCTTCTGGTTAATCGCGAAAGTTGCATAACAGAAGGTAGCAGGTCAAACATATTCTTTATAAAAAACAGGCATATTATTACGGCACCCGGTGATTGCGTTCTTGGCGGTATAACACGGGAAAAGATATTAATAATATGTAATGAGGAGGAATTAAATGTTGAATTCAGGTGCCTGCATGTCGATGAACTTAAAAGTATAGATTCTGCTTTTATGACAGGCACATCACCTAATGTCTTGCCTTTCAGCACTATTGAAAGTTATGAGCTGCGCGTGAAGAATGAAATCTTGCAGTTAATTGAAATCAGATATATGCAATTGATAGAGAAACATATAGAGGAATTCCAGGAAGAACAAAAATGAATTTCTATTGAGCCAATTAAATTATTACCCAATTTTGGTGGAATCATCAGAAGTGATAAATTTGCGTATTTCAAACTTCAATATACAATTATCACATTAAATGAGAGGTAAGATTAATTATAACAACGGGCAACTTTTATTGCTGGTTGTATTACGTGTTTTGATAGGATGGCATTTCTTGTACGAGGGATTAGCTAAACTTGTTAATCCTGATTGGTCTTCAATTGGTTTTCTACTTGATACCGGAGGTTTTCTGGCTCCATTTTTTACTTCATTGGCTTCAAATCCAGAGCTTATAAAGATTATTGATTTTCTTAATATCTGGGGTCTCATACTTATTGGCCTGGGCTTAATACTGGGCTTATTTTCCAGGGTATCAATAATTGCAGGGATTGTCTTGCTGGGAATGTATTACCTGTCGCATCCCCCCTTTGTAGGGTATTCTTATTCCGTTCCCACAGAAGGGTCTTACCTGTGGGTAGATAAAAACCTTATTGAGATGGCAGCCCTTGCTGTATTGTTGGTTTTCCCCACATGGATGCAAATAGGTATTGACAGGTTTATTTTTAAGGTAAAGTGAATTAGATATGAGTGATAATACTGAAAACAATAATGAATCAACAGGAATAAGCAGGCGCAACCTTATTAAGGGATTGGCCACCGTACCCGTGCTGGGTGCTTTTGCCTTTGCTTTTTACAGGAAGAGAAAGCATGCGCGGCAGGTCAAAAACAGTATATTGGAAAACATAAAGCTTGCCGATGATAGGCCGGAGATGGTAGTTGAGCCCGGTGCAGGGGAAAAGATACGTCTTGGGATAATAGGTTTCGGTATTAGGGGGCCCCAAATAGCCAAAGCTGCAGGATATCTGCATCCTGATAACGTGGAATCATTAAAGCAGGAGGCAGCCGCTAACAATGCCGATACAAGATACAGGGAATTTATTGAGCAGGAAGATCTCAATGTTGAGATAACCGCTGTATGTGATATCTTTAGTGTGTATGCAAAAAAAGCCCAGGAAACGGGTGCAAATAAGGAAAGAAAAGGTGCAGATATAAAGTACAGCGATATGCCTGTTATATATAACGATTACCGTATGCTAATTGCCGATAAGAATGTTGACGCTGTAATAATTGCAACACCGGATCACTGGCATGGTCCCATGGCTATAGAGGCAGCCAGGGCGGGCAAGCATATCTATTGCGAAAAGCCTATGACCTGGTCGGTAGAGGAAACATACGAACTGCGCAAAGCAATAAGGGAAACAGGAGTAGTCTTTCAGCTCGGTCACCAGGGAAGGCAGACCGAAGCATACAATAAGGCGAGAGAAATAATTGATAACAAGGTTCTTGGAGATGTAAACCTGATCGAAGTTACTACAAACAGGAACACACCTAACGGTGCATGGGTATATCCCATTCATCCGCAGGCTGGTCCGGATACAATAGACTGGCCAAAGTTTATAGGCCAGGCTCCCTGGCACGATTTCAGCCTTGAACGCTTTTTCCGTTGGAGATGCTGGTGGGATTACAGTACCGGTTTATCGGGTGATCTGCTTACACATGAATATGATGCAATGAACCAGATAATGGGACTGGGCATACCGGATTCAGCAGTGTCTTCAGGCGGTATATATTTTTATAAAGACGGGCGAACAGTACCCGATGTCCTGCATACTGTATTCGAATATAAGGATTTTGATTTAGCGCTGATGTACAGTGCAACCCTTGCAAGTTGTAAATCAAGGGGTAAGGTGATAATGGGTCATGATGGATATATGGAAGTTACTAACTCCTTGTCAGTGTATGCCGACCGGAATTCAACGAAATACAGGGAGAAAATAAATTCGGGAATTATTGATCCTTCATTGCCTATTTTATCATATACACCCGGAAAGAAAAGCATTGATGCCATTACATCAGCCACTGAGCAATACTTTGCAGGGCGCGGATTACTGTATACCTACAGGGGTGGTAAAAGAGTTGATACTACTCATTTGCATGTTAAAGAATGGCTTAATGCCATCCGCACCGGCCAAACCCCTTCGTGTAATATTGATAAGGGCTTTGAGGAGGCGATGACAGCTCATATGGGTACTATGGCTTATCATGAAGGACGAAAAGTAGAATGGGACCGGGCAAATGAAAAAATCATCTGATTAATCATTAAACAAAAAATAATATGAAAAGACGCAGATTCATTCAAACTACAGTTGCTGGTGCTACAGCAGCTATGATTATGCCTACCTACGCTTGTTCACCGGGAGAGAAAAAAACCGGTTTAATACTTTATACCGTAAGAAATGAAATGGCTGATGATGCGAAAGCTACACTCGACAAAATTGCCGAGATAGGCTATAACTGGCTGGAAGCTGCCGGCTATGCCAATGGTAAATTCCATGGGCATAAGCCATCTGAATTCAGGACAATGATTGAAAACAGGGGCATGAAACTAATAAGCAGCCATAACGGTTTAAGTAGGGAAAACCTGGATGAGGTGGTGGGCTCAGCAAGTGAAGCAGGATTGCAATATGTTGTCATTCCTTCTCTGCCTCATAAGATGATGAACAGCCTTGACGGCTTAAAAGAAGCCGCGGAATTTATGAATTTTGCGGGTGAGAAATGCCGTGAAAATGGGATGAAATTGGGATTTCATAACCACTGGGCTGAATTTGAGCCTGTAGAAGGAGAAGTTCCCTACGATTTATTTCTGAATAATACTGATCCGGCACTTGTGACCTTCGAACTTGACCTGGCGTGGATAACACGCTCTGGCAATGACCCGGTTGAATATTTCAAAAAATACCCGGGGCGCTTTGAATTATTGCATGTGAAAGATCTGTCAGTAGAAAATGAAGATGCCACACTTGGTGAGGGGACGATAAATTTTAAACCTATTTTTGCCGAAGCCGGCACTGCCGGAATGAAGTATTTCTTTGTTGAACAGGATAATTGCAGGACACACACACCAATCGAAAGTATTGAAATCAGCAGGAATTACCTGCTGGAAAATGTACTCTGACTTTTTAAAACAATTTGTTATGAGCGGATATATACCAAGCAGGGAAGATGCGGTAAAACTTTTTAAGAAGTATAATAAATCAGAGAGTCTTTACAAACATGCCCTTGCGGTTGAAGGTGTTATGAGATATATGGCCAGGAAATATGGTGAGGATGAAGATAAATGGGGCATTATTGGCTTTATTCATGATCTGGATTACGAGATGTATCCCGAGCAGCACTGCCAGAAAACTGAGGAAATATTGAGGGAGAATAACTGGCCGGAGGAGTATATCAGAGCCGTAATGAGTCATGGCTGGGGAATAGTGACCGATGTTAAGCCGGAGAGCCGGCTTGAAAAAACATTATATGCCGTAGACGAACTTACCGGACTGGTTACAACAACGGCCCTGGTACGTCCTTCAAGAAGTGTGCTCGACATGAAAGTGAAATCGGTCAAAAAGAAATGGAATGACAAGCGGTTTGCTGCCGGTGTTGACAGGTCAATAATTGAAAAAGGGGCAGCCCTGATGGAAATAGAACTGCCCGAATTAATTCAGGACTGCATCAATGGGATGCGTGAAGTGGCTGATGAAATTGGTTTGAAGGGAGATTAAAGTTCCTTGATCTTTATATTCCTGAACCATACATCATCACCATGGTCCTGCAATCCAATATATCCTTCTTCGGCTGTATTTATGAATTCAGGCCAGTCAGCAAATTTTGAGTCGGCACACATCTCTTCCCACTGGTCAGTCCAGAGGTGGTATTCCACAACATTTTCACCATTCATGGAATGAATAACGGTGCCCTTGTAAACCATTATTCCAACCTTGTTCCACTCACCCGCGGGTTTTGCATTTTGAGGGTCTGCGGGAATAAGGTCGTACAATGATCCAGCCTGGCGATTTCCGTTTTCTCCAAGCTTGGCGTCAGGATGTCTTTCATTATCCAGTATCTGCATCTCGGGAGCCGACATATATATAGGCTTCCCTTCCAGTTCCTGTGCCAGGTAGAAAATACCGCTGTTCCCGCCTTCGGAAATTTTCCATTCAAGGGACAATTCAAAGTTACCATACTTCTTTTTGGTTATGATATCACCGCCCTTTCCACCGGCTTCTCCTTTGCCGGATCCTATACAGTGCAATGTACCATCAACTATCTCCCAACCCTGTTCAGGGAATTCTTCCTGGTTATAGCCCCTGAAATTCTCGGTAGAAGTTCCATCAAACAGGATGGTCCATTCTTCTTCTGATTTTGTTGCCTCACCTTCTTTCTCTTCTCCCTGGGAGCCGCATGAAGTATTCATAAGCATAATAATTGAAAAAGCAAGTAAAAGATTAATTATTCTCATATTTATTCAGTTTTAAGATTAAACATAATTTTAAGGCATGGCCGGCAATGACCAGCCATTACGATAAGTGTGTCTTATCATTTCGTTAGCAAATTCTTTTGCGTTCATCGGGTCAGTCCATACCTTATTGAAGGTGGGGTGACCGTCTTTAATAGTGAAATTATCCTCGACCACTATTTTTAATTGTTCATTGTCGTTAATATTGGTGAATTCCATATTTTCACCATCCCATTCGAGTTCCTTATTCAGTCCCTGCAGACGCACTGCAAGCACGCCCATTACAACCATTTCATTGAAGGGACCTGCTTCTGCGAAGTCTGATTTTGACGGGATGCGGCTGGAAGGATTTTCCTTACAAGCCCGTGCCCAGTCGGCTTCATGGCTTACTTCTACCCGGCGCTGTGTTTTGGGTGCATCCGGAACACGTCCTGATAATAGCCAGGGGTCCTTGCCATAGCAACCGCATATGAGCTTATCTTTTGTGCCGTGAAAAATCACTCCTCCTCCTGCGTCGTTCATATCCTTACCCTCTGGCCATCCCTCCGGTTTCATAGGCTCCAGTCCGCCGTCAAACCACGTTACTTCCACTTCTGGCAGGCTAATCTTATAATCATCCCTGTCGGGACGATCGGGGTAGGTAAGCTTTACCATCTCAGCGTTTGGTGCACTATCTGTCAGCAATAAAGTTGAGCTTCCCTGTACCTTTGAAGGATATTTTAATTTTAATCCTTCGAAAACAGGGTGCAATATATGACATGCCATATCGCCCAGGGCTCCCGTGCCAAAGGCCCACCACCCGCGCCAGTTCCATGGTGTATAGATACTGTGGTATGGTCTCCAGTTAGCCGGTCCTATAAAAAGGTCCCAGTCGAGAGTTTCGGGTATCTCCATTTTTTCAGTCGGCCTGTTAAGTCCCTGAGGCCATATCGGGCGGTCGGTGAAAGCTTCCACCTTTGTTATTTCCCCTATTTCACCATTCTGTATCCATTCAACAACCTTATTCACACCCTCACCCGATGCACCCTGGTTGCCCATCTGGGTGGCAACCTTATGCTTTGCGGCAAGTTTTGTCAGCAGTCGTGATTCATATACAGAATGGGTAAGCGGTTTCTGAAGATATACATGCTTGCCCATCTCAATAGCATGTGATGCTGTTATTGCGTGGGTATGGTCAGGAGTAGCAATAACAACTGCATCAATGTCTTTTCCCAACTCATCATACATCTTTCGATAATCCCAGTAGCGCTTTGCTTTAGGATAATTTTCAAATTTAGGCTTTGCATAAGCCCAGTCAACGTCACATACCCCGATAATATTTTCTTTATCCTTGAGCTTCATAAGGTTGGCATTACCCATACCTCCAACGCCTATGCCCACTATATTAAGTTTATCACTTGGCGCAATATGTCCCAGCCCGCTTACAAAAGAACTGGGTATAACTGTCAGACCGGCAGCTGCGGCTGTGCTTTTTCCAATAAATGAACGTCGTGAAATCTTACTTGACTTTTCTTTCATTATTTGATCAGTTTAAGTTTTGTGAGTTCTAAAATTAAGAAAAACATAAGAATTACCAGTCATATGAATAGGAAAAATTGACTTTTTATAATCATTAAAAAAGAATAAATTGCGCTTTAATTAATACTGTCATGGAAAACCATATTATTTTCCTGGGTGAAAGAGAAGATAAACCACTGGTAAGGGTTTTTGTGCTTATATTCGGTGTAATGTGCATATTTACAGCAGTATGGTGGGCTGTTTACCTTATCAGGTATCCTGAAGGTGAAAGAATCTTCTGGGCCGCCAGTATATTTCTATTATTATTCGGTATTTACCAGGTATATGCAGGATTTGGTTATGCGAGATGTTATATCAAAAGGGGAAACGGCAATATTATTATCAGGCAGAACAGCCTGCTGCCGGCAAGAAAAATTTCAGCAGCGCAGATAACGAAGCTGGAGGTCAGGTCATATGATATGGTTCTTTATATGCTCGGTTCGTCAAGATTAAGGATAAAACTCGGCCTTAAATATCCTGATCTGGGGCAGCGGGTGAGAGATTTTATTATAGATTTTGCCGAAACAAACAATATTGAAATATTTTATAAACACGAAGTTTTATGAAACTAAAAATGGCTATGATAGGAGGGGGAAGGGGATCATTTATTGGGCCTGTTCACCTTATGGCTGCCAGGCTGGACGGCATGGCTGAACTTGTTGCAGGTGCTTTCAGCAGTGATCCCGATAATTCTCTGAAGAGCGGTCTTGAATATGGCCTGTCGCGGGAAAGGATATATAATAACTGGCAGGAAATGATAGAAAAGGAAGGCAGGCGTCCTGAAGATGAGCGACCCGATTTTGTGTGCATTGCAACGCCTAATTATTTGCATTATGAACCTGCTGTGGAATCGATAAAAGCCGGCTTCCACGTGGTTTGTGATAAGCCCCTCTGCTTATCGGTAGATGAAGCACTCGAAATTAAGAAGGCATTGGATGAACAGAAGAGTTTGTTTTGCATTACACATAATTATACAGGATATCCCATGGTGAAACAAGCCAGGGAGATGGTCAGGGGGGGTGAACTGGGTAACATACGAAAAGTGGTTACTGAATACTTACAGGGTTGGTTGTCAGATAAAGAGGAAGAGAAAGGGAATAAACAGGCCGAGTGGAGAGCTGATCCTGCAAAAGCAGGTAATGCAGGTTGCATGGGCGATATCGGGACCCATGCTTTCCAGTTATCCGAGTATATAACAGGGAAAAAAGCAGAGAAATTGTATTCGCAGTTGAATACTTTCGTCGACGGTCGCCTGCTGGATGACGACGGCAATGTTATCCTCAATTATGAAGATGGTGTAAAAGGAAGCATTGTGGCCAGCCAGGTTGCGCTGGGCGAAGAGAATAGTTTAAGCATAAGGATATATGGTACACGAGGGAGCCTGATGTGGAAGCAGATGCAACCCAACAGTTTGATTGTGAGATGGAAAAATAAACCAATGCAGGTATACCGTACGGCCACAGGTTTTAAATCGCTGGGTAAAATTGTAGATGAACACAGCAGGCTGCCCGCCGGTCACCCTGAAGGCTTCATAGAGGCTTTCAGTAATTTATACAGGAACTTTGCCCTTAATCTGCAGGCCCTTAAAGAGGGGAGAAAGCATGACCCGGAACTGGACTATCCGGGTATAAAGGACGGCATTCGGGGAATGCAATTCCTGGAAGCTGTTGTTAAATCATCCCGCGAAGAAAAATGGATTTCAATATAGATTTGAAAAGTCAATATATACTTCGAGCTGACACAGAATATTGACTCCTGTCAGCCGGGTTATAGCTTGATGACTTTATATAGATACCTCTTCTCTGTGCTGTGTATGATAAGTATATAACTACCCCTGGAAAGATGTCCGGGATCCAGGAATACCTGTTCACCGGCGGAGATATAATCTATTTCCTTACGGTAAACCATCATCCCCGATGAGTTAAAAAGAATAAATGAGTTATCTTCCGAATTGCGGTGACATATTAATCTTATTTTATCTTTTACCGGATTTGGTGCCAGGATGAAAACACTTTTATTAATATCCGGATCCTCTATGCCTGTACTGACGATGGTGGTTTTTAGTGTATCATTAATAAAATAATTTTCAGGATATGTTAAATATACCAATATGTTATATGTATCTTCAATTGACATGTCTGCCGTTTGAGAAAAAGATAAGGTGATGGTGTCCCCCGGCCTCAGATCGGTGTTGAATGTTTCATTCACAGGGGAATTATCATTAACCACATATGTCATCGAAAGCAAATCGATGGTGTCGCGCCCGAGATTGGTAAGTTCTACTGCAATTACTTCTTCATCATAGGTTTGACCTTTTTCCGGAGAACTTAATTTATTGAGATTTATTGCAGATTGTACAAATGAATGGGCAGGGAATCTCACAAGGTCAAGGAAGGCACAGTCAAAGCCGTTATTTACAGATTGATCTTTTTCATATATCCATTGTAATGAATACACCCCTTTTTTAAGTGGGATAACTGCCTCAGTCCAATCGAGCTCACCGGACCCAGTTATCAGGATTGAATCGTTGGCTTTAAATGTTAATGAATCCCATGAAGCTTCAGATGATACTTTATACCAGAATCTTAAAGTATCATCTTCCGGTATATTGAGAAGCATTTCAAGCTGTGATTTCTCATTATGGCTTATGATCCCGGAACGTGCTGAATGCATATTGCTTTTTGCGGCTTCGTCAGTAATTATCCACGGATGATCTGCATTATTTATCCAGGGGAAGGTTGTAAAGTTAAGCAGCTCAAAATCTTCAGTTAATTTACCTGCTATTATACTAAGTGTTTTTGATGATGTATATGGATCACTTATAAGCTCAACGTCAAAGTTAATCTCGGTCGATTCAGGTGTGTTTTCACTTATAATTGCCCTTACAGGAATTTCACTTAGCTCTCCGGGGTTCAGGGGACCGGTGGCAAGGGTTGTGGCATCAAATTCAATATAATCCGAAATATTACTTATCAGCAGGGACCCCGAACACGAACTGGAACCATTATTGATAAGCCTGAAAATGATTTCTATCCTCTCACCGGCTTCAGCCAGCCCGTTTCCATTTCCTGTAAGGGTATCGTCAGTAATGCAGTTTATTATCACAGGTTCGGGAGCATGAAGACTGATATCAGTGCCCTGGTTTATGATATTGCCATTATAATGGAGCTCCAGGTTGATGGCTGCAATTTCAAGGTCGGGCACACTGTCTGCAACCCTAATTTCAAACCCTGTTTCCAGGATTTCAGTATTCGCTTCCACCGTTCCAATATATAATGAATCTTTTATTATGTTTATATATTCAGAATTTGATGATATCTTTAAATATACATTATCCCCCTTTTCATTGCCGGCATTCTGTATATCTGTTTTAAGTGAAACAGTTTCATTGTAATCTGCCTTACCATTGTCATTCCCTGATGGATCTGAGACATTGATATCATTAATACTTAGCCATGCAGTATCTGATTCAGCAAAGTATATTGTTTTAATCAATGGGATGGCATTCTGCCTGCTCATAATCAAAAGACATGAATCCTTTTCTACTGGTGGTATATTCAGGTCGACTGACCCGGAGGGTGTTGCATGGCAGGCATCCCAGAGGGTGTCATAATGGGATAAGCCCACGTATGTATATGCCGGGGTGTTAAGATTTAATTTTTTCAGTGTTGGAGGAAGGCTGTCAGCTATTGTGACAGAAATTGATTCAGGGCTTCCTATATAAGGTGAAATGGAAGGATCACCCAGGAGGACATATGTTTCCCAGTAATATTGCTTCCATGAGCTTGTACTCGATGAAACTGCCAGGTTCCCTGCATAAATTATCTGCCCTGTTGTTGTGTACCATTCCGACGCTTTTTCACCGTTCAAATGGAAAAGCCTGTCGTAAAACCCCAGTCCTGATTTACTATAAGTAGGATTATCTACCACGGGGCCCACACCTATTGACCAGTAATAGTCCTCTGTCCAGTATGAGTCATTGGTACAACCAATGAATGCAAGTGCACCTTTATCTATTGCTCTTACCATGCTTGACCCGATGCAGTTGTCATCATCATACTTGGCTGTGAGACAGGCATTGCTTATTACCACCGGATATCTTGACTCGTTTGCCATGTCGTCCACAAAGGAGTAGTCTATCTCTGTATCTAACCAGCTTGTGGCATTTCCATGACCTGTATAGTTAATGTAAGCCACCCCCTCATTCACCAATGCTTTCAGTGAATCATAACGCACGCTTCGTATCGAATCGTTGGATTCATGGTTAAATATATATGATTTTGTTGTATAGGGATTTTGATCGAAATAGCCTCCTGCATAATTAACCTGCCCGTTCATATATACCTCATGTCCTTCATCATATCCGGCAGCAGCAACAGCCTTCGTGAAATGTAAGACAGAGTCACCAAATAAATAATTTTCATACTCTATTATTTTACGTACTATGGCTTTTAACTGGCTTGTGTCACTTGCCGGAAGTCTTCCGGTAAACATATCAGGAATAAAATCTCCGTTTCCATCAAACTCGGCATAATACATATCAGTAAGATAATTAGTGCCCTGGGAAGGGGGTATATAATTCAAATCTCCGGCCAGCAAAAGGTAGGTTGGGGCGGGATTTTCCTGCGATCCGTTATTATATATATAGTTGAGCGTGTCCTTAATATCCTGGAAGTCTTTTTCCAGGCCGTTTTCACCAATATATAACTCAATTACCCTGAATCCTTTTTTTGTTTTCCATTTAACAAGTGGTTGTAAATGATTTTTAAGGGAAGTATCAGATACTATAACCATGCCTGCAGGTTCAAGTGAGAATCCCGGAATTACGTTATCAGTGTCATAATTTATCAGGCCCTTGGAAAAGAGGTTGTCAAAATAATAATTATAAGAATCCTCACTTTCTGTAGTTTTGCTGTAATCTGATGAATATTGTATGTTGATATTCATGGAGCTTATTATATCAACGTATTTTTCAGCAGGATGGTAAATGACAGGCTTTATTTCAAGGCTTGCAATACTTTTGCCTCTCATTATGCCAATTTTCTTTATTTCCACTGTATCGGTAATATATGCATGGCCGGCACTGTAAACAGTATTATCCAGAACGAAGAAGATATCCTGTGGAACAATTGATTTTGCCTGGCTTGGCTGGCTGGGGTATATCCGGTCATAATCACCCATCCCTGCAAGGCTTTTTCGGGTAATTACAACATCACTTATTATAATACGGGCATTTTTCACCTTATCATAGTCCAGTAAAGTAGTGTAAACAGGCAGCTGAGGCTTACCCGGATCACTGGTGTAGGAATGATCGGGTAGGCTGAGTCTTATGAATTTGCCTTTTTCGGCTTTTAGTTTCTCAAATTCACAAATACCCGTATGATATGACAATCTTAGCCCTTCATTATTTTCTGAAGTAATTTTCAGTATCCGGGAAGGATGTTCATTATCATTACCTGTGAAGGATGCCTGGGTATAAGCATTCTCCAATAAGATTAAAACAGGTAATAGTATAACAATTATATACCTGATAACACCCAATTTACCTTATTCTAATTTAACCTAAATTCGGAAGACAATATACCAAATTTGTTTCAGAATAAAAACAGGTGTTCTATAGGTGATCAAATAAGAGAAGTTAACCTGCCTGGAGGTCAGGCAGGTGACACCACTTTTTTCCTGTGTATTTCAAGATTGGTCATTTCCTGTGTAATACTATACTCATATTCGGGATACTCGAATATGACGGCCCGGGGTTCAGTTTCACCTATTGAATAGCCCCATACGTCTTTATATTCCTCGGGGTCTTCACCCAGGTCTTCCATCTGGTCAATGTATTGCTTCACAGGTTTTGATTCTATTATATTCACTTTACCCATTTCACTAATTATAGGACTGTGATTCCTGTTTGAATCATGGTCAAATTCCAGGATCCTCCTTCCCCTCCTTGTAATACCTATAGTCCTGAATGTCAAGCTTTTGCCGACGCCCGGCAGGTTCATTATATTTCTGTCGGTACTCAAGAAGGGTAGTTCATGCTCTTTCATTATTTTTTTCAGCCTGGGTATAATGTTAGGGGCATCCTCCGGTAGATGTTTAATATTTTCCTGTTCTTCTACAGGAACAGTACCAAGCACTTTTTCTTCCATTTGTTCCTGTATTGCTCTCTCGTTTGTTGCAAAATTGTGGTAGTTTTCCATATATCCTTTTACTGAAAAGGTATAATATGGTATTACCCCTATATTATTGAGAGTTTGCCTCAGTTTTGCTGCAAAGCCTCTCCTGGAAGCAGCAGCGGTAAAGACCATCTGGTTTGTTACTATCCACCCCGAAGAGTTGAGTTTTTTTATTGCCTCCTGTGTTGCCGGGGTTACTTCCATGGGAGAAATAAAATGTGTTTGGATAATGAATTGCTTAATACCTATTTTGGAGGCTTTTTTCTTGAATTCTGAGAGAATGGAAACAAAGCTATCTGTTATCCGGTGGGGGATATAAATTGGCAGCCGGGTTCCCAATCTCACCCTGACCATTTCAGCATATTTATTCCCATTTTTTTTCTTTTCATTATTCTTTTTCTTCCGCAGGGCCATTTCATACACGGTATCCAATAAATGTTTCATGGACCTGTCAGAGCTCATAAAAGCATCGCCTCCGGTAATGAGAATATCTCTCAGCTGGCTATCTTTTTCGAAGTATTCCATCAGCCACTCTAATTTCTCACTCCAGGTTTGTTTCGGCTTTAACTTATTAAGGTTAAAATTAAATCTGCCGGCCTGGAAATCGTACATTCTCTGGCAGGAAGCACATAATCCTCCGCAGGCTCTCCCGACTGTGTCGGGTATTAAGATAGCTACTTCGGGGTACCTTCTGTGCACGTTATAGCTATTTGGTAGCAGCCAGCCTCCCGCGTTGGGTTTACCGGGTTCAACCACATCCTCTTTCTCCCAGGCAACGATATGCCCGAACTCGTTTATCAGTTCTTTGCTGTAAAATATATAGTCACGTATTGCCAGATCAACTTTACCTTCATATTCCGGAACATCAACATTTAGTAATGAGAGATAATGAGGATTAACAAAGGTCGGTATGCCAGCTTCCCTGGCTTCTTCAAGCAGGAGCATAGTATCTGTGTCCAGGGTATAATCAAGCATTTCGTTCAATAATTCCGGTGATCGTACAGCAAATTTCAGGTGGAACTGGTAATCGTTCCACCAGTTCAGGGCTATTTTATACTTTTCATCGTGGCTTATTCCTTCCGGGAAGTTGTAAGTACGGCTTTTAATTGAGCCATCATCGATATGTCTGATGATTGTATTAAGTATTCTTTTCTTATTTTTTTCTCTTAATTTAATTATTTCCTCATCAAGCCCTGAATAATGTCTTGACATCCATTCTTTTACTTTTTCACGATCAGGCTTATTCCTTTTTTCTGTGCCTGTGAACTGGCGAAATAAATGTATCATATCATAAAAGAATTCCGGTTTGCCGCCTCCTTTACCTTTGTGATAGGCAAGCCAGACTATCCTTATAGGATCGGATAAGGATACCGGAATTTTCTTATTTAGATTCTCAAACTCCCTGCCTGCATTTTTTACGTAATCAAGCAATCTTATTGCTCCTATTTCCCTCCAGCTCAGGGATTCAAATGCTTCTCTTCCTTGAATTTTATTTTCAAAATATTTTAAAGCTTCTTCATGGCCGTCCTTCAGCCAGTTATATACCCACTCATATACCAGTTTATTTGCTTCATCACCTGATTTTGATGTGCTTATAATATTTTTAAGATCAGGATTTTCACTCATTAACTGCTTGAGTAAGACAACTGACCTTGGTGGGATGTTAATTTTTCTAATCTTTTCTAATAAACTCATAATTATTATAAATTATAGTTGGATTTATTATGAATCGAAAATCGAATAGTTTAGATTTTCAATGATCTTATTTAAATATAATAAAAATAATCGAAAAAACAAAATTTATTATTGTTCAAACATTCACACAATTAGTACTTTAAATAGCTATCAGGCTGATATTGATCAAGTTTTTCACTTGCATAATATCTGCAACCTTTATCAGTGAGTTCATATTCCAGAATTCCACAGCTTATAAGATCTGAAATAATATTTTCAGCCTTATAAAGCGGAAGCTTTGAAAGTTTCCTGAATTTTGAAAGGGTGATTGAATTATTTTCGTTAAGGTAATCGAACAGTAAAGTTTCTGATTTCCTTACTTTTATAAAAAGACCCTTTTTCCTCTTTTCTTTTCTCCAGACCTTGAGGATGACCCTGTTAACAGCCAGGTTCTGATCATCTTTTCTGCTATATGCTATCCATTTACCCGATTCATCTTTTGAATAAACCGGCCTTATATCCGATTTTTCAATCTTTACTTCGAGCACTGTTTTACCTTCGGAGTGGTGCTGATTGACATTGTATTTTACGGCAGGCTTGCAAAAAAGACTGGCAGCTGCATCTATCATGTAAAACTCCTCTTCACTCTGAACGCCTGCTATACTGCCATTATCGCGAACACCTATCAATAACCTTCCGCCATCGGTATTTGCAAAAGCAGCCAGGGTTTTTGCAATTTTACGTGAATCGGATATACAATACTTAAAATCAAGCACCTGGCTCTCACCCTGTTCAATGAGTTTAAACAATTCTTTCACATCCGCTCAATTTGGAGCACAAAATTACCTAAATTTTAGCAAACGACGAAAATGAAATGATATGTTTCATTATGCCTTGCTTAAATATTTTTTTTAATTTTATAATTATAAAACATACTATTATGAAAAAGTATAAATCATTCTTTTTAATTATAATTTTTATTCTGACAGCTAATATGAATTTTGGACAACAGGTTTTTGAGAAAGATGTATGTGAAATTGCCGGTGGTACTCTTGAGCTTTGGTTTATAGGCCATGGTACCCTCATGTTCAAATATAATGATATGGTAATTCATATTGATCCCGTGAGCCGTGAAGCTGATTATTCGGAAATGCCTGAGGCTGATTTAATCCTTGTAACCCACGAACATGGTGACCATCTGGATCCCGGTGCAATAGAAAAGATTCGTAAAGATGAAACAGAGATTATCTGTAACAAAGCCTCTGCATCTGATCTTGATGATTGCAGGATTATGGCA
Source organism: Bacteroidales bacterium (assembly GCA_041686075.1). Lineage (GTDB taxonomy): Bacteria > Bacteroidota > Bacteroidia > Bacteroidales > VadinHA17 > UBA9300. Next base: position 2,931 of record JAWLEO010000043.1, on the reverse strand, counting down.
AACGGGGATAAGGTTGATATTAAGGGTATTAGCATTGAAGCTGTGCCGGCCTATAATATCAAGCACGAGAGGTCGCCGGGAAATCCTTTTCATCCCAAAGGAGTAGGCAATGGCTATATTCTGGAGATAGGGGATAAAAGGATATATGTGGCAGGTGATACCGAGAATATACCTGAAATGGAAAACATAAAAAATATCGATATTGCTTTCCTTCCAATGAATCTTCCTTATACCATGTCACCGGAAATGGCTGCCGATGCCGCAAAAATAATTAAGCCGGATGTTTTATATCCCTATCATTACGGATCAACTGATACCGGTGAATTGGTTGACCTGCTGAAAGGAACTGATATTGAGGTCAGAATCAGGCAACTTCAATAATTGTAAAAAACGATTTGATATACGGTCAAAAATTACTGATATTAGCCGTCTGGTAAACGTACCACGTGAATTTGTTACATAATCTTTATTATTTAAAATATGGCCAAGCATAATATTTGGAGGGGGATAATCTCTCTCCTGGTTTTATCCTTAAGCACCGGATCAATACTTTCCGGGCAGGAGATTGATTTTCCTGACCTGAACAGGTTTGAAATTGATAAGAGTTACCCTGTGTATACTCCTGATAATTTGTGGGATTATATTAATGGAGCCGCCGACAGTTATAATGCTCTTGGTTTCCGTGATCTTCATGTAGCAGATTATAACAGGGGAAAGAGACATACCATTAAACTGGAAATTTATCATCATGCCAATGAAAACCTTGCTTTCGGAATATATGCAATGGAAAGAGCTCCTTCTTATAATTTCTTCAAACTGGGGGTGCAGGGATACAGGGAAGAAGGCCTGGTGCATTTCCTTAAGGGAGAATACTATGTGAAGCTTACAACTCATTCTGACAATAAGAGGGTCCTGGCTGCCCTTGAGGAATTGGCACGTAAAACAGAAGCTATGCTTGAAGGTACCGATGAGTTTCCCGAGGAGCTGTCGCTGTTTCCCTCCAGGGGTAAGCAAGAAAATTCAGAAATGTATATAGCCGAAAACGTACTGGGTCATGAATTTCTGAAGAAAGCTTTCAGGGTTACCTATAATATTGACGACAACCGTTTTACAATATACCTGTTTACGGAAAATACCGATGCTGAAAATCAACATATGCTGGAACAATATCTTACTAAATATAGCCTCAGCCCTGGCAGTGAGCCGGGTGGTAAATTTTATTTCGAAGATGGATATAACGGCTATGTTTACCTTGCCTGGGAACAGGGTGTTGTTGCTCTTATTTCAGGATTGCACGAAAACAATACCGGGCTGGCAAATGAATATTTCAGCAATATAATAAACAGGTAATGGACAGAGTACTGGATAAATCCACAGCTCAAAGGTTTACCAGCAGGTGGGGTCTTATCTTAAGTGCAATGGGTGTGGCTGTGGGGACAGGCAATATCTGGCGTTTCCCACGTATTGCTGCACAGAGTGCCGGTGAAAGTGGAGCAGGTGCTTTTTTGATTGCATGGTTAGTTTTTTTATTCCTCTGGAGTATACCACTTATTATAGCTGAGTATGTATCCGGTCGCAAGTACAGGTCTGGTGTTGTGGGTGTCTTCATTAAAGGTGCAGGGAAAAAGTTTGCCTGGATGGGCTCATTCGTGGCAATAGTTCCATTGGTTATAACCTTTTTCTATACGGTGGTTGTGGGCTGGTGTATTTACTATTTTGTCTTTATGCTCTTCAACCCACTACCCCAAAATTTTAAATCGGCCATGACTATCTGGGAATCCTACCAGGGCAGCATATGGCCCATATTAACACACATGTTAGCCATTGGCTTCGGTGCACTTACCATATGGAAAGGGATAAGTTCTATTGAAAAGGTTAATAAAATTCTTATCCCCTCACTTCTTATTATAGTGATTATCAGTGTTATAAGGGCAATTACTTTGCCCGGGGCAGGAGAGGGTCTGGCTTATCTCTTCAGGCCACAGTGGGATCAGCTGGGGCAACCAAGGGTATGGCTCGATGCATTGACACAGAATGCATGGGACACCGGGGCAGGATGGGGACTCTTCCTTACTTACGCAGCATATATGAGGAAGGAACATGGAGCGGTTGGTAACGCTTTTCTTACCGGGATAGGAAATAACACCGTTTCAATTCTTTCAGGCATAATGATCTTCGGTACCGTATTTGCCGTACTAAAACATGAAATGGGCATGGCAAGTTCGGAAGTGCTGGATATAATGAAAACCAGCGGCCCTGCTTCAACCGGACTGACTTTCATATGGATGCCGCAGTTATTCGAAAAAATGTTTGGCGGCAGTGTCCTGTCAATACTCTTCTTCCTCGGCCTAACCTTCGCAGGCTTTTCATCACTTATTGCACAGCTTGAATTACCAACAAGGGTGCTGATAGATACCGGTCTGAAGCGTAACAGGGCAATTGCCATCATAGTGATTCTCGTATTTCTTTTCGGAATACCTTCTGCCAGGAACCTGGATTTTCTCAGTAACCAGGATTTCGTGTGGGGAGTGGCTTTGATGATTTCGGGGGCCCTGATAGCTTTCCTTATTATTAGACAGGGGACTCAGCAGGTGAGGCTGGAAATTAATGAATCGGCAACCGACAGAAAGATTGGCAAATGGTGGGTCTATGTGATCGGCTATTTTATTCCTGTTGCTGCTATCATACTACTTTTCTGGTGGCTGTCACAATCTTTCATCCCGGGTGAGTGGTATAATCCTTTCAGACCATTCTCTTTTATGTCATGTATCTTCCAGTGGAGCCTTGTTATACTGGTATTGTTAATTTTCAACAAGAAGATAGCTAAACTATTCTAGTGTCATGTCAAGATGATATTGTAGGATAAAGTCTTTTCAGTTTTATCCTTGCATCATCGGTTTTAAATTGCCAGTTTATCTTGGCATTCTTATT
>JAWLEO010000042.1:0-26168 GCA_041686075.1 Bacteroidales bacterium | reverse complement strand
TCTTGCAAGCTCGGGCTCCTCGGTTCCAGATCCGTGCCGCAGGGTTTCGTCGAGCTCGTCACCGTCGCTTGCTCTTGCAAGCTCGGGCTCCTCGGTTCCTGATCCGTGCCAAGTTATGGTGGACACGGTAAGGAAACTGGGGCTTCCGCTTTAAGTGGACTTAGGGGGATGTAATTTCATGTTGGAAGGAATAATTAGAACTAACCGGGTGTCTAATTACATGGAATGAATAAAAACAAATAATCATGAAAACAATAATGAAAAGCATGGGAGTGCTTATACTCTCACTGGTTGTAGCATCTGCTTTTGGACAGCAGAGAGGCCAGGGCATGCGACAAATAAATCCGGAAGCAATGGCTAATCGACAACTTAAGCAGATGAAGGAAATTATCAAGTTGAAAAATAATAAGGAAGAAAAGGCTGTTAAAGAAGTCTTCCTAAAATATGCCAAAGAGCGTCAAAAAATGTTCAGCGAAATGCAGCGGGCAGGTGATCCCGGTGCCAACAGGGAAAAGATAAATGAATTGATAAAGAAACAGAATAAAGAACTTAGAGATATACTAGGCGAAGAACGTTTTACAAGCTATAACGAAAAGATGCAGGAGCTAAGACAGAATATGAGGAGAAGGAGGAAGCCTTAGCCTTAGCCTTAGCCTCAGCCTTCAACGTAATAATTGTTATCTCCGGTGGCATTCCGATCCGTGCGGGTATGCCAATGGTTCCGAGTCCACGGTTAACATAAAGGTAATTATTATTATTCCCGTAAAGACCACCCCAGGCAGGGGATAACAGCCTGGCCGGACTGAGTTCAAATCCCGGTAGACGTATTCCCATTTGCATTCCATGTGTATGCCCTGAGAGGGTAAGGTTTACGTCCTCCCGGTATTGAATGTCACGTATCCAGTGATTGGGATCATGGCTAAGCACAATAGTGAAATCAGGATTGTCGATGCCTGTCATTGCCTCATCAACATCACCAAAGGAAATATCTGGTATCCGCCCATACGTCTCAACCCCTGTAACTGAAACAGCAAAGGTGTCAACATTGATTATTGTACTTGTGTCGTCAAGGTAAATATGACCTGAACTGCGAAGCATATCGCCGATAATTTCAAGATGTTCATAATAATTATTACTATTATAATCACTGCTGTAGAGGCCGGTATCATGGTTGCCGGGAATATTGTAAACACCATATTTTGACTTCATGGAAGCAAGCGTTCCAATAAAGGGTTCCATTTCGGTCCATAAAAAAGTAACAAAGTCACCGGTATTCGCTATCATATCGGGCTCATAGGAATTAATACTGTCAATAACCTCGATTAATTTATCCTTATGCTTTTTGAAGCTGTTAAGGTGGAGGTCCGATATATGTACTATTGTAAATCCTTCAAGACCGGCCGGAAGGTTGTCGTATTGAATTTCTATTTTTTCGTATTTAAAATTGAAGCGGCCATGGAAAACACCTACAAGGAATACGAGGATAAAAAATAAAAGCAAGATTGAAACAAGCCACCATATCTTCCTGAACCATTTTCTCTTTTTCCATATTTTTGAAGGTGTACGCTCCATAATATTCTTTTAAAGGGTAAAGATACTTTTTCCCGAGGTAGTGTGGAAGCTTATGATTATCTTTTAAGCGAAAAAGCAATAAGGCAATGCTGGAAATTCAGTTTCATCCACCCGCCTATTATCCTGAATGTGGCTTTAAGTATGTGGTAATAGGGGCCAGGTATAAGGATAAATGGGTATTTATAAAGCATAAACAAAGGCATAGCTATGAGATACCTGCCGGGCGTATCAATAGCGAAGAGGATACTGATATGGCAGCAGGCAGGGAACTCCGGGAGGAGACAGGGGCAATAAGGTATAAGATCGAGTGTATTTCAACATATACAATTTTAGAGAATAACAAACAACGGGCAGGAAAATTATACTATGCTGAGATTGAGAGTATGGGCCAGGAGCATGACGATCATGAAATAGAAAAAGTAGTATTTTCCGATGTCCTGCCCACCGTACACAGCTTCCCTTATGTGCAGACTGTGCTATTTGATTATCTGGAAAAATACAGGATTAATAAGCAGAAGGAGAGATAGACTTTGTTCATAGATAGATAAAAATTGTAATTATTATCTTTGTATAGTATACAAATCAATACCCATGAACAGATTACCAGGAAAAACCGTTGAAAGGTTAAGTGGTTATCGCAGGAACCTGCTCGGTTATCTCGCTGCCGGGAACGATTACATATATTCGCACGAACTGGCATCCCTGCTTCATATTACTGCTGTACAGGTAAGAAGGGACCTTATGTTGATAGGTTATTCAAGTGTTCAGAAAAAAGGTTATGATATTAAGGAACTGATTGCCACCATAGGTACAATTATTGATTCGGAAGAGGGTCAGAATGTTGCCGTTATAGGGATTGGGAACCTGGGGCGTGCATTAACCGCATACTTCAAAGGGAAAAGATCAAAGCTTAATATAATTGCTTCCTTTGACAATGATCCCAAGAAAGTGAACAGGGTGATATCAGGCGTACGATGTTATCATGTTGATCAGTTAGAGGATAAAGTGAAGGAATATAAAATAGCAATAGCTTTGTTAACAATACCCCCTGATCATGCCAGGGCAACAGCCGAAGCGACAATAAAGGCAGGTATAAAAGGCATTCTTAATTTTACCACCGTACCATTGAACGTTCCTCCTAATGTATATCTCGAGGAATATGATATGATCACATCACTTGAGAAAGTGGCATATTTTGTCAAAGAAGGGTAATTGAGGATGAAGGTTAAGCTCTTCCTTTGTCCCTATCATACGCAAAAAGTGATAAGTGCAACAAAAAGCTTATTTTTAAGCTGGATATGACATTTTTCATTGCCTGATATTCTTTGATTTACTTATTTCGCATCAGGAATAATTTAACATTAAATAATGATATGAAATTTTATCCTGAAAAACTATCTATCAGGGATCAAAGGATGAAACCATTTATTGATCCTGATGAGATATGGGACATAATAAATAACACAAAAGCTGATAAGGCAAGGGTAAGGGAAGTAATTGCCAAATCACTTGATAAGAACAGGCTTAGCCTGGAAGAAACAGCTGTACTGGTTAATGTCACTGATCCTGAGCTTATTGAGGAAATAAAAGCCGGTGCAAGGGCTTTGAAGGAAAAGGTCTATGGTAACAGGATAGTGCTTTTTGCTCCCCTGTATATAGGTAATTTCTGCAGCAATAACTGCCTGTATTGCGGTTTCAGATCAAGCAATAAAAAAGCTGTGCGAAGAACATTATCTGATGATGAAATAGTGAAAGAGGTGTCGGCACTCGAAGATAACGGACAAAAGCGCCTGATACTTGTTTACGGTGAACATGCCAGGTATTCGGCCGACTATATTGCACACACTGTAAAATTGGTTTACAATGTTAAAAAAGGCAGGGGTGAAATTAGGCGAGTGAATATTAACGCTGCACCCCTGGATATTGAGGGATTCAGAACCGTGGGTGATGCAGGGATAGGCACCTACCAGATATTCCAGGAAACTTATCATCCCGGGGCTTATAAGTGGTATCACCTGGCAGGTAAGAAAAAGGACTATGACTGGAGGCTCACGGGACTTGACAGGGCACAGGAAGCTGGTGTTGATGACGTGGGTATAGGGGCCTTGTTTGGCTTATACGACTGGCGTTTCGAAGTGCTCGGATTGGTCCGTCATACCAATCACCTCGAAGCATGTTATAATGTAGGCCCGCATACCATATCCTTCCCGCGATTGAAAGATGCGGCTACAATCAATATGAATAAGGATTTTGAGGTGTCGGATGATGAATTTAAGAGGCTGGTGGCAATACTCAGGCTGGCAGTGCCTTATACCGGGATGATCCTTACAGCAAGGGAAAGTCATGATGTCAGGAGGGAGGTGATGAAATTCGGCGTCTCACAGATTGACGGTGGTACAAAGATTGAGCTGGGTTCATATTCGGATATTAAGAATGAAGAGCAAAATCTTAACAGGGAGCAGTTCATGATCAACGACGCCCGGTCGCTGGCTGAAGTAATAGATGAATTGCTTGATGACAACTATATGCCATCCTTCTGTACGGCCTGTTACAGGCTGGGAAGGACAGGCGAGCATTTTATGGAGTTTTCGGTGCCGGGGTTTATTAAGAGATATTGTTCTCCCAATGCCGCTCTTACCCTGGCCGAGTACCTGGTCGATTATGCTGACAAGGACCTTGAGGAGAAGGGGTGGAAAGCAATTGACAGGGGACTCTCAACACTGGATAAGGATGTGGCTGAAAGAACAAGGGAGAGGATTGAAAGAATAAAAAAGGGCGAAAGAGATCTTTATTTTTAAAATTAGCTGAATAAATAATTATGGTAAAAATACTGTCAATAAGAGTAGTGGACAGAATAAAGGAATCAGGGCATACCCAGGATGTTCTGAGTAAACATGCATCACTAATAAAGTTAAGACTTGGTTTTCACGAATTGAGTGAGGACAGATGCAGCCGCGAAGGTTATATATTACTCTATCTCAGGAATGATGAAGAAGGAATTAAAAACCTGATGGATGATCTGGATAGGATATACGGAATAGAGTTACAGCATATGAATCTTGCTCAGGAAGCTAATAAAGAGCATATTATACCTGTAGAGTCAACTATTGCCGTTGCCGGCCTGATCATAAATAACAGGTCGGAGATAGTCCGGGACGTTCAGAAAGCTCTCACTGCCTTTGGCTGTACCATCAGGACGCGGCTGGGCATCAATGAAGTGGATTATGGTGAAGATACCGGACTTATACTGCTGGAACTTTTCGGTGAGCACGGTGAAATGAACGGGCTTATAAAAAGGTTGAATAATATCAATAATGTATCTGTCGGGGTGATTTCCTTCAGCTAATTATATTGTTACTCTCCAGGTTCCTTTCGGAAACTTACTGTGTCCGCCTTAGTCCCGAAATTCTTTCGCCAGAATGGCGATTTAGAATTTCGAGGATCCCTGCCTGACCTTACCGTGTCCGCCGTAACTTGGCACGGTTCGGGAACCGAACAGCGTGAGTCCCGACGATACTGTCGGGACGAGGGCTGTGAGCTCGACGATCCCAGCGGCACGGATCTGGAACCGAGGAGCCCGAGCTTGCAAGAGCAAGCGACGGTGACGAGCTCGACGAAACCCTGCGGCACGGATCTGGAGATCCGCGCCAGCAGGGTGAGTCAGATCCGCGCCAGCAGGGTGAGTCAGATCCGCGCCAGCAGGGTGAATCAGATCCGCGCCAGCGGAGGTGGAGCCTCAGCCTCAGCCTTAGCCTTAGCCTTAGCCTCAGCCTTATTCCTTCGTTACCTTATAGACAACACCGCGCTCCTCCAGATAACCCATTATAAACTTGAGGTGACCTTCTGTTTTGCCTATATACTCGGGTGGATTGATTCCGGGTGATTCATACATGCCTTCCATTATCAGGTTAGCCACTGCGGTGCAGGTGTAGCCGGTTGTCCTTGCCATGGAAGTAATGTTGTTTTCTTTGTCGTAGCGGTCGAAAAGATCATACTTATACCCGTACTTTTCGCCTTTATCCCTGCCCTCAATTATTATCCTCATCACCGTAAATTCTTCTTCACCCTCCTTCAGTTGCCATTGGGGGAACATAAGATTTGATGTAAGGTCAATGGGCTTTATCCTACTACCCTTAACATCAATCTCATCATGGCTGAAAAAGCCTGCCTCCCTCAACATCCTCAGGTAGTCAATGGTACCGGGGTAACGAAGGGTCTTCTCAACCATGTTAGGTACGGGCATAGTTTTTAGAAGGCTGCGCAGGCCATCTGAATTCCAGGCTTCCAGCGTGCCTATATCCTTGAAATCAATATATTCAGGTTCAGACAGGGCTTCCCTTATCACAACATCACCATTGATCATGTACCGGGCGGGCCTGGTATATTCTTCGATTACATCGATGGGTGAGAATACTGCCTTATATTGCCAGGGCCATTCTCTTTTAAAAGGGAGCCCGCCTACATAGCATACATATTTTTCAACGCTCATTTGAGATTGATGATGCCCGAGTATAATATTACTCATGCCCGGTGCCACACCACAGTCAGTGACAATTGTGACCCCTTTGTCCCTGGCCATCCTGTCAAGCCCAAAGGGATCTTCAGGGAAAAAAGATATATCAACCATATCTTTGCCCGCTTCTATAGTATCCTTAACTGATTTGTAGCCCATCGGACTGGGAAGAGCTCCTATAACGAGGTCATTATCACGTATAAGATCTTTTATAATTGATGAATCAGAAAGATCAGCTGTTATGGCTTTTACATTATCCAGTCCTTGGAGTGAATGGATATTTTCCCGTGATATGTCAACAGCTGTAACCAGGTAATTTTTACAGAGGTCTTTTATTATTGCTGAACCAACAAGACCGGCTCCAAGAACGATAATCCTATTTTTCATCCTGATAATGTTTAAATTATTACAAAATAAGACATTTCCTCTATTATTATGTACCGCTATGCTGTAAACAATGCCGTTGCCGTTATAATGAATTAATTATTTTAGCAAATTGTAAGCTCAAAAATTATTCTCATTATGAAAAAGACTTTGATACTTTCAGTGTTTATAGCTTTAATGTCATCTGTATATGCTCAGTGGCCCTTAAGCTATTATTTACCCAAGCATATATCCTACGATCCCGGAATCCCAACACCTTCAGAGTTTATGGGCCATGATGTGGGAGAATGGCACGTCACACATGACAAATTATATTATTACATGATCGAGCTGGCCAAATTATCTGACCGGGCTGTCTGGGAAGAATATGCCCTAAGTCATGAAGACAGGCCCCTGGGTAATCTGATAATCAGTTCACCTGAAAATATTAAAAACCTTGAACAGCTCAGGCAGGAGCACCTGAAACTTAACGATCCCTCGATTTCTTCTTCAATGGATATATCAGGTATGCCGGTTTTTATCAAACTGGGATACGGCGTCCATGGTAATGAATCAAGTGCACAGAATTCATCAATGCTTACTGCTTATTACCTGCTGGCCGGGATAGGGGAAGAAATAGATAATCTGTTGGAGAATGCTGTAATACTTATAGATCCCAGCCTTAATCCTGATGGCTTGCAGCGTCATTCCACGTGGGTTAATATGCACAAAAGTATTAACCTTAATCCTGATGAAAATTCCAGGGAATTCAATGAAATGTGGCCTGGCGGACGAACTAACCATTACTGGTTCGATCTTAACCGTGATTATATCATGCTACAGCATCCAGAGTCTGTTGGCAGGGTAGCAGCTTTTCACCGGTGGAGGCCCAATATAAACACTGATCACCATGAAATGGGAGCCGGTTCAACATTCTTTTTCCAGCCCGGCGTAGAAAGCAGGGAAAATCCGTATACACCCGAGAAAAGTTATAAGCTTCATTATGATATCGCGCGGTATCACCAGAAGCACCTTGACAACATTGGAAGCCTTTATTATTCGGAAGAGGGCTTTGATGATTTTTATTTTGGCAAGGGTTCAGCTTATCCCGATATATTTGCCTCTATAGGAATACTTTTTGAGCAGGCCGGCGTGAAAGGACATCTAAGGGAAACGTCAGCAGGCTTGTTATCTTTCCCCTTCGCTATAAAGAACCAGTTTACAGTATCACTATCCACCCTGGAGGCAGGTCTTGATTTAAGGGAAAAGCTGCTTCAACTCCAGGTCGACTTTTACAGTGATGTTAAAAATAAAGCTGAAAATGATCCCGTAAAGGCATATGTTTTCAGTGAGCCCCTGGATCTGTCAAGAACTGCTCATTTCATTGAGAACCTTCTAAGGCACCAGATAAAAGTGTACCGGCTTGGTGCTGACCTCAATATCGATGGTAGAGAGTATAAGGCAAAAGACAGCTATATAATTCCGCTTGAGCAAGCTGAATACCTGTACATAAAGAGTATGTTTGAAACTATAACGGAGTTCGAGGAAAATGTTTTTTATGATATTTCCACATGGATTTTACCTATGTCATTTAATATTGATTATTCTGAATACAGGTCGCGTTCAGTAAATAGTGTACTGGGCCCCGAGATCATTATTCCACCTTATCCCAAGGGCAGCTTGAGGGGCAATAGGGATTCATATGCCTGGCTTTTTGAATGGAAGGATTATTATACGCCCGGGGCTCTTTATCGCTTGCTTGATGAAGGACTGAAAGCAAGGGTGGCTACAGAAGGTTTTCTATATGACGATGGTGAATTCAAAAAAAAATTTGATAACGGGACAATAATGGTTCCGGCATATAAGCAGGATCTTGACAGGGATGCTATATATGAACTGATGAAAGAGATTGTCGAAGATTTTGGCATCACAGTATATGGAATGAAAACAGGTTATACCCCTGAAGGCATTGACTTTGGCAGCAACAGTTTTAAAATACTGGAAAAACCTGAAGCCTTGATGTTTGTAGGTGATGGAATAAGCAGCAGGGACGCAGGTGAGATATGGCACATGTTTGACCTGAGGTTTCAAATGCCTGTTACTATGGTAGATGCAGAGGAGAGAAGATCCCTTGACCTGTCTGAATATAATGTGCTTATTATGGCAGGAAATCCTTCATTGTCCGGATCACAGATGGAGGAACTCAAAAGCTGGAGCAGGAAGGGCGGTGTAATAATTGCTTATAAGAGAGGTAATTCGTTTCTGGAAGCCAATAAACTGGCAGATATCAATAGCATCCCTTCCCCGGACTTTGAAGATGAGGGTGATTTAAAATATGCAGACAGGTATGCACAATATTCGGTGCACAGGATATCCGGGTCAATATTCCAGGTGAGGATCGATAATACCAATCCCTTATTTTACGGTTATGATGACGAAACTATACCTGTATTTAAATCAGGTTCGGATGCAGTGAAAAAGAGCGATAATGTTTTTGCGACCCCTGCTGTGTATACTGAAGATCCCCTGCTGAGTGGTTACAGCTCTGATGAAAATATAGCAAGAATAGCAGGATCAGCTTTCTGTACAAGCCATGCTGCGGGGCGAGGCACTATTATATCTATTTATGACAATACTAATTTCAGGGCTATATGGTTTGGCACAAGCAAGATATTTATGAATGCCGTGTTCTTCGGACAGATTTTTTAGGCTTTGGGTGAGGGATTAGCGATTTTCATCAGCATTCCCCGCCAGTCTTTTAAAATAGTGTTTCGAGTCGCCCCATTCATCGTAAGCGGGCATGGCATTAATTATCTTCAACCTTGATTCAAAGCATTTTTTGGTATCTTCATCCGAATTGATGGTAAGGGGTTTGTTTTCATATAGGTTATAACTGTCACGGTATATTCCCGGTGTAATGTTGGGCATTATAACATTTGCTCCTATTTTTACAGCTTTTTCACGTCCCAGGGGATCTATTGCCTGTAGAGCGGTTGAGGCGGCAATATTAATGTCCTTCATTAAAATTCTCAGTACTGCAATCATTTTAAGCGACAGGTCGAACCTTTTTTCAAGGGGGAGCAGTTCACTTTTATATTTTACCAGAGGTGTATTGGCATGCTCAATGTAGGGTCCCATGCCAACCATATCAATATCAAAATTTTTCATGAATAAAAGGTCTCCGGCAAGGTCCTCATAAGTCTGGAATGGTAATCCTATCATTACACCTGTTCCTGTCTGGTATCCAACTTTCTGCAAAATCCTTAAGCATTCCACCCTCCGATGGTAATTGTGAAGATCATCAGCGGGGTGTAATTTTGCGTACAATTCAGGGTTTGATGCTTCAATGCGTAAGAGGTACCTGTGAGCCCCGGCTTCAAACCATTCCCGGTAGACTTCTTCAGTTTGTTCACCCAGCGATATTGTTATCCCCAGCTTACCACCGGATAACTTTTTTATTTCTTTAAGCAATCGTGTAATCCTGCCTGTAAAATGTGCATTGCTCATTTCACCAGACTGTAATACAACTGAGCCGTAATTGTTTTTGTAAGCACGAAGGGCAGCATCAAGAATTTCTTTGTCTGAAAGATTATACCTTTTAACATCCTTATTGTCTCTTCTGATGCCGCAATAATAACAGTTTTTATCACATATATTCGAGAATTCTATCAATCCCCTGAAATATACTTTGTTGCCTACGTATTTTTGTTTAATCCGGGTAGACTCATTGAAAAGGTCATTAAGATCCGATCCTTCTGCTTTCAGTAAACTTACTATTTCCCCGGTACCTAATTTATCACTTTTTAATATGTTGCTTACCCTGTCTTTCATTTTCCCGATTGAAGGAGCAAAGATAGTTAGAAAAGAAATACTGGCCTCCCCGATCAGCTAAAAAATTATTTTTAATGAGAATGAATTAAAATAAGATGTTATATTTGTATTTCAAGTTTTGAAAGTAGAACAAGGTATTGATTAACCAGAATCAGTAAGCAATATAAATTATTAATAATCAGTGCTGATACAGTATGTTCTTTCTTAAAACAGCCGGTTTCAGGTTTATCACATAGCTTCCTTGAGGTTAATAATAAATATCCTTGTTTTTACATCCGGAAGATTCGATTTCCGGTTAATGATAATTCATAAGTATAAATAAAAAATAATGGTAGCACTCACTAATATGCCCGTTGGTAAGAAAGGAATTATAAGAGATATCGCCGGTGGGTATGGATTGTTAAATAATTTGGATGTAATGGGAATCCGTACAGGAATAGAAATAACTAAAGTAAGCAAGCAATGGATAAGGGGGCCGGTAACAATACGTATTGGAAACAATGAAATCGCAATAGGACACGGAATGGCTACCAGGATATTGGTAGAATTGGTTTAAGCAGGCTATGTTATGAAGGTATTACTGGTAGGTAATCCCAATGTAGGGAAAAGTGTTGTTTTCAACCGACTTACAGGAGTGAATGTAATTTCTTCAAATTATCCTGGTACCAGTATAGATTATACAAAAGGATATTTCAATATCCGGGGAGAACGTGTAGAATTAATAGACGTTCCGGGTATTTATTCGCTGGAGCCCACGTGCAAAACAGAAGAAATTGCTATTGAAATGCTGAAGGACGGCGACGTGTTCATAAATATTATAGACGCCACCAACCTTGAACGCGGTTTAAATCTTACTTTACAGTTAATCAAGCATAAAAAGCCCTTATTGATTGCTCTTAACCTGTTCGATGAAACCGAACGACTGGGAATCTCCATTGATGTAGAAAGACTTCAACAAATACTGGGGGTACCCTGTGTGCCACTCTGTGCACTGACAGGTGAAGGTATGAAAAAGCTTAAATCAAAAATAGGAGATGCCCGTATATCTGACTTTATTTTTGATTATTCACAGCGATGGCTTGTAATAGGAAGAATCATAAAGGAAGTACAGCAAATCGAATATAAAAGCCCTAAAATATCCGAAAAAATAAGAGATGCTACTATAAGGCCTATAACGGGAATACCGATATTGATTCTGGTTTTGTTGGTCACATTTATGCTTATCAGGTACATTGGTGAGGGTTTAATTGGCGCTGTATTCGAACCGTTTTTTGAAAAAATTTGGTCACCTGTTATACTCGAGCTTTCGGGCCTGTTGGGGAAATCCGGCTTTCTTCATGATTTATTAATAGGCAAACTGGTTGAAGGCAATATTGATTATGGTCAGTCATTTGGCTTATTAACAACGGGTTTGTTTATTCCTCTCGGGGCGGTGCTTCCATATGTCTTTGCCTTTTACACGGTATTGGCTGTACTGGAAGATTCCGGTTATTTGCCCCGGGTTGCTGTTATGGTAGATAATATTATGCGCAGAGCGGGTATGAATGGTGTTGCCATAATACCGATGCTTTTAGGATTTGGTTGTAATGTACCGGGAGCTTTAGCAACAAGGTTACTGAAGAGCCGAAAAGAAAAATTTATTGCAGCCACCTTAATGTCAATCGCAGTGCCTTGCATGGCTTTACAGGCAATGTTATTCGGTTTACTGGGTCAATATGGAATAAAAGGACTGGGAATTGTATTCGGTACGTTGATGACCGTATGGTTTCTTTTGGGTTTACTCCTTAATAAAATAATGAAGGGATCAACAGAGGAAATTTTCGTTGATATTCCACCCTACAGGATGCCATACCTTAATGGTTTGATCAAAAAAATATGGATGAGATTAAGGTGGTTTATAAAGGAGGCGGTGCCTTTTATGTTGCTTGGTGTCTTGATAGCCAACCTTTTGTACTCATTGGGCATTATGCAATTTATAAGCAGGCTAACCGAGCCTCTTTTCAATAATTTATTGGGCTTGCCAGCTGATGCTGCCGGTGCAATGATAATGGGCTTCTTGCGGAAAGATCTCGCAGTTGGAATGCTAATCCCTTTAAATATGACTTTAAGACAACTGATAGTTGCCTCGGTTGTTTTGTCTATGTATTTCCCCTGTGTTGCCACTTTTGCTGTTTTATTGAAAGAACTGGGGCCGGCAGATATGCTCAAATCTACCCTTATCATGATCCTGGCGGCATTGATAACCGGAAGTTTATTAAATGCAGCTTTAACTTTAACGGGCTTTTAAATACTATCATTGTAGTTTCAGTGTATACAAGCAAATTGATGAATTTGCTATGCAAAGTACTCTCTTTAGCTTCTTAATAATTACATTTGTTGTCAAACAAAACAAAGTATGGAGGAAAAAGAAAGAATAAAAGAGGAAGCTATTAAAAGGTTCAGATCAGATTTCAATTGCTCCCAATCGGTTTTAAGCTCTATGGCAGGTAAACTTAATATTGATGTCTCTTTTCTGGAAAAAGTGTCATCAGGTTTTGGCGGGGGGATGGGACACATGCAGGGAACCTGTGGGGCAGTCACCGGTAGCTTCATGACGATAAGCCTGTATTGTGGCAACAAATATTCTGACAATAAGGAACGAACCGAAGAGGCTTATAAGTTAATAAAGAAATTCGATGCAGAGTTTAGGAAGTTGCATGGTACAACAACGTGCAAGGAACTGATCAAATATGAACTTGATTCAGAGGAAGAACATGATATACTGGTTGAAAACAATATTTTTGAGCAGGTATGTGAAAAATGTATAGCCGACTCTATCGATATACTCCACAGGATATTAAAGTGGAATAACCATTAGAAAATATAAAAAGGCAAAGAAATGAAACTAAGTGCACATATATGATTAACAAGTATTTATTAAATCCCCGGAGCATTGTCGTTGTCGGGGGCTCGGATGATATATCCAAACCTGGCGGAAAGGTTTTAAAGAACATTCTCGACGGGGAATTTAAGGGCGACCTTCATGTTATTAATCCTAAATCGCAAAAAATACAGGGTCTGAAATCATACAGCAGTCCTGCTGATATTCCCGAAACCGACCTGGCAATCATTGCTATTGCTGCCAAATACTGCAAGCAAACTGTAGATATCCTTGCCCGTCAAAAGAGTACAAAAGCTTTTATTATCCTTTCTGCTGGCTTTAGTGAAGAGAATAAAGAGGGTGCTAAGCTGGAACAGGAGATAGTTGAAATTATTGATTCGGTTGATGGATGCCTTATAGGCCCTAATTGCATTGGTGTGCTAACACCTTCATACAGGGGTGTTTTTACTGAGCCTACCCCTGTGTTGGATCCATCGGGTGTAGATTTCATTTCCGGATCGGGTGCCACCGCGGTATTTATTATGGAGTCAGCAATACCTAATGGTATACGTTTTTCCAGTGTTTTTTCTGTTGGGAACAGTGCTCAGCTGGGTGTTGAAGATGTACTGAAATATATGGACGAAACTTATGAGCATGGTAAGAGTTCTCCAGTAAAATTGCTATACATTGAAAATATAAGCAAGCCTGAAATGCTTCTCATGCATGCGTCATCCCTGATAAAGAAGGGATGCCGGATTGCAGCAATAAAGGCTGGCTCATCTGAAGCCGGAAGCAGGGCAGCTTCATCGCATACAGGGGCCATGGCCAGCCCGGATGTTGCTGTTGATGCACTTTTCAGGAAAGCGGGTATAATCCGGTGCTATGGACGAAATGAGCTTGCTGCAGTGGCGGGGGTCCTTTCCAATCCTATCCTTCCGGGGAAAAGGATGGCCATTGTCACGCATGCAGGTGGTCCGGCGGTAATGATGACCGATGCCCTTTCAAAAGAAGGCCTGGAAATTCCGGTCATAAGAGGTGAAAAGGCAAAAGCACTACTTGAAAAGTTATACCCCGGTTCATCCGTGGCCAATCCTATTGACTTTCTTGCCACAGGGAATGCAGAGCAACTGTCTTTTATACTGGATGCCTGTGAGAATGACTTTGATGAGATTGATTCTATTGCCGTTATTTTTGGCAGTCCGGGATTGTTTCCTGTTGATGATGTTTACAATGTTTTACATGATAAGATGAGGTCTGGCAACAAACCGGTTTATCCGGTATTGCCTTCACGTATAAATGCCGATAAGGAGATTGATGCATTTATAGCAAAAGGAAATGTTAATTTCCCCGACGAAGTGGTTTTTGCCAATGCGCTCGGGAAGGTTGTAAACACAGAATATATCAGTGACGATGTTCATGATAAGTTATCGATTAAGCAGGACGATATAAGAAAGGTAATAGATAAGAGTGAAAACGGCTATCTTATGCCGGGACATGTACAGGAATTACTGGATGCTGCAGGTATCAAAAGAGTTCAGGAGAAGGTCGTTTACTCAGAGGATGAGGCCTTGCTCAAGGCTGTTGAAATGGGATTTCCACTGGTTATGAAGGTTGTTGGGCCTGTTCATAAGTCTGACGTGGGAGGTGTGGTTCTCAATGTTGACAGCAAAGACAGAGTATCTTTGGAATTCAGGAGGATGATGAAAATTAAAGATGTTGAAGCAGTGCTTATGCAGCCTATGATAAGCGGACAGGAACTATTTGCAGGGGCTGTAAGAGAAGGTGATTTCGGGCATTTGATAATGACCGGACCTGGGGGCATCTTCATCGAGGTTTTAAAAGATGTTAACACAGCACTTGCACCATTGAGCAGGAGGGAGGCAGAAAAAATGATAAGCAGCCTTAAAGGCTATAAAGTACTTGAGGGTGTCAGGGGACAAAAGGGGGTGAATATCAAAGCATTTCAGGATGTACTCCTTTCTTTGTCTGCACTACTGGAAGCAGCACCCGAGATAGTTGAATTAGATATTAACCCCCTCATGGGGACGCCGGAAGAGGTGAGAGCCGTTGATGCAAGAATAAGGATTGGGAGATGAATTATGAATTATGAATTATGAATTATGAAAAGGTCTGATATTGTGCTTGTTTTATTCTTGCTGGCTCTTTTTACTCCTTTTATTGTGAGTGATAGCTTATACAATTTTTATGAAAGGTTTCATTCGAATTTTCCTTTTATTACAAGCTTCATTAAGTTTTCCATACTGGCAACCACCGGGGAGTTGATAGGCTTAAGAATAAGAACGGGGAAATATTACGCTCCGGGTTTTGGCATATTGCCACGTGCCTTAGTATGGGGCATCCTGGGGATTACCATCCAGGCTGCTTTTATCATTTTTGCCCGCGGAGTGCCCATACTCCTCGAGTTTGCAGGATTACAGGGTGCAAGGGATGCCATGGAAGACTCATTTAGCCTGTCCAGGGCAGGTGTGGCTTTCACTATAAGCTTTCTATTGAACATTTTTTACGCTCCCGTTTTAATGACGGCACACAAAATAACCGATGCTCATATCGAGATGACCGGTGGCACAATCAGGGGATTCTTTTCAAGAATCAATGTCAGTGGTATATTGAAGGGGGTAGACTGGGATACCCACTACGGCTTTGTATTGAAAAAAACCATAATCTTTTTCTGGATACCGGCACAGACTATCAACTTTTTGATGCCTGAGCAATTCAGGGTTCTGATAGCATCTATTTATGGTATAATACTGGGAGTAATTCTTGCTTTTGCCGCTCTCAGAAAAGCTGATTTTTAACATGTTTTAAATTGACTTAGAATTTGTATATTTAGAATTCCATACGGAATAGATAGATTAAGAAACGGATTTTTAATGATGATAGAGACAAATAATTATTTTCCGGGGTTTTTATTACCGTGGAATAATTATGTACTTATGGGGAGTATATTGTTTCTAATGAAAGTTGAATAAAATAATATATAGGGGGGCGGTTTGGACAGACTGCCCCTGTTCATTTTTGAACCCTGGCTGAAAAAATTGATATTTATGAAGAATACACTGATAGACCCTTCGGTAGTGGAATCAAAAATCAAGGAAGCTAATCTCACTAAACTTGACTTTGCCAGTATACGTGAGATAGTGAAAGTGGTTAACCTTATTGAAGAGGAGACAGGCGAGAAATATATACGGATGGAAATGGGGGTGCCGGGCT
Source organism: Bacteroidales bacterium (assembly GCA_041686075.1). Taxonomy (GTDB): domain Bacteria; phylum Bacteroidota; class Bacteroidia; order Bacteroidales; family VadinHA17; genus UBA9300. The sequence continues at coordinate 9,798 of JAWLEO010000042.1, read as the reverse complement.
TACCATCCCCATCAATAGGTGTCGAAGCTGAAAAGGCAGCTCTTGATGCAGGAGTAACGTCCATTTACCCTAACATTGAAGGTTTACCACAGCTAAAAGAAGAAACAGCAAGGTTTGTTAAGTTATTCCTGGATATTGACATTAATCCCAAAGGGTGCATTCCTACGGTTGGCTCGCTTATGGGAAGCATGGCCTGTTTTCTCGTTATAAACAGGAATGACAGTTCCAGGGAAGGTACCCTCTTTATTGATCCGGGTTTTCCTGTTCATAAGCAACAGGTCAAAATACTGGGCCAGGATTACAGGTCTTTCGATATTTACGACTATCGGGGGGGAAAGCTCAGGAATAAACTTGAATCCTATCTTAAGAGGGGTAAGGTGTCGAGTATACTTTATTCAAATCCCAACAACCCTGCATGGATATGTTTCACCCAGGAAGAATTGAAAATTATTGGTGAACTGGCGACAAAATATGATGTTGCCGTTATTGAAGACCTGGCATATTTCGGAATGGATTTCCGCGAGGATTATATGAAGCCGGGTGAACCGCCTTACCAGCCTACTGTTGCGAATTACACTGATAATTACGTATTGTTGATCTCCAGCTCTAAAGCCTTCAGTTATGCCGGTCAGAGGATAGGTATGACCATCATTTCAGACCATCTTTATAATCGACGCTATCCCGACCTGCTCAGGTATTATACCAGTGATCTGTTTGGTCATGCCATAGTGTTCGGGGCATTATATGCACAGTCGGCAGGTGTTACTCACACCACTCAATATGGACTTAAAGCCATGTTGAAGGCAGTTAATGACGGTGAGTATAATTATGTAAATGATGTAAAAGAATATGGTGAAAAGGCAAAGATTATGAAACAGATGTTCATCGCAAACGGCTTTGAGATAGTATATGATACAGATATTGACAGGCCGATAGCAGATGGTTTTTATTTTACAATATCATTTCCAGGTATGAGCAGCGGCGAGTTACTTAAGAATTTACTTTATTACGGTATCAGTGCGATAAGCCTTAATATAACAGGTAGTACGAGGAGTGAGGGACTGAGAGCATGTGTCTCACAGATTCCCAGGTCCATGTTGCCTGCATTTGAAGAGAGGGTACAAAAATTTTATGAAGATTTTAAATAAAATGATTAATAATTTAATATAGATAAATATGGCTAAAGTTATAGGATCGATAAAAGTCGATACAGAAAAATGTAAAGGTTGTAGTTTATGTATAGCTGCGTGTCCAACGGATGTTATTGCTTTATCATCTGATGTGAACACCAAAGGCTATAATTATGCAGAGCTTATAGACATGGATGGTTGTACTGGCTGTACAAATTGTTCTGTTGTCTGCCCTGACGGAGTAATAACTGTTTACAGGATGAGAATTTAGTTTATAAAAAAGTATAAAAATAAAATATGGAAAAGGAAGTTAAATTAATGAAAGGTAACGAGGCTATTGCTGAAGCAGCAATCAGAGCCGGTACCGATGCCTATTTTGGTTATCCTATTACACCACAAAGTGAGGTTCTTGAATATCTTACGGCTGAAAAACCTTATGAGAGAACGGGGATGATCCTTTTACAGGCTGAAAGTGAAGTGGCTGTAATTAATATGTTATACGGGGGTGCGGGATGCGGGAAAAAGGTAATGACCACTTCCTCATCACCCGGTATATCGCTAATGCAGGAAGGTATAAGTTATATTGCAGGTGCAGAATTGCCCTGTTTGATTGTTAATGTTGTCAGGGGAGGTCCGGGCCTCGGTACCATTCAACCGGCACAGTCTGACTATTTCCAGGCTACTAAAGGTGGTGGTCATGGCGATTATAGACTGATTGTCCTTGCACCAGCTTCGGTACAGGAGATGGCTGATTTTGTAGAACTGGCCTTTGACCTTGCCTTTAAGTACAGAAACCCGGCAATGATATTATCAGACGGAGCAATAGGCCAGATGATGGAAAAAGTAACATTCAAGCCACAGAAGGAAAGATCAAAAGAATTACCTGCTTGGGCCACTACGGGTAAGACACCCGACAGGGAGAGAAATATAATTACATCACTGGACCTCAATCCTCTTAAACAGGAAGAATTTAATTTTAAGCTTCAGAAGAAGTACCATGAAATGCAGGAAAAAGAAGTGAGGTTTGAATTATTCCAGTGTGATGATGCTGAATACCTTGTTATTGCGTATGGTACCAGTTCGCGGGTGTCACAGAAGACCATACAATTGGCAAGAATGGAAGGTATCAAACTGGGGATGTTAAGGCCAATAACACTTTTCCCTTTTCCCACTAAAGAAATTAACAGGCTGGCAGATCAGGTTAAAGGGATGCTAACTGTTGAAATGAGTACAGGTCAGATGGTAGAAGATGTCAGGATGGCTGTAAACGGGAAAATACCCGTTGAGCATTTTGGCAGAATGGGCGGGATAATACCTACAGCCGAGGAAGTTGTTGAAAATTTAAAAAAGAAAATCATAGGAGGATAAGATCATGGCAAATAATATTAGTCCACAAGATGTTATGGTAGAAGAAAATATTGTCCATAAACGATCAAAAGTTATGACTGATAATGTGATGCATTATTGCCCGGGTTGTGCCCATGGGACAGTTCATCATATTATCGCAGAAGTTATAGAAGAAATGGATATTCAGCAGGATACCATAGGTATAGCTCCAGTTGGATGTTCTGTACTTATGTATGATTACCTGGAACTTGATATGCAGGAAGCCGCGCATGGTAGAGCTCCGGCACTTGCTACCGCAATAAAACGGCTGATGCCTGAAAAATTCGTGTTTACCTACCAGGGAGATGGAGACCTGGCTGCTATCGGTACCGCTGAGACCATTCATGCCTGTAACAGGGGAGAAAATATTCTTATAGTATTTATAAATAATGGTATATATGGTATGACGGGAGGACAAATGGCTCCAACTACACTTATAGGAATGAAATCATCTACCACCCCTTATGGGAGGGATGTGAAAATAATGGGTAACCCAATTAAAATGACCGACATAGTAGCTACTTTACCAGGTACCTGTTATGTTACACGTCAGGCTGTCCATAAACCCGGTAACGCCAGAAAAACTAAAAAAGCAATACGAAAAGCTTTTGAATATCAGAAACTTAACATGGGAACATGTTTTATAGAAGTTGTATCTAATTGCCCTTCCGGTTGGCGTATGGACCCGGTGGAATCAAATGAGTGGATGGAGGGAAATATGTTCCCGTTTTATCCACTTGGCGATTTGAAAGTACCTGAAGAAAAATAGTTTTACATAATAATTGTAAATTGCTAAATTATGACAGAAGAAATAATAATAGCCGGTTTCGGAGGACAGGGAGTTCTTTCCATGGGTAAGATAATGGCCTATTCAGGAATAATGCAGGATATGGAAGTTAGCTGGATGCCTTCATATGGGCCTGAGATGCGTGGGGGCACAGCTAATGTGACAGTGATACTTAGTGATGAAAGAATCAGTAGCCCTATACTCAGGACTTTTGATACTGCAATATTGCTCAACCAGCAATCACTTGACAAGTTTGAGGAGTCGGTTAAACCCGGAGGTACTCTGATTTACGATAGTCACGGTATAGCAAGGCCCCCCGAAAGAGATGATATAGCTATCTACAGGATAGATGCTACTGAAGAAGCTACAAAAATGGAGAGTTCAAAGACTTTCAATATGGTTGTGCTTGGAGGATATCTTAAGGTAAAGCCCTACCTCGAAATGGATAATGTACTTTCGGGCCTTAGAAAGTCGCTTCCTGAAAGATATCATCACCTCATACCCATGAATGAGAAAGCTCTTGCCAGGGGCAGAGAGCTCATCCAGAAAATTAATTGATGGAACCGAGCGGCGTGAGACCCGACGATACTGTCGGGAAGAGTGCTGCGAGCTCGCGAGCGGCCAGTGATTGTGGCCTGTGGGAGCGAGCTCGACGAAACGAGATGGCACGAGTCTGGAGACTCGCGCCAGCGAGGTGAGTCAATGATGGAATGATGGAATGATAAAAAGATAGGTGTCATTCGTAGAAATGCATATCCTTGACGTATTGCCATACTCTGGGAGGCAGGAAATGGCGTATATCTTTACCGTCCTTAATGGCTGACCGGATAAAAGTACTCGATATATCAATCAGGGGAGCCTTAACAACATCGATATCCGCTGACCGGAGCAATGATTTAACTTCGGGATCGGGTTCCTTACCTCTATTTAGCCTGGGATAAACGAAAATCTTGCATGCTTCAATTAAAATCTCGGCATTTTTCCATTTATTAATGGTTGAAAGATTATCACTGCCCATTATAAGGGCGAACTGATGACCGGGGTGTTTTTCCCTGAGGTAGGTCAGGGTATCAATAGTATATGAGGGTTGTGGGAGTTTTGATTCTATGTCGGAGACCCGAAACCGGTCATCGTCACCAATAGCTATCTCAGTCACTCGCAGCCTGTGATGATCTGCAAGCAAGCTGCTTTTCTTTTTAAGAGGGTTATGCGGACTGACCACGAACCATATCTCTTCAAGATCAGAATATTCGTATATATAGTTAGCTATAGCCATATGACCTATATGCACAGGATTAAATGAACCGAAATAGAGTCCTGTTTTCATAATTTACCCATTGTTTCTTAAAAAGCTTTTACATATTCTCAGAGCATCCCCACATGCTTTATCAAGGTCATCATTTATTATTACTTTATCAAAATTAGGAGCTTTATCCATTTCTTCCTGCGCTTTATTGATACGCATCTCAATTTCTGACGGATGGTCAGCGCCTCTGTTTATTAATCTTTCCCTGAGCTCATTGATACCCGGGGGCTTTATAAATAAAGAAAGTGCCCTGTCACCATATTCTGCCTTGAGGCTCAGTCCTCCTTCCACATCCACATCAAAGATTATATGCCTGTCCTTATCCCAGGCCCTATTTATTTCGCTTCGCAAAGTCCCGTAGTAAGTGTCTTTATATACTTCTTCCCATTCAACAAATTCATTGTTTTTTATTTTTTCCCTGAATTCATCAGCACTCATGAAATAATAATCCACACCATTTTGTTCACCCCGGCGTGGGGGCCTGCTTGTTGCCGAGATTGAAAAATCCAGTTCAGGCAGATGGTCCAGGAGATATTTTACTATACTTGTTTTACCTGATCCCGAGGGAGCAGACACAATTATTAGTTTGCCTTTATCAGGGTTTTCTTTCATAATACATTCATTAGCTGCTCTTTGATCTTTTCCAGCTCGTCCTTCATCATCACCACTATTTTTTGTATCCCCGCATCATTGGCTTTCGAGCCCAGGGTGTTAATCTCCCTGCCTATTTCCTGGGATATAAAAGCCAATTTCTTGCCATTATTATTTTCTGATTCCACTGTTTGTATGAAATATTCACAATGTTTTTTAAGTCTTACCTTTTCCTCATTAATATCGAGTTTCTCCAGGTAATATATTAATTCCTGTTCTAACCTGTCTCTATCAATATTTTCACTATCCATCTGGTCAAGGCTATTATTTATTTTCTTTCTTATTTTCTCTATTCTTTCATCTTCGAAAGGAAGTATCTTATCCATGTATGATTCAATAAGACCGATTCTCTCCCTGAGATCTTTTTCGATCGATTTTCCTTCTTCAATCCTGTATTTATCAACTTCAGCAATGGCATTGTCCACAAGTCCATTTATCAGCTCCCATTCCTTCTCACTGACAGTTTGTTTGTCAGATTTAAGCGTTTCGGGGAGTCTCATGATGATTGACAATAAGTCTTTCCTGTTTTCTATATATAATTCACCGGCCACATCAATCAGTTGATTATAATAATTTTTAATGGCAGCTTTATTAAGGGTTGGCAGGTTCTGATCGTCTATTGCATCAACAGTTATAATGAGGTCGGTTTTTCCCCTCACCAGGCCCTGGCTAATTATTGATCTTATCTCGATTTCTTTTTCTTTGTAATACCAGGGCATTTTGGTATTAATATCTATTTGTTTGCTGTTAAGAGAACGTATTTCAACAGTAATTTTCTTTTCGGGTGTTTTGCTATAGGAGACACCGTAGCCTGTCATTGATTTGATCATAAGCTGGTATTTTGTTGAACAAATGTATTAAAAATTGAGATTTTATTTAACCTGTGGTCTGACAATTACCTTTTTCTTCCATCGACCTGTAAGGTAATAAAGCCATGACATTATCAGCCCCAGCACCCAGCTCATGGGATAGGACCACCATATGCCTGTTTCTCCCATTCTGTCAGAAAGGAATATGGCAAAAGGTATGCGTATAAGCCAGAGGGAGATAAAAGTGATTATCATCGGGATTATTGTATCCCCGGCTCCTCTCATCACCCCGTTAAAGGTAAACATGAAAGCAAAAACCAGGTAAAAAAGACTCACTATGGTAAGGTATTCCGAACCAATATCTATTACTTTAGGATCATTTGTAAAGGCATCCATAAATATATCGCCGAATGACACTATTAAGGCGGTTGTGGCAATAGTCACTATACTTGTGAGCAGAATGGTTGACAACAAACCGGTTTTAACCCTGTACGATTTATTGGCTCCAAGGTTTTGTCCGACAAATGTTGCAAGGGCCTGGGCCATTATCATTGCAGGTATGGTAGCTATTGCATTAAGCCGGGCGCCTACCGAGAAAGCTGCAATTACATTTGTGCCAAAGGTATTTACAATACCCATTATTACCATGCTTCCCAGAGCCACAAAACTATGCTGAAGGCCGGTTGGCAAGCCTATTCTTATGCTGTGCCTGAATATTTTTTTGTCAAATACCAGGCCGTGCAGACCGATGTCAATGATTCGGTGATACCTGTTAAGGTAGAATATGGCAGTGATCAAGGCACCTGTTTGGGCTATGATTGTGGCAAGGGCAACTCCTTTCACCCCCATATCGAAAACAACAACAAAGAGGAGATCGAGGACTACATTGGTCAGGGTTGAAATTATGAGGAAATAAAGTGGTGTTTTCGAGTCCCCCATACCTCTTAATATTGCACTTGTTCCGTTAAAGAGGAAGAAGGTTATCATCCCCAGGAGGTAAATATTCAGATATTCCAGTGCCATAGGCATAACTTCCTGGGGGAGATTAAGCAGTATAAATATTTCTTCACTGAAAACTATTCCCAGAACCGTTACTATGATGGAGGCAAAAAACATCCCTATATACATGGTGTCAATCGCCCTTCTGACATTTTTATAATCTTTGGCACCGAAATACTGTGAAATCACGATGGTTACACCTGATCCCAGGCCAATAACCATGGAAATAAGCACAAATATCACAGGGAAGGAGGCACCTACTGCTGCCAGGGCTTCCTTACCTATAAAATTGCCAACAATAATACTGTCAACGATATTATAAAATTGCTGAAACAGGCTACCTGCAAGCATAGGCAGGGCAAACTGCAGAATGAGTTTACCTTCTTTGCCTGTTGTCATATCTTTCATGGGAGACCTTCAAAATGATTTGCAAAAGAAGTGAAAATAGCACCAAGATCAAAATTATAATTCATGGTGTACATCTTTTAATCCAATTTCCGTTATATTGAATAAATAGCTTAATTTTGGCATTGATTTTGCAAAAATTAGCAATACTATACTACAACTATTAACTTGACCAATAAACAGTTATGTTCAAAATAGCAGGACGATTTCCCCTTTTAAGTACGATTTCTTTAGTCATATTGATTTCGGGCACAAACATATACGCGCAGGAGGAAGGCGAGAGGGATTCAACTGGTTTTGTTATTGATACTCTTATGCAGCCTCAAATTGTTGATTCTTTGGCGAATATTAAAAGTCACGATGTGCATTTCGACACAGACCAGGCTATTGGTTACCTATCGGAATGGTATGAAAGTGATTTGTGGAACACCAAGGATGACCCACTCAGGAAAGCCATTAAACGACTTTTGTTTGAGGCTACAAGTGATCCTATGTATATTGCAGAGGATATTATCAGGAACTATGAGTGGGATAAGATTAAAATACCTGCCAGCAGTTTTTTTATGTGGGACACTATACATATACCCATCCCGTCAGAAAATGGTCGGAGGAGGGACCGGGCCGAGGAGCGGGAAATTTTTGATCCCCTCCTGTCTGATTCTGTTTATGCAATAAGCGATAACGTGAATTTATATAAACCCGGCGATACAACCATAATCTCCGGAGACAGCATCGTTATTGTTGATCCGGGAGATTTTAGAAATATATTTATACAGGCTGACAGGGAGAAAACTGCTTACCCTAAAACTGAAAAACACGACAGCATCATTATTGTTTTATCAGATACTCTGAATAAAGTAATAAGTTCCAACCCGGAATTTCCTTTTCTTTATTATGATTATCCCCTGGAGGGGGATTCAATCCATTCGGCTATAAGAACGGTAATGAATTATATTGAAAAAAATGATTCTAGCAGGGTCATTTTTACCGGAGCACGCAATTCCATCCCCCTGTGGTTGAGTAATAATTCATCAAGAGTAAGCAGGCTATGGCTTAAAAATGAATGGGGAGAGGAAGTATCGGTCTGGATAGGCAGTACCTCCCGTGATTCAGTAGATATAATTGTTGAAAGAGGAGTGCGCTTCAGGAGATTGCATAAAACAACTAATATTGCTGATGCCAGAATAGACCTGAAAACAATAGATAATTCCAGGCTTGCCGAGGCCAGGAAGATAGATGTGAAGCCCCGGTATTGGAAATTCATTTCCGAAGCCTCTTTTGTTTTCAATCAGGCTATAATCAAAAACTGGGTTAAAGGTGGGGAGAGTAATGTTTCAACCCTGCTCGATATCACCGGCACCGCCAACTATGAAAATAAGGAGAAAAAAATAATGTGGGATAATATAGGCAGGATAAAATTCGGGCTGATAGCCTCGCCGGAAAGTGGTATTCGGAAGAATGCCGATAATTTAGATCTTATTTCAAAATTTAATAACAAAGCCTTCGGGAAGTTCGACTTCAGTGCAACAATGTTGTTCAAGACACAGCTAGCCTATGGATATAAATATCCTAATGATTCAGTGGTAGTATCCAAGTTCTTTAACCCCGCTTCGCTAACCCTTGGACTGGGCCTTGATTATAAACCCAATGCCAATACATCGATCAATTTTGCACCATTATCCTACAAGGGTACATTTGTACCTGATACCGCAATGATAGATCCCACTCAGCACGGATTGCAGGCTGATCAAAAATCAAAGCATGAACCCGGCATGAGTGCTCAGATAAGCCATAAAACAACTATATTCAATGAGGTAAAGCTTGTAAATAATGTCAGGTTATTTACCAACTATATTCATAATCCCCTGAATGTTGATATCGACTGGGAATTAATTGCTACGGCCAAGCTCAACTGGTTTACCGACATAAGGCTTAATACACACCTTATCTATGATGATGACACCCTTATACCGGTGATGGATGAAGATGATGAACCGGTTTTGAACCCGGATGGTTCTCCCAGGAAAGTACCGATGATACAGTTTAAAGAGATGATAGGCTTATCCGTAATATTCAGGTTCTGAGAAAGGTTTTGTTAGGTGCTGGGTAACTGGGTCACTGGGTCACCGCCGTAGCTTGGCACGGATCGGGAACCGAACAGCGGGAGTCCCGACGATACTGTCGGGACGAGGGCTGTGAGCTCGACGATCCCTGCGGCACGGATCTGGAACCGAGGAGCCCGAGCTTGCAAGAGCAAGCGACGGTGACGAGCTCGACGAAACCCTGCGGCACGGATCTGGAACCGAGGAGCCCGAGCTTGCAAGA
>JAWLEO010000041.1:0-26792 GCA_041686075.1 Bacteroidales bacterium | reverse complement strand
TTTAAGAATTAAAAATAAGATATGCCACCCATCACCATTCTTGACATTATAGATATTATACTTGTGGCTTTCATCCTTTACCAGCTATACCGTTTAATCAGGGGCACAGCCGCAATTACTATTTTCATGGGCATCTTTGTTGTATATCTCTTCTGGAAAGTGGTGGAATTATTGCAGATGGAACTCATCAGTTCAATTATGACTGCCGTGTTTGGAGGGGGTGTAATCATACTTATCATTGTATTCCAGCAGGAGATAAGAAGGTTTCTACTTATGATGGGGAGCCGTTATATGAGTGGTGGAAGTTATTCCATTGAGCGATTTTTCTCCGGCGGCACCGTGGCATCCCGCCAGAAACAAACAGATATAGAAGAGATAATAAGAGGGGTGGAATGGCTTGTTGATTCAAGATACGGGGCCCTGATAGTCATTGCAAGAAGAAGCACCCTGGAATTATATTCCGAGGGGGGAGAAATACTCAATGCAAAAGTAAGTGCCGAACTCTTAAAAAGTATCTTCTACAAAGACAGCCCCCTGCATGATGGTGCTGTGCTTATTGAGTCGGGAAAAATATACGCTGCAAGATGTCCACTGCCAACTACTGATAATCCCAACCTGCCTCCCCGTTTTGGCATGAGGCACAGGGCAGCAATAGGGATTAGTGAAATCACCGATTGCATAGTGATTGTTGTATCCGAAGAACGTGGCAAAATATCCCTGGCTGAATTTGGAGAAGTGGATGAAAATGTAAAACCAAATGACTTAAGAAAAATATTATCCGAAGAATTAATTTAATAACACTAACTTATCATGAAACACCTAAAAAAGCTTTCCGGTTTATTTCTTCTCCTCATTTTAGTGTCGTGCAACGGCGGATATGAGAGACCGAATATAATCTTTATTATGTCAGATGATCATGCAAGGCAGGCTATAAGCGCCTATGGTTCTTACAGGAACGAAACACCCAATATTGACAGGCTTGCAAATGAGGGGATGCTGTTTGAAAATGCATATGTAACCAACTCTATATGTGCACCCAGCCGTGCTGTAATACTTACGGGCAAACACAGCCATATAAATGGTAAGATAGATAATTCAGGGGCCCGGTTTGACAGTTCGCAGGTTACTTTTCCGAAATTGTTGCAGGAAGCAGGTTACCAGACTGCAATGATAGGTAAGTGGCACCTGAGATCACAGCCGACGGGCTTTGATTATTGGAAGGTGCTACCCGGTCAGGGTCATTATTACAACCCCGATTTTGTTACACCAGAAGGAGAAGAAAGAATTGAAGGATACGTAACTGATATTATCACCGACCTGGCTATAGGATGGCTGGAAGAAAGGAAGAAAGATAAGCCCTTTTTACTTATGTATCATCACAAAGCCCCCCATCGCGAATGGCTACCACCAATAAGACATTACAATGACTTTGTTGGTGAAACATTTGAAGAGCCCGAAACACTCTTTGACGATTATGAAGGGAGGGGTACAGCTGCTGAAACTGCCGAGATGAGAATACTGGAACATATGAATATGGCAGGTGATATCAAGATACATCCGGATATACTGACAGAACTTGGCATTGAACCGAAAAGTAACTGGGATTTCAGAGCCTTGACCAGTAAGCTTGAAAGATTTAATGAGGAACAAATGGATGCATGGGAAGAGGTCTATGAGCCCATGAACCACGAATTCATGAAAGAATATCCGGGCATGGATGACAAAGACTTGACGCAATTCAAATACCAGCGTTATATGCAGGATTACCTGGCCTGTATAGCTGCCGTTGATGAGAATATCGGGCGACTGGTAAATTATATTGATGAAAATGAACTTACTGATAATACGATAATAGTATACACATCTGACCAGGGCTTTTACCTGGGTGAGCATGGATGGTTTGATAAGCGGTTTATGTATGAGGAATCAATGAGTACGCCACTGATTATCAGGTGGCCTGCTGAAGTGAAAGCCGGTAGCCGGTCATCGGAACTGGTGCAGAACCTCGATTTTGCGGAAACCTTTTTGGATGCGGCAGGTATCGAACCCCAGCCTGATATGCAGGGCGAGAGTATGTTACCACTGTTGAAGGGGGAAGATGTAGAATGGAGAGACGCCTTATATTATCATTACTATGAGTATCCTGCCGTCCATATGGTGAAAAGACATTATGGCATTAAGACAGACAGGTATAAACTGATTCATTTCTACTACGATATTGATGAATGGGAACTATATGACCTTGAAAAAGACCCCAATGAAATGAATAATGTATATAATGACCCTGCATATTCGGAAATAAGAGAAGAATTAACGAAGAGATTGAAGGAACTGAGAGAATACTACAAAGACAACGACAAACTATAAACTATTAATTATGAATTATGAATTATGAATTGAGTTATGAGTTATTTAATTCATAAATCATAAATCATCACTAATACTTCTTACTGCTTCTATCGCTTCAAGCAGGACGCCTGCCGATCCCCTGAATATGCCAGATCCGCGGGGGTCGCCAGTAATCGTATACCATTCAAAGAAACCATCATTCTCAATTACCCTCTTTACGAAAGGTTCCAGTTCCGTTATAGCTTCTTCAATAAAGCCCATTTTTACAAGCTGTGGTATAAGCCTTGCTCCGAACCATGTCCAATCGCCTCCATTCTGGTACTGGTAGGATCCCATTCCTTTATTCTCAAAGCTTCCGTCAGGATAGGCGGGGTAGAGAGTCAGACCTATTGATTGTGCACCGGCAGCTCTGACATTATCTCTCATCATGTTAAGACTGATCTTTACCTCTTCCTTGGTTAATAAACCGGCTTCAATTGCTACAATCGTTCCCCCATGGTAATAAATCTCATCTTCATTGACGTTTTCAAACTCCCTGCAGCGGATGTAAATATGTGGTTTGAATTTGTTCTTTTTGCTGTCCCAGAGGTGTTTCCTAATGTTATTTTTTATTTCATTATAAACCTTTTCCCACCTTGATTTCATTTTATGGTCGCTGGCTAATTCAATGAAATTTTCAAGTGCTATCAGCATCATTGCATTGTCATAAATATCGATGCTTGGTATTGACAGTTCATCAAGCTTTACACCCCAGGGATGCAGAGGTTGAACATCACCCCAATCAGCAGTTGTGGCACCCCATATTAAACCGTAATCCCTGTTATACCTGTGTTTCATCAGGAAGTCCAGCATTTTGTTCATACGATCAAGTACGGTGGTGCCATTAACGTATTCATAAAGAAAATCTTTGTCGCCTGTTTCCTGTATGTATTTATATACAGCCTGGATCAGTGAAGTTTCCTGGTCGGTTTCTACTGTATTCTTGTGAAATACATAGCCGGGCATATCGTATCTTTTATAAACAGCATAATTGTCAGCAATATACCCGTCCGGAACCTGTTCATATCCATCCACCATATTCCCGTCAAAGCCCTGGAAATAGAAAAATTTGAGGAGGGCATTGCGTACGGTATCATGGGGCAAGACCCTGCATGAATATTTTATAAAGGTATTAAGATCCCTGGCCCATACCTGATTGTATCCATCACCGGCATTAAAGCCGGTTTTGAGTATATCCAGGGCCATCTGTTCCACTTTATCATAATCACTGTTGTTGATCTGTTTTTTTATAGATGTTTTGTTTATTTGTGACACTGCCGCGGGTGAAACCATGATCAGCAGGTAAAAGAATACTTTATTTAAATTTCTCATAAATAATATTTATAAGTTAACAATATACCAAACTGGCATTATCAATAAGGGCTGTGCTTCCTTTAAGCCTGCATGCTTTAATACTTAACTCATCAACTCCTATTTTTTTTATGTTAAGTGTGTCACATGTGGAGCTTTCGAGTCCGGTAAGCATAAATACATTTATTCTCTCTGTTTTTGAAAGGAGTGACAGGGCTGTTCCCCCGTTACCCGAATATTCCTTACGCAAATTATTGAAAATTTCTTTTTTACTTCCATGGAAGAATTCCAGGAATTCATCATTGCCCAGGCCGTCCCTGCATTCACCAAGCAGGAACAAGTTTCCGCCATCTTTTACAAATGACGCGGCATTGTGCAAGGATTTATGTGTCTGGATAAAATTTATATCCTTCGGGTATCCTCCGGCACTGGCAATTACATTGTCATATTTAATTTTGCTGTCTTTCCTGTAATGTTTATCATAAATTTTGCATGCCGACAGGAAATCTTCATAGCTGGTCCCTACCATCAGCTGGCTTATGTTTCCTTTTTCGCCGGGTATTCCGGTGATTATTATCTTGCCGGGCATTAGGCTGTCAATTTCATAGAAGTCGTCAGCTACCGGGTTATCTCTTAAATTGCCTGAGCGACATTCCGGTTGGAGTTTCATATTATCAAAATCAATAAACAATTTATGATTTGAATTGATAGACTCCCTTTCTGCCAGTCCCGGGAACAGCAGCTTCCTTCCTCCGCCGTATCCTGCGAAATAATGATGTGACACAGCTCCGAAAAGGATTAAGAGGTCATGTTCGAATATATCCCTTCTTACTCTTACCCTGGTGCCTCTCGCTGTACGACCCATCTCTGTCATGGCCGCCGCCTCATCGCAATCATGATGAACAAATTCATATTGCCTGTAAGTATTGCCGTAAATACTGAGGCTTTCTTCTTCAGCCTGTTTTGGATGGATACCATAAGCAATATAAAATCGTATTGTATCTTTATTTAAACCTATTCTTTTAAGTGCTTCTATTAACCAGGGCAGGTATATATAATATTCGCAGGTCCGTGTTTTGTCGGCCACCACAATACCGGCCGAATTTATTTCGGGTTTTATCAGTGTTCTTAGTTCTTCCAGGAAAGTATTTTTATCGGGTTTTCTTTGTGGAGGGTAAACCCTGATAAAATGAGTGTTTTCGGGAATGGGAAAAACAATAGTCCGGTTCCCGTATTTTAATCTGTGCTCCATGGTTTTTGACAGGCTGATCAATAATATTTAATTTCCAGGTCAAGTGTATTATTTACCACGTAGTAACAGGGTTCTTCACATGCTTCGGTAATATAGTCAACCCTTGGCCTGGTAGCATCCACGGCTATATATTCCTTCCCGTTTTTCATCACTGATACTGTTACAGTGTACAGGGAATTCAGTGCCACCTCGTAATAAACTGATGTGACAGTTTCAACTTTATACAATACCACCCCGTCTTCAATTTTACCCTTGTATATGGTAACATCGTAAGGAATAAAACTACCTGGTACCGCGCCAAATTTAATTTTAAGTGTGCATGTAGTGGGCTCTACCTCCAGACATTCCCTGCAATCTACAGTGTAGATCTCTTCACATGCGGTAAGGAAGATAAAGCTGAGCAAAAAGGGTAGGATCAATATTTTTGTAATTTTCAGTACCATTTTATCTTTTTAGCCGGGCTTCTAATTTTGTCAAAATATACATCATAGGATAGTCCGAAGCTGAACCAGTTGGGACCGATCCTGTACAGTTCAGTATTCATGTACTCATAGCCTGCATATATATTGAATTTACCTTTATTCCATCTAAGTACAAGCTGGGGCATTATTCTTAATTTATCCTGGGGTTTTATATTTGTGCCCCTGTATTGACTGGCCATCATGTAGCCTGCATTGAGGTTTAGATCGATTGACAGATTGCCACTGTAGTAATTTTCCTGTATATTAAATTCCCTACCGAGACCTGCATAGATAATATATCTCTTATCATAATACTGGTAGTAGGTATTGTCGGAATCTTTAACCAGTACTTTACTGTACATTGGTTTCAATTCAAAGCCGGCATTAAGCATCAGCTTCAATAGGGGATCTTTAAAGCTGAGTCCTATTCTTGTATAATAGTCGCGAATGGCTGTCTTAATGCCTGCCTGGATTTTAACATGGTCAAAACTTAATTGAGCCGGTTCAGGGAAGCCTGCCTTTTCCAATTCTTTTATCATTTTTGTTCTTCCATATTTCCGGGCTATGAGTATCGGGGAAAGTCTCTCATTGCTCCTGTACATTTCAGGGTCAACCCTTGACTTCAGGAATTCATATGCTTCTGTATTATTGTTTCTTATTGCCATGCCCATGGCATCATACTTATAATCATTAGTTGCATATAAATAAGCCCCGGCTTTTAGTAATAAACTCAAGAGGAGGGTGTCGTTATTTTGGGCTGCGATAATAAGTGGGGTAAAACCTTCATTATCGGGAACATTTACATTTGCCCCTGACTGCAGCAGCAGGTCGCTTACATTTGCCCGGCCCGAATATACTGCAGCTATCAAGGGTGTGCTACCCTCATCGTCCCTGGCTTCAATATTTGCATTATAATAAAGAAGGAGGTCGCTGAGATATAAATATCCGTATGCGGAAGCATAATGTAATGGGGTAGCACCGTGAGGATCTTTAATGTTTATGTCTGCCTCCGCTCTTATTAGTGCTTCGGCAATTTCCAGCATATTCTCTTTTGCAGTAATATGCAAAGCCGACTCGCCGGCATCGGTCATTATTTCTGTATCGGGCTCATATTCAAGCAGGGCTTTTACAGTGGTGATATTATTGTTCGCCACGGCATACATCAGGGGGGTGATATTTTGATAGTCTGTGGCATCGATATCGGCTCCCAGTTTAATAAGTCGGTGCACTTCAGACGGATACCCTTCTGCAGAAGCTATCATTAAATTTATGTTCAATCCTTTGGGATAGGCAAGATATTCGGAAGTATCAATAATGACCCGGTCTTCCTGTCCCGCTGCGTTAAGGCTCAAAAGGGCAAATAAAAATATGAAGCTTATAGCACGCAACAGATTATAATTGAAGGTTATTGATAGCATTGTACTACAAATATAACAAAAGCTTAACATACGGAATCCGCTTATTGCATTTTAGACATATATTTTTGAAATTTGCATTGCGTTGCTAAAAAGACTATTTTAAAAAAGTGAACCAGCGGGATTTGACATTAATTTTAAAATAAAGAAAATGAATTGGAAAATTATACTTGAATTATGGGATTCTAAGTCTTATAACAATAACATTGCACCTGTTGTTAACGAACTGGCACATGAGTTTGACAGGCTTGTTGATTCACCACCTCCCCTGGGGTATAAGCCACTGAGGGTAATCAATGATCTTTATTATGGGATGAGAATATATACTCCTCTGCTTGAGGATCATTACAAGGTAGGATTAACTGTTGGACATCTCACTTACGGAAAAGTTGCCTATCAGTTCTCACATGTTCTCAGTACAATATACAGTGACCCACGGCAGATTACCTGGCTGGCAAATGCAATGGCCCATATGGCCTCTTTCAGGTTTCTTGATTATTTTGCCGAGAAGTGGATAGATGATCCTCCAGGCCCAACATATGAGGGTGCATACGAAGCTTTCTCATCACTTAAAACGGAAAAGATAAAAACCGCTTACCAGAATGTGGATATTATGTTAAACCTTGCAACAAATGAGTGGATAAAAGAAGAGGTAAATAAGCTTGATCAAAGCATGGATTATGCACCGGCAGTACTCTTTGATCTCTTAGGTCTTGAATTGCAACCCCTTTTCAGGGAAGACTATGCCTGGAGAATATTTCCTTACCTGGGGAAAGGTACAAGAACACCAATCGATGATCCCAATGACCTGCGCTGCAGGCCGAGGGCAAAACCTGATTTTGATAACCTCAGGGCTGCAGTGCCATCAGACCTGAAAGATCTCGTTGATAAGATTTACCATCGCTTACATTAATATATCAATCTCTTAACTGTTAATAACTTTTATCGATTATAAAGCCTATGTTAATAGCTTGAATCGAATAATTTACATGATTTATTATTTTTGTAGCGTATTAAGCCGATTATGAGCAGACAGCATTGCAAGTACATATTTATGTTTTTTATTTTTGCGGTATTGAGTCATAACCCTGACTCAATAGGAGGTTTAAACCTGCACGAACCGGTTTTTACACCCCATAATGCAAGAATAAGGAATGCACACACTGCCGACATAAATTATCAATATATACACGGCTCTTTTAATAATTTTCTGCGTTATTGGAACATTAAGGGTGCTTCAGTGGCCATAGTGCATGAGGGAAGGCTTGTTTTTGCACATGGTTATGGACTTGCCGATTCGAGCCGGAATATTGAAATAGAACCCTACCATAAATTCAGAATAGCCAGTATATCCAAATTAATTACTGCTACTGCTATTATGAAGTTGCAGGCAAAAAATAAGATAAGCCTCAGGGATAAGGTATTTGTACCTGGCGGAATTCTTGATGATGAATATTACAAAAATCCAAAGGATAAGAGGGCATACGATATTACCATTGCCCACCTGCTGGCTCACCAGGCTGGTTGGTATCACGGCTATGGCGATCATATGTTTATGCCTCATGTGGTTGCTGACTTTCTCGATAAAGACCTGCCTGTGACAACCGAGGATATTATCAGGTTTGCTCTGGATAAGAGATTGCATTTCAGCCCTGGCATGGGCAGGTCATATTCAAATCTGGGATATGCAATACTTGGATTGGTGATTGAAGAAGTTTCGGGTAAGTCATATGAAGAATATTGCAGGGAAGAATTATTTGAACCACTTGGCCTTCATGATTTTGAGCTTGCTAAAAATCTTTATCCGCAGAAAGATCCTTTTGAGGTAAGATATTACGAACCCTGCAATGCCCCGCCTAAAAAATCAATCTACGGTACAGGGGAAATGGCTCCGGCATCTTATGGCGGCAATGATATTGAATCACTTGGGGGAGCCGGGGCATGGATTACCACTGCACCTGACCTGGTAAGATTTGTCATGTCGATTGACGGTCTTAATATAGGTGAAGATATACTGCCAGAACCCTTAATAGATTTCATGACCGATAGCTCCAATGGATTTGCCCCTGTAGGATGGAAGGCAACCACCCAGAATGGTTGCTGGTGGAGGACCGGTTCCTTTGCGGGCACCTCGGCTATGATTAAACGTTTGCCAGACGGCACAATATGGGCTGTATTGTTAAATACAAGCACGTGGAAGAGTTCAATGTTTACCAATGATATAAACCTCCTGATGTCAAGGGTAATAAGAAATACAGATTCATGGCCTGATATTGATCTTTTCTCATATTCATTACCAGTACCTGTTGAACCATTTCCGGAGATTGACTGATTATAATATTATACATATTTGCCTATGTGCTTTACAGTAAATGTTAATATTGTAAAGGAAGAACTGGAAAAAAGATTCAATACTTCTTTCATTGATCATGAAAATTACCGGCCCAGCTATTATTACAATGCTCATGCCCTCCCTGAATTGCCGGTTGTTGGTTATTTCGATAATGAATACAATATAAGGTTAATGAAGTGGGGACTTATACCGGGATGGCTGGATGGAGATACCGGGCATGAAGATCTTAATACGGTATTGGAACCTTACCCCGATGAAAGTTTGAAAGCTCATACTATCAGTCCACTAATTAATAATAGCCGTATAAACAGGAATACACCGCAGGTGGTTGAACCATATACCTATCCTGATCAGTCAACACTTTTCTGAGCAAGATTAATGCAAATGCTTTTCTTTTATATTAAAAATCAGCACGCTCTATTTATATTCATATTTTTGAGGTGCGTGTTTTTATTATCTGCCGGCATCACTGTGCTACGAACTGATATGTGATAGTTCCTTCCTGCTTTTCAGGGGCTGAAGGATCAGGATTAAAGCGAGTCCTTTTTATTGCATTTATTGCCGCTTCATACAAGCACTCGCTGGATGTCGAGCTTTGTAGTTCATTGTAACTATAGTCCCTTATGTCTCCCTTGGGGTCAACAGTAATGTTAATTACCACTAAGCCCGCATTTTCGCACTTGTAGATTGGTATGGGCAGATTAAGATGGTACCTCCCGGGCAGCTCATAGTAAACACGGGTCGGCCCCTCATAACTGGCAGCCAATTCGTTGGCAGATAAGTTTTCAGTCAAGTCAAGGCTGTCCTCTTCCGCTGACTCAAAAGCAGTATCGCCTTCATCCATCTCTTCCAGGATCTTATTTTGCCTGTCTATATAGTTATCCTCGCCCAGCTTACCTTCTGCAATCATTTCTTCTTTTACCCTGTTGATATAATCTTGCTTGTCTATCTCTATATCCTGCGGGCTGGCAATATTTCTTATTATATCTGTAAACCGTTCATCTCCTTCAAATAAGTCCTCAAGTGTAACAGGCACTTCAACAATGTCATCTTCAACAAACTCCTGTTCGGGCTGAAATTCAACCAGAAATTCAGATTGCCTTTCCCTGTAGACACTGGATAATTTAGCCGACATAAATATTATAGCGGCAATTAAATGAATTATAATTGTGCCTATTATGCCTATTATTTTACTCTCGTGTCTCTTCATCCTGAATACGAAATTATAAATTATTATTTTTACCACCTTAAACAATAAAGGTAAACTGAGCATTTAATGCAACAATCAATTATTCTGGAACAAATATCGTTCCTTGCTGTGCTTGTCCTGGTAGGTGTTTTTACATCAAAAATAGGAGTAATAAAGGAGGGGGCTAGAGATGCCCTCGTCAAGATTATTTTTAACATTACATTACCTCTTCTTCTATTTACCAATTTCAGCAAGCTTGAGCTTAGTCCTGCTATACTCAGGAACAGCCTGATTGTAATCATCATCTCACTTGCTTTGATTCTGGTAATGCTGCTTTTTGCATTCTTTTTTTCAAAAATGTTCAGGATGAAACATGAACAACGTTCGGTTTTTATTCCTCATAATGCATTTGGAAATGTACTCTACTTCGGATTTCCCGTGGTAAACGCGCTCTTTGGCGAACTTGGCCTTTTTTATGCCAGTTTATATGCCTTCGTTTCAATAATGCTCTTATGGACTGTTGGTATTTATGTCATTACAAGAAAGGGGGGCATGAGCTTTAAGGGGAGTTTGAAAAATATGTTAAATCCCAACTCGGTCGCTATCCTTGCGGGATTTATGCTCTTTCTGTTTGATGTAAAAATACCGAAGCTGCTCCTGGATCCCTTTATCAGCCTTGGCGGAACCACTATTTACCTGTCGATGCTGTATATCGGTGCCCTGCTGGGTTTGATGAAGATCAGGGGAGTATTCACCAATAAATTTGTATATCTAACCTCTTTTAATAAGACCTTGCTTTTCCCCTTTCTTTTTATTCTTGGATTTTCAATTATGAGCAATAATATCCTCGAAGGCGTTGATTCCTTAATTATTTCCGTCTTGATTGTGGAAGCTGCAATGCCTTGTATGGCTAACATAGTCATCGTAGCCAAGATGTATAATGTAGACGAGCATCTTGCAACAGCCAATGTCTTTATATCCACGGTCATGAGCGTAGTGACCCTTCCATTTATTTACTGGTTGATGACCCAGTTTCTTTCATTATGATTAGCACAGTCCCGGCAATTCGAATCATAGACGATGACGGGTGTTTCAGAATGAGACTAGTAGCCTGAGATTGTAACTCCTGCCAGTTAGATAATTGGGGACGGCATACTGCCGGCTTTCTCCGCTGAGGTTATTTACAGTACTGAGCCAGTTATATGATATGGTATTATGTATATCGAGAAGGTTAAAGACCTCGAAGCCTCCTATGATTTCATCGAAAAAAGACAGAAAGCCTCCTTTGGTATTAGAATAATCATTTTTAAATACTTTGGTGAAACCGATATCGGCTCTCTTATAGGAAGGCATTCTGCGGTAACTGTCGTACCTGTCATTATATGGTGAACTTACAGGTATTCCTGTACTGTAATGCAGGTTCAGATGTGCTCTGTAGGTGGGATTTGCCGGGAAATAATCCTGGAAAAAAATATTCACCGAAAAACGGGTGTCCGAGGGAGCAGGGAAATATCCGTATTCGTCATTCAATATATCATGCCTCGCATCCATAAGCGAAATTGATATCCATGATTCAGCATCATTTACAAATTCACCGTTTAGCCTTAGATCTAAACCCCTGACAAAACCCCTTGCATTATTTTTTGCAGAATATATTATCCTGACATTATCATACTTATATGGTATTATATTCTTAAGGTCTTTATAGTACAGTTCTCCCGTAAACCTGAAAGGTGTAGTGCCCAGGGTAAAATTATAATCGACTCCTGACACTATATGCACTGATTTCTGTGACTTGATATCAGTGTTAATTCCCCCCGTCGGATATCGCATTTCCCTGTAAAAGGGTGGTTGGTAATAAACACCGCCTGATAAATAAGATCTTGCCTTATTTGATGGGTGTGTCCATGACAGGGATAACCTCGGGCTGAATAATAATTCTTCTGAAAATGACCAGTAACTGAATCTTACACCCCCGGTAAAAATTAAGTTTTGTCCCAGGATATTGAATTTATAGCTGTCTATGAGGTAGCCTTCAAACCTCTTGCTGGTAACCAGAGTATCATTGATGAGCACTTTACTCAGCATGAGTTCATTACTTGAGTAAGGGATGCTGTAACCCGCAGAATCTATCTTTTTCCATTCTCTTATCCTGTCTTTACCTGATTCAAGGTTGTACTTCAGGCCCCAGCTTAGGATATTATTGCTGGATTCCCACCGTCCCTTATATTTAAATGTATAGATATTGTATATCAGAATATTACGCGCGTGATTAAGCCAGCTACCTATTCCAATATTCATGATGCTATCACCGAAGTTTTCCGACCCCAGGTTCTTATCAAGAAGGTTTAAGGAATAAGAACCTCTTATATCAAAGGTCTCCTTTTCAGCTGATTTGTAATAGTGCGCAATAAATTTATTGGTGAGCCCTTGCTGTGATCCCATGTCTAATGATAATGCGAGGTTAAATGATCTGTAACTGTCTGTTTCAGAGCCATCATAAGCTACAAATAACTGATAGGCTTCGTTATAGTTGCCGAAAGAACTTTTTCTTGATTCAGGTATAAAATTATAGGTATTTGAATTATAGCTGGCCGTTAGGCCGATTTCTGTTTTACCGGACAGCCTGTATCGGAGTAAAGACTGGAAATCATAAAATGAGGGTTTATAATTACCTTTTGTATCAAGCGTTTGCAACAGGAGCTGGTTGGTTTTATACCTTGCTCCCGCAAGGTAGCTGAACCTTTTATTTTTCCCTGTGCCCTCAATATGAGCAGAATTTAAAAGTAATCCCGATTTTATTGATCCTTTTGTTTCTGATGGATTTTTATACCTGATATCCAGCACCGATGACATCCTGTCACCATAAGAGGCATTAAATCCACCTGCAGAAAATCTGACATCACTTATAAGATCGGTGTTTAAAAAGCTAAGTCCTTCCTGTTGCCCTGATTTTATCAATGCCGGCCGGTATATCTCAATATCATTTACATAAACCAGGTTTTCATCATAATTACCGCCCCTGACTGTATATTGATTGGATAATTCATTGGTTGAATTAACGCCGGGCATTGAGACCAGCAAATTTTCCATATTCCCGGCAGCAGATGGTATCATCTGTGTATGTTGGAGTGGTATGTTTTTCAGGGAAACTGACTCTTCTTGCCTGTAGCCCACGATATTGACGTCTTTCAATCTTGTAATGCCCGGTTTAAGGTTTACATTAATTTCGAGTGTGTCAGGACTTGCGGTAAACGGGAGCTCAAAGTTTTTATAACCTATGCTGGAAAACACCAGTAAATGTTCATTATTATCGGCAGGCACGGCGATTAGATACGATCCGTCATCACTTGAAAAAGTGCCATATGGCATATTCTTTATTCCTATATTAACAAGTGACAGAGGCGTACCCGTAGTATCGTACACATGGCCCCTTATAACGGTATTATCAGGTTGTGCATATAACTGGAAGCAGATTAACACAAAAAAAGTGACGATTGAAATTCTGGTCATTTCAGATATGCTGTCAGCTAAGTCTTCTTATTACTAGTTATTATCCCTATCGTTCTTTTTCTTTGATTTTTTGTTCTTCAGAAGGCCTTCTTTGAGGCCCTTAATAAATTTTGCCCAGGCAAAAGGATTAAAAAGATTATTGACAGGCATCTGGTGCCCGGTCATCACCCTTTCCGCCTCCTGCTGCATTGCGTATCTGTACCCTGCTTCGGGTGTGATGTCCAGATCTTCATTTATTTGACTCTCGATCAGGGCAAGATTATTCTCCATGTTTTTGATCTCAATCTCCCTGGGAGATACGTAATCTACCACGGCCCTTTTAAATTCTTCGTATGTTTTCCAGGGTAAAACAAGGACAGACCCGATATTTATTGTATCAATCTCCATGGTAACATCAATAGTATATACCGGGCTGTCGACTCCTGGGGGTATCCTTACAAAGGCAGGTTGATATCCTATAGATGAAAAAATCAAGGTGTCACCGGGATAGGAAATGATTGAGAATATACCTCTTTCATCTGTGGTGGTGCCTGTCCTGAGACCTTTTGAAATTATGTTTACGTATTTAACAGGCATGCTTTCATCATCGAAGACCAAGCCGTTAACCTGAACATAATGGCGGGGGCTTATCTCCTGCGAAAAAGCAGGGATAGAAAACAACAAAAGAACTGATATTGTTACTAACCTATTCACAGGATAATAATATAATTATTTTATAAAGAAATGCAAATTGATTCGTTTAAGGAAACTTCAAACTGATTTTATGAAATATTTCACTAAAAAAACTCATTTGCATTGATTGATTAAGATATATTTTCATCTAAACGAAACTCAGCTTTCTGCTTTTCTCTTTCTGATAGTTTTAGGCCCATACCATAAACAAAAGCCGGTAATTGCTAAAGTCAAAAGGGTCAAGCCTATTATGGATGTATATACCAGCTTAAAAAAGCCATCCCTGGTTTTAAAAAGATGATCCAGGATCGACCCGTCGTGTATATTCTCAATGATGTCTGAACGCCTCTTTGAAACATTCAGTACTTCAGATGTGCTGGCATCGAGCTGTATTTCCCAGTAATGGTCTTTGAACACAAATTTGACCATTCCCTGTGGCGGCCTGGCGTCAATCCGTTCCAGTTCGGTTGAGATACCCCTACCCAGGGAATCATGAAGGGTTTTAAAAGCAACGACTTTTAAACTGTCATATGATAGCCACTGACCTGTCTCTGTTGTTGTTCCTGCATATGACCTTGGGAGTAAGAGGTCACCACTGTTTTTCTTCCAGCCCAGTAATAGACCTGTTAATGGCACCAGTAAAAAAAAGATGAATAAACTTGCTGCAAGTACCCTGTGTATCTTTCTTGCAGTTCTTATCAGGGATGCCATATTTTTGGTATTCATAGAAAATGATACTGATTAGTCTTTTACACAAAACAGGATCCGGAAGGCCCAGTATGCATTATTTTAACTGTCTTTTTTGCTAATAGTTAGCGAATATAGAAAAAAACTATGAAGGATTGCTAAGAGCTTGTTGTATAACATTTCAACAATTCATCAATTAAACAATAATTAATATCTTTAAACAAAGAATTTTGAAAGTATGAAGAAGATACTTGTAATAGGTAGCGGTAACGATTGTCGCAGCTTGATGATGGAGGGTTGGCTAAGGTATTATTCTGGTGATGAAGCTAAAATATATAGTGCGGGATACAGCCCATCGGAAGTTAACAGGCTTGCTGTAGAAGTGATGATGGATGCTATGATAAATATTACGGACAGCGAACCCAATAGCATAGAACATTTGCCCGAAAAGGAGTTCGACTATGTAATTAATATGGCTGAAGAAAAAGGCAGGACAATTATAAGAGAACTTCCGGGTAACCCCACTGTAATTGAAAAAACTTCCCAGGATTGTCGCACGCTTGATGGTAGCGAAGAAATAATATTCCAAAAACTTGCAGCTATCAGGGATTCGATTGAAGATTTTTGCTTTGATTTTGTCAATGAGCATATAAGAACCCTTGTTCCTGGCGGCATATCGGATAATAAAAAATCGAATAATTAATGGTTGAACAAAGAGAAATTACATTGCCTCTCCTGGGAAGGGGGTTTCATCTAATCACTCCTTCTATTGAATCCGCGCTTCCATCTTTCACCGAAAAGGGAGTCGTTAATATTTTTATTCATCATACATCGGCCGCTCTGGCAATTAATGAAAACGCTGATCCAACCGTAAGAATGGATTTCGAGTCCTTTTTTAACAGGTTGGTTCCGGAAAATGATCCCTTATATAAACATAAATTTGAAGGCCCCGATGACATGCCGGCTCATTTGAAGTCGTCAATCTTTGGGCAGTCAATAAGTATACCGGTGAAAAATGGTCGACTGCATATGGGAACCTGGCAGGGCATTTATCTCTGTGAGTTCAGGAACAGCCCTCATAAGAGGAAATTAACAATTACGGTAATATCATAGTGGAGAAAGTAAAAATAAGTTACCCTATCTTAAATATGTATATAAAATACTTATAAAATGCGCCTAAATACATCCATCGAATTTTATATAACAGCTATTAATGTTAGTTTCATGAATCTCTTTGGTGGCCTGTAATAGAAATTTACCTCGCTGTAAGAATTGAAAACACTGATAATAATGATTAGGAAAATCAAAAAAATTATAAAATGTCTAAATTAATGTTACTGGGTGACGAAGCCATAGCCCAGGCTGCTATTGATGCCGGAATGAGTGGCATGTACGCTTATCCAGGCACTCCTTCTACAGAAATTATGGAATATGTACAGTCGTCCCGGGCTGCTGCTGAAAAAAACATTCACCGCAATTGGTCGGCTAATGAAAAAACAGCTATGGAAGCAGCACTGGGGATGTCATATACGGGAAAACGAGCTATGGTGGCAATGAAACATGTTGGACTTAATGTTGCTGCAGATGCATTTATCAATTCAGCTGTGACCGGTGTAAATGGAGGCCTTGTTGTGGTAGCTGCCGACGATCCTTCAATGCATTCTTCACAGAATGAACAGGATTCGAGGTTTTACGGAAGATTTGCCAATATTCCTATTTTCGAGCCTTCAAACCAGCAGGAAGCATATGATATGATATTTGAGGCTTTTGAGTTATCAGAAAAATATAAAGAACCTGTCCTTTTCAGGCTTACCACCAGGCTGGCACATTCACGGAGTGCGGTGTATCAGAAGGATCCGCTTGAGCAGAATGATTTTAAGCTGCCGTCTGACCTGCGACAGTTTGTCTTACTTCCTGCCATAGCAAGAATTAAGTATAGGAATTTACTTTCAAATTATAGTGATATTGCTGAGGATGAGGAAGCTCAGAAAAACAACTGGTTTATTGACGGAGAAGATAAATCATTGGGTATTGTGACTTGTGGTCTTGCCTATAATTATCTGGCTGAGGTATGTTCTAAAAATAAGTGTAAAAATCCGGTTGTTAAGATTGGCTTTTATCCTATGGGGGAAAACCTGCTCAGGAAACTTACAGATGAATGTGATGCAATACTGGTACTGGAAGAAGGATATCCTGTGATTGAAGAACTTTTAAAGGGATTCCCGGCAGCGGGTAGAAAAATAAGAGGTAGACTTGATGGTTCATTGCCCAGGGATGGAGAACTTAATCCCAATATTGTGGCGAAGGCCATGGCCGTGAAATCAAATTATGGTAAAGATGTACCGGATATTGTCAAGAAGCGTCCTCCTGTATTTTGCCCGGGTTGTGGTCATGTTGATATGTACATTGCTCTTAATAGTGCCCTTGAAGAATATGGGCCGGGCCGGGTTTTTTCAGATATAGGATGCTATACACTTGGAGCACTTCCTCCATATAATGCCATTAACTCATGTGTCGATATGGGTGCATCCGTGACAATGGCTGTGGGGGCCGCGGATGGCGGCCTGTTCCCCTCAATTGCAGTTATCGGTGATTCTACCTTTACGCATTCAGGGATGACCGGATTGCTTGATGCCGTTATGAAAAATTCACCGGTAACCGTGATAATTGCTGATAATATGGCTACAGGAATGACAGGGGGCCAGACGTCACACGCTACAAACAGGCTGGAATCGATCTGTGCCGGACTGGGTGTTGCAGAAGAACATATAAGAGTTATTATTCCACTCAAGAAGAATCATGAGGAAAACACAAGAATAATGAAAGAAGAAATTACCTATAAAGGTGTTTCTGTCGTGATAGCGCAACGTGAGTGTATACAGACTGCTCTGCAGAAAAAGAAAAAGAAAAAATAAATAATAGAAAAAAATGAAAAATGATATAATATTATCCGGTGTAGGCGGACAGGGAATACTTTCTATTGCTGCAGTAATAGGTTATGCCGCCGTTGAGAATAACCTGTATCTTAAGCAGGCTGAAGTACACGGTATGAGCCAGAGGGGAGGGGATGTACAATCTCATTTCCGCCTTGCTGACAAACCGGTGGCCTCAGACCTCATACCTTATGGAGAGGCTGACCTTATCCTCTCAGTTGAGCCAATGGAATCTTTGAGATACCTTCCCTGGCTGGCAGAAGATGGCTGGCTGGTAACCAACAGTAATCCATATGTTAACATACCGGAATATCCTGATGTTGATGATCTTATTTCAGAGATTCGTAAAGTGAAAAACCATCTGATCATTGATGCAGACTCCATTGCAAGGAAGGAAGGCTCAGTAAAAGCTGCAAATATAGTTATGCTCGGTGCTGCTTCACATTTTATTGAACTACCTGTCACAAGCCTGGAGAATGCAATCCGCAAACTATTTGGCCGTAAGGGAGATAAAATCGTTAACCTCAATCTTAAAGCACTGGCTTTAGGCAGGGAACAATACAAAGCTTGATTAAAAGCAATTAAATATCTAACTTTATGAATATCAAACCATCACGAAGGTTTAATGAAAACACAAATTTATATAGGATTATTAATTAGCTTACTGGTGGCTCTATGTAAGCCGGCAGAGCGGGAAAGGCTCGTAGATTCGGAATTTGCTTCAATAAGCCAGGTAGATTCTGGAAAGGCAGTGGCCGTAATGCTTACCGCTTACCGGACAACTCTTTTAGCGGATGGAAAAGATAATACCCGTTTGAGGATAGCAGTAACCGACAGCGCAGGAAGGGAGATCACTACTGCAAGTAATAATATCAAAATATATCTTGAAGGAGATGCACAGATTATAGGAGCAAGAGATGGCGAAAGCCTTGCAGTGGCCGTAGATACCACAGGCAGGGAATATCTGAAATACAGCCTTGAAGATGGACTGGCATGGCTTATTTTTCAGGCAGGTGAGAAGCCTGATAAGATAAAAGTTGAAGTGAGGTCAGAATCATTATGGGCCGGTTCACATGAGATACATACAATACCGGCAGGTACTGAACTTTTAGTTCCCGAAACCGGTCAGATAAAACCGCCCGGTAAGCAAATAGAGAAAATGATAGGAGCAGATATCTCATTTTTGCCTCAGTTCGAAGACAGGGGGAGGAAGTATTATGAGGATGGTATTGAAAAAGATCCTGTTAAAATACTTGGTGACCATGG
The DNA here is from genome assembly GCA_041686075.1 of Bacteroidales bacterium. Taxonomy (GTDB): domain Bacteria; phylum Bacteroidota; class Bacteroidia; order Bacteroidales; family VadinHA17; genus UBA9300. The sequence continues at coordinate 7,352 of JAWLEO010000041.1, read as the reverse complement.
CTTTAATTATATTAGGCTGCGGCTGTTTGTGAATCCGGAAAATGAAAATGGATATTCACCGGGGAGAGGCTTTTGCGGACTTGAACATACACTCCAGATGGCCCGGCGTATTAAGGATGCAGATATGAAGTTGTTACTGAATTTTCATTACAGTGATTATTGGGCAGACCCTCAGCAACAGAATAAACCTGCTGCCTGGGAATCACTGGATTTTGAAGCTCTTAAGGACACCATGAAGATATATACCGCCAATGTTCTCAGAGCCCTTGAAGCCCAGGGTACACCTGCGTCAATGGTGCAGATAGGAAATGAAATTAACCACGGACTTCTATGGCCCGATGGTCATATTAGTAAGCCCGACCAACTGGCTGATTTACTTAAAGCCGGTGTGGAAGGAGTGAGAATGATCGATGAAGAAATACCTGTTATGATGCATGTTGCTCTGGGTGGACAAAATGAAGAAGCTGTCTTCTGGTATAATAACATGATAGCCAGGGGAGTTAAATTCGATATTATGGGCATCTCTTACTATCCACGGTGGCACGGTACCCTTGACGATCTAAAATATAATCTTACCGACCTGGTAACACGCTATAAAAAACCGGTTAACGTGGTAGAATATTCTGATTTCAGAAGAGCAGTGCATCAAATAGTATTTAACCTTCCCTATGACAGGGGCGAAGGGACCTGCATTTGGGAACCCATTGGATTCAGGGGTGACCTGTTTGACAGGGATGGTAATGTGATTGAAGGCATGATGCTTTATGATAAACTGAGTGATCAGTACCTCTAAAATAATTCGCATATACTGTTCTATAACACTTTTCTGGTCAATTATGATCAGTATAATTAAATTTGCCTGTTTCTTAATCAAATCTAATTATGAGAAAAATATTTATTCTAAGTTTGGTTTTGGCAGTAAATGCCGTAAGTTATTCACAAAAAGCTGATTTCAAAGCAGCTGAGAAATTCAGATCCTCAAACCTGAATATTAAAATTGGTGATACAAGGGTAAGACCTAACTGGATCCATGAATCCAATAAATTCTGGTATTCCTATAAGAAATCAGATGGTAAAAATTACTACTATGTTGATGCTGATGATAAGTCAAAAAAATTAATGTTCGATAGCAGGTATATGGCTGCTGAAATACATAAACTCATTCATCGACCATATAACCAGCTTGATCTCCCGGTTGAAGACATCGAATTTGAAAAGGAAAGCACAACAAAATTTACATTTAAAATAGATTCCATTCGCTTCCTTTATGATATGAACAACAGGCAGCTTGTTATAAAAGATACTGTCCCTAAGGAAGATGAAAGAGCAAGATGGGCTACATACAGCCCTGACAGCACATGGATAGCATATGCAAAGAACTATAACCTGTATATAATGAAGGCCAATGATCCTGACAGTGTTGAAATACAGTTAACCACCGATGGGGAGCTTCATTATGGCTATGCAAGCAGCCGGGCTGACACTGCCAGGGATAAAAAGGTAAGGAGCATTGCCAGGTGGTTTGAGAATGAAGAAAAGCTCTACGTGATTAAATCAGATAGCAGAAAGGTGGGTGAGCTCTTTGTTATTAATTCTCTCACGAAGCCGAGACCTGAACTTGAAACATACAAGTATTCTATGCCTGGGGAAGAAAATGTTCCCCAGCGTGAACTCATAATATTCGATATTGAAACAAAGGAAAGAACAGATGTGGATGTATCAAAATGGAAAGACCAGAGATTGCATGTGCGGTGGACATCACAGGAGACAGCTGATAAAATGATTATTGAACGGAAAAAAAGAGACCTCACAGAATTGGAGATATGCATGGTGAACACAAATACCGGTGAGCTTAAGGTCCTCTTTAATGAGGTGCAGTATTTCTACATCTATGATGGTTACGGATATGGTGAACTTGCCGTTCTAAACGAAGGGGAGGATATAATATGGTGGTCTGAAAGAACAGGCTGGGGTCATCTCTATCTATATGATGAAGATGGGAACTTGAAAAGACAGCTAACGGATGGATATTTCGTTACAGGCAGAGTTGAACGTATTGACACTCTGGGAAGGGAACTGTATATTGAAGCATTTGGACGCGAAGAAGGTATACATCCTTATTATACAATGATTTACAGGGTTTCGCTGGATCGCAGCGGTATGAAGCTTATAAGCCCTGAGGATGCTGATCACTCATTCAGCATGTCAAAAACAAATGATTACTGGATCGATACATATTCAAGGGTTGATATGGCACCCCGGTCAGTACTGCGCGATAAAAATGGAACAATATTGCTTAAGCTGGAAGAACCTGATCTTTCCCAGGTTTATTCTACCGGCTGGAAAATGCCCGAACGTTTTGTTGTGAAAGCAAAAGATGGTGTGACAGATTTGTATGGAGTGATGTTTAAACCATTCAATTTTGATTCAACACGTAAGTACCCGGTTATCTCATATGTATACCCTGGTCCTCAAACCGAATCAGTTCCATACTCCTTTTCGGTAAGTTCAAGATATAATACTGCACTGGCACAACTTGGTTTTATAGTGGTCAATTTCGGGCACAGGGGCGGAAGCCCACAGAGGAATAACTATTATCATACCTATGGTTATGACAATTTGCGGGATTATGCTCTTGCCGATGATAAATATGGTATTGAACAGCTGGCCGACAGGCATGATTTTATTGATATTGATAAAGTTGGTATCTATGGCCATTCGGGTGGTGGTTTCATGAGTACTGCCGCCTTGCTGAGTTATCCCGATTTTTATGATGTTGCAGTTTCTTCTGCAGGTAATCATGATAATAATATATATAATCAATGGTGGGGTGAGACTCATCACGGTGTTAAGGAAATAAAGAAGGAAGTAAAGGTCGAAGAGGAAGAGGATAAAAAAGAAAAAGAAGAAGTTTATCCCGTTGAAGAGCAGGACAGCACCAGGACCAAGATAAGTTTTAAGTCGGATGTGCCTACTAACCAAGATCTTGCAAAGAACTTGAAGGGTCACCTCCTCCTTGTTCATGGTGATAGCGATAACAACGTTCATCCCGGTAACAGTTTAAGAGTGGTTAATGCACTAATCAAGGCTAATAAAAGGTTTGATTTTATGATTATGCCTGGTAAGAGGCATGGATTCGGTGATTATAGTGAGTATTTTGAAACAATGATGTGGTATTACTTCGCTGAACACCTACTTGACGATTACCGTACAAATGTAGAACTCAAGGAATATTAGGATTACAATATGTTTGTTCTCCCGGGAAGCCATAATACACGAGGAGCTTAAGGAAATGCTTACTTAGCCCTGCAGTGATCCTGATCCTCTACCTGAACCCGGGAGGATGCATACATATTTTCGTTTCGACGGCTATAGTATTGAACCGGTGCAAAGAATGGTAACGGCTGCGGGGGAATTAATGATGGGACCGTCTCATAACAGAGATCCTTCGCCAACACTCAGGATAACAATTATGAAACAGTCCCATAGACGGAGCCTCAATAAGTCTACTTCTCATCAAAAACTCCGCCTTCCTGCTTGCCCCTGAGCATTTGCATCTGGCTTACAATAATTTCAGTAATCCATTTTTTCTCACCATTTTTCTCATAATCCCGATGTGCTATACGCCCTTCAACAGCAATCTCTTTGCCCTTGACAAGGTATTTTTCGGCAATACCGGCAAGGCCGTTCCAGAGAACAAGGTTATGCCAGGTTGTCTCGGTTAACTTTTCTCCTTTTTCGTTTTTGTAGATTTCATTGGTGGCAAGAGGGAATTTTGCAACTTTCCTTCCATTGTCAAATTCTTTTACCTCCGGATCTTTCCCAAGATTCCCGATGAGGTGTACTTTGTTGTTCAGTGATGCCATGATTATAAAATTTTAGTTTAACATAAGTTCTTAATGCAAACATATACCCGCTCATCGGAATGTGTCGGTAAATAAATATTTATACTTGATTAATAAACGTTTAAAATCGGCTAATGTAACTGACACCATATATAATAAAAGCCTTTATCCAGAAATAGGGGTAAAAAAGCTTTATCCGAGGTTGTAATCAAGACGCACATTTTTTAACTTTATAAAAATTTCAGTAATGCCGGTTAGAAGATGTCTCGACTGCGGTGCAGTACTAAAAGGACGGTCAGATAAAAAGTTCTGTTCCGATCAATGCCGAAATAATTATAATAACACGATTAACAGGGAGGCCAACAGTCTTGTTAGAAACGTACATAGTTTATTGAGGAAGAACAGGAAAATCCTTTGTGAGCTTTATGAGGGAGGGAAAAAAAAGATACATAAAGATGCACTTCTTGTTTCAGAATTCAATACCAGTTTTTTCACTCATATAGTTCAGAATGATAGCAATAGTCTCATAACAAGATACTGCTATGAATATGGTTACCGCGAAATCAGCTCTGACTATATTCTGCTGGTTAAAAACACCAGCTTACTGGAAATTCTAGAATAAATGACTTACTTTTGACATTGAATATTTTCAAAATTAAGCGATGAAGAGAATAATAACAGTGTTTTTTTCCTGTATGTTTATATGCAGTTTTCAATTAATGGCACAGGAAAGCTATCTTGGTTTCAGGTTGGGCACCAGTATCCCCAGAGGCGATTTTGCAGCCAGTGAAAATCTTTTCAATAATGGTTATGCCATTCCTGGCTTTACCGTGAGTTTCGAAGGTTTTTATTACCCCCTGCCTGTGGTTGGTGTTGGAGGCGTACTCGGCTTTGGATCTTTATTTGCAGAGAGGGATGACTACCTGGAGGATTTAATACAATATGCCTATACCCAGTCCACAATTCCTGTGTTTGGGTCACCACCTACTACTGACGAAGTGGGTTTTGAATCAGGATTCTGGAATTATATTAACCTTCTTGCAGGCCCTGAATTATCTATTCCCTTTGGACCATTCCAGGCCGGCGTGCGGGGTCTTGGAGGTTTAACGATGGCTTTTTATCCGACCCGGGAGCTCCTTTATGCTGAGGGAGGAAATTCCCTCGAAACTATGACCAGGGGACCTTCGGTTGCTATTTCATATTCATATGGTGCCAGTTTGTTATACAGATCGAGATCAGGAACAGGTTTGAAGTTGAATGCTGATTACATGAATAGCAACGCATCATACGATTTTGAGATGGGTGTTGTGAATGAAATAGATGAGTATAAACTTACCAGGACAGAGAATGTTGATATGCAGACTCTTAGCCTGACATTGGGATTTTTTTATGTGTTCTAGATCTACAATGCCTGGAGTGTGCCCGAATATCTTATTAAATCGATCCTGGGATTTGTAATATTCATGGTGACGTAACCATCTCTGCTAATTGAGAGGTTAAGTGTAAATTTCTCACTTTCCTGTCCAAGTTCCATCCTGATGTCATAACCGCCTTTCCGGTTTGTATCAATAACCCTGGAGTATATCTGCCCTTGAAGATTTATTGCTGCTACCGGCCTTATAGTAAATGACCGGCCAATATAAGCAAGGCTGACCCGTGTCCTGTCTTTATTAATGATAACAAAATTCATGTCAGGATTCATCTCCAGAATTCTCCCGCGACGTGTATGAAGCCTATTAACCTTTATTATCATTTCCTGCGTCTCAACTGCTTTTTTGACATTTTCCTGTTTCATAGCTGCCCTTTCTTCCCGCGAAGATGCCAAATCTCCTGTAGGCCTGCATGAAAAGGCTACTAATGTGACTGCAAATAATATGTAGATTAAGTTTTTCATGTCTTTTTTTATAAGAGAACAAAATTTATGCCATGACCGGTCTTTCCGGTAGATGATAAGGGAAGATTATTTTTCTGACCAGGTTATTTAAGATGGACGAGTTTAACGAGATGAAAAAGATTATCTTTAGAGAGCTTGAGAAATGATAATTTTCCTCTTATGAACAGCGATCATGTCATATTGCTTGTGGATGATGAAAATGACGTAAGGGAATTTTTATCCTATACATTACGTAAGGAAGGCTTTGTTGTTTATACAGCTCACGATGGCGATGCCGGCAATAAGAAAGCCCGGGAAGTTAAGCCTCACCTGATACTGCTTGATGTTATGATGCCCGGAATAGATGGAATAGAGGCATGTAAAAGGATAAGATCTGATCCTGAAATGTCATCTGTTATAATATGTTTCCTCACAGCCCGGAGTGAAGATTACTCACAGATAGCTGGATTTGAAGCCGGTGGTGATGATTATATTATAAAACCTGTGAGGCCCAGTGTCCTGTTGAGCAAGGTGAAAGCATTGCTCAGGCGTTACCACCCTGTAGCGGAAAATAATAACGGTAAAATACAGATACTTGGGTCCTGTAATCTGAGCCTCGACCGTGAAAAGTTTATATTACACCTTGATGACAAAGATATTTTCCTGCCCAGGAAAGAATTCGAATTATTGTCATTGTTACTGACTAAGCCGGGAAAAGTATTTACCAGGACGGAAATATTCAAAAAAGTATGGGGTGAAAATATTATTGTGGGTGATAGGACAATTGATGTGCATATCAGAAAATTGAGAGAAAAAGTAGGAAGTGATATAATTAAGACAATAAAAGGGGTGGGATATAAGTTAAATGAATAGTAATAAATACAGGCAACCTTTTTTATCTTTTTATTGTCATTAAATACGCAACCAAAATAAAAGAAAAATGAAAAAATTAATGCTCATCCTTTTTGCAACATTATTGTCGTGCGGGGCCTTTGCACAATTCAGCTGGGGCCTAAAAGCAGGAGCCTCATCAAATAATTTTAATCTTGAAAATACTATCAGCAGTACACAGCAAACAATCGAAGCTGCTGAACAGGCCGCCTGGGGTTTTCATGGTGGTGTTTTTGTAAGACTCTCCATGCTGGGCATCATGGTCCAGCCAGAGGTATTATTCTCAATGGCAGAAAATAATATGCTGGTAAGCGATGGCAGCATTGAGGAGATAAGGAGTCAAAAATTCAATAAACTTGATGTGCCAATACTCCTGGGTGTAAAGCTGGGTCCCATAAGGCTTATGGCAGGCCCTGCAGCATCTGTAATGATCAATTCCGCAAGTGATCTGGTGGACAATGCCGAAAACCTGTATAAGGCTGCCACCTTTGGCTACCAGGCAGGTGTAGGTGTGGACATTATGAAGAAGATTACACTGGATGTCAGGTATGAAGGCGGCTTAAATAATTTTGGCGACGAGATAACCATCGGGTCTGAAACCTTCAATCTGGACGGTAGAACCAATGCCATTGTTTTAAGTGCCGGTATTATGTTTTAGAAACTAATTAGTGCTTGAAAGAAAACTAAGTTATTTTCAGTCTTTGATAAGAAAGCGTCAAATACAAGGCTTTCGAAGTTTTTGA
>JAWLEO010000040.1:0-27408 GCA_041686075.1 Bacteroidales bacterium | reverse complement strand
GCTCGACGAAACCCTGCGGCACGGATCTGGAGATCCGCGCCAGCAGGGTGAGTCAGATCCGCGCCAGCAGGGTGAGTCAGATCCGCGCCAGCAGGGTGAGTCAGATCCGCGCCAGCAGGGTGAGTCAGATCCGCGCCAGCGAAGGTGGAGCCTTAGCCTTAGCCTTAAAAAACCTGCCATCTCATTTTAGAATCATCACCGATGATCGGTTTCTCAGGATGACAGAGGTGTCACCTTAAAATAAACCCATTCTTCAGTGGGTCATCATTATCGATCCAGAATTCATTGCTGCCGGTATAATATGCCCTGGCCGTTACTTCAGGGACTACAGCCTGATGAGGACCATAATCAAGTTCTTCTTTTATCTCAACATGCATGGTGGTACCTAATATGCTTTCAATTGTAACACGCTCATTAACTGACAATTCACTCCTGGAATAGTGTATGGCGGCCCTGGCACTTATGCCGGTGCCGGTGGGAGAACGATCTACCTCACCGGAGGCAAATATACATACATTGCGGCTCCAGTTATCAAGTTCATAAGCCTTACCTGTAAAAATAGTACCATAAAGAAAACTCATCTCGGGCTCAAAAGGATGGTCAATCCTGAAATTCTCCATCACAGCCAGTTTGATCTTATTTCCATAATCAATCATCTTGCTATAATCCAACTTATCCAGGTTAAGACCCAGCTCATCGGCATCGCAGAAAGCATAAAAAGCCCCGCCATAAGCAACATCAAACCTTATTCGCCCGATACCTCTCACTTCAACCTTCTCGTCACTGATCAACAAAAAAGAAGGAACATTAAGAAAAGATACTTTATCAACCCTCCCGTTTCGCATATAAGCTTTTGACCTTATCCTCCCGGCAGGTACATCAATTTCAAGAACAGGTGTCTTCCCCTCCTTCTTAACATAAGCCGACTCGAGCACGTAACGGGTAATAGCTATTATGGCATGACCGCACATAGTGCTATACCCTTCATTATGCATAAAAAAAGCTCCCAGGTCGGCTCCTTCCGAAACGGGCTCTGTAAGTATAGCTCCATACATATCAGCATGCCCCCGCGGTTCGAACATTAATGCAGTGCGGATATTATCAAAGTGTTCGGCAAAATATTTTCTTTTTTCCAGTATGGTATTACCCTCCAGAAAAGGTAACCCTCCGGTTAATATCCTCAGGGGCTCCCCACAGGTATGCATGTCAATGCTTGTAATTATTTTTCTCCTGTCCCCGGGAATGACAGTGCTGTTTTTGGTCTGGGTCTTCATATACAGGTTTATTTCATGGTTTATTATACAAAATACGATTATATATTTTATTAGCATCGAGCATGTCACTTTTTTTATGGCTTGAAATGATTTATTATATTGAGTGACTATTTTAAATTTCTAATCATCAATATGAAAAATACCATTTACCAGGTAGATGCTTTCACCTCGGAGCCTTTTAAAGGTAACCCTGCAGGTGTATACATAAGAGATAAAATGCCTGATCCCGAAGTAATGCAGAATATTGCAATGGAAATGAACTTATCGGAGACAGCATTTGTAGCACCGGATGAAAAAGACTTTTCCATTCGTTACTTCACGCCTGTCAGCGAAGTGGATCTTTGCGGACATGCCACTCTTTCAGCCTCCCATATATTATATGAAACAGGAATTGTGAAGCCCGGTGAGAAAATTAAGTTTCATTCGAAAGCGGGAGAGCTTCTTATCAGGAAAACAGGGAGCAAGATCATAATGGACTTCCCCGTATATGGTCTCAGGAAGATGGAGATCCCGCCTTCATTCAAGAAAAACACCGGTATGGATGCCCTGGAACTATACCAGAGTGATTACGATTGGAAACTTGTACTTGTTCAATCTGAAGAGGAAGTAATTAAAGCAGAACCAAATCCTGATGCAATAAGGAATGCCGGACTGGGAGAATTGATAGTAACCGCGGTGTCTTCAAAAGCTGAATATGACTTCGTTGTGAGATGCTTTGTGCCTGACCTTGGCATTGGCGAAGATCCCGTCACAGGATCAGCCCATTGTGCACTTGCGCCATTCTGGCATATGAAAACAGGAAAAAAGGAATTCAGGTCTTTTCAGGCTTCGAAAAGAACAGGGAAATTGAATGTCAAACTCGTTGGGGAGCGGGTGGAAATAGCCGGCGAAGCAGTAACAGTATTAAAAGCAGAACTCCTTGTTTGAGAATAAGGCTAATTTTAGTAGCTTTGCTCACCTGAAAAATAACTCTGTTATACTGGTATATAACCCTAATAATAACAAGGCATGAAAATTACTTTAGTTGGTACCGGTTACGTTGGTCTTGTATCCGGGACCTGCCTGGCCGAGACAGGTATACATGTGCAATGCATAGATATAAATAGAGCAAAGATAGATAAGCTTAATAAAGGTATAATTCCTATTTATGAGCCCGGGCTGGCTACCATGCTTAAGAGGAATGTCGAAGCCGGTAGGCTGAAATTCTCCACCGTCCTGAAAGAAGCCATCAAAGATTCACAGGCTGTATTAATTGCTGTAGGCACACCGCCCGATGAGGACGGAAGTGCAGATATCAAGTATGTTTTGGCAGTGGCAGAAGAAATAGGCCTCTATATGACCGATTATCTTTTAGTGATAACAAAAAGCACAGTGCCTATCGGAACAGCAGAAAAAGTAAGGAAAATAATTGCTGACGAGCTGTTGAAAAGAAATGCCGACATTGAATTTGATGTTGCATCTAACCCCGAATTCCTCAAGGAGGGTGACGCGGTAAATGACTGTATGAAACCCGAAAGAATCATCGTGGGAACAGACTCCGAAAGGGCATTCAGGATTATAGAAAAGCTGTACAGGCCATTTGTGCTTAATGGCCATCCCGTCATATATATGGACATACCATCAGCTGAACTTACCAAGTATGCTGCTAATGCAATGCTGGCTACAAAAATCAGTTTCATAAATGATATGGCTAACCTTTGTGAGAAGGTTGGTGCAGATATCAATATGGTGAGAAGGGGAATAGGTTCAGACTCAAGAATTGGGAATAAATTTATCTATGCAGGCCTGGGCTACGGGGGGTCATGCTTCCCTAAAGACGTGAAGGCTATTATCAGAACAGCATCTGTCCATGGCTATGATTTAAAAGTTATGAGGGCGGTGGATGAAGTTAATGAAAGCCAGAAAGAGTCTATCTTTCACAAAGTGTACAGGTATTTCGGAGAGGATATCAAGGGTAAAAAGATTGGCCTCTGGGGGCTTTCTTTCAAGCCTAATACCGATGACATGCGTGAAGCAGCCTCATTGACACTTATACGAAAATTCCTTGAATACGGAGCTGTAGTCACCGCCTATGACCCTGTGGCAATGGAGGAGGCGAAAAGAAGGCTTGGTAAGAGTATCAATTATTCGGAAGACTCATATGGAGCACTCGTCGATGCTGATGCCCTGGTGCTCGTGACAGAGTGGAATGAATTCAGGAACCCAAACTGGACCGTCATCAGTAAGATAATGAAAAACAGGGCCGTCTTCGATGGCAGGAATATTTATGAGAGGGAAATACTGGAGCAGGCAGGATTTGATTATTATGGAATAGGAAGATAAAATATGAGCAGAATACTTATCACGGGAACCGCCGGATTCATCGGATTTCATCTTGCAAATAAGATCTTATCCGAAGGACATCAAGTGACAGGTCTTGATAATATAAATGATTATTACGATGTCAAACTTAAGTATGACCGCCTGGCCGATACAGGAATAAGAAAAGAGGAAATCAAATATAACAGCCTGGTCAGTAGCCATAAATATCCGGATTATAAATTTATCAGCCTTGACCTTGAGGATAAGAAATCACTCGACACTTTATTCCGGTCATCGGGGTTTGATTATGTTGTTAACCTGGCTGCACAGGCTGGTGTAAGATATAGCATTGAAAACCCCATGGCTTATGTAAACAGTAATATTGTTGGCTTTGCCAACATACTTGAAGCATGCAGGCATAATGAGATAAAACACCTTGTTTATGCAAGCAGTTCAAGCGTTTATGGATTAAATGAAAAGATGCCTTTCTCAACAGAGGATAATGTTGATCACCCCATAAGCCTATATGCAGCATCAAAGAAATCGAATGAACTGATGGCCCATACCTACAGCCATCTTTTTGCCTTGCCTACAACAGGTCTCAGGTTCTTCACGGTATACGGACCGTGGGGAAGACCTGACATGGCTCTTTACATTTTTACCAAAGCCATAACCGAAGGAAGGAAAATACAGATCAATAACCGGGGCAACATGCAAAGGGACTTTACCTATATTGATGATATAGTTAACTCACTGTCAAGGATTATTGACATAATACCGGGGGAAAATCCTGAATGGTCCGGAATGAATCCCAATCCATCGTCGTCCCCCGCTCCATACAAAGTATATAACATAGGTAATAACTCACCGGTTAAATTAATGGACTTTGTGGAAGCTATTGAAAAAGAACTGGGCATTGAAGCAAAAAAGGAGTTCCTGCCCATGCAACCGGGTGATGTGCAGTCTACCTGGGCAGATGTCACTTCACTCATAGAAACTATAAATTACAGGCCGCATACACCCGTGAATGAAGGGATTAAGAATTTTATTAAATGGTATAAGGAATACAACAAAATAGGCTAATGGATTTACTTCGAGTAGCTATAAAGGCTGCAATAATTTCAGGAAGAGAAATCGATAAATTATATAATACAGGAAATATAGAAACCCGGCTCAAAGAAGACAAATCTCCTGTAACCACTGCGGACCTGGTATCCAATAAAATTATTATTGAACACCTGAAGGTCACAGAAATACCCATCCTCAGCGAGGAAAATAAAACAATTCCTTACAATGAAAGGAGGGCATGGGACAGATTATGGATTGTTGATCCCCTGGACGGAACAAAGGAATTTCTTAAAGAAAATGGAGAATTTACTGTTAACATAGCTCTCGTAAAAAATAATGCACCTCATATGGGAGTGATATATGTGCCTGTAACAAAAGAACTCTACTTCGGCCTTGCCGGGAAGGGCTCTTTCAAAGCCGAACTTGAAAATGACCTCCAGGATATTGAAAAAATTATTGAAAGTGCAAAAAAATTGCCTTCTACAGACCATGATCCACCTAATGCGGTGGCCATAAGCCGTTCCCATATGAACCGGGCTACCGAAGATTTTATCCGGTCAAAATCGGGCTCTGAAGATATGCCTGCACTGATTTCACGGGGCAGTTCACTGAAAATATGCATGGTGGCGGAAGGAGGTGTCCGTTATTACCCGCGCTTTGGCCCAACCATGGAATGGGATATTGCAGCAGGCCATGCTATTGCTAAGCAGGCCGGAAAAAATATATGCAGAATTACTGACGGCAAAGAGATAAGGTACAATAAAGAAAAACTTGTTAATCCTGACTTTATTGTCGAATAAATTATCTTTGCAAAGATACCAGATCAGGCGATTAAGCTCTAGAATTTGATGATTAATGGGAAAACCGCAACATAAAGAGAAAAACAATTACACGCTGACCCATCTGCGCGAACTGGAAGCAGAAGCTATTCATATAATCCGTGAAGTGGCGTCGGAGTTTGAAAATCCCGTAATGCTTTATTCGATCGGTAAAGATTCGTCGGTAATGGTCAGGCTGGCTGAGAAAGCCTTCTTTCCCGGCAAGGTTCCCTTCCCGCTAATGCACATAGATTCAAAATGGAAGTTCAAAGAGATGATAAGCTTCAGGGATTCTTACGCAAAAAAGAATAACTGGGATCTCATAGTACATTTTAATGAGGAAGGATTCAAAAACGGCATCGGGCCATTTACACATGGCAGTAAGGTGCACACCGACATAATGAAGACCGAAGCACTGCTCAGTGGGCTTAATAAATACAAATTTGACGCTGCCTTTGGCGGAGCACGGCGGGATGAAGAAAAATCAAGAGCAAAGGAAAGGATATTTTCCTTCAGGGATAAATTTCACCAGTGGGATCCAAAAAACCAGAGACCGGAACTCTGGGATATATATAATACGCGGGTACATAAGGGAGAATCGATCAGGGTCTTTCCCCTGAGCAACTGGACCGAACTGGATGTATGGCAGTACATACGACTTGAAAAAATACCCATCGTCCCCCTTTACTTTGCAAAGGAAAGACCTGTTGTTGACATAGATGGCAGTCTTATCCTGGTGGACGATGACAGGATGCCTGACGAGCTGGCACAAAAGGCCCAGGTGATGAAGGTACGCTTTCGAACACTGGGATGCTACCCCCTCACGGGAGCTGTTGAATCCGATGCCGATACAATAGAAAAAATAGTTGAAGAAATGATGACAATTACCAAATCAGAACGTACAACAAGGGTTATTGACTTCGACCAGGATGCAAGCATGGAACAAAAGAAACGCGAAGGATACTTCTGATGGAATGAGTACTGATACACTGAACATAAAGGACTTTCTTGACCAGGACGAAAAGAAGGATATGCTCCGTTTCCTGACGGCCGGATCGGTGGATGATGGGAAATCAACACTTATCGGTCGCCTGATGTTCGACAGTAAGAGGCTTTACGAAGACCACCTGTCAGCATTAATAAAAGACAGCAAGAGAATGGGTCATGCAGGAGAAGACATAGATTATGCCCTCCTGCTTGATGGCCTCAAGGCTGAACGCGAACAGGGAATCACTATAGATGTGGCTTACCGGTACTTCTCAACCAATAAAAGGAAATTCATTATTGCTGATACCCCGGGCCACGAACAGTATACCAGGAATATGGTTACCGGTGCCTCCACTGCAAACCTTGCAATAATACTGATAGATGCAACCAAAGGTGTGATAACACAGACCAAAAGGCATACCTTTATCGTGTCATTACTGGGTATTAAACATATTGTGCTTGCTGTCAATAAAATGGACCTTGTTGGCTATGATGAAGCTACTTTTGATAAGATAAGCACCGACTATAAAAAATTCATTACACAATTAGACATTCCTGACATAGAGTGTATCCCCCTCTCTGCCTTAAAAGGAGATAATGTAGTGGATGTTTCCGGCAGGATGAAATGGTACCACGGCAAGAGCCTCATGGAATATCTTGAAACCGTTCATGTAAGCAGTGACCATAATTTCGATGATTTCAGGTTCCCCGTTCAATATGTCTTACGTCCCCATAAAGATTTCAGGGGATTTGCGGGAAGAGTGGCTTCCGGTTTAGTAAAAACAGGTGAAGAGGTAATGGTTTTACCCTCCATGAAAAAATCCAGGGTACAGGCCATCACCACTTATGATGGAGATAAGAAAGAAGCCTTCCCTCCTCAATCTGTGACTATAACTCTGAAGGACGAAATAGATATCTCCCGGGGAGAGATGATCATTCACCTTGATAATGCCCCTAAGGTAGACAGGCACTTTGAGTCGATGCTTGTATGGATGGATGAAATTCCAATGGATATATCCAAGACATTTTATATTAAACACAACACAAACACTTCGCGCGCCCGCATCGATAAAATACAGTACAGGATTGATGTTAATACCTTGAAGAGGCAAAAAAAAGACAAATTCGTTCTCAATGACATAGGCCGCGTGGTAATAACCACCAATAAGCCACTGTTTTTTGACCCATACAGGAGCAACAGGAACACCGGTTCCTTTGTATTGATCGATCCCGTAACACATAACACATGTGCGGTAGGTATGATACTGGATAAGAGAGCAAGCGATAAATTGCCTTCCAGGATAACGGATATCGACAGGGAAAAAATACGCCGGGGTAAGAGCCTTGTTACAGTAAAGCAGCGTATCAAGCGCAATGGTCACAAAGGAGGAACAATATGGATTACCGGGCTGCACGGATCGGGTAAAAATGACCTGGCCTACACCCTGGAAAAACATCTTTTTGACAGTGGCGCATCTGTAGTATTACTGGAGGGCAGCACTGTACGCAGCGGACTGTCAAGGGAGCTCGACTACTCCCCTGCCGACCGTGCCGAGCACCTGAGGCGTGTTGCACATATAGCACGCATCCTGAATGACCAGGGTATAATTACTATTTGCTCATTTATATCACCGAATGAAAATATCCGTGAGCAAATCAGTGAAATAATTGGTAAAGAGCGTTTTACACTGATATATATGAATGAAGATATCGATTTTTGCAGGTCTAATAAACCTGAGCTCTATGAGCAGGCTGACAGGGGGCAGGTAAAAAATATGCCTGGAGTGGATATTGATTACGAAGCACCTGAAAAACCGGATTTTGTCCTAAATCATAAGAATACCGATAGCAACCTGCATAAGGTAGTACACACAGTGTACCCTGAATAAGATTAAGATTAATAAGGTTCCCACCCCGGTTCGTAATCACGGCTCATGAGTGCCATTGCTTCCCTGTCCTTTACTACATTCCCTGTTGCAGTGTCTATTTCAATCATTCTGCCTACCTTCTGGGATATATTACCAAGGTGGCACAGGTTCACACTAATTGCTC
This sequence comes from Bacteroidales bacterium, assembly GCA_041686075.1. GTDB lineage: Bacteria > Bacteroidota > Bacteroidia > Bacteroidales > VadinHA17 > UBA9300. The sequence goes on along the minus strand of JAWLEO010000040.1, from coordinate 18,908 downwards.
CGTCGTCGATTGGCGCATGCAGTTCAGATCCATTGCGCACAGCCTCGAGGAAGTTATACATATGAAGGACATCAAGGCTTCCGGAACCCCTGGTGCCCGTAGTTTCACTGGTTCCGCTTTCCTCTTTCTTTTCAAGCAATTCACCCGAAAGACTGTACATCTCATAACCGTTCCGGTGTAAGATAAATGATCCTTCGGTACCCTGTATAAGGGCTCCCCTCCCCATATTATAATCCTTCATGCCATTGCAACTTTTGCCTTCCCACGTTATTAGCTTATCATCACCATACTGATAATTAACTACCTGTGTATCATAAAACTCCCAGTCATCCCCCCGGTAATGCAAGCGGCCACCCATCGATGACACCTTAGCGGGATAATCAACATCCAGTGCCCAGCGGCATACATCAACCTCATGTGTGGCATTGTTGAGTAGTTCACCCGTTCCCCAACGCCAGAACCAGTGCCAGTTGTAATGGACTATATTGTCGCGGTACGCGGTACGTGGTGCCGGTCCCTGCCATAGTTCCCAATTAAGCCACCCGGGTACAGGAACTTCCTTCCCTATCCCTATGGGACCCCTGGTATTGGCATACCATGCCTTACCAAAATAAGGCTTCCCTATATCGCCCTTTTTAATTCTTGCAATAGCTTCAATGCTTGTTGGTGCTGACCGCTGCTGGTTGCCCATCTGTATAAGCCGCCCTGTCTTCCTGTATGTTTCAACAAGAAGTTCATTCTCATAAATATTATGACTGGATGGCTTTTCAAGGTATACATGCTTGCCCGCCTGTGCCGCCATGATGGCCATGTGAGCATGCCAGTGATCAGGCGTGGCTATGGTAATAGCATCAACAGATTTTTCATCCAGCAGTTTTCTTATATCTTCGACGCCTGAGGGTTTACTTCCGTTAATATTATACACCTCTCCTATACCCTTACTCACTGCCCTGCTGTCAACATCGCATATATGAGATATCTCAGTTCCTGTACAACCGAGTACAGCCTGTATATTGGCCAGCCCCCTGCTGTTGACGCCCACAGCAGCAAACACAAGCCTGTCGTTTGCCCCTACAATCCTGTTATAAGCTGAAGCACTCAAACCCATGCCACCAATGGTAAGGCCTGCCGTACCCAGGGCACTCTTTTTTATAAAATCTCTTCTGTTGCTTTTCATATCTTATAATTCTTTTATTTTGATACTTCTGAATGAGACCTCGCTACCATGATCCTGGAGTAATATATGACCCTGCTCATCTTCGCCGAAACCCGGAACATCACTGAACTTGCTTTCTTCAACCCGCTTCTTCCATTGTTCGGTTCCCCTCTCATATTGAACTGTCATCTGGTTATTAAGCCAGTGTTCCACATGCTGTCCTTTGACCACAATTCTTGCCCTGTTCCACATATCCGGGCCATTGTTCCTGGGAGAAACCGGTTCAATAAGATCATATAAGCCCCCTATCCTCTCTTTGCCCGGTAAGCCCGGCATAAAAGCATTGTCATCAATTATCTGGTATTCACACCCGATGTTATAATATGGGTCATTTTCCTTATCACCGCTGATAAAGTATTTTATTCCACTATTACAGCCTTTAGGATATTTAAAATCAAGAATGAGTTCAAAATCCCTGAAAATATCATTTGTTATTATATCTCCTCCCGGACCGGTCCTTTTCATCTCACCATCTTCAATAATCCACCCCTGTTCAGGAAATAATTCTGCATCAATTGATCGCCACCCCGTGTTTGTGCTGCCGTCAAACAAGAGTCTCCAACCCTCTTCCTTCTCCCTGATGCTCAATGTATTTACCAGGTAACTGTTTTGTGGTATATCTTTATAATAAGGGGTGGCATACGATTCCACATCAGTGTCTATAATACGTATATTCTTCCATACAACTTTGGCCCCCACCCTGGAACTGTCATTTCCTATGCCGTGCACCTGGAGTCCAATAAAGCCAGAAGATGTCATATCATCCACCAGGTCAGCACAGGGAATACCATTGCACCATGTACGAATGCTGTTACCTATGGCCTCCACCCTGAAATGGTTGAATTCACCATTGATAAACGCTTCCCTGCCTTCAGGATTACGATCAAGAGGATATAACCACATCCGCCTGGCTTCATCGTAAATACCCCCTGACCATGCCCTCTCAGAGGGATCAATTTCAACCTGGTAGCCATGTACCCTGCCGTTTTGGTACTCGGGCAGGCTATGACTTCTTATCTGAACACCCGAGTTCATTTCCGGATCAACCAGTACCTCAAATTCGAGTATAAAATCTCCGTAGTGCTCTTTTGTGCATAGAAATGAATTTGGTGAATTAAGAACACTTACACCTTCAATTGTACCATTTACCAGATTGTAATCCGCATCTCCGTTAAGCTGTTCCCAGTTATCCAGGTTCTTACCTATAAGGTCGATCCATGGTTCCCTTTGTCTACAAGAATTTATTATTGAAAGGAGTGTGAAAATTAAAATTACTGACTTTTTCATTCTTTATTGCTTTTTTTTCTGAATGGAAGTATAAGTACATAAAGTATTAATCTTACCAGCCATAATAAAACATAGAGTACCAGGGTTAAAATAAGCACGACATGAAGCTGGCTCAACATTTCATTCCATCGTGTATCATGTTTTACTATGCCTGTAATGTTGAATATTATTGCTGTGATAAAGAGTAAGGCAAGTATAATGAGTTCTCTTTTAATCCACTTTCCTTTTATAACAAGGTCTTTCATAATCAAAGTTTTATAAAATAAATTCTTCGGGGAATGTTATCACTTCTGCTTTTTTTATTGCCTCGTTTCCGAGCACTGCAGCAATGGCTGCATAGTATGCTTCACGTAGCAGGATATCACTATGGCGGTTCCCCCTTATCATTTGTGCAAATCCTTCCATTTCAAGAGCCGTCCCATCATCTTCCAGGTCCACCTCGTAAATATATTCACCCTTGTCTTCAACTGCTGTTTCGGGTATCCAGCTTTTACCGCCCAGGGGCAGGGGGTCAAATATTTTATGCTCAATATTATTCAGAAGCTGGAGTATCCCTGGTGCAGGTGGGGGATTCTCTGAATACATCTTCCCCGCTTCAAGCTCCATTGTTCCCCGGGGACCCATTATCTGTTCTTCATAGCCATAATGAGCATTACTTATCATTGAATCGTAGATTAGTGATGATCCGTCGGGATACTTATAAACCATATTGACATTGTCAAAAACTTCCCTGCCATCATGCCAGTGATTAATACTGCCTGTTCCTGAGACCTGCCTGGGGAAATCCTTCTTAATAAAATTTGCTACCTGTATCTGATGGCTGCCTAATTCTGTCATCAAGCCTTCTGAATATTCCCAGTAAAGTCTCCAGTTTATCCTTCTCTCAAGATCCGGCCCGGGGACCACCCTGCGCCAGTCATTATTCCTGTGCCAGTAGGCCCTTATCTGGGTAATATCCCCAAGCTGTCCCCTGTTGATCATTTCAAAGGCTTTGAGGTACCTTGGATTAAACATCCTCTGATGTCCTATGAGTAATATCTTACCTGTTTCACGCTGAACATTGTACATGGCCAGGCATTCTGCAGGTGTTTTGGCCATTGCCTTTTCACAAAATACATGCAGGCCTGCCCTCATTGAATCAATTGACATTACTGCATGCAGGTGGAGGGGAGTGGCAATTATTACCCCGTCAATATCATCCCTTTCAAGCAGCTTCCTGTAATCTACAAAAGCTTCAGCATTGCCCCCGGTCATCTGTACTCCCCTATCCAGGTTAGGTTGGTAATTATCACACACGGCCACTATCTCAATTCCGGGAATCAGGTTTATATGGGTCATCAGGTACTGCCCCCGTGAACCACTGCCTATAATGCCCAGTTTTACAATATCAGCCACTTCTTCCTGGTCTCCGGCCAATACCCTTACATCAGGGAAATGTGCGCCAAGGAACAAACCTCCCGTAAGAAGAGCTGTCTTTTGTAAAAAGATCCTTCTGCTTTGCTTATTGGTCATATGATTAAAAATATCGTGTTATTATGTAAATATAAATAAACTGAAGGTAACAATTATAAAATTTCCCTTAGCTCAAAATTTTTGCCCTCATCATATATTATTGCAAAAGCTTCTTTACCCGACCTGTCAAATTGCTCGGAAAGACAATCCGTGTCAATTAAAAGAGAAGTAGAAAGAATCTCTGCCTCAAGAGGATCATCAGAAATAAATGAGACCGTCATAGGTGCATCAATTGTCTTGCCCGTATGAGGATTAATGATGTTATGCGAAGGCCTGAATATCCCTGATGCATCAACAAATCCTGTGCCTGATGTTGAAATACTTTTATCATTAAGCCTGGCTACCCTGACCACTGATTGCTTATTAAATATTCCCGCAACTGCCACAGGCCAATGATCGCCATGGGGGTGAGCACCCCTTGCAAGTATGGTACTTTCTCCAAAGCTTATCAGGGCATTCACCATGTCTTCATTGATCAATATCTCATTAACTTTTCTCATGGCAAGTCCCTTACCAAAACCACCCGCATCTATTTTAACATTTTCGCCATGATATCTTACGGTTCCTTTTTGCTCATTTATTTCAACCAGTCTCATTCCTGATGATGAGAGTAAGCTATTAACATCTTCCTTCACATTTTTTTTACCACGGTGCTCGAAAGCTGTTACTGCACCTATGCCGGGATCAAAAATTCCACCGCTTAGTCTATAATATTCGAGGCACAAGCTGACAGCTTCAAAAAGATCCGGGCTTACTGAAGCATCCTTATTGAAGGCTGTCCTGTTAAGCACTGATAATTCACTTTCAGGCCGGTATATACTTAAAACATTTTCCAGTGTCTCAAGATCATTTTTAATTTGTATAGAAAGCTTATCGGCATGTTTGTCATCAACACCAATGAATACAGCATCCAACCTGGTTCCCATGGAAAAGAAGTTTCTGTACTGCGTATCCATTATATTATTATTTATCAATACCCATACCGCCTCATCCGGCAAAAAACAGATAGCCTATAAATATGGCTGCTATTATCCCGGCAAAATCGGCTATCAGACCGCAGGTCACAGCGTGCCTCGTGTTTTTTATACCAACCGATCCGAAATACACTGCAATTATATAAAAGGTGGTATCTGTTGCTCCCTGCACCGTGGAAGCCAGCCTTCCGACAAAAGAATCAGCACCATAAGTACTCATTGCATCTACCATCATACCCCTGGCGCCGGCACCACTGAGTGGTTTCATCAATGCTGTGGGCAGGGCACCGGTGAATCGTGTATCTATACCCATACTGTCAAGGGCGTATTTTAATCCATCTATCAACACATCCATGGCTCCCGAAGCCCTGAATACGCCAATTGCAACAAGTATGGCAACCAGGAAGGGTATTATCCTGATAGCTATTTTAAAACCATCTTTGGCCCCTTCAATAAAAGTCTCATATACATTTATCTTTTTTAAAAGGCCCAGAACTATGAAGGCAATTATAATAGAAAAGAGTATAAAATTGGCTGCAAAAGTTGAAATCTTTGTTATATCTTCCTTGGGCAATGTGCTGAAATACCAAATTATCCCTGCTATGAGTGCGGTCATACCACCAAGGTAAGCCAGTATCACCTTGTCAAAGAGCTTTATCTTTTGGACTATGGAAACGGCCACCAAGCCGGTAATGGTGGAAAAGAAAGTGGCCAGCAGTATGGGAATAAATATGTCGGCCGGGTTTGAAGCACCCAGTTGAGCCCTGAAAACCATTATGCTCACCGGTATTATTGTCAGACCCGATGTATTCAGAACAAGGAACATGATCTGGGCATTGGAAGCCGTATCTTTTTTCCTGTTCACTTCCTGCATCTCACCCATGGCTTTCAGCCCCATAGGCGTAGCTGCATTATCCAGCCCCAGCATGTTGGCAGCCAGGTTCAGGATTATGGAACCGTATGCAGGGTGGCCCCTGGGTAGTTCTGGAAATATACGGCTGAAGAATGGCCCTATAGCTTTTGATAATATCTTCACCAGGCCTCCTTTTTCACCTATTTTCATCAGCCCCATCCATAAGGTAAGAACTCCTGTAAGACCCAGTGAAATTTCAAAGCCTGTTTTTGCACTGGCAAAGGTTTCATTTACCATATCAGAGAAGACCTGGGTGTTACCGGTAAAAATCAGTTGCCCGAGAGCAAAGAGGAAAGCAAGAACAAAAAAGGCTATCCAGATATAGTTCAGGACCATCTAACTTGAGTTTGCAGCGAAATTAATAATATTTACAGTGTTTTAAAACCACCTATAATTCTTTGATCCTTATATTCCTGGATTTCACTACTGAACCATGGCCGAGGAAGCCAATATGGCTGCCACCGGCAATGACCTCCTGCTCGTTCCATTCTCCCACGGGTTTCAAAAAACCTCCTTTTCAGAAAGAATATATTTATCTGTTGCCTCTGGTGCCTCCTCTTCAGTTTTGACCGGGATTGATTCTTTAACCGAGTCGATCTTTTCTTCAAGTAATTTTTTCTGATTATCAGTTAAGGCATAAGGTTTTATTTTTTTAAGCAGTTTCAGCTTACTTTCAGCAGTTATATTTGCCTTGTATACTTTGTCAATGTAAGCAAAGAATGCCCTGTCGGAATAATTCTTATTACCCGATGCACAAATATCATAAAGGGCAGATGAGGCCTCATATCCATTCCAATCAGCCAGGGCATTAAATGTCAGGGCCCTCATCTCAGCATCTCCTTTTTCAAATACCTGGCTGACAGTTGCCAGTGCTTTTTCCCCACCCAGTTCAGCAAGTACGGAAAAAAATTTTTCTTTCTGTTCCGTATCTTCCATTGCTTTAATTATCATGGAAGTTCTTTCCTCTTCCTCGGTGATATCCCCGGCAGCAGCTACGATTGACTTCTGCACATGTTCTATTTCACCTTTGTCGGTAGTTTTCAAAAGAAGATCGATCAGTTGTTCCAGGTTCTCCTTCCCGGCCAGTGATTTTAACTCAGAAAAAGCAATTGATCGGAGCTTGGGATCAGAAGATGAAGTATACTTAAAAAGGGTGTTGAAGAACCTTTTTTCACCTCCTTCAGCCAGGAGTATAAGAAGTGTTTCCTTTGTATGATTTCCTGATCCCTCAAGAGCATCGGCAATTACATCTCTTCTCCTGGAGTCCAAAACGGTCCTGAGGGCATGGTATCCGGCTATCTGGTCATCAGCTGTTTGGTACGATCTTATATAATCTGTAAGCTCCTGGACTGATTCCCTTCCCTGCAATTTTGCCAATGCCATCGCCGCCTTTACCCTTAGTACCGGCGAGGAACTGAAGAGGGCATCTTTAATGGGTGAGACAGCCAATAAATCTCCTCTTTCACCCAGCATTTCAATTATCTCAGCTTTTTGGGTATAGTCAACAGCCGGTAACATATTAATCCATTTTCGTGTCGCCGCCTTACCAGGTATTTCTCCAGCCAGGTCAAGGATGGCTTTCCTGTACTCATGTTCCCCGTCGCGGAAGCCTGTAAGCAAGTATTCGATAGCCTCATATCCCTTGCAATAAACAAGGGCTTCAAGAGCGGCTATCTTATACTCCACGGTGGCATTGCTGAATACATCCCTGCATATCTTCTCCATGTTCCTCATATCACCCTTATCACCTAAATTTCTGGCATACTGAACCAGTGAGGCTGTTGCCCCGGTCGGATCCCAGCCATAAGAGGCATCCTCAGCAGCAGAAGCCAGTACAGGGTAAACATTTTCATATGCACTTTCAGCCATAGCATTAAGAGCTGCTGCTCCTGTACTTTTATCCCCTGACATGTACCAGTAGAGATACTCATTTACTGCCTTGTCAGACTTCATCGCTGCCAGTGTATTCATTACTGATTCCGCGCAGGGCAGTGTTTTTATCTGGAGGCTCATTGCCAGAAGATCCTCGCTCACAGGATCATTACAGGCTGCTATTACAGCCACTGCAGGTTCACACATTTCCTCATCTGTTAAAAATCCCGATGCAAATTCAACAGATCGCTTTCCTCCTATATATTTGAGCTGTGAAAGGAAGAAGGATCTAACCATGGGATATCCCGAAGCCAGCACTGCATCGATACATTCAGATTCCCATTGATATCTTTCATTATCATGACCATATTCCGATAGGTAGCGTGAGTAACTCTCGATGGCAAAGCGTGCCTTCGTGTCATCACCACTACCCGGTGGCACTATCATGTCAGTTATCATTTGCCTTCCTTCCGGGCCCAGCTTGCTCATCTCCTGCATCTCTTTGTTGAGTTCAGCAATATTATTGACAGGCATCATAGCGAGAAGATCAGCCACCTTTGTTTCCGTCGTCCTCCTGTCCTGGGCATATCCAGGTAATGAACTTAAAATAAGGATGAATATAATGAATATTTTTTTCATAGCATACTGTTTTAGATTGTCCATGGACCTCTCATTGCTTGATAAATTAGCCTGTTAGCTCCCTCATCATCAACAAACCTCTGTTTTCTAGGGTCATAAGTAAGATTACGACCCAGTCGTACCGCTATAACCCCGAGATTCACTATTGTAGACGACCTGTGGCCGTTTTCTTCATTCAGGGCAAATTTATTTCTTGTACGCACAGACTCACTGAAAGTAGTAATCTGCGGTTCAGGTTCCGGCTGGCTGTCTATTAATTGCTGAATATCGGGTATCGTTGATCTGAATCCCTTGTATATCTTACCGTGTGGTCCTTCAAGGTAGGGGGCGTCTTTGTCGGCATTGGCCCCATCAAGTATTATCTTACAACCGTCTTCATATGTATATTCTATCCTCCTCCAGGAACCAACGGCGTCATAGTGCTGTTGAGGAGCGTCAACTTCTATATATACAGGACTGGTATTATCCTTACCGAGCATATATTGCACGGGATCGAGATAATGCTGCCCCATGTCCCCCAGGCCCCCGCCGTCATAATCCCAGTAACCACGAAACTTGGAATGCACTCTTTCAGGATTGTATGGTTTATATGGGGCCGGCCCCAGCCAGAAATCATAATCAAGATGATCAGGCACAGCCATGGGTTTCAGGTTATATTCACCGCTCCAGTAAAATTTCCAGTCAAAGCCCGTTATACCGCTAATTGTAAACTTAAGTGGCCAACCTAATACCCCACTGTCAATCAATTTTTTTAATGGCTCAACAGTGGTGCCCAGGCCATAAAACTGGTCCCTGAACCTGAACCAGGTATTCAGCCTGAACATACGGCCATATTTTTTAACCGCTTTAACAACTTCTATTCCTTCACCTATAGTGCGTGTCATGGGTTTTTCACACCAGATATCCTTTCCGGCTTCAGCAGCCATTTTTGCCATTATGCCATGCCAGTGCGGTGGTGTGGCGATATGCACGATATCAATATCCTGGCGGGCCAACAAATCCCTGAAATCATGGTATGAGTCAACACCTCCCCCTAACTGCTCAAGTGCCAGATTAAGGTGGTTTCTGTCGACATCACATACGGCAAGGACACGTGTTCCTTCATATGGTATATGACCCCGGCCCATGTTCCCTACACCTATGATTCCCTTTGTAAGCTGATCACTGGGCGCAATGAATCCCCTGCCTCCAAGTACATGCCTTGGAACAAGGGTCAAAGCAAATGCGGCAGCTGCAGATTTCCTGATAAAATCCCTTCTGCCTGATTTATTTTCGTTCATATATATTAGTTTATTTTAATGTTCGAACGTCTACCCGCTTTTGCCAGAAGGCAATTTACAAAAAAGGATGTTTATACGCTAATTAAATAGGCTAAGGCTAAGGCTAAGGCTAAGGGGAAGGCTAAGGTCCCGAAAAAGCTTTGCTTTTTCGTGGATCCTCGGTTCCATCATTCCAATATTGAGTCTACTCCGAAAAGTCAGAACTTATGATAAACAAACTTTGAAGCCGGTTTTAATCTAAGGGGTGGGATATTCGCTAAATACCTAATACCCACGGAGTGGGTTAATAATAATAGCCCGGGTTACACCCCGGGACTGAGTCAGTGACCAAACCATCACCGCCGGAGGCGGGAAATCCATAATTATTCACCCGCCTCCGGCGGTGAGATTGGTTTTTGTTATTCCTTCCCCACAGGTGTGACTGTGGCTATTATTATTTTCATCCTCCGGGTGAGACTTTTCGGAGTGGACTCAATATTCCAGTATTCCAGTAAAGCTTCATTTAACAAATGCCTTTACTACCATGGCCGGACGGTCCGATTGGTTAATAAGAAGATATTCTCTTGCGGCAGCCGGTACGATAAAAGTTTCAGCATAATTAAATATTTTCCTGATGCCGTTTAATGTTTCAAGTATAATATATTCCCCCTCAACCAGGTTCAGCACATGACATTTGTTTTCAGTCCGTATTAATACACGTGTGTTGAATTTATACCTGTGAACATCATAAAAATGAGTGGGATGTGTTTTAAGATGTTCAAGCTCCCAGCCATCGCCACTGGCAATAATTTCGGGTTTACAAATCAATTCTTCCTTTACTGTTCTTCCTTTTCTTTCAAAATATAGGTTTTGCATAGCCCTGTCAATATTCAGCGACCTGGGCTTTCCATCCAGATCAGGCCTCAGCCAGTCGTACATCTTAAAAGTAAAAATATAAGGTGTGGAGCTGATCTCAAGCACCAGGTTATTCCTTCCCGATCCGTGGACGGTTCCATATGGTATCAGGAAAAGATCGTGCTTCGAGGCCCGGTGTGTTTGGACATGTTTTTCAATATCGGCAGGAACCGATTTATTGTAACTGTGTTCTAATTCGTCCCGGAATTGTGCCGGATCAATATCTTCATTAAAGCCTAGGTAAATTACAGCATCATCTTTGGTATCCATTACATAGTATGCCTCTTCCTGGGTAAAATTCTCGCCGAATTCCTTCATTATATATTCAGGACGCGGGTGACATTGTATCGATAGGTTTCCGCCATTATATGTATCCAGGTAGTCGAAACGTATGGGAAATTCCTTTCCATACACCTCCTGGCAATCACCAAGAACATTAGTCGATTCCTGCATCATCAGGAGATCAAAAGAAAATTCAAGCATCAAGTCACCGCTTTCCAGTATCAAACCATTCTCCGGGCTTATGAGTTCGAATGACCATGCATAATTTGGGACGTCTTTATTAAGGCCATGTATCCTGTCCTTCATCCATGTACCACCCCAGGGACCCGGTTCAAACCAGGGACGAACCCTGAAAGCATTGCGCGAGATATCCCTGATAGTTTTACGGAGATCATTTCCCTTGATAAACGTTATTTCACCAGGTCTTTGACCGTCAACAAAAAGGTCAATATCAGCTAATATGTCTTCCTTATGTCTTTTAAGCACAAACCAGTCGACGAAATAATTTCTCTTATAATCATGTTTGGGATTAACAGGCTGTGTTCCGATATTTGTTTTCATGCCGGCCCGCGAGCGGAATTGCACCTCATTCTTTGGAAGGTCAATGTAGATCAGGAAGGCTTTACTGTCGACAAGGGACGCCCCGGTTCCGTAAATAAGCCTGTAACTGTTATCTTTTTTGAGTTGATTAATTTTTTTTATATCGAAAAAATCAAGCAGGACAAGATCTGCCCTTCGCCCAAATAGAGGGTCGTCCCCTCCTGTAAATCCTGATACAACATCTTCAATCTCTTTATCACTCAGCAAGGCTTCCTCTACATTTATAAATTGAGGCAGAGATCTGTTTTCTTCTGTCAGGCACCTTTTAATTTCTTCAATAAAGCCCTCGAAACAAATACCGGCAAAACCATCGATAATGATTGTTCCACTCTCGGGCAGCATTGCAGCAAAGGATCCATAAGTGCTGAAGATCTTTCCTCCTTCAATGGAATATACCGGATATATATCATAATCCCCTGGTGGACCATGCTTCTTTTGAAGAGGTAAAATATATTGTGAAGTATTTCTTAGAGCACCCTTCATTCAGCCCGTCTCTGATGAAATCTTATAGCATACACTGCTGCTGACAGCAGGTAGAACATGCAAACCAGAAGGACTGACATCCCAATTAGATAAGAGCTGATATCAGTAATCCAGCCTATTAAAAGGGGTATTACCGCTCCACCGGATATTGCCATCATCATAAGACCTGAAATCTCATTTTTCCTGCTGGGGTATTCTTCAACAGCTATGGAAAACACGAGGGGGAAGATATTTGCAACGGTAAGTCCGATAAAAAAGGTTAATATCCAGGCTGCAGCTTCTGAACGTAAAATCAGTATTATCACAAAACATAAAATGCCCAGTATTGTTGTCCACATATAGAATTTGCGTGAAGCTACCCGTGTTAGAAGCAGTGCACCACCGAAAGTACCCAGCATTTTTCCAAAGAAATATACACTCCGTGCCGACTCCCCGGCTGTTTGTTCCAGTCCGAAACTATTTATGAAGAACTGGCCTGAGTTGGAATTAAAACCTACATCAACACCAACAACAACAAATATTGCCAGCACCATCAACAAGACAAATTTATTAGCAAGCAGTTTGAAAGCAGAACCAAAAGATGCCTTAATTTCACCTTCCCTGGTTTCATCAATATTCACCGATCCTAACCATACAACTGTTAAAACGGATACTATGCCAAATGCGAGGAACAATACTTTCCAGTCACCAAACCAGGATGCAAATACAGCGGCAAGTGGAGCCCCTATCATTGAACCTATTGACTTGATGAACTGTGAAAAGCTCAAAAAACTCGATGCCCTGTTTCCGGGCACAACGTCAACGAGTAAGGGGTTTGCAGATACCTGTACAATGGTGTTACCTATTCCCAGAAGTGCAAAGCCTATGAGCACCATGGCGAAAGAATAGAAAAAGAAAGGCACAATTAATCCCAATGCAGTCACAAGCATTCCTATATTGAGCATAAATCTTTTTCCCAGTCTTGACTGCAATACGCCAAAGGGCACCGAAAGGAGAAAAAACCACAGGAATGCTGCTGAGGGTATCAGTTGGGCCATTGTGGGGCTGAGGTCCATATCGAGGCTAACCCTGTCGACACCTATGCCTACCAGGTCAACAAAACTCATCACGAAAAAGGACATCAAAACAGGGACTACCCTGTATAAGTTGATCTTTGAACTCATGTTATTTATTTTTTCTGTTACATATATTGAAGTGATCCCCGTACAGAGCTCCAGAAAGAATCATCAAGAAGGTATGCACTGCCTAAGAGGGCTGCATCTTCCTTTAGCTCAGACAGTAAGGGTATGGTATTGCATTTTTGCCTTTTCAACTCATCTTCCAGGGCAGGGCCGAATAAATCATAGGCACGGGAAATATTACCACCCATGACCAGCACCTCTGCGCCAAAGTCTTTAAGATAAGGAGAAAGGAATGAAGCAAGGGATGTCCCAAATTCAACAAAGATATTTTTTATACGACTATCAGATTCAGCTGCCTCAGCTATGTCCTTAGCCCCACTGCTATCCTTACCTGTTATCTCCTTATATTGTTTTGTAAACCAACGTGTACTGAAATAATCATCGGCTATTCCATCGCGATAACTTATATGGTAAACACAGCCCAGTTCAGGCACCTTGTCACTGGTCACCACCGGAACTTTGTCAGCTATGAAAGCGGAGCCCAGGCCAGTTCCCAGTGTTATGGCCATTGATCTCCTGCTATCGGCAGCTCTACCTGCCCATGCTTCACCTACTGCAAAAGAAGAAGCATCATTCATAAATCGTACGGGAATGTCAGGTGATAGGTCAAGAGCCTCTGAAATAGCCTCCCCCACATTGGTACCATAAAGCTTCTCATACTTGGGCACTCCCTTGATAAGACATATTCCATTTACGTAATCGAAAGGTCCGGGCATTGCAAAACCAATACCCGCAATTTTTTCTTTTCCCGCTCTTTGAATTGTTTCGGAAAGTGATTCTGACCACCTGTCAATTATTTCACGCGCGGTGCCCTTGTTATCGACATCCTTTTCAACAATGGTGTCTCTTATTATTTCTTTTTTCTCAAGGTCGATAGCAGCGGAAGTTATATGGCTGCCTCCTATATCAACACCAATAGAGTAATGCTTTTCCATTAATTTAGATATTCTTTCCTAAAATAATCACGCGTGAAAATATCCAAATAAATTATCAATGCCAAATATAATGAGGCTAAGGCTAAGGCTAAGGCTAAGGCTGAGGCTCCACCTACGCTGGCGCGATTCTGACTTAATGCTGGCGCAGGTCTCCAGACCTGTGCCCGTGTGCCGCCGAGCTCATTTATTCTGTTCTTTTATTTTTTAATAAGACCTGATCTATTGCCTGTACGAAGATTTGCTTTGTGGCTTCTTCTGTCTGCCCTATACCACTGAATACCTGTGGTCTTTCATTCATAGGAATGAGCAGAAAAGTGGGTATGCTTCTTATGCCGAATGCGGTAGCCAGTTCCCTTTCCTTTTCAGTATTTACCTTGTATACATAAATCTGCCCTGCATATTCTTTGGCCAGCTCATCCAGAATAGGGCTGGCTATTTTACATGGCTGACACCAATCAGCGTAGAAATCAACTATTGCGGGTTTGTCTCCTTCATAAATCCATGATTCGGTGTTCTTCTCGTAATTATAAACCTTTTGAAGGAATTCTTCCTTTGTAAGATTAATTGAACCTTCCTGTACTTTCGAAACTTCGGCCTCATTCCTTTTTTTATCTCCTTCACCATTTTCAGCTGCCGTGCTGGTTGAACATGCACTAACTGAAACTGCAATAAAGAGGGCCAGAACGCTGTAATTGAGATTTTTCATATCGCTAATTTAAAATTATTATTTAATTTCAAGTAAATTCTCTATTTTTTCTTATTCTCGAATCCAACAAAAACATGGACCCCGGTATCTCTTTGTAAAACACCCTGGTGACCAATTTTGTTTATCACCTGCCCTGCAGCTCTTAGATAAAAAGACCTCGTTATATGGCTAAAATAATTACGCACTGCACCAGCAGTGCCAATTACGCCGAACGACTTGCCCTGAGCCTGTCGAAGGGAGTGAGGCCAGTTACGCACTGCGTCAGCAGTGCCAGTTACGCGACCGAAGGGAGCAAATTACGCACTGCGCCAGCAGTGCCAATTACGCCGAACGACTTGCCCTGAGCCTGTCGAAGGGAGTGAGGCCAATTACGCCGAACGACTTGCCCTGAGCCTGTCGAAGGGAGTGAGGCAAATTTCATAAAAACATGTTATCTGACATAAATATCATTTACTGAATTGTTTCATAATATCTATTTAAATTGTATTTTAGTGTCACTGAGAGGATGTTTATACTCTGATATTAAATCCTTGATTATTAACTACTAATGAAGTTCATTAAAAGAGTATTATACCAGATCTTTGGTAAGAGGATTTATTTCAGGATAATAAGTATTTTCTTTTTCACCCTGTATTATTCAGGGCTTCTGAAGATCTCAAAGAAATTCAAAATACACTATTTTGTTTCGAAACTGATCAAAAAAGGAGACACGATCATTGACATTGGGGCTAATCTTGGTTATTATACGAAGATCTTTTCCGGTGCAACGGGGAGCGAAGGAATTGTGTGGGCCGTAGAGCCGGTACCCTTATACCGGGAAATACTGAAGAAAAATATTGCAGGGACTTCTAACACGGTAATAATTCCATACGCACTTGGGGATAAGGATTCAATGGCAGATATGGGTATCCCGGGCAATCAGCCATACAGGCACGGATTAACCCGTATTTTAAAGCCTGGGGAATCAGAAGAGGTTGATACGGATTTTAATGTTGAGATAAAAGAGCCCTCTTCGCTTTTCGGTAATCTTGATAAGGTTGACTATATTAAGTGTGATATTGAGGGGTACGAAGACCATGTAATTCCTGGCTTTATGGAAATTATCAGACGTGACAGGCCAATAATACAGATTGAAGTGGAACGAGGTAACCGGAAACTAATAAATGATATATTAACAAAAGAAGGGTACATACCATACATGCCCGTAAAAAAAAGACTAAACCAAATCAGTGAGCCGGAAAAATACAACGACGATATCATATATATACACAAAAAGAGTAAGGATAAAATAACAGAATTCATAAATAACCATAGTATATAATCTAATAAATCCGAGCTATGCCAAAAGTCACAAAAGAACATGCTCTCAAGTACCACGGTACAGAGCGCAAAGGAAAGGTGGAAGTTATTCCTACAAAACCTTTCAATACTCAATTTGACCTGAGTCTGGCCTATACCCCGGGAGTGGCCTTCCCATGTAAAGAAATTGAAAATAATCCTCTTGATGCTTACCAGTATACAGCCAGGGCTAACCTGGTTGGAGTAATATCAAATGGGACAGCTGTCCTAGGCCTGGGTGATATAGGTGCCCTGGCCGGTAAACCTGTTATGGAAGGCAAAGGATTACTCTTCAAAGTCTTTGGAGACGTTGACGTTTTTGATGTTGAGGTTGACGAAAAGGATGTTGATAAAATGGTCGAGTTTTGTACAAAGATAGCACCTACTTTTGGTGGCATTAACCTTGAAGATATCAAGGCGCCTGAATGCTTTGAGATAGAAGAAAGGCTTAAAAGAGACCTTGACATTCCCGTTTTCCATGACGACCAGCATGGCACCGCAATCATATCCGGAGCAGGCCTCCTTAATGCCCTGGAAATAACCGGCAGAAAGATAGAAGATGTCAAGATGGTTGTCTGCGGAGCAGGAGCCGGTGCAATATCATGTACAAAGCTCTATGTTGCCCTTGGGATCAAAAAAGAAAACATAGTAATGGTCGATTCCAAAGGAGTAATCAATAAAAAAAGGACTGATATTAATAAATACAAGGCTGAATTTGCAACAGAAAGGGATATAGCCTCACTCGCTGAAGCCTGTGTTGATGCAGATCTCTTCCTTGGACTGTCAGTTGCAGATATGATGAAAAAGGAAATGCTGGCAAGCATGGCTCCCAATGCAATTGTTTTTGCAATGGCTAATCCCAACCCTGAGATATCATACGAAGATGCAATGGCAACCCGGGATGACCTTATTTTCGCCACCGGAAGGTCCGACTATCCGAACCAGATCAATAATGTTCTCGGCTTCCCCTTTATCTTCAGGGGCGCACTCGATGTTATGGCAAAAGACATAAATGAAGAAATGAAACTTGCAGCTGCATATGCACTGGCCGACCTGGCAAAAGAACCGGTCCCGGATGAGGTTGCACAGGCATATAACGTTGAAAAACTTGAATTTGGTAAGGATTATATCATTCCAAAACCACTTGACATGAGACTTATATCATGGGTGGCTTCAGCTGTTGCCAAAGCAGCCATGGACTCAGGAGTGGCAAGAGAAAAGATTACCGACTGGGATGTTTATAAGAAATCACTGGATGGCAGGGTAAGAAAACATATCCAGAATATTGCCAAAAACTTCATCAAGCCAATTGAATACTAAACAAAACATTCATAAAAAGAGGATATCTACCTGGTATCCTCTTTTTTTTATCCGTATGTATCCATCAAAGAACCTCCCCTTGATTTCAATTCACCGGATAAAACAGCTTTAATTTTTTTGTCATACAGCAAGCACAGTGTTTGAGCAATCTGATCAACCGAAAATGAACTCCTGTTCATGGTAATATCAAAAAGATAATCAAGACTTATTGGCTTCCTGTCAAGGAAATTACTTATAATGTTATGCCTCTTTTCATCTGTTTCAACAATAAACTCTTCAGCGGCTTCTATATCAAGGTTCTTTTTCTTAATAATATTTTCAACCCTCCAGTAAAAAGGTGCAACAAGCCGCACATGGAGTGCTCTTTTTACTGAACCTGTCAGAGCTACCCCACCCCTGCCTACAAGAACAACATAGCCTTCCTTGGATATTGTAAGCACAACCTCCTTGATAGTCTTCTTCAATTTGGCGTCACTAATGTATTTTCCCGATACCGCCATAAGCATTTCCGAGAAACTGGAGAGCTGCTGCCGCCTGGTAAAACTTTCAACATTATGCTCCCCTGTATCCAACTCGCGTGCAGCATTTAATAATATTTCCTTATCAATCCACCTCCATTTAGTTGTGTTTTGTTCTTTGTTCAGGCACTTAACGAGTCTTTTCGCAACAGCCACAGCATCACAACCTGTAAGCCTTGATATCGTAACAATAGGACCAAAACTTTCCGAGGAATCCCTTAACACATTTCCCCTGTACCTTTCATCGAAATATTTAAAAAATTTATCTGCCATAATTAGTGTATATATATAATAGTCAGAAACTTGTGAATTATTTACCCAATAAGCCCTTACTTCAGTATGACACCTCCTATAAGTTACAAAAAAAATAGTAACTGGGAAAATAAATCAGATATAATTATATAAGGCTAAGGCTAAGGCTAAGGCTAAGGCTGAGGCTGAGGCTGAGGCTGAGGCTAAGGCTGAGGCTGAGGGGCTAAGGCTAAGGCTAAGGCTAAGGCTGAGGCTGAGGCTGAGGGGCTAAGGCTAAGGCTAAGGCTAAGGCTAAGGCTAAGGCTGAGGCTGAGGCTGAGGCTGAGGCTAAGGCTAAGGCTGAGGCTAAGGCTAAGGCTGAGGCTGAGGCTGAGGCTGAGGCTGAGGCTGAGGCTGAGGCTGAGGCTAAGGCTGAGGCTAAGGCTAAGGCTGAGGAAATGAAGAGTTACAAGTAACGAGCTTACTATATTGCAGAAAAAAATAAACTGCTTTCTTTAGGTAAGAATTAACCAAAACAAGAAAAGCAGTTTATTATGAAAAAAAAGTTACTCAAAGTTACAAAAATTACTGAAAACACATTGGTTGTTGGCATTGATATTGGTAAAGATGTTTCCTTCACTTGAAAACCATACCACTATTTCACTTCAAAAGTATACCACTTTAATGCAAGGTTAATATTTATTTTCCATTATTAAAAGAACGTTGT